>CAZQIV010000145.1:0-15868 GCA_964593705.1 uncultured Lentimicrobiaceae bacterium | reverse complement strand
GCCACCAAGGCACTACGTTTTTCCCTGAGAGAAAAAAGCCTTTAAGGGAAAAAACCGCAGCATAAATATCGTTAACATGTTAGCATTAGTTGTTTTCTAAGAGCCTAAAGCAAAATTTAAAATGCATTGTCGATAATATGACAGGTAGGTGAATAATAAAGCTCTAAATTGCAAAATATGCATTTATAAATTTTGCCGACTAACTTGGACAAACCAAAACAGGAATACACCATAAGTTTTACATGATCACCTTGTTTGGTTTTGGCTTGTCCAAGTTAGGGTTTATCTATAAAAAAAACCCGGCAATGTTGCCGGGTTTTTTAAATATTCAAAATATCGAATTCCTATTTGTCGTCTTTCACTTCTTCAAAGTCAACATCAGTAACTTCATCATCATTACCTCCGCCTTGCTGCTGGCCACCGGGTTGTTCGCCTGGCTGGCCGCCGGGTTGGCCTCCTGCTTGTTGCTGTGAAGCAGCATACATTTCCTGGCTTGCAGCCTGGAAAACCTCGTTGAGTTTTTTGCTGGCAGCGTCAATACCTTCGATGTTCTCGCTTTTGTGGGCTTCTTTAAGCTCGTTCAAAGCATCTTCGATGGGCTGTTTTTTGTCGGCAGGCAACTTATCGCCATATTCTTTCAATTGTTTTTCCGTTTGGAAAATCAACGAGTCGGCACCGTTGAGCTTATCGATACGTTCTCTTATTTTTTTGTCATCATCAGCGTTGGCTTCAGCTTCGGCTTTCATCTTATTGATTTCATCCTCGGATAAACCGGAAGATGCTTCAATACGGATACTTTGTGATTTGCCGGTACCTTTATCTTTAGCCGAAACATTCAGGATTCCGTTGGCATCAATATCGAAAGTTACTTCAATTTGAGGAACGCCACGTGGTGCCGGTGGAATGCTGTCGAGGTTGAAACGCCCGATGGTTTTGTTAACTTTCGCCATGGAGCGCTCACCTTGCAATACATGAATTTCTACCGAAGGTTGATTGTCGGCAGCTGTAGAAAATGTTTCCGATTTCTTGGTTGGAATGGTGGTGTTTGATGGAATGAGTTTAGTCATTACGCCGCCCAAAGTTTCAATACCCAAAGTAAGCGGGGTAACATCCAAAAGCAATACATCTTTAACTTCACCTGTTAAAACTCCGCCCTGGATAGCAGCACCAACGGCCACAACCTCATCGGGGTTTACACCTTTTGAAGGCTCTTTACCAAAGAAATCTTTTACCACATCCTGGATTGCCGGAATACGTGTTGATCCACCAACAAGAATTACCTCATTGATATCAGAAGCTGATAAACTGGCATCCTTTAGCGCTTTGCGACAAGGCTCTATTGTTTTTTTGATCAGGGCATCAGACAACTGTTCAAATTTGGCGCGGGTAAGTTTACGCACAAGGTGTTGGGGAATTCCATCAACCGGCATAATGTACGGCAGGTTAATCTCGGTTTCGCTTGAGCTTGATAATTCAACTTTTGCTTTTTCGGCAGCTTCTTTCAAACGCTGCAGGGCCATCGGGTCTCTTTTCAGGTCGATGTTCTGATCTTTTTTAAACTCATCGGCAAGCCAGTCGATAATTACCTGGTCGAAATCATCACCGCCAAGGTGGGTTTCGCCATTGGTCGATTTTACTTCAAACACACCATCACCCAGTTCGAGGATGGAGATATCGAAAGTACCACCGCCCAGGTCGAAAACAGCAATTTTATTGTCGTCATGCTTTTTGTCGAGGCCATAAGCCAAAGCAGCGGCAGTAGGCTCGTTGATGATTCGGCTAACTTTTAAGCCTGCAATTTCGCCGGCTTCTTTGGTGGCCTGGCGCTGTGAATCGCTAAAGTAAGCGGGTACGGTAATTACCGCTTCCGTCACGCTGATTCCCAGATAATCTTCGGCGGTTTTCTTCATTTTTTGAAGTACCATGGCCGAAATTTCCTGGGGTGTATATTGACGATCCTGAATTTTTACACGAGGAGTGCTATTTTCACCTTTTACAACCTTGTACGATACGCGGTTGGTTTCGGTTTGAACCCTGTCCCACGGTTCACCCATAAAACGTTTTATGGAGTACACGGTTTGTGTTGGGTTGGTGATGGCCTGACGTTTGGCAGGGTCACCCACTTTTCTTTCGTTATTATCGGTAAATGCCACAATCGAAGGGGTAGTTCTACGGCCTTCGGAGTTGGGGATTACCACAGGTTCGTTGCCTTCCATTACGGCAACGCATGAGTTAGTTGTTCCTAAGTCGATTCCAATTATTTTTCCCATGTTTATATTTCCTTTTTAATTTTTAAAATTTCAATTTGATTTGTATGAGCCGCCCTTTGTCAATGATTGTGCCAAGGGTTTTTTGTTAATAAATATGTTGAAAAGGATGTTGCCAATTAGCACAGATGTTTTTCCAAATCGCTTAAAAAAATGTTTAATAACAAGCCTTTGAGAACGAAGTGGGCTTATTTTGACAATAAATTTTGCAACTGACAAAATTGCTGTCAAAAAGGCAGGGGTTTTTTATCTGAAAAATTCATGAATTTTTCACTCTGACGGCTAAAAAGCCGTCAGAGCCGAATTTCCAAAGGAAATTCGAGGATTAACCCTCGAAAATATTTATTTTAAATATTTTCGGCCTTCGGTGATTAATTCACAAATTCAACGAATTTGTGAATTAATCAGGTTTAACAAAAAAATAAATGTTGCAAGCAGGAGAGATTTGCAACCTGGCCATATTGGGAAATATTATCATCTACACATAGTAAAAACATTATTGGTGAATACAATTATGAGTTAAGTCTAAAAACTCCAAAACTACTGATTTTTAGTCCTTTTTACCCCAATCCGTCAGCTGACGGAAGAAGTACTGAAAATTAGTAGTTTGGGAAAGTCCCCTTCAGGGGATTTAGGGGTTTTGAGGCTTTTTAGACTGGTCTTATTAATATTTTTCTTTCCACTAAGTTCGTAGTAGTACCAAAATAAAAATACTTTTGCCCAATCGGTTTAACCAAATAGTTAAATCAAAAGATTAAACCTGATGGCTAAGGAACAAAATACCGAGGACAAAATAGTTGATGCTGCAAAAACAGTGTTCGTACAAAAAGGGATGGACGGTGCGCGCATGCAACACATTGCTGATAAAGCCGGAATAAACAAAGCCTTGCTTCACTATTATTTCAGGACCAAGGACAAGTTGTTCGAGAAAGTATTCACCATAATTTTTAAAGACATTTTTTCCATTTTCGAGCGAGCTGCATCTGAAGAAGTATCCTTTGAAGAATTTCTGGAAGGATTTATCAGGCAATACATTAACATGCTCAAAAACAGACCTTACATTCCCCAGTTTGTAATTCACGAATTAAACAGGAATCCGGAAAGGATAGTTGATCTGATGCAAAACAGCAATTTCGATAAACAGCAACTCTTCGATTTGGTAAATAAGGCCATCGAAGAAAACGTAATCAGACCCATTCATCCGGTTCATTTAATTACCAACATCCTTGCAATGTGCATTTTCCCTTTCATCGCGAAACCAATTATTACAGGGTTCGCACTGGATGGCGACAAAACAAAGTACCAACAATATATTGATGAACGCCCCGAAGAGGTAATTGCTTTTGTAAAAAGGGCTGTGATTTTATAAACTTGATACTACTGCAAACTTAATGGAAAGGATTTAAACTTATTGAAGTAAGATAATTTTAGTTGGCAGTGCCGGGCTTTGCCCGTGCATCCACGAAAAATTATGAAAATTGTCCATAGGACTCCTTTGGAGAAAATTTTCTATTTTTCGGGATTGGCAGTAGGCAGTGGACTGGAGACTGAGGACTGAGGACTGAGGACTGAGGACTGAAAACCAAGAAATAATTACATCATTAAAAAAGTAATATCACAATAATGGTAGTAGAACCATAAATTTTAAAAAGATGAATAAACTACTTTTTATCCTCGCAGTTTTTGTGGCTTTTCAAGCTCCGGCACAAACACTTACCGTTGAAGCCTGCCAGGACAGCGCCTTGAAAAACTATCCCCTGATTCATCAGTTTGGTTTGATTGAGCAAAGTAAAGAGCTAACACTTTCAAATGCCAACAAGGCCTATTTGCCACAATTGGATATTACCTTGATCGGTGGAATTGTTGAAGGTATGCCAAGTCTTAATCCTCAGAGTACAGAGTCATCTTCGCTAAATACTAAACTTATTGGCATGGGTCAACTTAATCAGGTGATTTGGG
The DNA here is from genome assembly GCA_964593705.1 of uncultured Lentimicrobiaceae bacterium. GTDB lineage: Bacteria > Bacteroidota > Bacteroidia > Bacteroidales > 4484-276 > SABY01. Next base: position 11,642 of record CAZQIV010000145.1, on the reverse strand, counting down.
ATGGAGGCATGACCAAAGCAAGTAAAGGAATCATCGAAGCAAATTCGGATGTTGAAACCGCCGACATTGAAATTAGTTTATATCAACTGAAAGATCGTATTAATAATTTGTATTTCGGGATACTGTTGATTGACGAACAAATAGCTCAATTGGATTTATTAAAAGAAACCCTAAGGCGAAATCAAAAAAGAGTGCAGAACGCCATCGAAAATGGAATAGCTTTTAATTCGGATGAAGATGAGCTGAAAGTAGAATTGATAAATACCCGGCAAAAACAAGATGAATTGTACTACAATAAGCTGGCTTATATGAAAGTACTTTCGGCTATGATCGGGGAGGAAATAAGTGAGGATGCTGTATTTACAAGACCTGCTTTTGAACAGACTTTATCGGATTTATCTGTTCATCGCCCTGAGCTAACAAAATTTTCCAGCCAAAGAGCATTAATTAATGCACAGGCAGAATTGAACAAAGCCTCACTTATGCCAAAGCTTGGGGTAATGGGCTTTGGCGTTTTTCTTTCCCCCGGCTTAGAATTTGGAACTTCCACAATGAATAACTTGTTGGTTGCCGGCCTCAGCCTAAATTGGCAGTTGTCGCCATTGTATAAAAACTCAAATAATAAAAAGCTGACAAAAATCAATCTTGAACGCATCCAAAACCAGGAGGAAACTTTTTTATTCAACACTAACCTGGAATTAAGCCAAACAGATATGGAACTGGAAAAATATCGGAAGCTGCTTGAACAAGACAGCGAAATATTGCTACTAAAAACCAGCATAAAAAATGCTTACACCGTAAAGTACGAGAATGGTATTGTAACTATGTCGGCCATGCTCGATCGCATCAATGATGAAAACGTCACCAAACAAAATATGATTATGCACGAAATCCAGTACCTCATGAAAGCATATCAGTACCTTAACCTGAAAAATTCATGAATTTTTCACTCCGCTGGCTTTTGGCCAGCTGAGCCGAATTTCCAGTGGAAATTCGAGGGTTAACCCTCGAAAATATTTTATAAAATATTTTCGGCCTTTGGTGATTAATTTGTAAATTAATCAGGTTAACAAATCAGGAAATTAAAATAAATATTTGCAATGAAAACACTTAGATACATCATTCCAATTTTAATCGTTTCGCTCTTTTCGTGTTCAACCAATGAAAACGAAACAGATGCCACGGGCGTATTTGAAGCCACCGAAGTTATTGTTTCAGCCGAATCATCCGGAAAATTACTTTCCTTCCCAATTCAGGAGGGAGACGTATTATTGAAAAATCAGGCTTTGGGACAGATCGACAGCACACAATTGTATTTGAATAAGCTTCAGGTGGAAGCCAACCAAATCGCCTTACTTTCAAGCCGCCCTGATATCCAATCGCAATTGGATGCCCTGGATCGGGAAATTGAAAAGGCAGAGTTTGAAAAAAAGCGTATCGAAAAATTACTGAAAGGTGATGTAGCCACCCAAAAACAATTGGACGACATCAACGCACAAATCGATGTGCTGCAGGCAAATCGAAAGGCAAAAAAAACCGGACTCAACATCAGCACCAAAGCAATTGATGCACAAAGTTTAGCTTTGGAAGCCCAGGTTGATTTGATAAACGATCAATTGAAGCGAAGTAAAATATTGAGCCCGATCGATGGAACTGTATTGGTAAAATATGCCGAAGAAGGTGAACTGGCAGCCATGGGGAAACCCTTGTTTAAAGTGGCAGATATGAAACGAATGATCCTGCGGGCTTATGTTACCGCCGATCAGCTTCCCGAAATTAAAACCGGAAAAATCGTAAAAGTACTGGCTGAATTTGGTAAAGACGGAAACCGTGAATATGAGGGTAAGATTATCTGGATCTCGAGCAAATCGGAATTCACACCAAAAACTATACAAACCCAGGATGAAAGAGCCAACCTTGTGTACGCGGTGAAAATTGCCGTTGAAAATGATGGCGACTTAAAGATTGGTATGTATGGTGGAATAAAAATTCCCAAATAGATGAGTACAATTTCGGTTCAGGATATAAAACGAAACTACGGAAAAGTTGAAGCTTTAAAAGGCCTTAGCTTTGAGGTGGAGAAGGGCGAAATCTTTGGCATCATCGGGCCGGATGGCGCCGGGAAAACCACCTTATTCAGAATCCTGACAACCCTTTTGCTGGCCGACTCCGGGGAAGCCCGGGTGGATGGAAGCGATGTTGTAAAAGATTACAAAGAGATTCGCAAGAAAGTGGGCTATATGCCCGGGCGGTTTTCGCTGTACCAGGATTTGTCGGTTGAAGAAAATCTGAAAGTCTTTGCTTCAATTTTCAACACAACCATCCAGGAAAATTACCACCTGATCAAAGATATTTATCAGCAAATCGAACCTTTTAAAAACCGTAGGGCCGGGGCACTCTCGGGAGGGATGAAACAAAAACTGGCCTTGTGTTGCACTTTGATTCATGAGCCTGTAGTCCTGTTTTTGGACGAGCCCACAACCGGGGTTGATCCTGTTTCACGAAAGGAATTATGGGCCATGCTCAAAAAACTGAAAAAGGAAGGTATTACCATTTTGGTTTCCACACCTTACATGGACGAGGCCGGCTTGTGCGATCGAATTGCTTTAATCCAGGATGGGGCTTTTATGAGGATTGACACACCCGAAAATATTGTGGCTGCTTATAACCAGGTTCTATGGTCGGTGAAAAGTGCGGAGATGTCGAAATTATTACGAGACCTGCGCAGCAATACGGAAATCAAAAGCAGCTTTGCTTTTGGAGAAACACACCATATTACTGTAGGGAATCTAAGTGCGGAACAACTCAAAGGATTTTTAAAAGATAAGGGTCATACAGAAATAAGCATTGAACCGATAAAGGCAGGCATTGAGGATTGTTTTATGGAATTAAGTTCGAAATCATGATATGTGTATTATTAAAGTAATTTTTAAACATCTATGTAGAGCCTGCTCAAAAATTCAGAATAATAATATTTCGGTGCGCTGCACCTCCACCGCTTTACTTTATTTATGTTTCTACAAATATTATCGCCACTCTGTGGCTTATAAAAGGTGCAGAGCACCGATAATATTTGTAGCAATAGTCCGAATAAATAATAAGAAGGTGCAGAGCACCGTAATATTAAATGCAGGAGTTTTTGAATATCCGAACAAAAAACCTTGCCTCAAAACACAACATTATTTATGTAATGGGAGAGAAAACAAATTATGAACAGATGAAGGTTATCGAAACACGGGATCTCACAAAACGATTTGGTAATTTCACTGCGGTGGATGCCATTTCGTTCGATGTGGAACAAGGGGAGATTTTTGGTTTTCTGGGTGCAAATGGTGCCGGGAAAACTACTGCCATGCGCATGCTTTGTGGTTTGAGCAAACCGACTTCGGGATTTGGTCAGGTGGCAGGATTTGACATTAAAAAGAATCCGGAGAAAATAAAAAAGAACATCGGGTATATGAGTCAAAAGTTTGCCTTGTACGAAGATATGAAAGTGTGGGAAAACCTGCGTTTGTTTGGCGGTATTTATGGAGTTCCCGACAAGGAAATTAATCCAAGGATTGATCAATTGCTCAAAACCCTCGGTTTTGAAAACGAGAAAGATACAATGGTTAGTGAATTGCCTTTAGGATGGAAGCAAAAACTTTCATTCTCTGCCGCCATTTTTCATGAGCCAAAAATTGTTTTTTTGGACGAACCAACCGGAGGTGTTGACCCAGCCGCACGCCGTCAGTTTTGGGAATTAATTTACGATGCTGCCGACCGGGGAATTACGGTATTTGTTACCACGCATTACATGGATGAGGCCGAATATTGCGATCGGGTGTCGATTATGGTTGACGGGAGAATTGACGCCCTGGACAGTCCAACGAAGTTAAAGGAGAAATTTAAGGTTCAGTCGATGGATGAAGTTTTTTTTCAACTGGCACGGGGAGCAAAAGCGAAAGAATAAATGATGAAATGCTCTCAGCATGAGGGCGGGCAGGCAATGACAAATATTTACACCCGCTCTTACATTTCAACGAAATATCATTAAATTTCTCCATAGGAGTCCTTCGGACATCAGTGCATCCCGCCAAAAGGCGGGCAGGCAGTGGCTATTTTTAAATTACATCAGTGCATCTCCGCCAGCTGGCGGACAAGCGTGGCTATTTTATTAAAATGAGAAAGTTTTTAATTTTTACACAAAAGGAATTTTATCACATCTTCAGGGATCGCTGGACGATGCTCATCCTGCTTGTGCTTCCGATTTTGATGATCCTTTTATTTGGATTTGGTATTACTACAGAAATCAAAAATGCCAAATTTGCTGTTTATGATCCTTCCAACGACATGGCCACACAAAAGATCATCGACAAAATTCAAAGCAGCGAATACTTTACCCTGGAAGCCTACCTGAGCAACCCTGCCGAAATTGAAACCATTTTCCAAAAAGGTGAAGTTAGTTTGTTGGTGATTTTCAGCGAAAGTTTTTACGAAAACATGGTTCATACCGGTGATGCACAGATTTTATTTATCGCTGATGGAACAGATCCAAATACAGCTTCTACCTTGGTATCGTATGCAAGCATGCTGATTGCTGCCTTTCAACAAGAACAAATGGGATCTGCAGGCATGCCCCCCTATCAAATTCACACAGAAGTTAAATTACTTTACAATCCAACGTTGAAAGGAGCTTACAGCACAGTACCCGGAGTTATGGGCTTGATTTTAATGCTCATTTGTGCCATGATGACTTCAGTGTCCATTGCCAAAGAAAAAGAATTGGGAACCATGGAAGTTATCCTGGTTTCGCCCATGCCTCCCTTGATGATTATCATCTCGAAAATGATACCTTATTTTACTGTTTCCATCATCAATTATTTAACCATATTGGTGCTTGCAGTATTTGTGCTTGATGTACCCATTGTTGGAAGTTTCTGGCTCTTAACCGGTTTGTCGCTATTGTTCATTTTTGTTTCGCTGGCGCTTGGGCTTTTAATTTCAACCTTGGTTGAATCACAAATTGCAGCCTTGTTGGGTTCGGTAATGGGTTTATTGTTGCCGACTGTGTTACTCTCCGGTTTGATGTTTCCCATCGAGAACATGCCCATATTCCTGCAAGTCATCGCAGAAGTAATTCCTGCAAAGTGGTTTATTATGGCTGTAAAAGATGTTATGATAAAAGGCCTGGGCATCACTTCGATTCTAACTGAGCTTGCAGTGCTTGGTGCCATGGCCATTGTATTGATAGCAGTGAGTTTAAAAAAATTTAAAACCAGATTGGAATAATGACGCTACGTTATCTATTAGAAAAGGAATTTAAGCAGATCAAACGGAATACCTTTATTCCCAAGCTCATTATTATGATGCCTTTGTTTGCCATGATCATCTTTCCGTATGCAGCAAATTTTGATGTGAAAAACATCAACCTGAGCATTGTCGATCATGACAAAAGTAGCTTCTCTCAAACCCTGATTCAAAAAATACAGTCTTCAGGATATTTCCGATTAAGTGATGTTTCGGGTACATACAACGGAGCCATGAAAAGCATTGAAGCGGATGAGTCGGATGTGATTTTGGAGATTCCTGCAAACTTTGAACGCACTTTGATCAAAGATCAATCGGCTGATTTGATGATTTCAGCAAATGCCGTCAACGGAAACAAAGGCGGTTTGGGCAGTTCCTATTTAATGAACATTATCATGGATTTTAACAGTGATATCCGTGTAAAGCATTTAAAAATAGTTGATGAAGTTACGATTCCTGCTATGGAAATGATGCCTTTGTATCGCTACAATCCAACGCTAAAATACGAGGTCTTCATGGTTCCGGCTTTATTGGTTATGATTCTTGCGATGATCTGCGGTTTTTTACCGGCACTTAATATTGTTGCCGAAAAGCAAAGTGGAACCATCGAGCAAATGAATGTAACGCCGGTTACAAAATGGACTTTTATTTTATCCAAACTTATACCGTACTGGGTGATTGGCTATGTTGTATTAACAATTTCGATGGGAGTTGCTTTGTTTTACTGGGGCCTGAAGCCCTCGGGGAGTTTACTCACCATTTACCTTTTTGCCAGTTTATTTATTGTGGCTTTTTCAGGATTTGGCCTCGTTATTTCCAATTATGCCACCACCGTTCAGCAGGCTATTCTGATGATGTTTTTCTTTATGCTGACCTTTATTTTTATGAGCGGCCTTTACACTCCGGTCGAAAATATGCCGGGCTGGGCACAGATGATAAGCACCATCAGCCCTCTGAAATACATTATGTCGGTGTTTAGATTGGTTTACCTGAAAGGAAGCAGTTTTGATGAGCTACACAAACCTTTTTTTGCACTTCTAACATTCGCCACAGTTTTTTATACCTGGGCCATTTTGAGCTACAAAAAAACGGGGTAGTATTTTAGGGAGAGAGATGCTTTTTTATGTCAGTTTAATTTTTCAATTCAATCGATAATGATTTTTAAAAGCTCTATTCTTTCTTGCATTTTTAAAATGAAACTGTTTTTTTAAAAGCCAATCACCACTAATTTTTATTACTTGCATAATTTCATTTTTTATCACCAAAACCCGCATTACATAAAGCCTTTGTTGTAGCCCCGTGCTTTTTCTACTCAGCATTAGGGCGGCCATACTCTTTGGTAAGCTTCGATATATGGGTTTGCTTTTGCACGACTTATGAATGTGTATGGTTGCAAATGGATAGCAAATTCAATATCTACAAATACTTAAAAGATTGAGGAGCTGTGAAATTCTTAAATTCTTCTTTAGGGTCAATTGGGTTTTTATAAAGAATAGGATTGTCAACCTCAATTGCTACTGCTAATTCTCTGCCATTAAAGTATTCTTTAAAAAAAACCTCGTCAATACCCGAAAAATGTTTAGTCTTTCTCCATATTGATTTCGGGGAATCTTTGTGGATATGCTTAATAGAAAATTCTCCTATAATTCTTCCAACTGGCATTGTCGAATAAACTACAACCGTTTCAACTTTATTATTTCTAAATGCAATTTTTCTAAACTCAAATTTTTTCTCTCCAGAAAAAATTTTATTAGCATATTCTGGTTTTATTGATAATAATACTTTCATTTATTAAACGCTTCTTTATAAAGTATTTCAAAAGAGTCCCAATTTATTTCTTTAAACCCTCGGGGGGCATCCTCTACGCTTTTTATAACTCCAATCTCGATTAATCTTTTCAGATTTAATCTGAAAGGATTTGGAAGACTAAAAGCATAAAGAAAATTAACTACAAAAGGTTTTCTTTTATACCTATTCCAATATTCCATTAACTCTTCATCTTTCAAAGCAGTTCGCTTACGACAAACCTTTTTAAGTTCATCAAAAGTCTCTGGATGCACAATATTCTCTACAATTCCTATCGTAGTCACCACACTTTTGTAATACCCACCTGTCCTATAAAAAACTATTAAATCACCCGTATTTAGGTTTCGCTCATGTGAATGCGAAATGTACACTTTTTTTATGGCATTTCTATGTGGCACATTTTCGATAAAATCTAATGGAGACTCTGTACTTAATATTGAATCTGGAAATAGTTCCGTATGATATTCAGGATATATGGGTACTAAAAACACTTTTCCCTCTTTTGACAAAAAGGGGAATGTTAGTCGTGGATTATTCCTGTCAGCGGGTTTTACAAAAGGTCTAACATAAACATTTTCTGTACCTGTAGAAGATTCTTTAGTCCCCCAGAAAATAAAACCCCAATATTCCAGCAATTCAATAAGTCTCTGTTGTTCTGAGCGTTTATCAAAGATTGTAACATATATTTCTTCAACATTAAGTTTAAGGGCATTATCAAAAATGATTTTTAAAAACCGTTCCCCCAACTTAAAACCATTTGCAGAAACCTTAAATGTCCCCATTTTCAATCTTTCTTTCGGCAGTAATGGTGGAGTAATATTTGAGTAGTCTTCATTAGCGCCCTCTTTCTTTACAAACAAGAACGAATTTATTTCACCCAAATACGAACAAATATAGGATACTTCTTCAGATTTATGGTTAAACCACTTGTCAAAGCCCTCATAATCAATCCTGAAACTATCGAAGAAAGATGATTGTAAATCAATATTACCAAAATATTCCTTTTTAACCGAAAGCGTTTTGTAATCAACAAGGTTCGGATTTTCGGCGATAGCCTTTTCAACAAATTCTTCAATGTAGAATACCCTTTCACTAATTCCTAACAAATTAGCTTTTTGATGTATCTTTTTGTCCTCTGTAATGAGACAGTCAACTCGATTTACATAGACTTCATTTAGCAACAAAGTGTCATTTTTATCGTTACCTGTCACATCAATAGTATTACTTATATTACCGACATCGGAATGCAATGGAGCTGTGGTTTTCATTACCTGATAACTTTCCAACTTGATACCCATAGAACGAACAACCGCTTTGTCTGTATGTCGTTGTAATTCTTCTGCGGTTACCGGATGTATATATTTAGCATAGCCTAATTTATCAAGCCAGAAAAAAAGAGTGCCAATGCTTTCATTAATAATCCTACTGGTCTCGCGATGAATAATAATATTTGTATCAAGTATCGCCCGCATCATAATAATTTTATTAGAGGTTGATAATTTCCATTTTTTATTTCAATCAATGGTACATTTAGTAATAATGCAATATCCTTGGAATACTCTATTTCAGCAATTTGCATTTTTTCTAATGTGTCAATGTTGTAAAATTTTTCATCCCGTTTATTTATTCGTTCTTGAATTTGATCAACATCGTCAATAACAATTGCAAACAGCATTGGATTTATCTGTTCAAAAGTTTCTTCTGGTATTCTCTCTACTTCTCCTTTTGCATTAAATAAACAAAAATGTCCATCTAATAAATAGGTTTTGTTTTCATTAATTATTCTACTCAATCCTGATATTAATCTCTTTTGAGTGTCCTTAATATTGGCTACTTTTTTATTGTCAGGTTTGCTTAATTCATTCCATTTTAAGACATCACTTGCAGTTATATGGATCAAATTTGTTTCCTCGCAGATTTTCTTGCAAATCGTACCTTTGCCAACTCCATGAATTCCCCCTATAAAAAGTAAATTTTCCATAACGATTAGTAGTGTAAAAGTACTAATAAATCTTTTCCCAAATTTTGCTTTTTTGCCATTTATTTATATTTCTCAATACCATTAATAATCACTATGCGCAGGGAAGAATTAGGCTCTTTTGGTTTTCTTTAGTGTAGCTTTCTGGGTCGGTAAGAACCAAATGTGCTTTATGTGTGGTGGTTTTTACAATGAACGCTAACGATTGAGTATGTGTACAATTTCCTTTATTTCTCCTTTATGAAAAGCACATCCAAGGTTCTGAAATTCATCAACAAAAACGTTTTTAAACTTTTGCACGCATTTCCAAATGCTTAAAATCGGATACTTTTCCTCGCTGATGGTGATGTTCATTTCCTGTGCTTGTTTTTGTCCGGCTAAATTATGAATTTTTCAAGAGAACCAATTATTTTCAGTCTTTTATGTTTCTTTTGCCATCCATCCTATTTTATCAAAAACATAAAACGAAAGCGATAATACCACACCAACAACTGCCGCCAGGGCTATTCTGATGATGTTTTTCTTTATGCTGACCTTTATTTTTATGAGCGGCCTTTACACTCCGGTCGAAAATATGCCGGGCTGGGCACAGATGATAAGCACCATCAGCCCTCTGAAATACATTATGTCGGTGTTTAGATTGGTTTACCTGAAAGGAAGCAGTTTTGATGAGCTACACAAACCTTTTTTTGCACTTCTAACATTCGCCACAGTTTTTTATACCTGGGCTATTTTAAGCTACAAAAAAACGGGGTAGTATTTTCGGGAGGGGATTACAGTTTTCGAGTTATGTTAATTCTAAGATTATGATTATCAATTACGCTAACCAATCAGTTTAGCAAAGAACTTATAAATATTATGGCAATCAATAGCCCTGTGCGGGGCATAGCCGTCAACTTAAGCACAAACAACTCAGTATGAGTTGTGGTATTGTAGTGTAAATTAAGGAATTAACGTTGAACAACCCAGTATGGGTTGCGGTTTATTTCCTCAACCCATACTGGGTTGTAAAGAACATTGGAAAAACCGGGTACAGACTACAATACCTAAACCTCCCGCTGAGGCGGGACAGGCTGTACCGGGTTTCCAACCAATATTTTCTATTCCTTAACTTGACGGCTATATGTCATGCGGGGTATAGTGATTAGTCTCATCTGATAGATTTTTGCCTTTTATCATATCCCCAGAATAAAGTCCAGGACTATTGATTCTTTTTCAATTAAACAGCTACATTCAAATTGAGGCGACTGATTAGTTATCAACCACAAAGTCGCAGCAATCTGCAGAAAAGTTTCCTTACCTTTGCCCGAAAGGAAAACTATTGATGATTACAGATATAAAGGTAAATAAGCCAGAACCTATTACGCCTAAGGAAAAAATAAAGTTGTTTGAACGTGGGACGGATATTCAATTTTCGATTGAAGCATTAGAAGCCGGTGAACCCATATTAATAATAGAATTTTATAGTAATGGATTGTTGCTTCTGCAGGAGTTACATAAGCATTTGAATAGAAAATTTCCGAATAAGTCGTTTCAGGAGCAACGCGAGTATCGGTCAGAATATCATAAGCTGTCGAATCTTATTTTAATAGAAATTGCAGATCATAAATTGGCAGTAAAGAAGGCTCCCTGGATTGGCTGGATAGAAAAGCTTTATCCGGAAAAAAGTAATTTCTTGTTATCCTTTCCACAAGTACAAGGATTAAACAGTGCCTGGCAGTGGTATCAAAATGGGATTTCTATTCCTGTGCTTCGAAATAAAATTCATCCCTATTATGGCACTTACTTTCCTACACGTTTCGAGCATTTGCAACTTTTCGACAATTGGCTGAAACGTTACAAAGGGCCCAAAAAGTCGGCCATAGACGTTGGGATTGGGAGTGGAGTACTTTCTTTACAAATGGTAAAATATGGTTTTCAAAAGGTTTTCGCGACAGATACAAACCCCAATGCCATTGTCGGATTTCAAGAGTTTATGGGAGATACAAAGTTGTCGCGAAAGATAGAATTAAGCTTTGGGCATCTTTTTGGCAAGTGGGAAAAACAGACAGAACTGATTGTTTTTAATCCGCCCTGGTTGCCAAAATCTCATGATCTCAATAGAATTGATGAAGCTATTTACTACACTGAAAAGCTGTTTCCTGATTTTTTTGCAGGAGCAAAACAAAGGCTTTTACCCGAAGGAAAACTTGTGCTTATATTCTCGAATTTAGCTCAAATAACAAATGCCACAAACGAACATCCGATTGAGAAGGAACTAACTGAAGGTGGGAGATTTGAATTAGAAAAATGTTTTAAAAAAACCGTGAAAGCTGCTTCAAAAAAAACAAAGCGAGATCAGCACTGGCGTTCTTCCGAAGAAGTAGAGCTTTGGATTCTGACAAATAAGTAAGTTTTGATGTTACCACACGTTTATTCTTCTTCTGCTAATTTTAGGGCTTTTGAAATAATCCTTTGAGTCGGTATTTTTGATTTTCAGAATTTCAATCCAGTCAATTAGTTTTAAGTCCTAACCTGGACAAGCCAAAACCAAACAAGGTGATCATGTAAAACTTATGGTGTATTCCTG
>CAZQIV010000144.1:0-15930 GCA_964593705.1 uncultured Lentimicrobiaceae bacterium | reverse complement strand
TATTCCTGTTTTGGTTTGTCCAAGTTAGTCGGCAAAATTTATAAATGCATATTTGGTGATTATTTTGCATGGATGTGTATTGTTTTCCTGTTGATAATTGTGACCCATGGTTTAAAGAAAAAAATAAACAAGACCCCGAAAATGAAAACCGTAATAATAATGCTTGACATTCTCATTATTTTATATTAAATTTAGAGCCACATTTTTATCAGCATACAAATGGAATCACAAAAAATGAAAAACTATGAAAACAATTACAATTATCCTTTTTCTCATTCTAACTAACAGCCTAGTAATGAATGCTACTACACGTTACTGGGTAGGAGGGGGAACAGCCTACGGTAACGATGGTTCGAAGTGGTCGCTTAGTTCCGGGGGTACACCTATTTGGGGTACTATACAGTGGCAAGATTATGACATTGCCGTCTTTGATGTAAACTCAGGTGGGGCATGTACGGTAATAATCAATGCTATTGGTACTATTGGGAAATTACAAATTTCAGGCGGTATTACCGTTACCATCAGGCCTGATGACGTAAGCAACCGTGTGTTAGATATTGATACAGAAGCCGGCGATGCATTTAGCCTGGCCGCAGGCAGTACTTTAATAATAACCGGCCTGGATGCTGAACCGGACATAAACCTGAGGCTAAATATGAATAACGGAACCACAGCTAATATTAATGGTTATCTGAAAATCACAGAAAGTGCAACCGGGTATGGCGAGTTCAGTGAATCGTCCGGTGCGATCGTTAACTTTAACAATGGTAGTACTTACGAGCACAACACAAAGGAATCAGGCTCCGATATCCCCGAGTCAAACTGGAATACCGGTTCTACCTGCCTTATAACGGGAATTGGGAATTCATTACCAGGAAATTACGATCAGTCCTTTTATCATTTAACCTGGGATTGTCCATCACAAAGCAATAACCTGGATTTCAACGGAAATCTTGAAACCATCAATGGAAACTTCACGCTTGCCAATACCAACGGCAGAACTCTCGCGCTATCAACATCTGCTTTTGTAAATACCACCATCAAAGGAAATTATCTTCAAACAGGTGGGATATTTGCAATAGCAAAGAGCAGCGCTGACAATATAATGAATGTGGAAGGAAATTTCACCCTGTCGGCCGGTTCCTTTTACATGAGCATTTATTATGGAGCACATACTACCGTAAACCTCAAAGGTAACATGAGTCTTACTTCAGGGGCATCTTTTTATACAGCTATAGAAGAATCAGCCTACACCAACTTTAATTTTACAGGAAGCGGTAATCAATCTTTTACAAATAGTGGTGTGATATTATACCATAAAACTCATTTTGCTATTGTGAGTCCGGCAATCCTTGACCTGGGTGGAAATGTGCTGGGACATTCTTTATATAGTACCGGCAACTTCACGATAGAAAGCGGTGCAGGATTGAAAACATCTCATGCCGGTGGAATAACTTCTACCGGTACTGCTTCAGGTTGCATCCAACTGATGGGAACCAGGACATATAATTCGGGAAGCCATTATTCATTTTACGCTGCCGGGGCACAATCAACAGGCACCGGTCTGCCTTCAACCATTTCCGGTTCAGTAGCCATAGGTTCAACATCCAACACTACCAATCTCAGCTTTACCAAGGCCACAGCCATTAATGGGTCTTTAATAATGATGAAGGGTTCATTGGCAAGCAGCAACATAAGCTATGGATCAACGGGCATTTTGGAATACCGGGGCAATGCCGGCCAGACCATGGGTAACAACGAATGGCCTTCGTCAATAGTTCCCAATCTGAAAATTAACAACTCCTACGGAGTTGCGATGAATGGCAACAAAACTGTAAATACCAACCTCAACCTGGCAAGTGGCTCTTTATCCATCGGTGCATCCAATACACTCTCCTTAAATGGAACTATTACGCTTACTTCAGGAACGATAAGCGGTAGTACTACTTCAAATTTATTATTAAGCGGAAGCGGTAGCACAACACTTCCAGTTATTACTGGTGGCCTTAATAACCTTAATATTAACCGATCCGGGGCAAATATCACCATCGGCGGAGCAGTTACGGTTTATGGTATGATGACCATGACTGCCGGAACATGCTCGCCCGGTGGCGGGAGTATCTCCTATGGAGCTACAGGCACCCTGAAATACAACGGAACCGGAAGCACTCAAACTACAGGAAATGGCGAATATCCGGCTTCCAACGGGCCATTCAATCTGATTATTGACAAACCCGCACAAACACTTAACCTTCATGCCAGCAGGCAGATAGATAATTCCATATATCTGGATAACGGAATTCTTAATTTAGGTGCTAATACCCTTACTGTGGCCGGAAATTTTGCCTCAACGGTGGGAAGCATAATTAGTAGCAGCTCAGGGCAGCTTGTTTTTACTGAAAACATACTGACGGGACAACTGCCCGCTTCCACCGGAATTTCGGCACTTACAATAAACAGGGCAAGCGGAGTAAACACAACAGGCAATACAACTGTAAACGATAACCTGAACCTAAGCAATGGAACCTTAAGCATTGGCAGCTACGAATTAACCTTAAACGGTGCTGTTACTGTCGAATCCGGCTCACTCACCGGTGGTGCTTCCTCCTCGATAATTGTGGGCGGTACGGGTGGCTCAACGGGACTTCCGGGTGTGGAACTCGGCTACCTGACTTTAAACCGGAGCAACGGTATTGGCCTGCTTGGAAACGTAACTATTCACAAGCTCCTAACCCTCACCAACGGCTGCCTCACCATTGGAGCAAACACATTAGTCCTTAATGGAACAATAAGTGCTACATCCAATGGAAGTCTTGGTAACTCGCTTTCTACTGTTCAGGTAAACGAATCAACGAAAAAAGAAGCCCTGAATTTCCCCACTGCTGAGTTGAATAATCTGAATGTAACTCGTTTGGATGGAACAACTACTACCGGCAACGTAACGGTTCACAGTCAATTAAATCTCAACGCGGGCCAATTCCTCATCGGAAACTATGAAACACTAACCCTAAATGGAGCGCTTAATGAAAGCGGTGGCAACCTGGCTTCAACACAGTTTTCAAATCTAACTGTCGGCGGATTAGGTGATGCATTTAAGATTCCCTTGTTTGAGCTCTACAACCTTACCGTTCAAAGAACAAACGGCGTTATACTCGGCCAATCGCTTACCATATATGGAATGCTGTCCTTAATATTGGGATCTGTAAATCCAGGAGCCTACACCCTTAGTTATGTGCCCAATGCAGTGCTTGGATATTCAGGACTTAGCACACAAACAACAACTGATGTGGAATGGCCTACGGCTTCCGGGCCCGATGTTGTTTTTGCCCAAAATGCACAGTCCGTTAAGCTGCATGCCGGACGAACCATCGCGGGGAGCCTGCATCTCCTGTCCGGAAACTTCGAAATTCAATCCAACACACTTACCATTAATGGAGAACTGATTACATCCGGGGGAATACTTGTCGGGGGAACTACTTCTAACCTTGAAGTAGGAAGTGGTGGAATGCTCACACCATTTTCGCTTTCATCCCTTATACTCAACAACCTTTCACTAAATCGCTCCAGTGGGCTAAAACTCACAGGCTCTCTCGACTTACACGGGACTATGACCCTTACAAGCGGGGATTTCAATATTGGGGATCAAACGCTTATTCTCAGGAAACCCATTGAAGGAAATTTACAAAACCTAAAGGCAAATTCAACATCGAACTTGATTATCGATGGAACATCAGCAGGTTTGAACATCGGCCCGGAAGAAAATATCAGGATTTCTGACCTAAACATGCTAACTATCGAAAATACAAACAGCGAAGGAATCATGCTCGATGGCTTGCTGGACATCCAAAATATGTTAACAATTAATACAGGGAGCAAATTCGTAGTTCAAGCTCAGGGTAAGTTAAGCATCCTGGGCGATTTGATTCTTATTGATGAGGAAAGCCTGGTATTAAAATCTGATGCTGCGGCTACGGCTTCGTTGATACTTTACGGTGAGCAAGGCCCCGAGGGTTCAGTAAAAATTGAAAGATATTTGAAAGGATATACCAGTTCTACAAACGGATGGCATTTATTAGGATCACCCATCGGCAACTACCTGATTGAGGGAAGTAGTTTTGAGCCGGGAGACGGTGACGACCTTTTTGCTTACAGTGAGCCTGAAAACCTGTGGCTAAACTACGATGTGCCGGGAAATTTCACCCATTTTGAAAATGGTTTTGGCTATCTTGTGGCAAGCGATGGGGATGACACAAAATGGTTTTCAGGTGTGATAAACAACCAGAACATTTCATTTTCCAAGCTCTCAATTACTGATGAAAGGGGCTGGCATCTGCTTGGAAATCCCTTTCCCAGTGCATTGGGCTGGAACGACGGGCACTGGCCACTCATCGGAATTGACCACCTTGCCAAGCTATGGAAGGAATCCATACATAATTTTATTGATATCGATCCCAACGACTTAATCCCTGCACACAACGGCTTCTTTATCAGGGCAAATAGTGTCCTCAACGCACTAACGATCCCAATTATGTCGAGAGTACACGGCGATTTGAACTGGTATAAAAACACCGACTTTCCTTCACTAACACTCACTGCCCAAAGCCTTGAGAACAACACGGCCACCATTTGCCGTATTCGGTTTCATAGCGATGCTACTCCCGGATTCGACAGCCGGTTCGACTCCTACTATCTTGCAGGATTCTCGCAACCTCCTGTTTTTTATGCCAACACCACAAACGCGGAAAACCTATCTACCAGCACGATGCCTGCCGTGGAGGAAACTATGGTGGACCTTACTTTTTCAAAAGGTCTATCAGGTTCCTATTCAATAAATGCAACAGGATTTGATTCATTCCCCGTGGATACAAAAATCACGCTCAGGGATGTGCAGCTGAATTTAGAAATCGATCTTACCGCACAAGACAGCTACACCTTTAACTCAACATCTGGTGATGATCCCGACAGGTTTCAACTCTTATTCTCAAATTATATCGGAATTGAAGAATCAGGACAAATACCAATGCCTATGATTTCTTATTCGGGGGGAAAACTCACAATTACTTCACCTTCTCAATTTGAAGGGACAACAATTCTTTTTGAACTCTATGATCTCACCGGGCGATGCCTGATAAAAAAGCAAATTGATCCTGATGGTGAAGTAGTAATTAATCAGGATATTGTACATGGAATTTATATTGTAAGGCTTAATATAAAAGAAAAAGCACAATATATTTCGGCCAAAATCCATATTTTCTGATATTTAGTCTCTGCAAGAAAACTATTAATGTTGAAAATCAGAAATCACCCCGGCCCTAACTCGCCTCGCTGCGAAGCGGGAGGGAGTTCTGATTTTCAACAGTTTACTCCCTTTAGGGTCGGGGTGAAAAAACTGTTGAAAATCTAATAATCGGAGTTTTCTTGCAAGCACTATTTAGTTAGATGTTTAAATTTTGTTCCATAATCAACTAATAATAATACTTATGGCTAAAGTAATCAACAAAAAAATTGGAAAGTAAAATGCACGACTTGAGAAACGAGATATGAAAAAACTTTCGATTAAAGACGAATTGACTGAATTTTTGCTTTATTCTGCACCAGACGGAAATGTGAAAGTGGAAGTCATATTAAATGAAGATACCGTTTGGCTTTCTCAAAAATCTATAGCTCAATTATTTGGAGTACAAGTGCCTGCAATCAGCAAGCATTTGAAAAGCATTTTTGAAACATTAGAGCTTGAAGAAAATTCAGTTATTTCCATTTTGGAAACAACTGCCACAGACAACAAAAGTGTTTTATGCAACCGTCCAGAATAAATTTCATTTTGCCATTCACGGAAATACCGAGGCCGAGATTATTTATGACAATGCTGATGCAGACAAAGAATTTATGGGGCTAAAAACCTGGAAAAATTCGCCCAATGGTAGAGTGTTGAAAACAGATACCAATATTGCAAAAAATTATCTGACAGAAGCTGAAATAAAAAGTTTGGAAAGGACAATAAGTAGCTACTTTGATTACATCGAGAGAATAATTGAAAACAGAAATACATTTACTATGGAACAATTTTCAGAAAGTGTGAATAAGTTTCTGAGTTTTAACGAATACAAAATACTTGAAGGAAAAGGGGAAATTTCAGCCAAACAAGCAGAGAGAAAAGCATTTATAGAATATGACAAATTCAATAAAACCCAGAAGATTGAATCGGATTTTGATAAAGCGATAAAAATGCTGGAAAAAAGAAATAAAAAAACATGAGAAAGCCCGGCAACTAACACCCAGCCATGCTCATTTCACCGAAGCCGAATTAATCCTGATTTGAAGAACCTTCATGGAGATTCATCCAGATAATCAACCATTTTGATCGGACAAAATGTGCATACTCCAACAACGAATAAACGCCTGACTCACGAAGTAAGCGCATCGCCTACTTCCCGTTGGATGAGGGGATAATTTAAAACCGTTCCAAACGGAATATTGCTTAACTTTGGCAACGAAATATAATTATACAGAATGTTGCAGAAAATACAAATTTGAATTTATAAAAACCCACTCAATGACCTACTCAAAAAAATTTCAACAAGATTCCGCTTTTGCCCAGAATCTGGCAGTGTATGCAGAAGTTTATTGCTGAATAAAGCAGAAATAAACGGAATACTCACTTTAGGTCTTCGCTATGCATCATTCTAAGTGACGAGACACCAACAATTGTCAACATTAAGAATAAATAGATAAAATGAATTATTGGCACATGCAACTTCATCCTAACAATAAAGATGAAGTCAATAGAAATGAAGTAATTAAGATTCTGACAGAAAATAGAATTATCGGATTAGGTGCCGAATGGGAAAATGACAGAGGTCAACCACAGAAATTTTCTGATGAAATGAAAATTGGTGACATCGTATTAATTAGGAGTGATGGCCCTCTTGCTTTAGTTAAAGTAACAGGAGAAAGTGGGAAAAATGAGAAAAATGGCGTTTGGTTTGAATTAGTAAGAGATGTTGAAGTTATATCATTTGAAGGAGAGTTATTCAAAAAAAGGTTTAAAAAACAGTTTAAAATAAATTGGAACGATTCTTTGTACCTTCCAACAACTATTGAAAGTGCAAACAATTCGAAATTTATAAGTTTTTGGTATCAGACGGTGAAAAATAAAAAAGACATGGAGAATATCATCACATTGCTTAAATATAAAAATCAAATAATTTTACAAGGCCCACCAGGAACTGGAAAAACAAGATTGGCTAAACTGATTGCAAAGGATTTGACTAGACCAAGAACTGTTGGGAATCCTGACAAAATAATTGATGACTTAGTTAAAAATTTCAACCCTAATGATGAAGTAGTAAAAAATTTCAGAGATAGTAAGGGTAAACTATTATCAACTTTTTATAAACTTTTCCCTAAAGAAAACCTCAAAAGTCTGACATTAGAAAGCTACTGTGCTGGTAGAGGAGACCGAGATAATTTTTGCTGGTGGATTGAAAGAGGGTTAAAACCACTTGGATATTATTTCCCGGGCAGTGCTAGGTCATATTTAATCTTTTGGAAAAAGGAAATAGATGATTATAGCAAACATGGAATTGTTAAAGAAATCGAGGATAATAATGAGGCGATGAAGAAAGTTGCTGAATTAATTCATGAAGTTGTAAATACCAAAAATATAGAAAATGCAGTACAATATTTTGGCGACGGTTTTTTACTAAAACTATTAAACAGTTATTATCCTGATGAATACTTCCCCATAAATAGTGAAAAAATGATTGATAATGCCTTGAAAATATTCAATGTTAATAATCAAGGTTTAAATGTGTTTGAAAAGAATCAAA
Source organism: uncultured Lentimicrobiaceae bacterium (assembly GCA_964593705.1). Classification (GTDB taxonomy): domain Bacteria; phylum Bacteroidota; class Bacteroidia; order Bacteroidales; family 4484-276; genus SABY01. The sequence continues at coordinate 8,101 of CAZQIV010000144.1, read as the reverse complement.
AACTAAATCAGCTATATATTGAAAAGAAAAATCATTTTAATAGTCAGATAAACAGTTATGAATTTGGCAAATTATTGTGGGGAAACTTTAATCTAAAAACAGGTGAAGATATACGCGGAAATAATGAAGCGATTGCAAGTGGTGAATATAGAATTATCCAATTTCATCCAGCATACTCATACGAAGACTTTGTTAGAGGAATAGTAGCAAAAACTACTGAAAGTGGAAATGTTACATATCAAGTAGAAAACAAAATATTATCCGATTTCGCCCAAAAAGCAATAGACAATCCAAATGGAAATTATGTCCTAATTATTGATGAAATCAATAGGGCTAATTTACCTGCGGTTTTAGGAGAGCTAATTTATGCTTTAGAATACAGAAATGAGGTTATTGCCTCTATGTATGAATATGAAGGAGATAGAGAAATTACACTTCCTAAAAACCTTTATATTATAGGAACGATGAATACGGCTGACCGTTCAGTTGGTCATATTGATTATGCAATCAGAAGAAGATTTGCTTTTGTAGACATTCTGCCTGACGAAAATGTCATTCAAGATAAGAGAGCAAAGGATTTATTCAATCAAATTAAACCATTGTTTTCATCAAAGTATCTTTCGCCAGACTTTAAAGCAAAAGACGTTATGATTGGTCATAGTTACTTTCTTGTTAAAGATGAAAATGAGCTTAAAATTAAATTGGAATTTGAGATTAAACCAATTCTCAGAGAATATCTGAAAGACGGCATATTCTTGGAGTCAGCAAGTGAGCAAATTGAAACATTAAATGTCTAAGTTACTTTTCGATAGAGCTTTTTCAGAGCATTTTGTTGAGGATATTTCTTCAATTGATCTGCTTTCTGTTTCTACTATTCTTTTCAAACAAAAGATAGGATGCAAGTGTATTGAAATAACTCAACAAAACACGAGCAAGTTTTTAAAGTCTAGTTACTACATCGGAACTGATTGGCTTCGGAAAAATGAAATTGGGATATATATAGCTCCGAAATTTAACGATAACGCACAACACACAGATTATTTAAAAATGCTTTTTTCTTGTTTGAGACATTCAGATGTTGCAAACTTTACCAAAGATTTATTTGAAATTAAATTCGAAGAACCGTTTATAGAAATTCAACAAAAACAGGATTTGCTTACCCCATTATTAGTTGTTCAATTTCTTCAAACATTAAAATCTATTGTTCGAAAAGGCCTAAAAAAATCATATTACAAAGTAGAACAAAACCTTAATTCAAGAATTAAAGGAAAAGTTAATATTGCTCAAACACTTAAACAAAATATTGTCAAAAATAAACCAATACAAACGTATTGTCAATTTGAAGAGTTTGGCTATAACTGTGTTGAAAACAAAATACTTAAACGTACATTGATATTTATTCAAAAATACCTGGCATTTTTCCCTGAATATTCAAAATTGGTATCGTCAGTAGTAAATTATTGCTTGCCAGCTTTTCAAGAAGTAGATGATAAAATTGATTTGAACAAAACAAAGTCTATTACTCATAATTCTTTTTATAAAGAATATAATGATGCACTTTATACTGCTAATCTGATTTTGAAAAAATTTGGTTATAATATCAAAAAAATTGAATACAGCTGCAATAAAATTGTAAAAGTTCCACCGTTTTGGATAGATATGCCAAAGCTTTTCGAATTGTATGTGTTAGGTTTGTTAAAAGACAACTATTACAACGATATAAAATTTCAGATACAAGGAACATATGGACAACCTGATTTTATTCTTGTTACAGAGAATAAAAAAATAATTATTGATACGAAATACAAGAAAAAATATCAACAGGAAGAATACCAGATAGAAGACATAAGACAATTAAGTGGATATTCAAGGGACAAAGGAGTTTTAAAAAAATTGGGATTAACGACTAATGAAGAACAGACCAATGTAATTGATTGCTTAATTATTTATCCTGACCAAAATGCTTCAGAAGTATTAGCAGACAATTTGAGAGAAAACAAAATAAGAGGTTTTACAAGGTTTTATAAATTAGCCATTAAGTTACCGACAATAAGCAACTAATATGAAATATGAAACATCGCCAGAAGAAAAGAACGAGCGCACAAAACCCAGCCACGATCAATTCCCCAAAACCGAATTAATCCTGCTCCCGCAAAATTACAAGGATTGAAATAGCTGCCCTGATTTTTTTTCGGGGAAACCCGGTAAATTTTTATTGCGAGTATTGTGAAAAAAAATACTTAGTTGATGAAAATAATTGTTGCTGGTTAATACCATAAATTAAAGTTGAAAATTCAAAAGAGGGTGCACGAAAATGCTAAAGAATTGAATAATAAAAATTGTTTTTATGAACTTCACAGCAATAGACTTCGAAACAGCAATCCGACATCACATCTGTGCAGTTGGCATTGTAACCGTTAAAAACGGAAAAATAACAGATGAATATCATGCGCTCATTCAGCCCCCAAATAACGAGTATAGCTGGCACAATATTCAAGTGCATGGTATCACAGAAAGTGACACCAAAAATGCACCAACATTTCACAAAGTATATCCTGAAATTAAAAAACGATTGCAGGGGAAAATAATAGTTGCTCATAACGAATCATTCGACCGAAGTGTATTACAGAAAACAATGTCCGAAAATGGTTTCGATTATTCAGAACTCAAAATCTCAGAACGATGGGAATGTACAATGAAATTATGTCGGGCAAATGATAAATATCCATCAGGCAAACTTGATGAGTGTTGTGCTGTTGATAATATTGAGTTACAACATCACGAAGCACTTTCTGATGCACGTGCCTGTGCCGAACTTTATTTAAGAAAACAATAAGCTACGCCACCTTTTGTCGTACCCCCACCATACCTTTGTGCAAAATATTAAGCTATGGAAACAAATATTAAACGCAAAGTTTTGGATGGTGTCGGGAAAATACACAAGTTAGCAACAGCGAGAAAAACTGGTTTCACTAAACCCTAATCAACATGTCAAAAAGAGAATCCATAGCACGCTACAGCCTGATAATTAAAAAGCTAAGAAGGCATCCTGCAAGTTTTGCTGAAATTTCTGACTATCTGGCCTTGGAGTCTGAATTGCAGGCTTACAACTTCAACATTTCCAAACGAACTTTCCAGCGGGATTTAAATGATATTCGTTTGCTCTTTAATTTTGATGTTCAATATGACCCATCCCAAAAAGTGTATTTCATCTACTTTGATGAGCAAGCCGAGCTTAATGAGCGGATTCTGGAAGCCTTCGAAACTTTTAACGCCCTGAATATTTCAGACAGATTATCCGGCCATATTCACTTCGAAAAAAGAAAACCCCGGGGAACAGAAAACTTGTATGGCTTGCTTCATGCCATCAAGAATAAGGTGCATATAAAATTCACGTATCAAAAATACTGGGAAAATGAATTGACCGAACGCATGGTAAAACCTTATGCACTAAAAGAGTTCAAAAACCGCTGGTATGTTTTGGCAAATGACTTGAAAGATAATAAGGTAAAGAGTTTTGCCCTCGACCGATTAAGCGGTTTGGAGATTACGAAAATGAAATTTCAGATACCTGAGGATTTCAATGTTAACGTCCATTACAAGTATTGCTTTGGAATAATAAGCCCCAACGGACACGAACCTCAGGAAGTAATATTGTCGTTTGACCCTTTCCAGGGCAAATACATTAAATCGTTGCCACTGCACGAAACACAGGAGGTTCTGATTGACAACAAACAGGAGGTGCGCGTTAAATTAACCGTGTTTCTTACCCATGATTTTTTTATGGAGTTACTCTCTCACGGGGAGCATTTAAGGGTAATACAACCTGCTGGTTTAATCAATGATTTGAAATCGACATTTAAAAATGCCCTAAAGCTGTATGATTGAAACATTGAGGATTTATTACGAAATAACATGGCTCATTGCAATAGATGTATCGCTACCAATGACATGTTTGTGTAAGGCGCTATAAACAGACCCCCACCTTGCCGCCTGCAGGTGGCATAACCTAAAGGCGAGGCAGGTCTCAGTCCCCGAAGGGTCGGGGCTGGCTGCAAGCTCCTTCGAGGTGACAGCGAATTTGGAAGAGGAAGGGTGGGTGAATGTGGGCGCTTCGCACCCACATTCACCCACCCCATTACTCCATAGCACCTTGTCATTTCGATGCCGCACCAGCGGCAGGAGAAATCTATTCCCTAATGTCATTATCTCATTATGCCCAAAAATTTTGGGTTAATCAAACGTAGTGTTTAATGATAAAAAGATATTAGTACGACACAATTTGACGTAGGTGGCACTTATTTTTGGAATCATTATATTAAAATCAGATTCATCAAGCTTAAATATTTTTCATAAGGTAGCCCCACGAAGGGTTGTGCAAAATATCCAAATTTAAAATTTGCTAACTTTGCGATTAAATATCTTTGCTAAAAGCTAATTAAAATGAATCTGGAAGCCAGAAAAATAGAATTTGTGCAAGAATTTTTGAAACTGCAAAGTGAGGAAACCATTTCCCGACTCGAAAAAACTTTAAGAAACGAGAAAAAACCCTCTGTTGATCAAACATTTGAACCAATGACTCAAGAGGAATTGCATAAACGAATTGACCAATCTGAATCTGATTTTCGAAATAATAGATTTAAAACCAGTTCTGAACTTCTATCCAAATATGAATTATGATATTGAAAATCATTTGGTCTGAATTTGCCGATGTTTTCGATACCCGACAAAATCCACCAAAAATAAAACGCACAAAATAAAGCCGGTTGCCCGGATTTATGCAAAATTCAATGTGCCTCACTTTCACAAACTCTATGGGCAAAATAAGCCTGCTCCGATAGTAGTGAACAAATTCCTGATTCACCTCCTTCCATTTAAAATTCCTTAAAACATCTATTTTGACTGCATCTAAATAACGGTAAGTAGTACTTTAGTGGAAAATTTAATTAAAAATTAAAAAACCATCGCATGAAGAAACTACTATCCACCATTGCATTTTTATTGCTGTTTATCGCAGTTCATTCCCAAATTAAAGTCAGCCCGGAAAGCGCTGTCGAAACCGGGTATTTGTACGACCTGAGTTACAGGCTTTCGGGCATGGAGCGCTTTGACGGCCAGGCAACATCCCCGGAGTTAAGCCATCCCCTTTGGAATCAGATTTATTTTGAGATTACAAAAAGCGCCCTGACAAAACGGGAGTTTAAAACTGTTTCCGAACTCCACCGACAAGCCAAAACCATCATCAGAAATGATAAAATGCCGCTGGGGCTCTTATTTTTCAATTACAATTATTTGGATGAAAGTCCTGAAAAATTCCTGAGCCCTGAAGGTATTTTAGATATTTCGGGCACCAAGCTAAACGAAAGATATGTGTTTGCAGCCACTTCTTTTCGCGATGAAACTTTCAATGGCAGCAATTTAACTTTTTGTTTGCCTGATGATTTTTTCTTTTCAAATCAACAGCAATCCATCTCAAAATTGTTCATTGATTTTAAGGATGGATCAGGATGGCAAAAAATTAAACCCACTGACGAAATTACCGTGAACTACACCTCAACAGGCCGAAAAATTATTACTCTTAAAGCAGTGCTGAAAGATGGCCACGAATTGTTGAGTAAGTTTATAATTAATGTTTCAAGGCTTGTAACACCTCCGCCCACAGCTACCTGGCCGGTGCAGGCAGATATTTCGTACAACGATTCCCTTTCATCAGGCGATGCCTACATCCTGCTTGCTGGAGGAAACACCAAACTCATTAAACCAATCGTGGTTTGCGAAGGTATCGACCTGGATAACCTTTACACCTGGGAAACGCTTTACGAGTTGTTCAACCAACAAAATATGCTTGAAGATTTGCAGGCGCAGGGCTTCGACCTTGTTATCCTGAACTTTCACAATCCCTTAAGTTACATGCAAAGCAATGCTTTCCTGATGAAAAAACTTATCGAAATGGTGAATGACAGCATCGGTTTTAGCGCCGGATTATCAGTTATCGGGCCCAGCATGGGCGGCATGGTAACCAGGTACGCACTTACCTACATGGAAAACCAGGGTATCGATCATAATACCGATTTATACATCTCATTCGAAGCACCTCACCAGGGTGCAAATATTCCGCTTGGGCTGCAATACGAAATTTATTTTTTCAAAGATTTGGATGCCAGCATCCAGATGATGTTTGATTTGCTGCAATATCCGGCACCACGCCAAATGCTGTCTTATTTGTACACCGATCCGCCCTCGAGCCCTGCCGGCCATAATGCTTTTTATGATACTTTTCAAAACGAACTGGATGAAATGGGCGCTTATCCGGCCAACCTGCGAAAAATAGCCATCAGCAATGGCCGTGGTGATGGTGTGGGTCAACCCTATAATGCAGGCGACCAGGTCATCCAATTTGAATACAATTCTTTTTTGGTTAACATCAAAGGCAATGCCTGGGCAGTGGAAAATAATGCTTACGGGCAAATTTTTGAAGGACTGATTGACCCATTGATTGGAGCCACAGACCAACTTGATGTTTCGCTATTTTCGCCAAAGCCTTTCGACAATGCTCCCGGAGGTACACGCCCTACTTTTGCCGAAATCGATTCGCTGGAATCCCCTTTCGGCGATATCATTGCACTCCATCCAAACCATGCCTATATCCCGGTGGTGAGCGCCCTCGATATCGATACCGAAGACCTGTTTTACAATATCGCTGCCGATCCACAGATTATGCAAAAAACCCCATTCGACAGTATTTACTGGGCGGCTGACAATTACGACCATACCTATATCTCGCCCGAAACCGCCCAGTGCATCATAAGCGAAATTTTAAATATCCAGCCCAAAACCCAAAATGTTACACTTATCTCAGGCTGGAATGACCTTTCCTCATACATCGATCCAAGCGATAAAAATATCGAAAATGTTGTGGGGCAGCTTGGTGATGACCTGATTGTTATACAGCATTTCGACGAAGTGTATTGGCCCGAAGGTGGTTTTTCCACACTTACAGAATGGGATTATAAAAAAGGTTACCTCATCAAAGTTTTAAACAATAATAGTCTGGATGTGTCCGGAAACTTACCTGGCGACAAATCAATAACAATCGATGAAGGCTGGAATCTCATCCCGGTTTTGTGTACTGAATGTACTTCGCTTGAAGCTTTGCTTGGAGAAAATATCGGGAAGGTGAAAGTGATAAGGGAAGGCATCGGGCTCAATGTTTTTTGGCCCGAACTCGGCATTTATGCGCTTACCCGGCTGGTGCCCGGAAACTCGTATTACCTGTATGCCAATGAATCATTCATACTTACTTTTGAGTAGTCCAATATCGAAAATAAAACTGATAAAATTAAAAAACGGTGAAGGTTAATCTTCACCGTTTTTTTTGACCCGGAAAACCAAAGACTTTATCCAGATGTTGCCACATTACGCCACACGATACTTTGTAAGCAGCTACTCCTCGGTTTTTTTCTTCCTGCCGGCATTTTTCAGCGCTTGGTCCAGAATCCATTCAATCTGGCCGTTGGCACTCCTGAACTCATCAGCAGCCCACTTTTCCAGACGTTCATACATCTCAGGATTTAAGCGCAATACAAATGTTTTCTTCTTCGACATTGGGAAATTTGGGTTAATAGTTATTGGTTACTGGTTATTGGTTATTAGTTATTGGTTATTGGTTATTAGTTATTGGTTATTAGTTATTGGTTATTAGTTATTGGTTATTAGTTATTGGTTACTGGTTATTAGTTATTAGTTATTTGTTATTGGTTACTGGGCTGTTTGGCTGTTACATTTTGCAAACTTTTAACTCTAAACTCCTAACTTGGACAAGCCAAAACCAAACAAGGTGATCATGTAAAACTTGTGGTGTATTCCTGTTTTGGTTTGTCCAAGTTAGTCGGCAAAATTTATAAATGCATATTTTGCAATTAAGAGTTTTATTATTACTCTTCATTTCATAATAACGACAATGCATTTTAAATTTTGCTTGGGTACCTTATCTCTAAACCCTCTCAACCTTCTAAACTTTCAACCCTCTCAACCCTCAACCTTCTCAACTCTAAACTCTAAATGCCGGGCTTTGCCCGTGCACCCTCGAAAAATTACGAAA
>CAZQIV010000143.1:0-16028 GCA_964593705.1 uncultured Lentimicrobiaceae bacterium | reverse complement strand
CCATGTCACCTCGAAGGAGCGTGGCGACTGAGAGGTCTCTCTCACAAAGTGTAGCCAAACTCCATTCAAATTCTTATCATTGGTATGCCGCACATGCGGCAAGGAATCTGTTAAATTTACTCGGACAGTAGTGAATATTTTTCATTGATATTTTTAATAAGGCTTTCGCCTGATAATTTTAAAATTGTAAATTTGCCTAAATAACATCAGTTCTATAAATTTATTTCTATTCAGACAGATGATTTTTAATAAGCTTAAATAAAAATAGAAAATGAAAAAATTTGCAATAATTCTTGCTGGCAGTGGCGTTTATGATGGCGCTGAAATTCACGAAGCTACACTTTCGATGCTGGCTATTATGGCGCAGGGTTGCAGCTACCAGTGCTTTGCCCCCGACATTAAACAGCACCATGTAATCAATCACCTAAGCGGTGAAGAAATGGATGAAAACCGGAATGTATTGGTTGAATCGGCGCGTATAGCCCGCGGTAATGTTAAAAATATTACCGAGTTCAAAGCCACCGACTTTGATGTTCTGCTCATGCCCGGAGGGTTTGGTGTTGCAAAAAATCTTTGCGATTTTGCTTTTAAGGGAGCCAATTGCGAAGTAAACGCGGAAGTAGCAAGGGTAATTAAACAAATGCACCAGGCCAAAAAGCCAATTGGAGCGCTTTGCATTTCACCGGTGGTTGTTTCAAAAGTTTTGGGTGATGTAAAGCTAACACTTGGGCAGGATCAGGAGGCTATTGATAATGTCGAAAAAATGGGAAGCCGGCATATTAAAACAAACCATGGAGAAGTAATTGTGGATGAGAAAAATAAAATTTTTACCACCCCGTGCTATATGCTCGATGCCAACATTCTTGAAATTAACGATGGCACCACAAATATTGTAAAAGCCATACTCGAAAGCCTGGAATAATTCTCAGTCTCCAGTCTCCAGTCCTCAGTCTTCAGTCTCCAGTCCTCATTTGTGAGAAAGTACCAACTGTGGACTGCCTACTGTTTACTGTTTACTGTTTACTGCCTATCCCGAAAAGTAGCTAAACCAAATTAATTAAAACTATTCTTTTGGCTTACCTGATTTATCAGCCTTATGTATTCGGATACTTAAATTTTCATTTACCTCAAAATAAGTTTTCTTCCGGCCATCCTGCTCAATAGTTTCAAACCTTGGAGCATCCTCTTTAAGCTCTAAAATCTTTTCTTTACCCAATGCGGCAACCTGGGCTATCAGCGAGGGATTGGTTTCATCATTTCCAAAAACCTGCTTCTTTAAATTTGCAAATATTCGCCCAAAAGCACCCATTACATGCGTGGCATCATCTTCCGCTATAAGGGCATCACGTAAAATTATATTTTCAAAAACACCTGACATCTCCTTTCTTTGGATAATTTGCTTTGTTTCGATGAATGCTGTTGCTGCTAATAAAAACTCATTTTGAGGTTCAAGCCGGCTAAGTATTTCAGGCGTGCTTCTCTCACTACCAACACTTTCGATAGAAAGTTCTGAATTTTCCGAACCATCAATTATTAAGGAAACGCTTTGTTGATCTTGATTATCGGAAATGAGCTTTTGCTCACCTGCATCGGGAACTTCTGTTAATGGTTGTAAATTATTAGATAATAATTCAGCAGCACCGGGTTGGAATGCAGGAAGTGGTTTTTCGGGGATTGGTGAAGCCTCCGATATTACTGTAACCTCACCTTTAAAATCAATGTAATCGAATGGATAAAACAGCACCATAGCCAATAATAATATTGCCGCCACTGCTGATCCATAAATATAAAATCTTTTAATGTAAAGAGGGATAGTATTTCTTTTTAAGCCCTCCTTATTCTTAAAAACTTTGTCTGAGTCAACTTTAATAAATGTCTTTTTATAAAGATCGATTTCCCTGTTAATGTGCGGGTTCTTTGAAATAAATTCTTCAAACTCTAAAACTTCACCCGATGATAAATCCCCTTCAAGAAATGCAATGATCTTATCTTCGAAATTTTGTTCATCCACAAACTTGGTAGAGATTATCTCCGGTTTTCTTAAGGTTTGTTTTTTACGAAATTCGATCACCTCATCAGGGCTCAAATGCATAGAAACACTTTCGCGAAAATCAAGAAACTCATCCTGCAAATCAGGATTAACCCTGAGAAAACCGGCAAGCTCCTGCCTCTGAGTTTCATCAAGGGAATTTTCCCAATAATCAAGAAAATATGTCTCAAAATTTTTACGACTGATTTGCATTTTACAATTTCATATTTTTAAATAACAACATCCATACTTCCGATATACTGCTTCAGCACTTTTCGTGCACGGTAAATATAAACTTTAACCTGCGATTCGTTCAGCTTGGTAATTTCCCCAATTTCCTGGTATGAATAGCCTTCATAATCACGGAGCATCACAACGGTACGTTGAATTTCAGGCAAGCGGGCAACAGCCTTATTCAAAATCTCGCTAAGATCAGAAAAATCATTTCGGGTGTGCCGGTCAAAATCAGCATTTTCAACATACTTTTTCTTATTTTTTTCTTTTCTGATCATGTCAATCATAATGTGATAGGCCGTTGTAAAAAGGTAGGCTTTTGCCTTTTTGAACCCAACATTCTGACGCTTATCCCACAATCGCAGAAAAGCTTCCTGAACAATATCGTTTGAAGATTCCTCTTCACCAAGGCTTTTCAATATAAACCTGAAGATTCCATCTGCAAAAACATCTACAGTATTGTTGTACTCTTTTATTGTCATTTGCCTTTCGAAAGGTTACAATTGTATGTTAAACGATTAAATGAATCAAAAGTTACAGGAGGGATAATATTAGAAAGCAATATAAACGGGAGCCCCCTTACAATCTCTCACAAAATAAAATGAGCCTGGCCAAAAAATAAACTACCCCAGCGTGTTCATTGATCTTTTTTAAAGAAATATATTGGCCGGAATCGAGATAATTTTTGTAAAAAAATTTGTTGTTCTATAAATAACAAGTATATTTGCAGGGTATTAATAGCGAGGGGGTAAGTAAATATAAAAACAAGTTATTAATACTTCATGAAATTCAAAATTAAAAATATTTATAACATGATGAAGGATTTTAAGCAAACTACTGAACAACTCAAAGAACTGGCTAAAGTTCTCAATGATTTTAAATCTGAAACCGTTCAGATTAAGCTACTGGAACTATTATTTAACGAAGGTTTTAATGCTCCGGCACCGGTGGAACCGGCTTCAACAGCATCGCAGCCTGTAGTTGCCACTCCGGAGGCCGTAGCCCCTCAAACAAATACCATAGTTAAACCGGTAGCAAAACCTGCAGCAGCAAAGGTTGCTCGTCAGGCAAAACAAAAATCGGTTCAGGCTCCGGCAGCAAAAATTTCGCGCAAAAGATCAACCACCCGACCCGGCCCCAGTGTTATACTAAGGCAACTCATCGAAAGTAAGTTCTTTAACGACAGCCGCACTATTGGCGATGTTGTTGATTATTGTATGAAAATGCATAATTACGAATACAAAAGCACTGACCTTTCAGGTACACTGGCTAAACTGGCAAAAGACAATGTATTAAACCGGAAAAAGAATCCAAAGACAAATCAATTTGAATATACAATGGCTTAGAGCCTGGTTTATTTCATAAAAAAAAAGGCTGACCTTACAAGATCAGCCTTTTTTTATATACCCTAACTTAGACAAGCCAAAACCAAACAAGGTGATATGTAAAATTTATGGTGTATTCCTGTTTTGGTTTGCCCAAGTTAGTCGGCAAAATTTATAAATGCATATTTTGCAATTAAGAGCTTTATTATTCATCTTCCTTTCATATTAACGACAATGCATTTTAAATTTTGCTTGGGTAATTTATCTCCAATATTTTGCCAATAAATGGCAGAATATTAGAGATAAGTTACTACATTAATTTGAAAATTAAAGCCGCTTCGCGGGAAACGCATCTACCAAACTTGTGAAACTAATTCCCTCCGTCAAAACAGGCTATATCACATTTTATTAATTATCATCGAATTTATCGGATTAAACTAATTAAAATTAGTTTAATTAGCGTAATTCGATGAAAAAAATCGCATAATGATGAAAAATGCTGAATGCTTCGTTTATAAAGAGATATTAGTGTATTGATTGCACTATGTTGAAAAACAAAACCGCTTTGTGGGAATGATATCCAACCGTTTGTAAATATCGTTAACATGTTAGCATTAGTGGTTTTCTAAGAGACTAATGTTTCACCATAATCTTTTTTATATAGATGTTTTTGTCCGTCAAAATCTTTATCAGATAGATTCCATTTCTAATTTCCTGCATATTTAATTTCATTGCATAACTATTTACCTGAAAAGATTTAAGCAATGATCCATTAAGATCAGATAATTCAACTTTTTCAATATTTTCATTATCCCCAACAGCAATATTCATAAATTGAGAAGCCGGATTGGGGAAAAAATCAAGTGTGTCTTTAAAGTAAATGGCAATGAGTATTCCGGCGAAATATCCCATAAGCCATAGGGGCCGGTTGTCCACGTACTCGAAATATAAACTGCGGGCAAATGCCTGTTTATCATTCCAAAGGATTGCCTTGAAATTGCTTGTTCCACGGAATGAAAATATAATGAATCTTGTGTAAACTCTTTTTTAATGGTGTAAATGGTATCGATCAATGCCTCATCAATATTTTGTATTACAAAAAATATTAGCATTTCGAAAACACATTTTATACATTTGCAAGAACCAATTTGTTAACGACCAAATCCTTTAACTATGAAACCAATTTTTTACCTCACAGGAATTTTGCTACTGTTAAGCACTTTTTTATCCTCATGCAATTGTGATGTACCCAATAGTTATGCACATGAATTAGGGGTAATCTGCAATCCCAGAATTTACGAGAAAATTATTGAAGAATATCCTGAAAAACAAATGGTGGCATTACGATTTTGCAGGATGGGAAAATTTTGAATTGCTAGACATAAGCTTTGCCGATCTTGAAAAAGATTAAATATTCAAGTTCTTTTTCGGAATTAGATATGTTGAAACCACTGCCGTAAAAAGAGCAACAAAAAATGTTAACATCCTCGAAGTAATCTCCTTATCCAGACCTAAACTTATCCAAAAAATTGTAAAAAGCAAACCCACTGCAATAGTAGCAATTACTGCACGTCCATGATACCTCTCCCAGAACAGGGAGAGCAAAATAACAACGGAAAAGGTTCCGCCTATACCGGCCCAAACGTAACTCACCAGTGTAAAAATAAGGTCGGAAGGTGAATAATAAGCCAGTACCAAAGCAATAACAGCAAGCAAGGCTGTAACCGACCTCGACATAATTAAACTTCCTGAACTTTTTTTATCAGCCATAAATAAAGGCTTTATCAGGTTCTCTGACAATTCGGTAGCTGAGAGAATCAGCAGTGAATCGGCTGTGGAGATCATGGCTGCAATGGCACCTGTAATTAAAACCGCAGCAATAGCCGGGGGAAAAATTTCGAGTATTACCGCCGGCATAACATATTCCCGGTCAGTCAATCCCTCGGGCCCGAAAATTGCAATCCCGATCCAGCCAATCATCAAAGCACCAATATAAGCGATAACAGTCCATACAATGCCAACATTCCTCGCCTGTCGGGCTTGCTTTTTATTTTTTATGGCCATAAAGCGCATGCTCAGTTGCGGCTGACCACCCAGATAACCGAAAAACCATGAGAAGCCGCCAACGATTACCACACCTGCCATAAACCCGCTAAAACCTCCCAGCAAAGAATTATACTCTGGCCCGGCCTTTTGGAGAGCCATTTCCATTGATTGGGCAAACAACTCCGGGTGGTTCGACAAATAAATCAAACCCACGATGGGGCCAATTATCAGGGTTGCAATCATCACTATTGCCTGGATAACATCAGTATAAACCACGCTTCGGAAACCACCATAAATTGTGTAAGGGACAATAATTGCAGCAGTAATCAACATGCCCAGTTCGGGCTCTATACCAAACATGGCATGAAGGGTTTTACCACCGCCCAGAAATTGCGCGCCAACATAAAAGAAAAAGAAAAATACAATAGTTGAGCTTCCAATTATTCTAATCCACCGGCCAACTTCGTCATGTTTTTTTGCAATGTATTCAGTATAAGTATCCACATCATACTTTTCAGCTTCGTCTCTCAATCGCCAGGCTAAAACTGCCCATGCAGTAATAATCCCTGAAACACATCCTATTGCAGTCCATATTTCGAGCAAACCCGTGGCATAAGCAGCGCCGGGCAATCCCAACAAAGCCCACGAAGATTCGCCCGTAGCACGCTCTGACAACGCAGCCACCCAGCCGGGCAAACTTCTTCCGGCAATGGCATAATCCGATCCGGTTTTTACTTTCCTGCCCTGATACACACCCCACAATATCAAGAGGGTCATATAGGCGATCATCACAATTAACAACTGGGAAGTTTCGAAATCCATAGCTTTTCAATTTTTTGAATTTATTTTGCAAAGCAAAAATATAATTTTGTAAACAGCCATTAAGGAAATACAATCATTTTTCGATACTTTTACGCATTATAATATCTCTCAAACTTAAAGCTTCATTTTATGATTATTAAAATATTGGAAATTTCGCGCATTGCTGCAGTGGGTGCAGCTTTTTATTTTGGCTATTCGGTGGGATACGACAATGGCTACCATCCGGAGGCGCAACTCCATATTATGATACCAATAATCATTGTTGCCATTGCCGGCTTTTCGGGTGTTGAAGGATTACTTTTCGGCAACCAGGCTGCTGAAGCCAAGGGATTTGAAACAGGAAGCAACTACCAAAAGCAGTCGGCCATTGCATTATTATCTTACGCAGTGATCTCAATAATTGTGTATTACTTTAATTGGGGAATTAAATCGGAGCTGACCATTCTATTCACCTTTATGTTCTTTTTTATTTTTTCGGCCACCAACCATGCCTACGATGCCATTACCCGCAAAAACTACAAATGGGCTAATATCAACAGACCTTTTCTTACCCTGCTACTGATTGCAGGATTAATTTCGCCGGTAATTGGGGCATTGAAGAATTATTAATCAACTCACAAATTTTTCTTTTTCCCTAAATAGTGCGTGTCCATAAAGTCGGCTATTTTCTGATTTTGCCTGCACGACCCCTTAATCCCCTAAAGGGGAAATCCCTCGCTACCAGTGCGTTGGATGGTTCTCCCCTTTAGGGGAGTTAGAGGGGTGCGGGCTGGATTATTACTTCAAAGACGAACACTAAATAGCACCTATTATTCTTAGTGATTTTTCCCGCAGACCTGCCTTGCTCGCCTCGCTGCGAAGCGAGCCGGCAAGCAGGTCTGCGGGAGGATTTATCTATATTATTAAAAATAGCCGACTTTATGAATGGACTTTAACTAACTCAACAAATAATATTCTTTCAAAAAAATGAATATCACTACTTTTGTCATTTACTATCAAATTTGCATTGCATGAGAAAATATCCGTCAACAATTAAGTTTGTATTGGATGATGAAATCCAAGAGCTTGATTTTTCAAAATCCGGGATCAAACCCACTACCACAGTATTAAATTATCTGCGCTCCCTGCCCAATCACAAAGGAGTAAAAGAAGGATGTGCCGAAGGTGATTGCGGAGCCTGCACTGTGGTTTTGGCCTCGCCCGACAACCGTGGAAACCTGGAATACAAATCTGTTGATTCATGCCTGGTTTTCCTCCCGATGATTCATGGCAAACAGCTCATCACTGTTGAGAATCTGGCTCAGAAGAATGGCGGGCAAAAATCACTTCATCCTGTTCAACAAGCGATGATCAACACCGATGGAAGCCAATGCGGATATTGTACGCCCGGAATAGTAATGTCGTTGTTTGCGCTGTATAAAAAACATACAGCACCTGATAAAGAAACCATAACCGATGGCCTTACAGGAAACCTTTGCCGCTGCACAGGCTACAGACCCATAATTGATGCTGCCCACAGCATGTTCATAAATGGTACACAAGATCAATTCTCAGAAAATGAAGAAAAAATAATCGAATTGTTGGGCGAGATAAATGCCTCAAAACAAACCATCGAAATTGAAGAATGCGACCAGCATTACATAAAACCTTTCAAACTGGACGATGCCATCAGGCTCAGACAACTTCATCCAGATGCACGGATCATTTCAGGATCAACCGACACGGCGCTTTTACAAACCAAGAAACGGATTAAGCTCGGAAAAATCCTTGACCTTTCTGCAGTAAATGAACTTGATTTTATTGTTGAAGACCGCAGCAAACTTGCAATCGGATCGGGAACTTCGATGGAAGAACTTCGCATTTACACAAAAGAAAGGATGTTTTACCTTTATGACATCCTGAAAGTTTTTGGATCATTGCAAATCAGGAATGTGGCCACCATTGGAGGAAATATCGGAACAGCCTCCCCTATTGGTGACATGTTGCCCACATTTCTTGCCCTGGAAAGTGAAGTAAGACTGATGAGTAAAAGCGGAACAAGAGATATCCCCTTGTCGGAATTTATTGTTGATTATCGAAAAACTGATATTAAGGATGATGAAATTATCGTGATGATCTCATTCAGCAAACCAAAAAAAACAGAGATCATCAAATCCTACAAAATCTCAAAACGAAAAGACCTTGACATTTCATCGGTATCAGCATGTTTCAGGATTAAACTTGAGCGGGATAACATCATTAATAAAGTGATAATAGTATTTGGAGGCGTGGCTGCCACATCAAAAAGAGCTGTATCAACCGAACAATTTTTACTGGGGAAAAGCTGGAACCGGGAAAATGTAATGGAAGCATCTAAAATTTTATATAAAGAATTCAGTCCATTAAGCGATGCCCGATCATCGGCGGAAGCCAGACGAATTATGGCTTCAAACCTGTTGATTAAATTCTGGGATGAAACCAAACCCCAAACTCCCACCAAGCATGAAAATTAATAACGATAAACACCTGAAACATCACAGCGCTGTAAATCATGTATGCGGCGAATCGGTATATATTAACGACATGGATTTCTCCGGGCAATTACTTCATGGCTTGGTAGTTTACAGCAAATATGCCCATGCAGGAATTAAGTCAATAAATATTGAGAATGCTAAAAAAGTGGAAGGTGTAAAAGCCATCCTCACATCAAAAGATATTCCCGGGCAAAACCAAATGGGACCCATCGCGCACGATGAAGAATGTTTAGCTACCAGTGAAGTACAATTTATTGGGCAGGCCATCGCAATAATTGCTGCTGAAAATGATGAAATTGCACGCGTAGCCGAAAAATTGATTGCGATTGAATACGAAATTCGTGAACCTGTTCTTGATATTGAATCCGCTCAAAAAATAAATAGTTTTCTTACTGCGCCTGCTAAAATTGAAACCGGAAATGTTGAAAAAACCCTTTCAGAAGTAAAAAACTTCATTTCAGGAACACTTCATACCGGCGCCCAGGAACATTGGTATCTCGAAACACAATCGTGTATTTGTGTCCCAGGCGAAGATCAGGAAATGCAGGTTTTCAGCTCTACACAACACCCCTCCGAAACCCAGGCCATTGTTGCAGGAGTGCTGGGCATATCCAATAATAAAGTCACAGTAGAAACCAAACGCATGGGCGGAGCTTTCGGGGGTAAAGAAACCCAGGCCAACCATATTGCAGCCTGGACAGCTTTGCTTACCAATGCCACCGGAAGGCCTGTAAAAATCCACCTTTTCAGGGATGACGACCAGATTATGACAGGAAAAAGGCATGGTTTCATTTCACATTACAAAGCAGGCTTTGATGATGATGGCAAGTTGCTGGCGCTTGATGTGCAACTTCATTCGGATGGTGGAGCAGCGCTGGACTTATCCGGGGCAATTATGGAACGTGCTTTATTTCACATCGACAATGCTTATTATATTCCAAACCTCAGGGTTACCGGCCAGGTATGGAAAACCAACTATCCTCCCAACACTGCATTTCGCGGCTTTGGCGGACCGCAGGGAATGGCAGTTATTGAGACGGTAATCGACAAAATTGCCCGCATCTTAAAAAAGGATGCCACAAATATCAGGAAACTGAATTTTTATCAAACCCATCATAACAACAAAACCCATTACGATCAGATTGTTGAAAATTGCAGGCTCGACAAGCTTTACAAAAGATTGATTGAGATGTCAGATTATCCGGTAATTAAAAAAGAAGTTGAGGATTTCAACAATAAAAATGAATTTTATAAAATGGGGCTCGCACTCACCCCGGTAAAATTCGGCATTTCATTCACCACATCATTTTTAAACCAGGCCGGCGCATTGGTTCACATTTATAAAGATGGAACTGCACAAGTAAACCACGGAGGTACGGAAATGGGGCAGGGACTCCATACAAAAATGCTTTCGATAGCCTCATCAGAATTGGGGATTAACGATAAATATATTACCATCACTCCCACCAACACCTCCAAAGTGCCCAACACTTCTGCCACGGCAGCCTCATCGGGGAGCGACCTGAATGGCATGGCAGTGAAAAACGCCATTGATAAATTAAAAACAAGACTCCGGCCTGTTGCTCAAAAACTCTTAAAGGAAAAATATCAGATCGTCGCCGCGATCGATCAAATACAATTTGACCAGGATCTGGTTTTTGACAAGTTTTTACCTGAAAAATCGATACCTTTTACTGAAGTAGTTTTAAAAGCATACTTTGAGCAGACCAGCCTGAGTGCCACCGGATACTATAAAACACCGGGTATTTTTTACGATAAGGAAAAAGGTAAAGGACAACCATTCCTGTATTTTGCTTTTGGCATGGCTGTTTCGCAGGTAATGCTCGATACACTTACCGGCCATCACAAAATAAGTAAAACTTTTATAGTTCATGATGTTGGAAATACCTTAAACCGGCACCTGGACATCGGGCAGATTGAAGGCGGATTTATTCAGGGGGTTGGCTGGTGTACCACCGAACAGATAAAATGGAATGACAAAGGTTTTCTCATGACACACTCGCCCGATACTTATAAAATTCCGGGGGTACGCGATATCCCTGAAGAATTTAGGGTTGAACTGCTTGAAAATGCTCCTAATCCAAATACCATCCATAACAGTAAAGCTGTTGGTGAACCCCCTTTCATGCTTGCATTTTCGGTTTGGCTGGCTATTAAAGATGCCATAAGTGCAGTTGGAAATCACCGGTTTGAACCGGATTTTAACTTACCGGCCACCAACGATGAAATTTTACTGTCGATCGACAAGTTAAGAAAACAATTGGTGTAATGTTTTAAACCTAAAAACTAAAGCTAAAGTGTTCTACCTCACCCTGTCAATCTTATTATCTACTACCATAATTATTACTTTCAGGTTATTTAATAATTATAAAATCAGCATCATTCAAGCCATTACAGTAAATTACCTCGTGGCTTCGGTTTTTGGTTTTATAAGCGAGGCAGGGAGCTTCAATATTGTCACTTTGCCAAATCAACCGTGGTTTTATTTTGCCATAATTATGGGATTATCCCTGATTATTGCATTCAATCTGTTTGCACTTTCGGCACAAAAGGCCGGAGTGGCAGTTACAGCCATTTCAAGCAGAATGTCGGTAGTGATACCGGTAATTTTGGGTTTCCTGATTTTTGGCGATTCTGCAGGATTTATTAAAATTGCAGGCATAATTATAGGATTGGTGGCATTTTATCTTACATCGAAAAAAGAGAAAAATATCAAAATCAACAAAAGCTACCTTTTCCTCCCGGTACTATTGTTTGTTGCAGTAGGAACAAATGACTCACTAATGAAAGCTGCCGAGCACTTTTACCTCACCACCGATTTTGTTCCTTTCCTGGCAGCTTCGTTTGGGTTTGCATTAATATTTGGCCTGTTCGTATTTATTTTCAAATCAGTAAAACAAAAAAATTCTTTTGAAATAAAAAATGTGATCGCCGGTATTGTCCTGGGACTTTTAAACTGGTATTCAACGCTATTTGTGCTAAAAGGTCTCGATTCATTCCAGGTTTCTGTTTTTATTCCGGTTTATAATGTAGGCGTAGTTACGTTGGCTTCGCTTGCCGGGTTTTTAATTTTTAAAGAAAAACTATCAAAAACCAATATTGCAGGTATTGTTTTGGCGATTATTGCCATTGTATTAATTGCCGGCGATGGACGGTTATAACACTTTGGTCAATAGAAATTTCACATTTCATTAAACTCCGAATTCTAAAAATAAATCATTAGTATCCGATAAAATGATGGAAAGATAAAAAAGATTCCTCACTTCATTCCTTGCCGCACGTGCGGCAAGGAATCTGTTAAATTTACTCGGACAGTAGTGATAAATTATTCTATTTTTGTCCTAATTAATTCAAAATAAATGATTTGAAGCTTCTTCGTAAATACAGGTATTTTTTTTTATTTTCTTTATTTTTTGCAATATCGATTGCATCCTTTTGTGACGAGCGAGAACAGATTGTTAAGCTTGAAAAAGAGCTTGAATATGCCAAAGGCGAAAATAGAATGGACATCTTACGATGCCTGGCAAGATATTATTCGGATTCGATGTCGATGGTTGCTACCGGTTATGCCGCACAGTACCTCAAACTGGCGGAGCTTAACAATTCACTCCTTGATCAGGCCAGAGCCTACACCATATTTTCGAGCATTCATAAATTTCAGGTTGAGTTCAAAATCAGTTTAAAATATGACCAAAAAGCCCTGGAAATATTTAAGATAATTAACGATTCGATTAACATCGCTATACAATTTTATCGAATCAGTGAGAATTACCTTTTTCTGCATCAATACGATAGCGCAATTATATACAACAAACTGGAGTATGATTCTTATAAAAATAAGAACAATGTCAATCGTATTTTCATAAGCAAATTGCAATTGGGAAAAATCTTATGTGCAAACGACAGTAATCCGGCTGCAAAAAACGAACTCACTGGCGCTTACGAAAAAGCATTGCAATTAAAAAACCAGGATTATATTGGCTGGTCCAGCTATTGGCTGGGTTTTGCCAACATGAAAATGGGTGATTTTTCGCAGGCAAAGGCACTTTATATCAAATCAATTGAAACTTACGTTTCAGCCAATATAATGTCAGGGGTAATCGGAGCACAACAAGCTTTGGGTGAACTTTATCTCACCACCGGAGAATTTGCTCAGGCATACAAAATGTTTTACGAAGCCAACGAAAAACATGAATTTGCTAAAGGCGACAAAGGAAAAATACATTATTACAGCCAGTATTATATCAATATGGGCAATATCTTTTATCACATTGGCAAATATAATCAGGCGCTGGCCTTTTATGATAGTACCGGCAAAATTGCTAAAACCAATGCTTTTGAAGATAAAACTGCCCAAATTAATGAATTGAATGGCCAGGTATGGCTTGCAAAAGGAGATTCGAAACTGGCACTGGAATATTTTAGAAAATCCATGGACTATTCCCAAAAAAATAATATGAAGTATTCAGTTGCAAGACAACTAAATAAAATTGGTGAAGTACATGAACATGATAATAACTTTGGTAAAGCCATCAAACTTTATAAAAACGCACTGGCATTGAATCAAAAAATAAACAATGCCCACGGAATAGCGCTTAATCATATCAATTTAGCTTCGTGTTACAATCATATGGAAGCCTTTCAATCCATGAAAAATGAGTTAGAAAACGGAATAAAATACGCGAATAAAATTGGAGTCGATTATTTATTACTCAGGTATTATAAATTATTCATCAGCTATGCTGAAAAAACAAACCAACATGATGTGGCTCACAAATATTTTGACCAATACATCCCCTTGTCAACACAATATCTCGACAGTACAAAACAAAACCTCACCAGCCTGATGATTGGACTTTATGAAAATAAGATCAAAGAGGAGGGTATGATCCACCAAAAAGAAATTGAATTCAGCAAGTTGCAAAAAGAAAGGGATACCCTTCGTATTCGACAACTCATTTTAATAACATCCTTAATTTTCGTACTATTGATTCTCATAGCATATTTTCTGCTCAACAGAATACGAATGACGAGAAAACTTGAGCAACAGGTTGAAGAACGTACAAAAGCGCTCAGGGAAAACGAGAAAATGCTTATCGAAACAAACCAAACCCGCGATAAAATTTACTCGATAATAGCACACGATCTAAAAAGTCCCTTTAATTCGCTGATCGGTTTTTCTAATTTATTAAACGATGATTATAATGATTTTTCGGATAAGGAACGTATGCAATTTATCACCATTATCCGCAACTCGTCAGAAGAAATTTTTGCCCTGCTCGAAAACTTACTCGACTGGGCAAGGAAAAATTCTGATAAGATAAAATTTAAACCCATTAAAGTTGACCTTCAGCAAATAGTAAGGCAAACCATTCAACTGCAGGAAAAAAACGCTGAACAAAAAATTATCAGCATCGAAAATCAAATCCCTAAAAATACTTTTGTGTATGCCGATGAAAATATGCTGCGAACAATTATCAGGAATCTAACTTCAAATGCACTGAAGTTTTCGAATAAAGACGGAAAGGTGACTTTTAGTACATCAGCCAATGAAGGGTTTGTATTTTGCAAAGTTAGCGATAATGGCATAGGCATGTCGGAGAAAACGAAAGATAAGCTTTTTAATATTGAATCGAAAATAAAAAAGAAGGGCACGGCTAACGAAACTGGTACCGGGCTGGGCTTGCTGTTATGTAAGGATTTTATCGAACGTAACGGGGGAAGCCTTACAGTTGAAAGCACGGAAGGCGAAGGCGCTACTTTTACATTTTCGCTACCCGCTAAATAAAATAAACTCAACAGCCATTTTTACGGAATGCTATTTTTTATAGAAATGATTTGTTATCAATAAGTTCCCAGTCCACAGTGCCGGGCTTTGCCCGTGCATCCACGAAAAATTACGAAAATTGTAAATTTTCTATTTTTCGGGATTGGCAGTCCACAACTACTGAGAACTTGTTCTGAAATAAGGTAACTCATTGCAATAGATGTCTCTCCGCCGGCTGGCGGATCGACATGACCTTGTTCATGCGTTAATATGGGAGGAGGGGAATCGGGCGCTTCGCACCCGATTCCCCTCCTCCCAGAACCCTCATGGAAGCATTGTCACCTCGAAGGAGCTTGCGACTGAGAGGTCTATTGGTATCCATCGGCTGACTGAGAGGTATCTATGTTCATGGATGAAAAGATATAATAGAACCTCTATAGCATCAAGCTATTTAATAACGAACCCTAAGTATCTTGGACTGCCAACTGAAATAATTATTCAGAAGAATACATTCAGCTTTTCACTAAATTATTATTAGTATTTGAAAATATGACCGATTTTGCCTTAATTTTTGACCTTGACGGCGTAATTGCCGATACCGGAAACCTGCACGAAAAAGCATGGTTTGTTTATTGCGAAAAATACCAAATCCACATCACCTCCAAACTTTTCAGACGAAAACTCTTTGGCCGCTCCAATAAAGAAACCTTTAAAATACTGCTAAACAGAGAAATTTCTGATGAAGAGCTTTCAGCCCTTGTGGATGAAAAAGAAGCACTTTTCAGAAAGATGGCAAAAGGACAGCTCCACCCTACCCCCGGCCTGATACCCTTTCTTAAACAAGCTGGCAAAGAAGGAATTCCGATGGGCCTTGCCAGCTCAGCGCCACTAATCAATGTTTTGTTCACCCTTGAACAAACAAAAACTTCCGGGTATTTCTCCCACATAACCAGCGCCGATGAGGTACTCAACAGCAAGCCCAATCCTGATATATTCCTCCTTGCAGCAAAAAAGTTGGGAATCCCCGCGAAGAATTGTCTTGTATTTGAAGATTCTTTTGCAGGCATCGAAGCCGCCGAAAAAGCCGGGATGAAAGTAATTATGCTGGCTACAACACACCCTTGCGATGAATTACCCGGAGAACATATCTGTATCCCCGACTTTAGTAAATTGAGTTTGGGGATGATCAAGGGGATGTTTAGAGGGAGAGAGCTTGGAGGTTAGAGGTTAGAGGTTAGAGGTTAGAAGTTAGAGGTTAGAGGTTAGAAGTT
>CAZQIV010000142.1:13571-16194 GCA_964593705.1 uncultured Lentimicrobiaceae bacterium | reverse complement strand
GTCATTCCGATCCGCCAACCGGCGGAGAGGAATCTTTTTTTCTTTCTATCATTTTATAGGATACTAATGAAAAGATTATTAATATATAGTTTGCTGATTATTGGTTTGTTCATTCAAACTCAAACCATGTTTGCACAGCAACGTTTTCCCAAGCCTGAGTTCGAATCGGGGCATACCCAGCCCCCCGTCATCACACCGGAGGCCCGCAGCATCTTTTTGGAATACCTTGATGTTTTTGTTTTAATTGCTGCGCTTTCGCTGATTACCTGGCTGATTTTGAAAAAACGTTCCCGCCGGGGAGTCTTTTGGATGTCGGTATTTTCATTGATCTATTTTGGATTTTACCGTGAGGGATGTATTTGTTCCATCGGGGCCATCCAAAACGTAACCCTTGCATTGTTTGATCCGGGCTATAAAATCCCATTAACGGTTATCGCCTTTTTTGTCATCCCATTGATTTACACTTTGTTTTTTGGCCGGACGTTTTGTGCCGGGGTTTGCCCTCTCGGAGCCATCCAGGATTTGATAGCTTTCAGGCCGAAAGAGTTGAATTTGTGGGTCGCAAAAATGTTGGGACTGATTCCTTATGTTTATTTAGGTCTTGCAGTGTTGTATGCTGCCACGGCCACCGATTTTATCATTTGCCGCTACGATCCTTTCGTTGGATTTTTCAGGTTGGATGCTACTTTTCTGATGTTCGCAATTGGTGGCATCTTTCTAATTTCAGGCATTTTCATAGCACGGCCCTATTGCCGGTTTTTTTGTCCTTACGGTGTGTTGCTCAACTGGTTGAGTCGCTTATCAAAATGGCATCTTACCATTACGCCTTCAAAATGCATACAGTGCAGGTTATGCGAAGATTCGTGCCCTTATGGCGCTATCGAAAAGCCGGTTTCGGTAAATGTTCGCGAAAATCGAGAAAAGGCCATGAGGCGATTGGTAATTACAGGCTTGCTTGTACCGGTGCTAATTGCAATTGGTGTTTGGGCAGGATATGGTTTTCACGAAAACCTGGCTTTCGCCAACCATCAGGTTAAACTGGCCGAACATCTTTACCTTGAAGAATCAGCAATGACCCCGGATATTAAAATAGAAATCGATGCTTTCAAAACATCTGGGAAATCAAAGCAAGAACAATATTTGGAGGCCGTCCGTATAGTCGATCAGTTTAAAACCGGAAGTATGATTCTTGGCGGTTTCCTGGGCTTGATGCTTGGAATTACTTTACTCGGACTAACGCGTTTTTACCATCGTACCGATTATGTTCCAAACAAAGGAAACTGCCTGAGCTGTGGCCGTTGCATGGATTACTGCCCGGTGGATGAGTAGGAAGTTGAGAGTTAAGAGCCCCGAAAAATTGAAAATTTTCTCCACAGGAGTCCTTCGGACAATTTTCGTAATTTTTCGAGGGTGCACGGGCAAAGCCCGGCATTAAAAGTTAATAGTAAAAAGTGTCCCGAATCCAAATTCCAAAATTGGATATCCGGATTTCGTTGAGGGGCAGTAGAGACAAGGCATGCCTTGTCTCCAAAATGATAGAATTAAGGCATGGCCTTGTCTCCAGAATGACATAATCAAGACATAGCCTTGTCTCTAAAATGACATAATCAAGGCATGCCTTGTCTTCAAATAATTAGGAATTGATCAATAGAATTTACATGTCATACAGCGGCATCAAGCAGAAATTATGAAAAAACAAATTTCAATAATAATCTTTGTTTCCTTCTCCTTTTCAGTCTTTTCGCATCCATCTGTGCAAGAAACTGAAAAAATTGCGGGTTTTTGTAAATTGTGGGGGTTTCTAAAATACCATCATCCAGCAGTTGCTAAAGTCGAATTTAACTGAGATAAAGAATTTACAACCCGAATTAATAGAAAAAGCAATAGAGATGATAAAGAAATAAAAATGTGTGACAGCGTCTCACAAATTAATAGTTGCCTCCTGCTAAAATTAAAATAGTTTTAGAAAATAATTGGAATTAATAATAAGAGTACCTTTTTTTGTACAAAATAATGTACTAATTCAAAACGGAACATGTTAATAACATCAATTTCAGATTTTAGGAAGGATATTAAAAAATACCTTGACATTGTAACCGAGAACTTTGAGACTCGAATTATTAATCGTGGAAAAGACACTGGGGTGGTTGTCATTTCATTGGATGAATACAATTCATTAAATGCAACCCAGCACGAATTATCATCAAAAGCTAATGAAACCAGACTTGATTCAGCGATTGAAAAACTTAAGGGTAAATCTTCATTTCAAAAAGAACTCTTGGATTCATGAAATATATATTTGTTGACGAATCTTGGGAGGATTATTTGTATTGGCAAAAAACAAATCAAAAGACCCTTGAAAGAATTAATGATTTACTAAAAAATATTTCCAGAGACCCATTTTCCGGCCTTGGAAAACCTGAACCTTTGAAACATAAATATAAAGGATTTTGGTCAAGAAGAAATGATGGAGAACATCTGCTAATTTATAGAATATTTAATGATGAAATACATATTGTAAAATGTAGATTTCACTACGATTAAAAATATAACAGTGGGTGACAAAAGCTCAATGACCACAAATGACATCGCCGCTTGGCGCAGCAAATGACTATAAATAACG
>CAZQIV010000142.1:0-13471 GCA_964593705.1 uncultured Lentimicrobiaceae bacterium | reverse complement strand
CGAAGCAAATGACCTTCAATGACGGCGCAGCCAAATGACAATAAATGACGCGAAGCAAATGACTATAAATAACGCGAAGCAAATGACCTTCAATGACGGCGCAGCCAAATGACAATAAATGACGCGAAGTCAAATGACCATCAATGACGGCGAAGCAAATAACCATAAATGATGCAAAGCAAATGACCATAAATGACGGCGCAGCCAAATGACTATAAATAACGCGAAGCAAATGACCATAAATGACGGCGCAGCCAAATGACTATAAATAACGCGAAGCAAATAACCATAAATGACGCGAAGCAAATGACCATAGTAAAATGAAATATTCATGATAATTATTAACACCATCTGACATGAATGTCCGAAGGACTCCTATGGAGAATTAATATTCAATATCTCAATAGGAGTCCTTCGGACATCCGTGCATCTCCCGAGAAATCGGGACAGGCTGTGGCAATTTTTAAAGATGAAAAATCAAAAACTAAAATACAAATCGGATAAAAAGCTTTGGCAAAATGTGGCTATTGTTGCAGGAGCTTTTTCTTTTGTGATCTGCTTACTGATTATCGTAAACTATATTCAGATCAACCGTATTGATCCGGTGGAAACCACTACCATAGATGCGCTGGTGAGCAGGCTTAGTCAAAACCCCGATGATCTTCAATTGCGCGAACAGATCCGAACACTCGATTTGTTGGCTCGAAAGGCATATTTCACCAATCAATGGCAGATACGCATGGGAGGCTACCTTTTACTCATCGGGGTAATTTTGGTAATTATTGCAATGCAGATGATGCTCTCTTCCGAAAAGAAAAAAGTTGACATCAAGCCCGAAAGTAAAGCGGATCTGATTTTTATGCAGCGACAAACCCGGCGCTGGGTCACGGGTTTTAGCATTGTGTTGGTTGGAGTTACCCTGGTTTTCGCCTTTCTCACCTACCGGCAACTGGGAACAAAGTTCGATACTACAATTGCTCAAATCACTCAGCCCCTTGCCGAAACACAGGATAACGAAAATGCAACCCAAGCACCGGAGCAGGTCGTAAATATTGCCATTACTTCAAGTTCTGTAGTAAATAATAGTGTTAATATGGAAAATGAATCCGACATCGAAAAGAAAGATGAATCTGCCAAAAAAGTTAAAACGCAAATTCCGGCAGAAAAGCCAATAAATACTACCGCCAATTCAGATGAGAAAAAATCAGATGGTTCAGAAATGGAAAATTCAAGCCCTAACATCGAACAAGGGGTCTACACATCAAAGGTTTCCGGCTTCGAATATACTGTTCCTTTCCCGGAGAATGTTGCCATGAACTTCTCTGCCTTCCGCGGCCCGGGAGGAAATGGCGTTGCTTTTCAAAAAAATGTTCCCACAAGTTGGAATGGCGAAAGTGGCGAAAATATCCTCTGGAAAACAGAGATTCCCCTCGCGGGATTTAATTCGCCGATAATTTGGGATGATAAAATATTCCTTACAGGAGCTACTCAATCAAAACTGGAAGTTTATTGCTTCGATAGAAAGACAGGAGAAATTCTTTGGACTGTCCCCATCGAAAATATTCCCGGTTCTCCGGCCACTGCCCCTAATGTTCCCGATTACACGGGATACGCTGCATCTACCGGAGCTACGGATGGAAAAAATGTGTATGTAATTTTCGCCAATGCCGATGTTGCCGCTTTCGATTTTGAAGGTAAAATGGTGTGGGGTAGAAACCTTGGTGTGCCCGATAATCATTACGGCTATTCTTCTTCACTTTTAGTTTATGATGATAAAGTTATCGTTCAATGGGATCAGCGCAATGTTGCCAAAGTGATGGCGCTTTCTTCGGATAATGGTGAAACGGTTTGGGAAACTGCACGTGATGTAAAAATATCCTGGGCTTCTCCCGTTATTGCCAGCACGGCGCAAGGCCCGCAACTTATCCTTGCTGCCGATCCTTTTGTAATATCCTACAATCCTGATGATGGCAAGGAAATCTGGAAACTGAAATGTCTTTCCGGCGAGGTTGGCCCTTCAGTTGCAGTTGGAGGTGATATGGTTTTTGCCCTCAACGAATATGCCAGCCTGGTTGGGATAAAATTGGGCGATAACCCCACGGTAGCCTGGGAAGATTACGACTACCTGTCGGATGTGCCCAGCCCGGTAGCCACTGATAAATATTTGATCGTGCCCACAAGTTATGGTGTAATTGCGTGTTACGATACACAAACCGGTGAAAAATTCTGGGAGGCCGAATTTGATAATTCAATTTATGCATCCCCAATTATTGCCGAAGGAAAAGTTTTCCTAATCGACAAACAGGGCATCATGCACATTTTTAAAGCGGATAAAGTTTATGAATTAATTGCGGAATTGCCGCTGGGCGAAGGCTCGGTTTGTACCCCTGCTTTTTCGGACGGCAGGATTTACATCCGTGGTGAGAAACATCTGTTTTGTATCGGTAAGTAAAGGAAGGCTATTTAGTGCGTGTCCATAAAGTCGTCCTTTTTTTGATTTAAGATTGATCCCGCACGTGCGGGAATCGGAGATATTAGATTTGATTGATACACACCAACATCTTAAATCTAAAATCGTTAATCTGAAATCGTATATTTTTCTAAAAGTTAATTTAAAGACAGGCTCTATTGAGCATGGACTTTATGACCCAAAACAAAAAAAACGGGGTTAATCAAATATGCTGCTTGTTTGTGTGAAATGAATTGTACGAAAAGCATCATTATTAATACTCAAATCTCCAGCATAGATTAAATATCCTTTTTCTGGCTTATTGTTTATCTTTCTGAAAAACCTGATACTCTTTGTCAGTCTTTCATTATAGGTCATTGATGCTTTAATCTCAATCGGATATAGGCAATTGTGTTTTTTAAAAATCAGGTCAATTTCGTTACCGTTATTATCGCGGAAAAAGTAAAGATTCGGATCAAGCCCCTTATTCAGGCGGGCTTTTACTGCTTCCATAACTACCATGTTTTCGAATAGTCCGCCAAGCAATGGGTCACGACTTACTTGTTCCGGGTTTTCAATACCAAGGAGATAAGATACCAATCCTACATCAGTAAAATAGATTTTTGGAGATTTTATAATTCTTTTACCAAAATTTTCATAATATGGCCTCAATCTGAAAATTATATATGAGGCTTCCAAAATCGACATCCATTGTAAAAGGGTCGGAGATGAAATACCCAAATCGTTTGCCATTGAATGAATATTGACTATCTGTCCCGTACGACCTGCCAAAAGCCTCATAAAATCTTCGAATGCCACTAAATTTTTCACATTTATCAATTGTTTTACATCACGCTCAATGTAGGTTTGAAAATAATTCCTGTTCGATTTGAAAGGAGATTGGTTTTTATCATAAATACGCGGCATAAATCCGGAGTAAATTTGTTGATCCCGATTGTAATCAAGATTAAAACCTTTAAGCTCATCAAACGAAAATGGCAACAAATGCAATAGGGCTGTTCTACCGGCAAGTGATTGCGATACTGACTGATTTAATAACAATTGGTGACTGCCGGTAATTAAGAACATACCATTTTGGTTTTCTTTATCCACAATTATTTGAATGTAAGATAATAGTTCAGGAACACGCTGGATTTCATCAATAATTAAAGGAGGGGAATACGTTTTGAAAAATGCATTAGGATCCGATTCGGCAAATTTTCGAACCTCAGGGTTTTCAAGGTTGATATAGGAGTAATTGGGAAAGCTCTGTTTTACCAGCGTAGTTTTTCCTGTTTGTCTTGGTCCGGTAATAGTTACAACCGGGTACTCATTCATTAAGTCGATGAGTTCTTTTTGTATAATTCGTTGTATTATCATATCGTAAAAGTATAAAAAATATACAATATTAAAGTAGAACTTTAAAAATGTATAAAAAATAAGTACGAAATTTTCATTTTACCCTATACCCATCTTGATTTTTATGTGAGTTTTTATAAAGATTCACGTAAATGTTGAGTATTTCGATAGTTTTGTAGTGTTGATCTTAAATAAAAATAATCAGGCTAAAATAAGTGCTTGATATTTTTTGTACTACTGTGAATTTGATGGAAGGTGAATTATTAATGACTTCATAATGATTAATTTTATATTTTTCGATAGAAAAAACCATCGTGCCTTCCGCGCCCTTTGCGGTAAAATAATCAAGCGTGAAGTCCGTAAAGTAAGCTGAGGCAAGGAAAATATTAAAATAAAAAAATGTTAGTAATTTAATTTTTAAAGTTTTGGAAAATCGTATTTTGCATTTTTAATACTAAACTGATTAATGGTTAAAAAATCGCTGAAAGTTTTCGGGATTCTAACTTCTAACTTCTAAAATCTAACTTCTAAAATCTAACCTCTCTTTTGAACACAGAAATAAAAAATATAGTCGGTAAGATCATAGGCAACCACGGGATCAGTGAAAATGCTGCTATTCCCATTTTGCAGGAAATTCAGCAGGCTTTCAACTATTTACCACAGGATGCATTAAAACACGTTTGCAAAAGGACGGATATCACTGCTGCGCAAATCATGGGTATTGCCACCTTTTATTCACAATTCAGGCACAGCCCTGTTGGTTTGCATATCATCAAGGTTTGCGTTGGTACGGCCTGCCATGTAAAGGGAGCAATGCTTGTTTACGATGCATTTAAGCGCCATCTCAAACTGAAAAATCACGAAGATACCGATGAAGAAGGGATTTTCACCCTCGAAAAAGTAGCTTGCCTCGGCTGTTGCACCATTGCTCCTGTTGTACAGATCGATAATATTACTTACGGCCACGTTACCACCGAAAGAGTTCCTGAAATTCTCGATGACTTTTTGCATGGCGGAAAAAAAGGGACGAAGCAAAGCTCAAATCAAAAAAAACAAAACCTGCCTGTCCAGGGCGAAATCCGTATTGGGCTGGGTTCGTGCTGCATTGCCAGCGGTAGCGCTGAAGTTAAGGAAGAGCTTGAACAAACCATCCTTAATTCGGGAATAAATGTCGATGTGAAGCATGTGGGCTGTGTAGGAATTTGCAACCAGGTGCCGCTGATGGAAATTTACAAACCCGGTGAAAAACCTGCTTTTTATGCAAAAATAAAACCACAGGAAGTAAGGGAAATTGTAAACAAACATTTCAAGGCAGCAAGTCCATTACAAAGAATGAAAAACCGGATGTTTTCGATGGTCGAAAACCTGGTACTCAATGAAGTGCCCCGCGAAGTGAATCGTTATGATTTGGATGAAGTAAATACCCCGGTTTCCGATTTTTTGGCCGGACAGATAAATATTGCCACAGAGCATCGCGGGCATCTTAAGCCTTCCGACCTTGACGAATACCAAAAACTGGGAGGCTTTTCGGCACTGGAAAAATGTTTGAAGGACTATTCCCGTGAACAGGTTGTTGACATTATTTTGGAGTCAGGATTGCGCGGACGTGGCGGTGCCGGTTTCCTTACGGGACAAAAATGGCAGTTTGTTCATTCTGCGAAAGCAGATAAAAAATACGTAATCTGCAACGGCGATGAAGGCGACCCCGGCGCTTTTATGGACAGGATGTTGCTCGAATCTTACCCCTTTCGGGTTATCGAGGGTATTATCATTGCAGCTTATGCCGTGGGTGCCGATGAAGGAATTTTATACATCAGGGCTGAATATCCACTTGCTGTTTCAAGAATAAAGGAAGCGTTAAAAACACTGGAAGACAAAGGTATTCTTGGGCAAAATATCCTGGGTACTAATTTTTCATTTAAGCTTAAGGTTTTCGAAGGGGCAGGCGCTTTTGTTTGTGGCGAAGAAACAGCATTGATTGCATCCGTGGAAGGCCATCGCGGTATGCCGACAATCAGGCCGCCCTACCCTTCGGATGAGGGATTAAACGGAAAACCTACCCTGATTAATAATACAGAGACTTTTTCGATAGTTTCCTGGATTATCCGCAATGGAGCTGATAAATTAAATAGCATAGGATCGGAAAAAAGTAAGGGAACCAAAGTATTCGCACTTGCCGGAAAGATCAATCGCGGCGGTCTCATCGAAGTGCCCATGGGCATCACTATCAACGAAATTGTTAATAAAATCGGAGGAGGAATCCCCAACGGAAAGCAATTCAAAGCCATTCAAATCGGTGGCCCTTCCGGGGGATGTATCCCGGCCTCGATGGCATATACGCCAATAGATTACGAATCGCTTGCCGAAGCCGGTGCTATGATGGGCTCAGGAGGATTGATAGTGCTGGATGAAGACGATTGTATGGTGGATATTGCCCGTTATTTCCTTTCATTCACCCAGGATCAATCCTGCGGTAAATGCACCTTTTGCAGGATAGGAACGCGCAAAATGCTCGATATCCTCGAAAGGATTTGCAGTGGAAAGGGAAAACTCAATGATCTACATCAACTGGAGAAGCTGGCAGATTTCACTCAAAAGGGAAGTATTTGCGGACTGGGAAAAACTGCTCCAAACCCGGTGCTATCCACGCTTAAACATTTTCGGCATGAGTACGAGGAACATATCAATGGCAAATGTTCAACAGGAAAATGCAAGGAGATGATTACTTACCACATTACCGAAGATTGTACAGGTTGCACCAAGTGTGCCCAGCGTTGCCCCACCGATGCCATTGAGTTAAGGCCTTATGAAAAGCATGAAATCGATTTGGAAAAATGCATCAAATGTAACATCTGCAAAGAAGTTTGCCCGGTGGATGCGGTGGTAACACGGTGAGATGGTTATTCACTGGTATCCGATGAAATAATAGAAAGATGAAAAAGATTCCTCACTTCATCCCGATTCCGAGAGTTTTCAGCGATTTTTTCTTGTTTGTTTGAAAGAGGAATGTAGTTGTTTTTCTTTAGGGATATTGCTTTACTACAATATCTAAACTTTCCGATGAATCGGAACAGGCTATACGGAGTTTTTAGCAACCCGGTACGGGTTGTGATATTATAGCTTTGTGATTTTCCAGTAGCACCAAAAACCCGGTACGGGTTTCGTTACTTGCACAAAACTTGCCACCATATTTATTTTTCAAAACATCAATCTTAATAAGTTCTTTATGTGATGTTTAAAAATCTATATACTAAATTGAAGATATTTCATAAAATGGCTGAAAGCTCACGGGACGGGATTGTGTTACTAATGACAACTTTTTACAAAAAGTTGTCATTAGTAGAAACAAAACGTTGTTACCAAACGGTGGTTTTATCCGGTATTATGCTGTTGGTGTATAAAATCTCCGGATCCAAATCGGCATCATTATCCCAACCGATCGAATCGAAGCAAACACGAACGGAATTGAAAAGGGCTGTGTCTTTCAGTTCATTAAATATCCCTGTATCAAGATAAGGTTTCATGTCAAAAAGACGTGTTTCACCATTTTCGAAGGTTAGTAATAACAAATACTCAGGATATGGTTCTACCTTTTTTACAGCTAAATACATGATTTTCTATTTTAAGGGTTCTATTTGTAAGGGTTTTTCACCATTTTGACAAAGATTCCAGTCGGCAAACAATTCTTCACGCCTAATTTCAACCCAGGCCTGAACCATGCGTAATTGCATTTTTGGCAAATTCCCGTTTGTAATCTCCCCGTCCTCGAGGCATATTGTTGCACGATAATCCTGGTAATACACGTGAATATGCGGTGGATTATGTTCCTTTGGGGCAAAAAACATTCGGATAATTATCCCATAAAACATTGATATAGTTGGCATAGCGTTGTTTTTTAAAGAAAGCACAAATTTAGTGTAATTTCTTGATGTTACTTTCGAAAAAGGGCAATCCCTATCCACAATCCTCCGCTAGCCAATGTATGACCTCGAAGAATTTATTTTTAAAACTTGATTCCATAACTCAAAAATCAGAAAACAATATCTTTGCAACAGCCATGGAAATATATTACGATACAAAAGAAGCAAACAACAAGCGGCGCGAGGAGGAGTTCCTCAAGCTTACGCCCGGGGAGCGTTTAATCACTTTTATAGAGATGGTATGTGCCCCTCCGGCATTGCCACATCCTGATAATTATGAGCATCCCAACGATAAAAAGAACAATTTTGTGATCCGGAAAAAAGATGGAGAAAAACTTTAACCAGGAAGTGTATGATTTTATTGATGCCTGTGTAAGAAATCATGTCAAAATGATTCTCGTGGGTGGAAATGCCGTTAATTATTATGGCTATAAGCGGCACTCAGCTGATATTGATTTTTGGATAGACAACACACTGCCAAACCTTGAAAACCTTTTACTTGCTTTGCGGAAGTTAGGATATGAAGTTGCCGATTTTCCGCAGGAAGTTAAAAATGGCGATCAGAATATTTCATTAAAATTTAGCCCTGATCTTGAAATCGAGTTGATTACAAGGTTTAATCCAGGGAAGACTTTTGAGCAAGCATTCAGCGAATCAGTTGAGTTTATTGTAGCAGGCCAAAAGTTTTTAAAGTGGAATATCCTGTCATTTGAAGATTTGATCTCAAGTAAAATTAAATCGGGCAGGCCCAAAGATTTATTGGATGTGCAAGAACTTAATAGAATTAGAAAAATAAAAAAACAATAATTCTAATTTTGAATTGAATTCATCATTTACAATGATAATTAAACTCAATAATAAAAGCATCACTATCCCGGAAGGGACGACTATTCTCCAGGCAGCGCAAATGGAGGGAATTGAAATCCCAACTATGTGCTATGGCGAAGGTTATCACAATCATCCTTCATGTATGGTGTGTATGGTGAAGGATGCTAAAACGGGAAAGCTTATGCCTTCGTGTGCCACCAAAGTTGTTGATGGAATGGAAATTATTACTGATGATGAGGAGGTGAAGGAGGTACGCAAGGAAGCCCTTGAGTTGCTCATGAGCGATCATCTGGGCGACTGCGAAGCACCTTGCCGTGTGGCTTGTCCGGCATTTATGGATATCCCCAAAATGAACAGGCTTATTGCTGCCGGTAGATTTGACGAGGCTTTACAGGTTGTGAAGCAGGAAATTGCCCTACCGCTCATTTTAGGATATATTTGCCCTGCTCCCTGCGAAAAGGTTTGCCGGAGGGCAAGTGTTGATGAAACCGTATCAATTTGCCAGTTGAAGAAGTTTGTGGCTGCCGAGGATTACAAAAAACTAAATCCCTGGTTTCCACCAAAGCTAAAGTCTTCGGGTAAAAAAGTTGCTGTTATTGGTTCCGGGCCTGCGGGCCTGGCCTGTGCTTTTCATTTGGTTCAAAATGGCCATAAAGCCATAGTTTTCGATAAAGAAATGAAACCCGGCGGTGAGTTACTGAAGCTGCCGCACGATCAGCTTCCTGCTGAAATACTACAAACAGAAATTAGCTGGCTCGAAGACTTTGGTGTTGAATTTCGCCTGAACGAATTAATTATCAGGGGGATTTTTGATAACAAATTGTCATCAGAGTATGATGCGGTTGTCCTGGCGACTGGTGTCACCGAAAGCAATGTCCCTCATTTCTTGGGTTTGGAATATCAAGATTCGGGATTAATTGCTTATCCCGAAACTTTTGAAACCAAACATCCCGGCGTGTTTGCCTGTGGAAGTATTATCCGTGAACAAAAAATGGCAGTTAAGGCGCTGGCTCAGGGCAAAGCTGCTGCGGCCTCTGTT
This sequence comes from uncultured Lentimicrobiaceae bacterium, assembly GCA_964593705.1. Classification (GTDB taxonomy): domain Bacteria; phylum Bacteroidota; class Bacteroidia; order Bacteroidales; family 4484-276; genus SABY01. Next base: position 3,876 of record CAZQIV010000142.1, on the reverse strand, counting down.
GATGTGTTTCTTTCTGGTGAAAAACCACAAATAAAAATCAGGAAATTTAATTCAAAATTTGGAAAATTAAAACCTGAAGAAATTGACGAATACTTAAAAGAATCCATCGATAGTAAAAGATTGCAGCCTGTTGCCGGTACGCTGGATGGTTTTATAGGTAACGAAGCTGTGACTGAAGCACAACGATGCATGCACTGCGATTGCAGGAAGCTTGACAATTGTAAGCTTCGCGATTTCTCTGATCAATACAAAATCAACAGGCGAAAATATTTAGATACTAAAAGAAATTTAGTAAAAAAATATGCCACCCATAAAACCATTATCTATGAACCCGAAAAGTGTATTCGCTGTGGTTTGTGCGTGGATATTGCCAAAGGCGAAAAAGGGCTGGCTGGATTAACTTTTATCGGGCGGGGATTCACAGTTAGAATCGACATTCCTTTTAACGAAAAACTGGAAGAAGCTTTAAACCACACTGCACTGAAATGTGCCGAACTCTGCCCGACAGGGGCGATATCAAAAAAACTGGATGTATAATCTGATTATCTCATAAATAAAAAATGAAATATTTAATATTACTTTTTATTCTATTCTCGATCATTTCAAATGCTTTGGCGCAAGACCAGGATTGTTGGTCATCCTTTCGGGGAAACCCCCAGCAAACCGGAACTACAATTGTGGATATTCCTGATACTTTCAAATTACAATGGACTTTTAAAACTGATGATGCCATAAAATCCTCGGCGGTTATTTGTGATGAGACCGTATTCATCGGATCGAACGATGGCCATATTTACGCAATCAATTTTGACGGTACTTTGAAATGGAAATACAATACCGAAACCTCCATCGAAGCGCCGCCACTTTACCTCAACGAAACAATTTATGCAGGTTCACTCGAAGGAATTCTTTTTGCCCTCGATGCCGAAACCGGAGAGCTAAAATGGAAATATACCACCGATGGACAGATTTCTGGTGGTGCTGCCTGGGCTTATAATCCAACAAGGAAATCGAAAACTGTTTTTGTAGGTAGTTACGATTTTTTCCTTCATGCGGTGGATGCGCAGTCAGGCGATTTGGTTTGGAAATATGAATCGGATAATTACATCAATGGCGCCATTGCAATCGGAAATCAGTCGGCTATTTTTGGTGGCTGCGATGGCAATTTGCATTTTGTGGATGTTAACACAGGAAAAATCGTAATCAAAATTGAGATCGGAACTTACATTGCTTCATCTGCTGCTGTTTCAGGCGATATGGTTTTTGTTGGGGATTACGATGGAGGTTTTTACGGAATAAATATGGCAGAGAATAAAATATTATGGAAACACGAAAAAGCCGGGGAAATATTGGGATCACCGGCTATTTCAGAAGATAAAGTGATTATCGGCACAAGAAGTAAAAATGTTTTTTGTTTTGATAAAATGTCAGGAGAAGTGCTTTGGCAGTTTAAAACCCTTGGAAAAGTTGAAGCCTCACCTGTGATTTCAAAAAGTAAGGTCGTTATTGCATCAACGGACGGCAGGCTTTATCTGTTGGATTTGGAAACAGGCGAAAAACATTGGGCTTACGAAATCGGCAGCCCCATATTTTCCACACCGGCAGTAATTGATGGATTATTGGTTGTTGGTGCGGATGATGGCAGTGTGTATGGTTTTGGATGGGATTGATGAGCTTAATCTAAAGCCCCCAACATCACTGATTTTTAGACTGGTTTAAGTAGGGCTTGCTGAAAAATACATAACACTTTGACTATTTCATTATTACATCAATATTGATGTATTTAAATGCAAGGTTTTTTGTGCAAATACTTAAAAAGGCTTGCATTTAATATTACGGTGCGCTGCACCTTTGTTCCAATTCCCAACCAATTGCTACAAAGATTATCGGTGCTCTGCACCTTTTTCAAGCCACAGAGTGGCGAAATCTTGATAGAACAAGATTCAGGAAAAGTATTTTAGGTGCAGCGCACCGAAATATAATAGTCAATAATGTGAGATTTTGTTTTTCAGCAACCCCTAAGTAATAATATTCCTTAAACCACTAAATAGTGTACTAATGACTCCCGCCAGTTGGCGGGCAATTGACTATTAATGACTACAAATGACAAGTTTTTAAAATGAAGATAATTAACATAGTCCCCGGTTTCGGCGGAACATTTTATTGCGGGAATTGTCTGCGCGACAGCGGGTTTACCCAGGCGCTCAATGCTATTGGTCATGAGGCACACACACTTCCCATTTACCTGCCACTTTTCGTTGGGAAGGAACAAGAAGAGGATGAAACCCCTGTTTTTTATGGGGCTGTAAATATTTACCTCAAACAAAATTTCAGCATTTTCAGGCTTATGCCCAACTGGATGTATCGTTTTTTTAATTCTGCTCCCTTACTAAGATATGCGGCAAAAAAAGCAGGATCAACGCGGGCGCATGGCCTTGAAGAAATGACTCTTTCGATGTTGCGGGGTCATGAAGGCTTTCAGCAGGAGGAATTGCAACTTTTGATTGATTACCTGAGGGATCATGAAAAACCTGATTTGGTTCATCTTTCCAACGCATTGTTGCTGGGGCTGGCTTACAAAATTAAAAATGAGCTGGGGATTCCGGTAGTTTGTTCTTTGCAGGATGAAGATGTGTGGGTGGACGCCATGGTTCCGCACTATCAACAAAAGGTGTGGGATATGATGAGCGAAAAGGGAAAGGATGTGGATGCATTTATTGCTGTAAGCGATTTTTTTGCCAACGTCATGGAGCAAAAAATGCGTATTCCCCGCCAAAAGTTGCATACTATTCATGTAGGAATCGATCCTGAGAATTATACCTGTCATGAGCCGGCAATCGAAAACCCTGTTTTGGGCTATCTATCACGAATTAACGAGGAGAATGGATTTAAGATATTTATCGATGCCTTTATTTTATTTCGTCAAAACCCAAAATTCAACAATGTTAAAATCCGGGTGGGTGGTGGCAGCACCGGCGATGACAGGAAATTTATTAAAGCCCGGATGCGAAAACTCAAAAAGAATAAGCTGCAAAACGATATCGAATTTGTGGAGGATTATTCCAAAGATGTGCTTCACAATTTTTTTAACGGGCTTTCTTTGCTTTCTGTTCCGGTGCTCAAGGGGGAGGCTTTCGGCTTGTATCAGCTCGAATCGTTGGCATCAGGAATTCCTATGGTGCAGCCGGCTTTGGGGGCTTTTCCTGAAATTATTAATCTTACTGGAGGTGGTGTGGTTTATCAGCCCAACACCGCCGAAGCATTGGCCTCAAAATGGATGGAAGTACTTTCAAATCCTGAAAGAATGATCCAGATGAGCAGGCAGGGCAGGGCATCAGTTTTGGAACAATTTCATCTTGAAAAACTGACAGATAAAATCGTGGAGGTTTATAAGGGGATTCTATAACTATTTTGATGACATTATGAAATAGATTTCTGTGCAGTAAATGCTGCTGCTAATGGCAACCTTTTGTAAGAAGCTACTATGCTCTTTGCAGGTTAAACCTCACAGCCCCCGATGGGTCGGGGCAGGCTGTTAGCTCTTTCGAGGTGACAGGGCTTAGTTTTTTGTTTAGGTAGATAAAAGTGGAATGACAGTGCCTAATAGATTTCTCCCTTCGGTCGAAATGACCCTGACCACGCGTTGATGTGGGAGGAAGGGAATCGGGCGCTTTGCGCCCGATTCCCTTCCTCCCACAACCACAACGCTAACAGTGTCACCTCGAAGGAGCTTGCGACCGAGAGGTCTATTTAATAGTCAGTTCTTCAAGATTTTGCAAAAAGTTGTCATTAGTATAGAGCGAAGCAGTCTGCCCCGAACTATCAGCGATTTTATTAGGGGTATTAATTTGTGTTTTTCGATTTTTAATTAACTGA
>CAZQIV010000141.1:0-17155 GCA_964593705.1 uncultured Lentimicrobiaceae bacterium | reverse complement strand
GGGAGAGGTTAGAAGGGAGAGGTTAGAAGGGAGAGGTTAGAAGGGAGAGGTTAGAAGGGAGAGGTTAGAATTTGGAAATTTGAAGTTTGAAAATAGATGTTGGAGGGTAGAAGTTAGAGGTTGTGATTATTTTGAACCAGGCGCATTTTTGAGGAAGGTTTGTTGTTATGGGGCGTAACTCTTTTTTATTTCTTGCTACAAGAATGTAAGGCCAATTTTTCGATTAAGTCCTGTTTCAAAAATTCTTATTAAAGTTGAAAGCTGAATGTTTCCTTTTGCATTCTCTATTTTTGATATGTAACTCTTCTTAGTACCAGCTTTCTCGGCTAATTGTTGCTGAGTAAGATTTGCTTCTATCCTTGCTTCTTTTAGCATTTCACTCACAATGAACATTTGAGCCTTCTCTTCGTATTCGTTTCGAGTCTCTGTACCAATCTTACCATGCTTAAGTTCAATTAATTCATCAAATGTTTTTATTCCGTTATAGTCTTTCATGATTAGTTTTTTCCCTTTCAAAATATTCATATTTCAATTTCATTGCTTTTTTTTTAGTCAGGTTTATTATAAATGACTTTTGGATTTTATGCCCCATAACATTCCGCAAATATTGCTCGCAGCCGCTCACTTGCAGAAAGGTTTTTAGTGATTTGTATGTTTCCTTAATACTTCAGTAGCATCTTCCACATAGTCTAAAACTACTGTTATATGTCCATGAATTGAGCCTCGCAAATAACTAAGCCCATATAACTGATCATCATAATTAATTTCTGATTCCTTTGTTATTAAATAATCGCCGACTGTTGTAATATCGTGATTAATACTTTGAAGATGGTAAACTGCTATGTCAATTTTCTTACAATCTTCAATTGACAAATACTTATATTTATGTTCTGAGGTATTTTGTAGAAAAACTAAATCAAGTTTTGTTGAGATCAATGAATAATTATGATCTCCACCTTCATGGATTTTATCCAATATTTTTTTATTTCTTTCAAATGCTTCAGTTAAACCCAATACAAGTTGGTATTTCTCATTCTGTTCATTAAGATTACTTAGTATTGAATTTGTCCAAATTCCAAAAGGAATACCTATTATAAGTCCAATAACAAGTATCAAAATATTTTGATAAAAAGAAAAATCGAATAATTTTTTAATTTTCATTTTTTTGTTCTTTATAACTGAACGCTAACTAATTAGAGCTAGTCTATAAGTCAATGATTTTTTGATTTAAGATTGATGATTAACGATCGGAGATTTTAGATTGTGTTGAATATCACCAACATCTTAATTCTAAAATCGCCTGCCTCGCCTGAGCATGAGCCACACCAGGCGGCAAGGCGGGTTAATCTGAAATCGTATATTTTTCTAAATGTTACTTTAAAGACATGCACTATTCAATAAACCGCACCTATCCCCTCGATTAATGATACTAATTTACTTATCCTGCAGCAATCATTTTTTCGATGATAAGAATATTGTGGTTACTTTCATGGCGGTATTCAACCCTGTCCATCATTTTTTTCACGAAAAAGATTCCAAGTCCACCTACGTTGCGTTCTTCGAGTGATTTGTCAAAATCGTCAGGGTCTTTATGCTCAAGGGGGTTAAAAGCCCTTGCATCATCTTCAATAATTATTTTTAATACCTTGTCGTTATAATTTGCACTTATGCTGATGTTGTGCTCATCGGCATCCTCATGGCCATAGTTTATAATGTTTGAAACGATTTCTTCCATCGCAAGATTTATCTTGTGCATTTCACTAAAGTTGATGTTCCATTCTTCACAAATACTTTCGATAAACGATTCAACCTTATGGATATCTTCCACATTATTTTTAATCTCTAAATGTTTTTCAGTACTTATGTTCATTGCTTTTTCGAGGTAATAGGTAAGCACTAAAATAGTAATATCATCCGATTGTTCGGCTCCCAGGGCAAAATGTCGTGTGTTTTCATGAAGCCGGTTTGTTATTTCTTTAGGCGATTTCAGTTGCCCCAAATTGCTTAGCATATTTTCAAGTTCAGGGTCACCCATCAAATTTTGCTTAATATCCATCGCCTCAGGAATACCATCGGTATAGAGAACAATTGTTTCTGTTTTACTGATTTTTACTTTACCCGATTTGTATTTTATGGTGTCGAACAGCCCAAGAGGAGTACCATGGGTTTGATTTAATTTTTCCAATTTTCCACCTTTCCTTATGATGTATGGATAATTGTGACCGGCATTACAATAATCAATTTCTCCACTTTCAAGGTTAATTATTCCCAGGAAAAAGGTTACGAACATTGCATTTTCATTGTCAATACAAAGGGCTTTGTTTATGTCGCTTACAATTTGAGCAGCCGACATTCCCTTCGCAGCTTTGGCACGAAACAGCGTGCGGGTTATGGCCATAAATAATGATGCAGGCACTCCTTTGCCCGAAACATCGCCAATAGCAAATGCAAGGTTTTTATCATCCAAAAAAAAGAAATCATACAAATCACCGCCAACTTCCCTTGCCGGGTCGAGGATGGCAAAAAGGTCAACATCATCACGTTCAGGAAAAGGGGGGAATATTTTTGGAATAATGCCTTGTTGAATATCATGGGCAATCTTCAGCTCACTTTCCATTTTGTTTTTCGCGGCAGTTGTAAGCTCCAGGTTTTTAATATAGCTTTTCAACTCTTTAATCATTACCTCGAAAGAGTTGGTTAACATGCCAATTTCATCATTTGATTTTGTGGGTGGAAGTTTGGTATCAAAATTCCCCAAACCAATTAATTCAGAAGCAAGAGCTAATTTTTCGATAGGGCGGGTGATCTTTTTTGAGATGACCGAAATTACAATAAATATCAGTATAATTCCTCCAATGCCAAGCGCCATAAGCGTTGTAAATAGTGAATGTAGGTCGGCAAAAAGCTCATTTTCAGGAAACACAATGGCAAGCGACCAATCGTTTGCCGGAAGCCTGGTGTAATACAGCCAGGCCTTTTTATTGTCTATCAGCGTTTTGTATTCGATAAATGCTGTTTCACCCTTTATCATTTTTTGTCCTATTTTGCGAATGTCAGGCCGGTCATATTCTTCGGCAAGAGCAAAAATGCTTTCATTCATTATTAACGAATCAATAGGGTGGGTGAGAAAAGTGCCTTTTTTGGAGATTAAAAATGCATAGCCACTTTCAATGAGTTGAATGCTGTCGATCAGGTTTGTCAGCCAACTCAAATCGATATCAACAGTTACAATTCCATTCATCTTTTCTCCTGATTCGGAACGTTTATAAAATGGAACTGAATAGGTTGACATAATAATGTCGCCGCCACTTTCGTCAAAATACGGTTCAGTCCATACGGGCTTATTAAGGGTTTTTGGGATTTGATACCAATCCAGGTAAAAATAGGGGTAGTTATCATCGCCAAGTATTTTATAGCTTATCGAATCAGCATCTTTAAATAAGTAAGGAGCAAAATAAAGTTTGCCCGGATCGAAAGCATAAGGTTCAAAAGCGATACAACTGCCGAAAAGCTCATTGTTTTTCTTTACCACCGACTTTAAAAAATGCTTTAGTTCCTCTTCGGTGTATTGCTTGTTCTCGATTATAGGTGCGAGATTATCCGGGATTTTTTCGGCCGGTTGCAGAATGTTTTCAATTTTATTAACCGTTGACAATGCCAGGTTGGAGGCGTTTTGACTTGCATTGTTTATCAGTATTTTGCGCGAGGCCTGGTAATCGATAACCATGATGGATGAAAAAATAATGATTATCCCGGTTAAAATGTAAAACCTTAATTTGAATGTTATTCCCTTATTTTGAAACATAGTGCTTGAAATGAAAGGTCAGTATTAAATTAAAAAATTGTTGACTTTATGGACATGCACTAATTAGAGTCAGTCTTTTTAGTCAGGTTTCCCGCAGATTTCGCTGATTTGCGCTGATTTTTTTCTGCGAAAATCAGCGAAATCTGCGGGAGATTCTTTGGTCTCGGATATAAATGGTTGACTTTATGGACATGCCCTAATCAGCCCTAACAGAAAAATGTTTGTTATAAAAAAGAACTTCGATCGATTCATGCACAAAAATATCGTTTATCGGCATTATTTCCTAAAGGAATTTGGAATAAAAAACAATCGTTTGCTTTTTGAAATTTGAAATCATTTTGTAATGTCGTACTTTTGCAGCAAAGTTTGGACGAAATATTATTGATTATGGACGAAATTATTAAGCAGGCTCTTGCCGAAGATATCGGTGATGGTGATCATACCTCCTTATCAACAATTCCTGAAAATGCCATAGGGAGGGCTGAGTTGGTGATTAAAGAAGATGGTGTTGTTGCCGGAATCGAGCTTGCAAAAAAAGTTTTCGAGGCTGTTGATCCCACCATAAAGTTTATTGCACTGATGGATGATGGCCAAAAGGTAAAAAAAGGAGATATTGTTTTTACTGTTTCAGGAAAGTCTATTTCTATTTTGACAGCTGAGCGGGTTGCGCTGAATTTTTTGCAACGCCTGAGTGGTATAGCCACAAGTACACGCAAAATGGTTGACATGCTGGATGGTTTAAATACAAAATTGCTCGATACCAGGAAAACCACACCCAACCTTCGCTCGCTCGAAAAAATGGCGGTAAGGGCCGGTGGTGGCTATAATCATAGGTTTGGCCTTTTTGATATGATCCTGATTAAAGACAATCATGTGGATTTTGCCGGAGGTATAAAACCGGCTATTGAAGCCACAATGGATTATTTGGCCAAGAAAAACCTGCACCTTAAAATTGAAATTGAGGTAAGGGATTTTAACGAATTGGCCGAAGTGCTCGAAACCGGGGGCGTTGACAGGATTATGCTTGATAATTTTACCGTGGATGGCCTGCGTACAGCGCTCAAAAAAATTGAAGGACATTATGAAACCGAAGCCTCCGGGGGAATTACCATCGATAATGTAAGAAGTTATGCCGAAACCGGGGTAGATTTTATTTCCTCGGGGGCGCTTACTCATCATATTAAAAGTCTTGATATGAGTTTAAAGGCTGTTCATAATCTTTAAATAATTTTCATTTGTTAGATCGCGAAAATAAATACTTATCGAAACTTGGAACAGGAAGTGTTCAGTTCCTGAGGGATAGTGCCGCCTATACAATCAGGCTTCTGCGCAAAATTGTGTTGCCCGGTTTCGATGGAATGCCACTGTTTAATGTGCTTAAATTTTTTGGAAAAGGCCTCTTCGAAGGGCGACTGACGCTGAGAGCTTCGGCCATTTCCTTCGACTTTTTCCTTGCAATTTTCCCGGCCATCATTTTCTTTTTTACAATTATTCCTTTTGTGCCCATCACAGATTTTCAGCCTACCCTGCTCGAAACACTGAAAGATGTTATTCCGGCCACTTTATGGACGCACGTGAGTAGCACACTCGAGGAAATCATTATCCGGCCACGATCCGATTTGCTTTCCCTGGGTTTTGTGCTGGCTTTGTATTTTTCAACCAATGGCATCAATACCGTGATAGAAGGGTTTAATACTACTTACCACGACATGGAATACCGCTCCTGGTTTCGCCAGAGGTTATTGTCGGTTTTTTTACTGTTTGTAATTTCAATCATGGTAATCATATTGATTTCTTTGTCGATAGTAGGTGGGCATGTAATGAAATGGTTGGTTAACGAAGGTTTTCTTACAAACAGTTTTACCATTATTGTAATCCAGGTAATCAGATGGATACTAATCGTTTCCCTATTCCTTTTCACAAACTCGTTTCTCTATTATTTTGCACCGGCTAAAAAGCGGGAATTTAGGTTTATTTCTGCCGGAAGCACAATATCGGCTGCATTGCTGATTTTAACAAGCTATGGGTTTAATTATTACATCGAAAATTTTGGCCGCTACAATGCACTCTATGGCTCCATTGGTACATTGCTTGTTTTTATGCTGTGGATATATTTTAACTCCAACGTTGTTTTGATAGGATTTGAGCTGAATGCAAGCATAAGGATGGCAAAAACCAAGAATGGAATCAGGCAGTAAAATTGAAGTTTTATTAATTAGTATCTGCAAGAAAACTATTAATGTTGAAAATCAGAATTCACCCCGACCCTAAAGGGAGCTCTGATTTTCAACAGTTTGCTCCCTTTAGGGATGGGGTGAAAAAACTGTTGAAAATCTAAATATCGGGGTTTTCTTGCAGGCACTATTTAACAATTTAAATAAATCGGCGTGTATTAACGAAGTTTTAAATTATGCAAAAAATTCTATTTATTGGTGGAGGTGCCATAGCCACAGCCCTGGGCAATGTGCTTGCTCAAAAACCGGATTTTGAAGTTACACTCATCACCATCGAAAAGGATGTGGCTCATAAGATTAATGCTGAGCATGTAAACAAAAAGTATTTCCCCAATATTGATCTCTACCCTGATCTTAAAGCTTCAACGGATTTTTCATTCTTACATCAAAAAGCCTTTGTATTTATTGCCATTCCATCGGTAGCTACTATCAATTTTATTGCCGGACATAAAATACATCCTGAATCCATTCTAATCAACCTTGCCAAAGGTTTTGGAAACGATCGTTGTACAATTATCGAGTGTTTGTCCAAAATTGTCCCCAACCGCTTGTGTACAATGAAGGGGCCTTCGTTTGCACGGGAAATCATCAATAAGCAACCTACCGGGTTTACCGTTGGGTGTGAGGATAAAGAAACCTATGCCGCCATCCAGGCTTTATTTCATAATACTAATATTTATATTGATTACTCCCCCGATATTCGCGGCGTTGAGTTGTTGAGTATTCTCAAAAATATTTATGCCATAGCTATTGGTGTGGTGGATGCACAATTTGAATCGCCCAATCTTAAAAATCTCATTTTTACAAAGGCCTTTAGGGAAATGCGCAGGTTATTGCTGTTGTTTGGCGGAGCTAAAAAAACTTTGTTCAACTTTTGCGGTATTGGCGATTTTGCACTTACCTCGTTAAACGACCTTAGCCGTAACAGAACCCTGGGCTTATTAATTGGAAAAGGATTCTTTACCGATACGATTTCAGATAAGGTGGTTTTGGAAGGTAGAATTGCAGTAAACGTTTTTTATGATGAAATCGTTCGGATGGATGCCCAAATAACTGATTACCAGATTTTACATGAGCTATATAAAGTTTTCAACACTGAATATGATATTTCTGAGTTTGTAGGAAGATTGCTAAATGAAAATAACCAGGAATTTTAATCCACTAATTAAACAAGCGTGGGCGTAATACAAAAGCAGAGTATTTCGGGGGTAATTTGGTCGTACATCGGCGTAGGCTTAGGGTTTTTAACCACCGCCATTTTGTTTACCCGTTTCCTAAGCACCGAAGAAATTGGCTTGTTACGTGTGCTTGTTTCCTACTCGGCAGTACTTGGCATGCTTGGCAGCCTGGGGATGAATGCAGTTACTGTAAAAATGTTTCCCCAGTTTCGCGATGAAAAGGCAAAACACCAGGGCTTTTTAGGAATGTCTTTAATTGTCGTGCTTGCAGGATTTGTGCTTTCTGCTCTTATCTATATCCTGTTAAAGAACTACCTGGTTGAGAACGCCAGGGAAGATTCGGCATTATTTATTCCATATTTCTACACGGTTATTCCCCTCTCACTTTTTGCCATTCTTTTTGGCATCCTCGATTCGTATTACCGTATGCTTTTTAATGCAGTAAAAGGCATTGCATTCAAAGAAGTTTATCAGCGGGTTGCCATAATCCTGGTTTTGGTGATGTATTTTTTCTCGTTAATTTCATTCACAATGCTGGTATGGCTGTATGTTTTGTCAAATGCTATTCCTGTGCTTCTTTTAGTATTTACCTTAATTAGAGAAAAAAAATTCCATATCATTCCAAGGTTTGATTTTATCGATCCTACACTTAGGAAAAGTATAATTAGTGTTGCCTTTTTCGGGGTTCTGGCAAGTTTTTCGGCGCGGCTTGTGCAAATCATTGATATAATCATGGTAAACGAATTTTTGGGTTTATCCCTTACCGGGGTTTACACTATTAGTTTTTTCTTTGGGGCGCTTATTTTGATACCCGTCAGGACAATGGCAAAAATAGGAGCCACGGTGATTTCGGAAGCCTGGAAAAAGAACGATTTGAAAACCATTTCGGATGTTTACACTAAAAGCAGTATTACCCTGTCGGTGATTGGGGTGTTGTTTTTTATTGGGATTTGGGGAAATATCGACAATGTTTTTCAACTCATCGGGACACAATTCAGCGAGGGCCGCTATGTAATATTTTTTATTGCCCTGGCCAATTTAACCGAAGTATTTGTTGGACTAAGTGGCCATATTATTGTTAATTCAAAATATTACAAATGGCAAACCTATCTTCTTACAATTTTTTCAATCATCATTATTATTACAAATATAATCTTAATCCCAATCTATGGAATAATGGGTGCCGCGTTGGCATCGTTTATTTCTAAATTCATTTTCGGTGTAATGAAGTATTTGTTTTTGTATAAAAAATTCGGTTTGCAGCCATTAGTTCCGGCGCATTTGCTTTTAATAGTTATCGCGGTAGCAGCCTGGTATTTGAGTACACTCGTTCCTGCTGTTCCAAATTATTTATTGGATATCGTACTTAGAAGTGCAGTTATCACCGTGCTATTTATGGTACCGGTTTATTTTTTCAGGATTTCGGATGATTTGAACGGAAGGATAATTACAACATTGAAAAGTATTTGGCCTAAATAAAAAACCTAAATTTTTTAGTTTGTTGATTCCATAGCATTTTTAATAAACCCTATGTTTTTCAAAGCCAAAGTTTTTAACTCCGGGATTTTTTGTTGAAGCTTATGGTGTATTTCCTGTTTATGTTCAATTAAATATTCAGCGCTTGCCAAAAGTTTGGGGTAATCCTCAGAGTGCATGTCGAATAATAGGTTTTCGAGGTCAATGCGTTTGAACAGTTCACGCGTTTTAAACTCATATACTATGCCGAGGCATGGTGTAAGATTTAAAAAATTAAAAATTATAGAATGCATTCTCGTCCCAATAAACACATCAAAATCAGCGAACTTTTTAATCAAGTTATCCAATGGATAAAAATTTCTGTCCACTTCTATATTGGAGGTAAAAGTAGCATTGATACGCGATAAAATATCCATTGCAACAATAGAATCATCCTTATAATCAGCATTACCCTGACAAGTTGAAATAAATGTGATTTTGCAATTGTACTTTTGAATTAAATCCTCACACAACTGTTTCATGTTTTCCTTAAAAACCTCCATAGTTTTTTGATGTGGATGGCCTGTATTTGAAAAGCTCCAGTCTCGCACAGAAATTCCTATGTGGTTTTTTACTTGATAGGGTTTCTTCGGTAAGCTCTTAAAAGTAAATGCCTCATCAGCCGAGATGAACATGTTTTCGGGAAGTGTTGGGAATATCTTTTTAAGATGATCAACCGATTCAAAATCGCGTAAAATTACTGCCCTGGATTTGCTTAAAATAAATTTAAGATGACTTATTGTTTGTTTTTTCCAAATAGGACCGATGGATTGAGAATAAAAAACAAGCGGTTTTTTAACCCTCTTTATTATCCATCTAAAAAGTGCCAAATTAAACTGAAGGTGGTAGGCATCAGTAAGGTAGCCTCCTCCAGGCGAAAATATCAGATCCGAGGTTTTGATATTATGGATTAGCTGTTTTTCGTAGCCTGTAAGTAAAAAGGAAGGAATGAGCCCAAATAGTTTACTATAAAGAAGGATAAAATAATTTCTTGGAATTTTGGTAATACCCCGATAAAAAATGCGGTCGTTGAGATTTTCCGTAAATTTCATATAATTTACTTCGGGGTAATATTTTGAGACTGTGGAAGATTGATGGGATCCCACCAATACCTCAGCCTCGTCTTTGAACCCTCTTTTTATCGAGTTGAGTGTGCTCATCAAAATACCCGCATCCCCAGTGTTTAGCGTGCTACTGAAAGGGATGAATATTTTTATAGGGTTTTCAGAAAAATTTGGCATATTTCTTAAAATTTATAATTTCTCCAATTTTAAACGATATTGAATTTCGTGAAAATAGTTCTTAAGGCATCAAATCTAATTTGCTTATCAAAGTTATTAATTACATGGTCGCGTGCCTTTTCTCTTTCTGGTGTGTTGGCATTGAGGGCTTTAATAATTAAGTTCTTTGCCTCAGCAATATTCCAGTTTTGTAACAAATAGCCATGTTTTCCCATGGCTTCAGAAATCCCGCCGGCATCCATTCCTACAGGAATATTCCCGCATAACATAGCCTCCAGAATGGCATTTGGCAATCCTTCTCTAATCGAAAATTGTACATAAACTTTCGACATTTGGAAATATTTAATCATTTCGTCTCTTGCTACCGGAGGAATTAAAACAAGATTTGAAGGTAGAGTTCCAATAATCGAAATGCTTTCCAATTTTATTCCAACGATGTAAAACGTGATTTCGGGAATGGAGGTAGCCACCTCAATAAATCTGTCTATCCCCTTAATTTTAAACCTTGTATTATTATCGACAAGTGCAACCGTTAGTACTACATTTTGTTTTTTACTTTCATTATAGTAAAACCCATCAGCGTTATACCCTGTTGGCAATACCTTAAATGTAGCTTTCGGAATTCTTTGAATGGCTTCATCTTTTAAAGATTTTGCAACTGGCAAACATAAGCTGGCATGTCTGATTGAAAAGCCTGTCATCAAAGCCCTGGGTTTTTTACAAAAAGCGCCATATTTTAATTTTGGGATACACGTAACATCATATCCACCCAGGGCGAGGTAAGTTGGTTTGTTGAAAATTCTACCAAATAGAATGGGTAAAAAACTGTGATAATCAGCAAACCAAACAAAGATTGCTTTTGTGCCAATAATATTTCGGGTTAGGAAAAGAAAACTTTTTAATAGTGTAATAAAAAACTTAAGGGGCTTTTTGTGTGATGGATGGTGGAATTTTGTTACGGTGAAAAAATTCGACAAATGCCGAAAATCATCCTCTACAAATGTTGAGTAATTTGGGTAGATCAATAAAAGCTTGGGCTTTTGTTTAATATTTTCAGGCATTACCAGGTAAGTTTACAATCATAGAAAAATAAAATGTATTTGCAAATTTATTCTTATTGTGAAATAGTTAACTTTCGAAGGGTTATGTTAGTTGTCATATTTTAATTTCACAATAATTTCATCAAGTTTGTTTTTAAAAATCCCTGAATCATCACTATCGAATGTAGTCTTCCACCTTCCTACATTTCCCCCCGAAAGATCAAGCGTAAGCATCTCTTTTTCAAAGTCCAGTTTTACAAAACTACACATTTCCGAAACTACCTTTTCAGGATTTGAAATCATATCTTCAAATTTTACTACCAAGAATTTTTCCGGATCAAGGGTTTTTTCAATCTCAAACCAGCGGCTGATAATGGATTTGTAATAGCTAATGGCATCCTCTAAATTATCGGGACACCATTTTTGTTTGATGAATGAGGCTATCACATCGCGCGGATCGCGTACTAAATGAATAAGCCGTGCTTGTGGCAGGATTTTAAAAAGCTCCCTGGCGTAAAGAATATCCCAGGTGTTGTCTTCAACAAAAACTTCGCGTTCCTGCTTCGATAGAATACTGTTTGTGGTATTGGTGATGAAGGTTCTTAATATCGGGATAAGTTGTTCTGCGTTGTATTTATCAGAAAAATAGAGTTGATTATTCCTGGAGAAACTTTTTGATCCGGGCCATCTTCCGCTAAACTCAAACGATTTAAGCTGATTGATGAGCTGATGAACATGGGCTTCATATCCTGGAATCCATTTTTCCAATTCCCAACCGAAATATTCTGGGGTTGTAATCTTTAATCCCGTGGGGTCGATCATTTTTACGATCTTCCCAATAAAAGGTATTATTCCTCTTTGTTTTGATTTACTGAGTAAAAATTTTTCGAGGGTCTTAATTTTTTTATCGGCTGCAAATGGTGACCACGACCTGGAAAATGAATGGTAAAAATCAATAATTCCATCCGGGTCGATCATAATCCGGTATTCGAATGGCAGGGTGGCAACTTTGCTGTGCTTTGCAAAGATCGCCTTGGTGATGTTGGTCCCGGAGCGCCCGGTACCACTAATCATGATATGGTTTATATGATCCATCTGATGGTTTCGAATGTTTCGGCAAATTCACGACTAATCTGTAATCCCCTGAAATTGGCCAGGCCATTGATTAGTTTTTCGTTGGCGTAAAAGCGTTTTTCCTGCGATTTGTATTCATCAATCGAGGCAATTTTTTTATCGATGTGTCGCTCCTCGAGTGTGATAAAGGTGGATGAGTCGAATCCAAAATTATTCCACGGGAATTCGTATCCCAGGATCGAAGATTTTTTAAAAGCTCTGCGTCCTTCTTCAAATATTACTTTATGATCCTGATGTACATCGAACGAGGAAGGGAGGAAAACTAAATCGGGTTTGTATTTGCGTTCCAGCTTTACTAAATCCTCAAGAATATCCTGCCTGAATGCCGGGAATTTCCTTACGGGATAGTTTCTGATGATCAGATTCTCCTTGTTTAAACCAAGTTTTCGTGTTGCATTTTTAACTTCAATTTCAAGGATATTTTTGGGAAACCCTTCGGGTACTGACTCTTCGCAAATGGAAAAGGCAACATAAAAAACTTCATTACCCTCTTCAATAAATTTAGCAATAGAGCCGCCGCAGCCAAATTCCCCATCATCGGTATGTGGTGCAAGCACAAATATTCTTTTAGTATCTTTCATCTATAAAAAATAATTTGTAAAAATATAAAAAGCAATTGGAAATTGGAAAAAAGTCGCAAAATCACCAGATTCACTATTAGAAAAAGCGAATAAAAAACAATCCTAAAAAAGAGTTTTTCAAGACTTATTAGAGCCTGTCCATAAAGTCAGCTCTTTCCTGATTTTGCCCGCACGACCCCTTAGCCCCCGCCAGCTGGCGGGGGAAATCCCTCGCTGCCAAGGCGCTGGCTGGTTCTTCCGCCAACTGGCGGAGAGTTAGAGGGGTGTGTGGTGGATGGAGAGTTTATAGACCGACACTTATTAATCACTTCTTTCAATACTTTGCTTAATTTTTCAGTAAGTGACCTTCGGGAGTATTGCTCGATGTTTTCCCCGCCATCAAATTTTTTTTGATTCAAATAATTATCATAAAGTTTAAGAATCCGGGCTTTAAGATCAATTTCGTTTGTGCGATCAACTGTTGCACCGCTTTTTGTTTTGTGGATGATTTTAGCAGCATCGCCATCTTCGGGGCCAATACATAAAATCGGACGTTTGGCCGATAAATATTCGAAAATCTTACCTGTTAAAATTTGCTTTGCCTTGGGTGTATTGTGAATCAACAAGAGTAAAACAGCAGATTTGTGTTGCTCCAAAATCACTTTGTCGTGTGGAAGATAGGGGATGAGTTTCAGATTATCCTCAAGCTCATGCGATTTTATCATATCCAAAACATCGATGTCAACCTTGCCCACGAGTTTAATTTCAAGGTCTTGTTTAAATCGCGGATCATTGTTGGCGATTTCTTCCATCACTTTCCACAGCAGTTCCGGGTTCCTCGATTTTGCCAGTGTGCCAATGTGGGCGATGGAGAATTTTGTATCAGGAATGATGTTTTCGCTTGGAATATCTTCAGTATCGAAGCCATTTGTAATTACTTTGTAATCTCTATGGTAAATTTTGTTGAATTCTTCTTTCATGCCACCGGAAACTACCAATATCCGATCTGCTCCGGCCAGTATTTTTTTTTCAAGTTTTTTATGCCTGCGATCGGCCCATGTAGAGAGCTTTAAGTCCTTGTAATAGCTGATTTGTGTCCACGGATCACGGAAGTCGGCTATCCAGGGCAGCCCGGTTTTTTGTTGCAGTTTGCAGGCAATAAGATGAAGAGAGTGGGGTGGCCCTGTCGAAACGATTACATCCACAGGATACTGCTCCAGGTATTTGGTTAAAAACTTCACAGAGGGTTTTATCCAGAATTTTCTTGCATCCGGTATAAAAAAATTGCCTCGAATGCGAACTGCCATATTCTCGATGCCTTGCGGCTTTTTCTTTTCACTCAAAAAGGCCGAATTAATTTTGTCTTCCTTTTTTAGCCCAACAAATTTCTTATAAAGTTCATACGGCTCCCAAACCTTGGTTTTTATAACCTTAGTTCCTGGTGGGATATCCTTTTCAAGCGAATTATCTATGGCGGTGTATTCGGGGTTTTCCGGAACATACACTATCGGTTCCCAATCAAATTCAGGCAAATATTTTACAAACTTCAGCCAACGCTGTACGCCGGCACCGCCACCTGGTGGCCAGTAATAGGTAATGATGAGGACTTTTTTTGGCATACCTTCAAGCTCAATTTAAAGCCGGTTTGTTTTTCATTTCCATGCCCATTGCGCCAAAAAATAGTAGCAAGATAATGACTGACGAAATTGCTGCTATGGTTCCGCCCGTATAATAAACGGCAGGTTCAAATTTCCAGACGATTTCGTAATTACCTGCAGGAACCAACATGGCGCGTAAAACGTAGTCAGCCCTGAAATATGATTCTTTCTCACCATCAACGTAAACATTCCAGCCTTTGTCGTAATAAATTTCTGAAAAAACTACCATTTCTTCCTGCGAGGAGTTAAAGTCGTATTTCAATTCGTTGGGTTTGTAACTCGTAAGTCGAATGCTGGCTTGTTGATTGGAATTTTTATTAAAACCCTTGAGTTGTTCGGCGAAGCGTTTATCAATAATTGCCTCTGTTGCCGGGTTAAAATTGTTTAATGCATCAATTTCTGCATCAGCATTATCAACCAAACGGAAATCATTAACAATCCATGCATTGCCTAAAGCACCGGGATTTAATTGTGCTTCAGGTAGATTATTTGCTCCCGGCACAATAAAGTATTTCGTGTTTAGCATATTCAACACATCCATATTATTCTGCGAAATATGGAAATCGAACAGCTCCTGGTAACGTCTTAGTTTTGCACCATGATAGCCTCCAATAGATTTATGGAAATATGAAGTGCCGGCATCGTTGAAAATGCTAACAGTTTTATTAAGGACTCTGAAGTTAGGATCGGTGTCCCGGAGTATTTGTTGGTCGGCAACCGTGGGTAAATAAGGGTTTTCAACCTTTCTGGCATTTTCAAAGTTTTCCTCGTTTAGGTAACGCTTGTTTACCGACCACATATCGATGGTTACCAGTAAAATTAAAGCGATAAAAGCGAATTCTTTTTTTATCTTACTTGAAATGATACTCCAGATTGCAACAGAGGCAAGCAAAATAAAAATAAGCGATCTGAATGCTTCGCTTCGTAATAATGAAAGCCGATCCTGTTCCAGTGAATTGATCAATTGTTGAGGGAATCCGGCTTGTAATAGTTGACCATCAGATTGTGCCGAAAAATTAAAAAATGATCCTGCAAAAGCCATGATAAATAGGATGAGGCCGGCTGTAATACCCAGTGCAATGCTCAATTCTTTTAAACTTCGTTTCCTGTCTCTGCCTTTTCCTGTAATCTCTTTCAGAGCTAAAATGCCCAAAAGAGGAATGGTAAGCTCTGCAATAACAAGGGTCATCGATACGGCCCTGAACTTATTGTAGCCCGGAACATAATGAAGGAAAAATTCGGTAAATGGCATAAAGTTTTTTCCCCAGGCGAGCATAATGCTCAATATGGTTGCCGAAAGCAGCCACCACTTGTATTTTCCTTTTACTACTACCAATCCTAAAATAAAAAGGAAGACCATAATAGATCCTGCGTAAACAGGTCCCGATGTAAAAGGTTGTTTTCCCCAGTACATCGAAAAATATTGCAGGTATTGCTTAGCCTGCCCCGGGGCTACCCTCTTTAATTCTTCATAAGTCTTCGAATTTTCCGAAGGTGCTCTTCCTGATGCTCCGCCCATGAAATCGGGCATGAGCAAGGTAAAAGTTTCGGGTATGCCATAACTCCATTGTGTTGCGTAATCGATATCCAGGCCGGAGGTTCTGTTTTCTTGTTCGCTTGTTAATTCCGTTTTGCCGCGAATTGTATATTTCCCATATTCCCAGGTAGCCCAAAGGCTGGAAATATTAGCGCCAATAGCAAAAATGGCTGCAATAAGAAGCACTACTGAAGCTTTAAAAAAATGAGGGAGTTGTTTTTTTTGAAAGCTGTCGATGAATTGAAAGACTCCAAGCAAAACTACGATTAATGCAAGGTAATAGGTAATTTGAGGGTGGTTAGCCGAAAGTTCGAGTGCGAGGAAAAATGCTGTGAGTGCAGCGCCCCAAAAATATTTACCCCGATAAGCAAGAATTATTCCTCCCAACACTGGTGGCATATATCCAATGGCATGTGCCTGTGAATTATGCCCGGCCAAAATTACAATAAAGAAAAAAGAAGATAAAGCAAATCCAATAGCCCCCATCACTGACAACCATGGCTTAACTTTTAAAATTAGAAGTAGGATAAAAAATCCCAAAAAATACAGGAAGAGTAATTTCACCGGATGGGGCAGCCCCAGTGTAATTATTTTGTCGATAGTTTTCATATAGGCACCCTTGTAAATGGCCGAAATCTGGTAAGCAGGCATTCCGCCAAACATCGAATTAGTCCAAAGTGGCTCATCACCTGTGGCATCACGATAATCTACAATTTCTTTCGACATTCCCCGCCAATGTGTAATGTCGGATTGTTTGAGTTTTTTACCCTCAAGCACAGGTGAGAAATAAATAATGCCCAGGGCAATAAACAAAACAATAGCCGCGAGGTATGGCCAGATGCCTTTAATAGTAAACTTTTCCATTGGATTTTATTTGAGCGTGGTTTATTCTTCTTTTATTTCTTCAAAGTCAACATCCTCGGTAGCATCGGGATTAAATTTGCTCTTTTTAGCCTCAGGAGGTACATACTTCACCGAAACCTCACCTTCTTTTTTTATTTCCTCATGAGGCTGGTTTTGCTGAAAACCGGTAAATTTTTCCTTTGCTTTCTTTAAAAAAAACCTAAGCAAAAAAGGAAACAAATACTTTGTAACAAAATAGTAGGCAGCAATAAAAATGATGATGTATAATAAAAGCTTCATTAAATCAGAAATTTTGAAAAATCATAATAAAGGTCTGATTAGAGTCGGTCTTTTAAGTAATGTTTCCCGCAGATAACGCAGATTTTCGCAGAAAAAAATCAGCGCAAATC
>CAZQIV010000140.1:0-17520 GCA_964593705.1 uncultured Lentimicrobiaceae bacterium | reverse complement strand
GCGCTAATAAACAGTGTTAAATGTTTCATAAGTTTGGGATTGAAGTGAATAAATATCTTTTTGTGGCTGTAAATGTATAAATATTTACATCTTTATACAAAAAAAAATATTGTGCCTCCGATGGATGTTTTTTACCGGAATTTCTATCCGACTGTGTTTAGGATTTTTTGCCTGGCATAATTCAACGGATGACAATTACGGGTATAAAGTCATCCGATGAAAAGCCCCCTAACATCAGGTTTCTTTTATAAACTATTGTACTTGGGTTTAACAAAATTCATCGGATGACTATTCCCGGCGTTTCCAGAAACTTCGGACGTTCGAAAGTCGGGGGCAGGACGCAACTTTCTATCGTCCGCCGGTTGGCGGACATAGAAACATTGAAATGAAACCTACAAACTATAATCACAATAATTCTATTTTTGCAGGACAATATCCCGGATATGAAAAACCGTACGAATCTAATCTTGATAATAATTTGTTTTTGGAGCAACCTGCTTTATAGCCAATCACATCCTCCAAAAATCTATAAATCAATTAAAACAACAGAAAAAATCAATATCGATGGCTTTGCCAATGAAGTTGCCTGGGACAGAGCATTGTGGTCGGATGACTTTGTGGATATTGAGGGCGATGCAAAACAAATCCCGAAATATTGGACGCGGATGAAAATGCTTTGGGACGAAAATGCACTGTACATTTTTGCCGAACTTGAAGAGCCCCATATTTGGGCAAGCATCACCAAAAGGGATCAGGTGATTTTTTATGATAACGATTTCGAGGTTTTTATTGATCCGGACGGAGACAATCACAATTATTTCGAGCTTGAAATAAATGCATTCACAACAGCTTTCGATCTTTTTATGGCGATGCCTTACAACGCGGATGGCAGAGCCTTGATCGGCTGGGATATTAAGGGACTTGATGTTGCAACTCAAATTATTGGAACCATCAACAATCCAAAAGATATAGACGAACGATGGACGGTTGAAATGGCCATTCCATGGAAATCGATGCTGGTTTATGCTCCTTACAAAAGGGCTCCCGTAAATGGTGATATTTGGCGGATTAATTTTTCAAGGGTACAATGGAAAACCGATATTGTAGAGGGCGAATACAAAAAGGCCATTAATCCTAATACCGGAAAACCCTTCCCGGAAAACAACTGGGTGTGGAGTCCACAAGGCACAATAAATATGCATCTGCCCGAAAAATGGGGATATATTTTATTTGCCGACCTGCCAACAAATAGAGAAATTACGATATTGGAAGCTGATCCATTTTTCGATGAAAAACAAATATTACTGGCACTTTACAATAAACAAAAAGAATTTGGGTGGAGTGACTTGCAATATTTAATGAATAGAGTTAAATGATTTCTAACTTTTGTAATTTTCAAATTCCCGATAACGAAATTAAATGAATATCAAAACCCTTTTAGGAATATTTCTCCTGATGTTCAGCTTCGCAGGATGCAGACAATCTCACAAAAATCACTCTCCGGAATTATGGGTTTGGATACATGCAGATGCTCAGAAAACATCAACTGATTGGGATCTGGATTTTAAGAAATTGAATGATTCCGGTTTTAATGGCATTTTGATGGGAGCAAATCCTGAGGTTCTGAAAACTACAATTCCTATTGCAAAAAAGCATGGGCTCGAAGTTCATGCCTGGATGTGGACCATGAATCGTGGAGATGCAGATTCATCATGGCTCAGCGTAAATCAGCTTGGCCATTCACTTGCCGAACAGCAAGCTTATGTTGGCTATTACAAATTTATGTGCCCGGCCTTGCCGGAAGTAAAAGAGTTTATAAAATCAAAAATTGACGAACTGGCCGACATTGAAGGACTTGACGGTATTCATCTCGACTATATTCGCTATGTGGATGCCATTTTACCTGTAGGACTTCAACCCAATTATGGCCTTAAACAAGACAGCGTATTTCCTGAATTTGATTATGGTTACCATCCATATTTGGTTAAGCTTTACAAAACAAAAACAGGTATAATCCCTTTCGACCTGAAAAACCCCGCGACCGATTTCGACTGGCTGCAATTTAGGTTGGATGAATTGAATAAAACTGTGTGGGAATTAAGAGATCGTATTCACACGCATGGATTGAAAGCAACGGCAGCAGTGTTTCCCACCCCGGCAATGGCTCGTGAGATGGTGAGGCAAGAATGGGATGTTTGGGATTTGGACTGTTACTACCCAATGGTTTATCATAATTTTTATAATCAAAGCTTTGACTGGATAAAGGATGTGATGATGGAAAATAGGGCGACCTTATCTACAAATCAAAAGGTAATTTGTGGCTTGTATGTGCCGGCACTCAAAAATGAAGATGATTTTAGAAACGCTATTTTATCAGCGCTTGATGGTGGAGCTAATGGGGTGACATTTTTTGATTTTCGAGCCATGGATGACAGGGCTTTTGAAATAATTAAAGATATTCAAAACGACAAACCAGGAAAATAAAACATCAATCAGACCAAAATTATCAAAACAAAAAGTAAAAAAATTCAAAATATGGCTACATATATTAATCACAGAAATCCAAATGCACCTGAAATTGAGTTACAAATTGAAGCGCTTGAAAAGGTACCCGGCGTTTGTATTTTCATCGACCTGATTAACTCAACTGCCGATAAATACAGGGATGATAAAAACACCTGGATTAAAAAAACAAATAATACTTTCAATTTTATTTCGGTAATCAATCACTTCCCTCACTTTGTTGTAAAAGGAATAGGTGATGAAATGATGTTGTTTTTGCCGGACAGCGAGCTGATTAACAACAATGCTTTCAAAACTTACCTCGATTTACTCAGTGAAATCTATGCCACCATGGACACACTCACTCACCACCCGCTGAAGGAACTTTTTTATGAATGTAAGGTTGGAATCCATTACTGCACAGATGTTTTTAATATCACATTTTTCGAAGGTGTAAACGACTATTACGGCAAAGATATCGACAGCTCGGCCAGGCTTATGTCTAAAGCCAGGGGGAACAGAATTGTTATGAGCGAAGCCTATTACCAAAAAGTATTGAACGATCTTGCCAAAATAAATCAAGCAAAGGAAAAGTCCGTTGTTAAAAACATCTCAAAAACCTACATCGAAGATTTTAAGGGTGTGCCCCACCCCTTCGAATATCGGGTGCTGGAAATAAATTAGTTTTAGTCGATTAAGCACCTTTTTAGAAAAATATACGATTTAAGATTTAAGATGTTAGATTTAAGATTTAAGATGTTGGTGATATTCAACATAATCTAAAATCTCCTACAAAGGAGTCCTTCCGACGATTCCCTCATTTGCGGGATCAATCATAAATCAAAAAATATTCGACTTTATGGACGGACACTAATTAGTGTCCGTCTTTTTAGTAATTTTTCCCGCAGATTTCGCTGATTAGCGCAGATAAAATCTGCGCTAATCAGCGAAATCTGCGGGAAACTTTATAGCCTCTAATCGAAAAAGTCGACTCTATGGACGGACACTAATTAATCTTTCGATTGATTTCATATTATATTTACAAGGATTTATTTATTTTTACAGTCACA
Source organism: uncultured Lentimicrobiaceae bacterium (assembly GCA_964593705.1). Lineage (GTDB taxonomy): Bacteria > Bacteroidota > Bacteroidia > Bacteroidales > 4484-276 > SABY01. The sequence goes on along the minus strand of CAZQIV010000140.1, from coordinate 13,948 downwards.
TTACAAAGCTTGTAATAACTATTCATGCCAAATAGAAAATTAAAATATTTTTTGTTGCTGATTTTTACACAAATCACCTTTGGATTATATTCCAACATCAAATCCACCGGCATACCCTACATTCGAAATTACAACAATAAAACCATCCAGGCCGGGGCACAAACCTGGATGATTGACATAAGCAGCAATGGCCTGGCTTATTTTGCCAACAACGATGGGGTGCTTGAGTTTGATGGCCTTCACTGGCGCAACTTCCCCTTGCCTGGAGATATTGTTGTGAGAAGCGTAAAAACATCGGAAGATGGTAAAATTTATGCCGGAGGTTTTAACCAAATTGGCTATTTTTCGCCTGACGAAAGGGGTTTTCAAACCTTTAATTCACTAAACAATCTCATTCCTGAAGCGCAGCGGGATTTTGGAGAAGTATGGAAAATACATGAATTGCCAAACGGTATTATTTTTCAATCCTACGTTCAGTTGATGATTTATAAGGATGAAAAGATATCAGTTATTGCTGCGCCCGAAAGCTTCCATTTTTCATTTATTGTAAATAGCGAACTCTATGTAAATGATCAGTCGGAAGGGCTATACCGCATGGCGGGCGACAGATTAATCAAAGTGCCGGGCAGCGATGCCTTAAAAGGAGAGCTTATTTGGGCCATGCTTCCAAAAGGCGATAATATTTTAATTGCAACAGCCGACAAAGGAATATTTGAGTTTGACGGTCTGGCCATTGCAGAATGGAAAAATCCTGCATCGGCCATATTAAAAGAGAATCAGGTTTATTGTGGCGTATCCCTAAGTAAAAACATTTATGCATTTGGTTCAATCCAAAATGGATTAATTATTTGCGATGGCGATGGAAATATCCTGCAGCACATAAACCTTGAACAGGGACTGCAAAATAATACCATACTTAGCTTACAAACCGACCAGTACGGAAACCTGTGGCTTGGGCTGGATAATGGCATCGATTACCTTGAAATAAATTCCCCCTTAACTTATTTTTCACACTTCAACGGTCTAAGCGCCGGATATGCTGCAGTATTGCATAAGGGCTTGATGTACTTCGGCACAAACCGTGGAGTTTTTTATACCGATTGGGAAACGCAACAACATGGTGGTGGGGATTCAGACTTCAACATTATTCCGGAAACCCAGGGCCAGGTTTGGAATTTTTCAGTTTTTGACGGAACACTTTTTTGTGGACACAATTCAGGTGTATTTATTATTGAGGGAAAAACAGCCCGCTTAGTTTCGGATGTACAGGGCGGATGGACATTCTTACAACCGGCTGATAGAGATGATTTGTTAATTTGTGGAACATACACCGGATTTGTAAAGTTTCAAAAAACTAATAAAAAATGGTCAGAAGGTTTACCAATAAAGGGCTTCAAAGAATCATCGAGATACCTGGCTTATGCCGGCAATAATATGATATGGATGACCCATGGTTATAAAGGTGTGTTCAGGATGCACTTTGATGAAAATTACGACAGTGTGTCAAAGGTTGATTTTTATGATACACAAAGTGGATTCTTTTCCGATAAAAACATCAATGTTTTCGAATTGGATGATAAAGTCATTTTTACAAGTGATTACGGACTATACAGCTATGATACACCGTCCAATAGTTTTATACCTGAGGAGAAGATGAATAGTATTTTCCCCGGAAACGTTCGTGTACTTAAAAAAGATATAAAAGGAAATATCTGGTATTTTACAATGGATAAAGCCGGTGTTTTGCGTTTACAGGAAGATGGGAGTTATGTAAATGTTGACGTGCCTTTCAGGGAATTGTCAGGCAGGTTTATAAAATGGTTTCAATTTGTTTACCCCCTGGATGAAAATCATGTAATTTTCGGCATCCAGGATGGGTTCGTCCATTATACTCCCAACTACCCTAAAAACTATCAACAGGTCTTTAATGTGTTTATTCGCAGTTTTGAACTCACAGGGATTGACTCTGTAATTTTTAATGGTTATACAATTGATAACTCTCTTGCTTTTAAAATCCCATTCAAGCATAATCGTTTGCAATTCCAATACTCTGCCAATGACTATGAAAACCCGCAATACCTGGAATTTTCAACGCTTCTTGAGGGATTCGATGAGGAATGGACTTCATGGCAAAATCGTTCATCAAGAGAGTTCACCAATCTAAAATATGGAAATTATGTTTTTAAGGTAAAAGCAAAAAACATTTTCGGCGCCTTTAGCGATGAGCAAAAACTGATGTTTGAAATATTACCCCCGTGGTATTTAAGTTGGTGGGCTTACCTGATTTACTTTTTCGCCTTCATTCTTTTCATGTTATTAATGTCAAAATATATTCGATTCAGGATGGAAAAATCAAAACGACAAGAGGAAGAGCGCCAGAAAAGACTATTTAAGGATCGTGAAAAACAATTACAAACAGAGGCTTTAAAATCAGAAAAAGAGGTGATTAGACTTCGCAACGATAAGCTCCGTGCCGAAATGAAACAAAAGGATAAGGAGCTTGCCAACAGCACCATGCAAATGATTCAAAAAAGCAAGTCGTTGAACTCGATTAAAAAAGACCTGAACAAATTATCGCGGGAGATCGGAGATGACATCATTACCAATCATATCAATTCGATGGTAAGAAAAATCGATCGGGAGATCGATACAAAAGGTCAGTGGGAGGTTTTTGAAAATCACTTCGAAAGTGTACACGAAGAGTTTTTAAAACGCCTTAAATTGCAATACCCCGACCTTACACCCCGCGAATTAAAACTTTGCGCCTACCTCAGGTTAAATATATCGAGCAAGGAAATAGCCACACTAATGAACATTTCAACCCGCGGCGTAGAGATAAGCCGCTACCGTCTCCGTAAAAAACTCGATCTCGAACACGACACCAACCTCACGGAGTTTATCATGGGTTTTTAGATTTTTTGAAATTCATCTCTGAGTCAAGAATTTCCAGTATTTGAAAGATGAATTCTCTAATAATGAATTAAGGAGCAAATTGAAAACTCCCTACTTTGCGAAAATCAAGTGTCGTGAATAATGCATCTTAGTGAATTTTTGTGCCCCCGATAGCTATCAATTATTTTATTAGCAATAAGATCAGTCTAAAAAGGTACGAAGCACCATATTTGTGCAATTTACGTCTCAGATTATCAGTATGTTAAAAAATATTATCCGTGCATCTCCGCCAGCTGGCGGACAAGCTGTGGCTTTTTAAACCAGTTTCATTGATATAATCAACAATCTCATCGAAGTTCTCCGGCAAAAACCACCTGATTTCTTTATCGCGCTTAAACCAGGTTAACTGCCTTTTGGCGTATCGCCGTGTGTTTGTTTTAATATTTTCGATGGCTTGCTGTAATGTAACATCTCCATCAAGAAATTGAAAAATCTCTTTGTAACCCACCGTATTCAACGCGTTTAAATCCCTGAAGGGCAACAATGCTTTCACCTCATCAAGCAGCCCGTTTTCGATCATAGCATCAGTCCTCAGGTTAATATTCCTAAAAAGCTCTTCCCTGGGGCGGTTAATTCCAACTTTAATTATCCCAAAGCTACGTGGCCTTGGGCTTCGAACTCTAAAAGATGTAAAAGTTTTCCCGGTTTGAACACAAACTTCTATAGCGCGTTTCATTCGATTCGGATTATCCTTATCAACTATTTCAAAATATTCAGGGTCGAGTTGGGTAAGTTTCTCCCTTAAAAATTCAATTCCTTTTTGCTGAAACTGAATTTCGATTTCTTCGCGAATGGAAAGATTAAAATCCGGCATATCATCAATTCCCTTACAAAGGGCATCAATATACATTCCCGAACCTCCTGCCACAACAATAAAATCCTTATCAATAAAAAGCTCATCGGCAAATTTAAGCGCTTCATTTTCGTAGCGTGAAACATTATAATTATCATGAATGGAGAGATTTCCTGCAAAAAAATGCTTTGCCAATTTCCTTTCGGCCTCCGTGGGTGCGGCAGTTCCAATGTTAAGTTCTTTATAAAACTGGCGCGAATCAGCCGAAAAAATATGCGTGTCAAAATATCTTGCTAAATTGATGGCAAGTTTGGTTTTACCTATCGCTGTGGGGCCAACAAGTACTATTAAGTTTTTTAGATTCCCTACCATTTTTAATCATGGATGGATTAATAGTTATCACTATCTATATCAATATCATCATCATCGTCATCATTATTCAATATCGAATTAAATTCCTTAAGCAATTCCTCTTTCAGTTTATCCGCATCTTTTTCAACATTCAGTTTCTCGCGCAACGAAAGTTTGCCACTGCTGTACGACATGAATGGATATGCTTTTAAATTATTCACAGCTTCGATATCGATGAGCTCGAGCATGAAAGTATGCAAATGTAAAAAGTTATACTCCCAAATCAACTTCTGATCAATTTCGTCAAGGAAAGTATCAAGTTTTGCTTTTTCCATGAGATAGGTTACCGGGACTTTTTCTTTTAATCCCGTGGCCTTCTGCTTTCCCATCATATCGATAAGTGTGATTTCCTGAACTTTTTGCCAATCGTTGGTAGTAATATGAAATGATGCCAATTCCCTGCTATCGAGTTTCAGGCTTTTAACCAGGAAATCGTGAAGTATTTTAAATGTCTGGTTCGATTTTATATCCAATTCCCTGATAAAATCATCCTGATCTTCAAGCATTACCCTAAATCTGAAAACATGCATAATTCTTTAGTATAATATTGTTATAGGTTTTACAAAGTTAATATCAAAAGTTAGGGATTGTTAAAAGAAGTGAAATAAAACGAATTTAGTTTTTGGCTCGTAGTCCCAAATCATTACCCGTTATAATCATAAAGGCATAAGCCTCATCGTAATCGTTGACAATATTCCCGTCGAGTATAGCTTCGCGAATAGCAGTTTTTATATCCCCGACCATCCTGCAGGGTTTAAGATCGAAAGTTTCCATGATTAGTTCTCCCGAAATAGGTGGCTGCCAATTCCTGAGTTTGTCCTTTTCTTCAATTTCAACAAGTTTCTGCTTTACAATCTCAAAATTCTTCTTGTATCGTTTAATCTTTTCGGGAATCTTCGACGACATATCCGCCTGGCACAATTGCATCAAATCGTCAATTTCTTCGCCGGCATCGAACAATAAGCGGCGTATGGCAGAATCGGTAACAATTTCTTCGGTAAGTGCTATGGGTCTTAAATGCAAGGCTACCAACTTTTGAACATATTTTAGGGTATCGCCCATTGGCAATTTTAAGCGTTTAAAAATACCGGGCAACATGCGTGCACCCACGTAGTCGTGGGCATGAAAAGTCCAACCTATTCCTTCAACCCATTTTTTGGTTCTGGGTTTTCCAATATCATGAAGAACTGCAGCCCAGCGCAACCAAAGGTTATCAGATTTTGCAGCCACATTATCAATCACTATCAGGGTATGAAAAAAATTATCTTTATGTCCTTTCCCTTCCTTAAATTCAGCGCCTTGCAAGGCCACCATTTCTGGAAAAAACTCCTGGAGTAAACCGGTATAAAAAAGCAGTTTAAAACCAACAGATGGTTTTGGTGACATAATAATTTTGTTCAGTTCATCAGTTATGCGCTCTTGCGAAATAATTTCGAGCCTTTTGGCATTTCGGCTGATGGCTGAATAGCTGTTTTCATCAATTCTAAAGTTGAGCCTTGAGGCAAATCGTATGGCACGCATCATCCTCAATGGATCGTCAGAGTATGTAATATCGGGATCAAGGGGTGTTCTTAGCAATTTATTTTCAATATCTTTTTCACCTCCAAAAGGATCAAACAGTTTTCCGTAGCTATCGCTGTTAAGACTTATGCTCATCGCGTTTATGGTAAAATCGCGTCTGTTCTGGTCATCAATAAGTGTCCCGTCTTCAACAATGGGCTTGCGCGAGTCGCGACGATATGATTCGCGGCGGGCTCCAACAAACTCTATTTCCCAATCTTTATAACGCATCATGGCTGTGCCAAAATTTTTAAAAACTTTTACTTTGGCATTTTCTGCTTTTTTACCCACGGCCATTGCAAGCTCAATACCCTGTCCAACTACTACCACATCAATATCTTTTGATGGATATCCAAGAAGCAAATCACGCACATAGCCACCAACAACATAAGCCTCAACATTCATTTCAAATGCTGTTGCCGAAATTAACTCAAAAACCGGATGTGTAAGAAAAGCTTTCAATGATTAAGATTGATTATTGAGACCAGCCTAAAAAGCCATAATACCCCTAAATCCCCTGAAGGGGACTTTTTAGACTACACTCATTGTTATTAAAAAAGTGTGCAAAAATAAATAAAAACAGATTCATTAATACAGGCAAAGCCCGGCAATGATACCGGACTTGCTTACTAAAAGTTATAAAAACCTTGAATAAATTATTTTCTATTCGTGTTAAAGGAAAAATCAAATACCAAAATTAATCCCTATTCCACGTGCAGTTTTCATAAGGGCGGTGTCATCATCAACAATGTTTGGTTGCTGAAGCGCTTCTTCGAGCGATACGGAAGTAATGTTTGGATGACGGTATGAAACCATCCGGCCATATTCACCCTTCAATACCATCTCGAATGCTTTAACACCAAACTGGGTAGCCAAAACACGGTCGTAAGCAATTGGCACACCACCACGCTGCAGGTGACCCAGCACAGTAGTACGGATGCTGTGTTCGCAACCCGCTTCCTTCAACTGGTTCATAAGTACGTTTGCCACACCGCCTAAACGACGGTTTTCGTATCCTATTTCCTCCTGGCTCAGGGTTGCATAATCGGCGCCAACGGCTCTTGCACCTTCAGATATCACAATATTTACAAAACCACGATCACGTTCAAATCTTTTATTAACGCTTTCGAGCACTTTGTTTACATCGTAAGGAAATTCGGGCAAAAGGCAAATTTCGGCCCCACCGGCAACAGCGGCATTTAAAGCAATCCATCCGGCATACCTGCCCATCACTTCCAAAATCAGCACACGATTGTGGCTTGCTGCTGTAGTAACAAGTTTATCAACGGCCTCGGTGGCTATTTGCACAGCAGTTTGAAATCCAAAGGTTGAATCGGTGGCCGTTAGGTCGTTATCGATGGTTTTTGGAACGCCAATGATATTTAAACCCATATCGTGCAGTCGCTTGGAAATACGTTGTGATCCATCGCCTCCAATATTAATTACTGCTTCAATACCCAGGTATTGCATTTTCCTTATCATCTCTTCACTACGATCAACAGCGCTCCATGATCCATCCTTATTTTTTATTGGCCAGGCAAAGGGGCCGCCCTTATTTGTGGTCTGGATTATTGTACCTCCCTGGTAATGGATTCCCGAGACTTTTTCATCATCGAGAATTACTATTTCGGTAGGTTCGTTCAGGATGCCATTAAATGCTTCGATACTTCCAACGATTTCCCAGTTTTTTTCAGTATTGGCTCTTTTAACAATAGCCCTGATTACTGCATTCAGGCCGGGGCAATCACCACCACCGGTAACAATTAAACATCTCTTCATCTTGTATTTTTATTATTGATGTTGTACGGGCAGCAAAAGTAAATAAATTAAAGAACCCCACATTAAATCAGTTTTAAGTTTGTAAAACAATCGGGATGCTCAAGTAGATCGGTAGTGAATTTGTATTTAATTAAAGTATTTATGACTACCAAATTATTCGTTGTTCGCTTTGCTCACCTCGCCTCGCTGGCGAAGCGGGCCACGAGGCAGGTAAACCAGAATGATGAAAAATTGATAATAGATTTCTCTCCACCAGTTGGCGGAATCTTACTAATGACAAGTAATTATAAAACTCTATGATCCTGAAAAATATCAGACCTCTCAGTCGCTGCACTCCTTCGAGGTGACAAGACTTTAGGAGGAGGGGGGGTGGGTGGTTGAAAGTGGGCGCTTCGCACCCACTTTCAACCACCCCAAAAAAATCCCCGCGCTTTGTCATTTCGATGCCGCAACTGCGGCAGGAGAAATCTTTCAATCCGCCAGCCGGCGGAGAGACATCTATTGCAATGAGTCACGTTATTTCATGACAATTGCCTAACATAATTACAACTCGAAGGAAACTTAGGATATTTTTAAAGCAAGCTCATGTAGATAGTGATCAAATTTTGTATGTTTGCGCCCTCAAAAAAATGATATTTTTCACATAAGCAAAACCAACATGAATAACATTATCGGAATCAGACACGAGGATAAATATCTACTGGAACGCCGGGTAGCTATTCCACCTGCCATTGCGAAAGATTTGATCGAAAAAGGACTTCAAATTTATGTTGAAAGTTCTGAAAAACGAATTTTTAAAGACGATGAGTTTACAAATATAGGAGCTACAGTTACTAACAGCCTTGCAAATTGCCCTGTAATATTTGGTGTAAAAGAGATGCCCATCAACTTTTTTGAAGAAGGGAAAACCTATATTTTCTTTTCTCACGTAATCAAGGGGCAACCCTACAATATGCCCATGCTCCGCAGAATGATGGAAAAAAAATGCAACCTTATCGAATATGAAAAGATTGCTGACCACAATGGCAAAAGACTCATTTTCTTTGGAAGATTTGCAGGTCTTGCCGGCATGATCAACTCACTTTGGTCGATGGGGCAGCGGATGAGGGTTCTCGGTTTGGAAACTCCATTTACCACCATTCAACAATCTCACCAATACAATTCGCTGGCCGATGCCGAAAGCGCCGTTAAAGAAGTTGGTGAAATAATCAAAACAAAAGGGCTGCCTAACGAACTTGCACCTTTCACTATTGGTATTACCGGATACGGAAATGTGAGCAAAGGTGCACAGCATATTGCCGACCTGCTGCCAACCATTGAAATTACTCCCGAAGATTTATTGGATTTAAGAAAATCGGGCAAGTTCTCTAATAAAAAGGTTTATAAAATTGTGTTTAAAGAAGAAGACCTTTCCGAGCCAATTGATCCAAACCATAAATTTAACCTGAGTGATTATTATAATCATCCTGAAAAACATAAAAATCAATTCGAAAAATACCCGGAACATCTTACCATATTAATGAATTGCATGTACTGGGATGATAATTACCCAAGAATTATATCAAAAGATTTCATTGAAAAAATTTATGCGAACAAGGAATTAAAATTAAAAGTGATTGGCGATGTAACCTGCGATCCCGATGGCTCGATAGAATTTACCCATAAAGGCACTGTAATTCAAGATCCGGTATTTGTGTACGATCCCACAAATCGCGAGCCCACTATGGGTTTTGAAGGGGTTGGAATTACTGTAATGGCTGTTGATATTTTACCGAGTGAACTTCCGCGTGAATCATCCCTTAGTTTTGGTGAAGCATTGCATCGTTTTATTCCTGCCATTGCCGGAGCTGATTATGGTCAGGATTTCGAATCATTAAAGCTTTCTACCGAAATAAAACGAGCCCTCATCCTTCACCAGGGCGAGCTTACTCCCGATTATCAATATATCGAAGAATATTTGAAACAATAATTACTAGTGTGATCTTCATATCAAAAAGCTAATGGGTACATAAATTTTTTGAATTACAAAACCAAAACTAAAAAGTGAAATGAAAAATATATTGGTAATTGGTGCAGGCTTATCGGCTTCGACACTAATTAAATATTTGCTGGACAACTCAATTCAGCACGCATGGAGAATTACTCTTGCAGATAAAAACATTAAAATTGCTTTACAAAAGATAGACAATCATCCCAGTGGAAATGCCATAGCTTTTAATGTTTTCGACAAAGAGCAATGCTGGAACGAAATAAGCAAAGCTGATTTGGTTGTTTCGATGCTACCTGCCAGCATGCATGTACTTGTAGCTACTGATTGTGTGAAGCAGGGAAAACCCATGGTATCTGCTTCGTATATTTCAAAAGAGATTAAGGCATTGGATGAAGCTGCAAAAAAAGCCGGTGTGCTCTTGCTCAACGAAATTGGTGTTGACCCGGGCATCGACCACATGTCGGCAATGCGCATCATCGACAGATTGAAAGAGGAGGGCGTGGAGTTGGAGTCATTCCGGTCTTTTTGCGGCGGATTGGTTGCCCCTAAATTTGACAACAACCCCTGGAATTATAAATTTACCTGGGCACCCCGAAATGTTGTACTTGCAGGACAAGGAACTGCTCAGTTCATCATCAACGGAAAGTACAAACACATTCCGTACCATAAATTGTTCAGACGTGTTCAGAGGATTAATGTGCTCGATTATGGTGAATTTGAATCCTACATGAATCGCGACTCGCTAAAGTACCGTTCGATTTATGGTCTCGAGAATATCCCGACCATGGTAAGAGGAACCCTGCGCCGCCCGGGATTTTCAAAGTCCTGGAACGGCTTTGTTCAATTGGGCATGACTGAAGACACCTACACACTGGAAAATTCTGAAAACATGTCTTATGCTGAGTTTACGGAAACCTTCCTGCGCTTCCATCCTGAACTTTCGCTGGAACAAAATGTGGCACAGTATCTTGAGCTGGAGGATGATTCGATGCCAATGTACAGACTACGGTGGCTCGGATTATTTAATACCAGGACAAAAATAGGATTGAAAAGTGCAACACCTGCACAAATCCTTCAGGATTTGTTGGAGAAAAAATGGGCCTTTGGCAAGGACGATCGAGATATGATCGTAATGCAACACCAGTTTGGTTATTATCAAAATGAGAATAAACGCAAAATCGTATCCTCGATGGTTGTTGAAGGTGACGACCACACCTATACTGCCATGTCGAAAACAGTTGGACTTCCTTTGGCTATTGCCGTTAAGCACATCCTCAATGGCAAATTAAATCTTGCAGGTGTTTATCTTCCTACCTTACCAGAAATCTACAATCCGGTACTTGATGAACTGGAAGAATACGGCATTAAATTTATTGAAGAAGAAATGGAAGCCGATGACTTTCATCACTTTCAATAATTACAAAATTGATTATGAGAATTAATTGGCCGCAAGCATATTGCGGCTTTTTTGTTTATTTTCTGTAGTCAGGAATAAAGATGAATGAAATCTTATTGATAATTTTTCGTCAAGTTAATCTTCCTCCCGAACACCTCATTCCCAATTTTAAAGGTCAAAAAGGCAGCGGCCAAAACATTTTGTGGAGGCTCATACTCAACGTTATGGAATAAGTGAACAAATAGCACGCGATGAACTTATAGAAATTGGTTAATAAGATGACATATTAAAACAGACCTATAAAAAAGAAGGTCTAAAATGGGAATACATGGTAGAGCCATTGTCGGTTGAAATGTATGTTGGTTGGTGAATTTGCTGCAAAAATCCGTGAATATTACCCTGCCTGCCCCAGGCCACGGGCCAAAGAAATAGCCGAACACGCCTGCCTGAAATATAGTGGAAGAGTGGGACGTTCATCATCGGCAAAAGAATTTTCACCAAAAGCAATCGAACTTGCCGTGATGGCACATATCAGGCATACCGAAGCCAGAGGGGTGGTTGATGTTTGCATAATTAGTGTCCGTCCATAAAGTCGATACTTTTCACTTGCCCCGTCCGTCAGCTGACGGACGGGGATTAATGAATTTAGCAATGCCTCCCCCGCCTTTTCGCTGTCAATGCCTTCGGCATTGACAGCGAAAAGGCGGGGCATTCATCACATCAATTTAATCCACAACCTAAAGGATGTGGAAATTGATATTTCAAAAAAAGCTTACTTTATGGACGGACACTAATTAATTTCTATTTTTTTATCTTTGTAAAAATAAGAAGAATTGAACTCTAAACATCAAGATTGGTTTTAATGGGTAAGAAAGAGAAAGTATTAAACAAAGTTTTATCAGGACAGGCAGATTACAATACTTCTTTCAATGACTTGATTTTTAATTAACTATGAACGAATCACAATACGAATTGATTATTTTTTGGGATAATCAGGATAAAATATTTGTCGTTGATGTTCCTGAATTGCCAGGATGTATGGCACACGGTAAATCAAAAAAAGAAACTGTTAACAATGCGGAAAATGCAATAAAATTCTGGATAAAAACGGCTAAAGAAGATGGCATTGATATTCCAGAGCCAAAGGGACGGTTAATGTTTGCTTAATTTTTTTCCGCTTTTTTTTATCTTTGTACAAATAAAGAAAACAATATGTTTCATCAATTTAACATAAGCTATCCTGAAAACCTGCCGGATGCTTTACAACAAAGCACAGATCAATTTGAATCTGAAGCCAAAATGGCAATGGCAGTAAAACTTTTTGAAATGAAAAAACTTTCATCAGGAATGGCTGCTCAACTTGCAGGTGTAGATAGGGTTTACTTCTTATTAAATTTACATCGATACGGTGTAAATATGATTGATTTGGATAATCAAGAACTTGAGTCGGATTTAGAAAATGCCTGATAAAAACGAAATTGTAATAAACACGGGGCCATATATTTATCAGATAACATTGCCGATTTTGCTCTTAAGAAAACAAATGAGACTTAAATTTTTCACAAATAAACGCACCGAAAGCACGTTAATTTGAGGGATCAATCAAAATATCTTTTAAAGTAAATAAATCATGAGAAAGTTAGCTTCAATTCAAAAAATCAGATCATTAGAACCCATCGAAGGCGCGGATGCCATAGAGAAAGCACATGTTTTGGGCTGGCAGCTTGTAGTTAAAAAAGGGGAATTTAATGTAGGCGATTTTTGCGTGTACTGCGAAATAGACTGCCTTATGCCCGATAAGCCCGAATACGAATTTTTGAAGCCCCGAAAAATGAGGATAAAAACTGTTAAACTCCGGGGGCAGGTTTCGCAAGGTATTTGTTTCCCCTTATCTGTGCTTCCCGAAGGAACGCCAATATCAGATGGTCTGGATGTTACCGAATTACTTGGCATCACAAAATATGAAGAGGCCATCCCGGCTTTTCTCGAAGGAATAATGAAAGGACGCTTTCCATCCTTTATTCCCAAGACAGACGAAACACGTGTTCAAATTCTGCAGGATTTGCTCGACCAAAACCAGGGCACATTATGCTACATTACCGAAAAAATTGATGGCAGTAGCGTTACATTTTTTATCAATAACGGCGAATTTGGTGTTTGTACGCGCAATATGGAAATACTGGAAGATGAAAAAAATACGATGTGGAAATTCGCCCGTGAAACGGATCTCGAAAACAAGTTGAGATCGTTAAATAAAAACATAGCCTTACAAGGTGAAATTGTTGGTGAAAACATTCAAAAAAATACGCTCAAACTGAGGGGGCAAACAGTTTTCCTTTTCAATGCTTTTGATATTGATGCCTATAAATATTTAGATTTTAAGGAATTTGTTTCACTTATAAATTCTTTGGGATTAAAAACAGTGCCGATTGTTGAGGAAGAGTATGTTTTAGAAAACGATATTGATAAACTTGTTGAAATGTCGATTGGAAAATCCTTGATAAATCCCCAGGGCTGGCGCGAAGGTATTGTTTTCCGTTCACACGAAGAGCAGTTCATCAATGGAGAACGATTTTCGTTTAAAGCAGTCAATCCAAAATTTCTATTGAAATATGATGGATAGTCTTGTAAAACACTCATGATATAAAAAAGCCGCAAACTATTTGCGGCTTTTTTGATTTATTATCAAATCGTACAATGTTCTCATAAATTCGTGTTCCCGCACGTGCGGGACTTTGGTAATGATTATGATATTTGTCGCAATTATTTTTTTCAAAGACAAGGAAATGTGAATGAAATCATTACAAAAAACCACTACTGTCCGAGTAAATTTAACAGATTCCTTGCCGCAGGTGCGGCATACCAATGACAGGTATTTGAATGGAGTTGGGGTACACTATGCCCAAAAACTTTGGGTAAATTCTCGGAATGACAAGGCATTGAAGATATGCAATGAGTTGTGGGGGTGGGGGGGGGGTGGGCGCCCCCCCCCCCCCCCCAAAAAAAAAAAAAAAAAAGAAGAAAAACAAAAAAAAAACCCCCCCCCAAAAAAGGGGGCGGGGGGGAG
>CAZQIV010000139.1:0-17794 GCA_964593705.1 uncultured Lentimicrobiaceae bacterium | reverse complement strand
AAAAGTGCTTAACAGTTGGAGGTGATTGCGGCACAGGCCATAGCCCAGACCGTTATTTTTAGTTTTTCTTTTGCCTCGATGAGCTCCCGGTTCTGCAATTCCAGTTCAATTTGATGAACTTCCAGTTCATGTAGCAGCCTGTTGGCTTCGGCTTCAGGAACTATTTTTTGCACTTCACTTTCATCTGCAACTTTTTTACTATAAAGTTCTTCAGCTTTACGGCGAAGTTTGTTTTGCTTTGACGAAAGGTTAACATTTTTCTTCATGGCAGTGAGTTAATAAAAAATGACATATCCCCAATTTGCTGCCGAGATTAAATGCAAGTAGTTTTAGTGTAGTGGTTTTTAGTGTTTCAGCAAAAGGTTTCTAAAAAAAAGCAAATTTAAAGCAATAATGTTAAAAATGTTTTATTTTTTCATGAATACATCACAAAGCACACTATTTCAACACCTTTCAAAACAAAATAATTTTGCAAAAAAAACATTTTTACATGTTAATTATCACTGCTGTCCGACTAAAAAATATAGATTCTTTCCCGAAATTTCGGGAAAGAACCTATTGTTAGACTTATATTTTTCACGGACAATAGTGATTAATTATGAAGATATACTGAAAAATGAGGAACAACAGCGAAATTAGATGAGGGGATTTCTATTTTTCGGGATCGCGCAATCCGGGACAAATATTAATAAATTGATACTATACTAAAAAGTGTCGGTCTTTTTAGTTGGGTTTTTAAATTTAAATAGGGTCTGCTGAGAAAGACCTAATCGACAGGGCTAATATAAGTTAACCAATAATATTTGATAAAGTTAACGATATGGTTTTGTGTTTTTCAGCAAGCCCTAAACAGCACCACATAATTGGATATTGAGCCAGGCACATATTAAGCTCTCACCGGCAGAGTAAAATAAAAGCGGCTACCTTTCCCCTCTTCACTTTCCACCCAAATTTTACCACCATTTTTTTCAACAAATTCCTTGCATAGAATCAATCCCAAACCTGAGCTGGGCTCTCCATCAGTGCCGGGTCTGCTGGTTCTGGCATCAACATGAAATAGTATATCCTGCATTTCTTTGGCCAAACCTATTCCGTTGTCTTCTACCGAAATCATTGCAAAATTGTTTTCGTTTATCGTGGATGATATTTTAATCATGCCTTTGTTGGATGTAAATTTTATTGCGTTCGAGATCAGGTTGCGGATGATAGTCTGAAGCATATACATATCTGCAAAAACTTCTTGCTGTTCGTAAATATCAACTATTATCTCAATATTTTTTTTCTTTGCCAGGTCATTCATAGTATTCAAACATTCGATTACTACATTTTTCAAGCCAATCGCCTGTGGTCGGTATTCGATACCACCTCTTTGAGTTTGCGACCATTCAAGCAGGTTGTTGAGCAATCCAAAGATGTTTCTTGCTGAGGTATTCATTTCTATCATCATTTCCTTTTGTTGATCGCCCGGTAAATCCATCGTCTCATCAGCCATCATATCAGTTAATGCCAAAAATCCTCCAAAGGGGTTACGCAGGTCGTGTGCAATAATGGAAAAGAACTTGTCTTTTTCTGCATTGAGGCGCTGCAATTCCTGGTTTTGCCAGCGAATTTTTAAATGGGTGGCCACCCTGGCATTAACTTCTTCGGCATGAAAAGGCTTTGTAATGTAATCGACCCCTCCCGCGGTGAATCCTTTTAGAATATCCTTCGTATCGTTTAGCGCACTAATAAAGATTATGGGGATACCGGATAAACTCTTGTTTTGTTTGAGTCGGTTGCAAACCTCGTAACCATCCATATCCGGCATCAAAATATCCAAAAGTATAAGATCGGGCTTTTCTTTTTCTACTACCTGCAAAGCCATTTGTCCATTGGGAACAGTAAGTATCTTGTAACCATTTTCTTTTAGTAATCCGTCCAAAATTTTTAGATTTTCCGGCATATCATCAACAATTAAAAGAATTGGTCTAAGCTGTCCTGGTTGCTTATCTTTTCTCATTATTCGCCCTCTTTAGTATTTTATTAAAGTTTAAAAAATAGTTATAAAAAAATAAAAACATTTGAGACTGTACAGCAAAAATACTATTTAAGCTTTTGAAATCCAAAAACTAAACTTACTCCCTTTCCCCTCTTCACTTTCCACCCAAATTTTACCGCCATGTTTTTCGATGAATTCTTTGCAGAGTATCAAGCCCAGGCCGGTTCCCTGTTCCTTATTTGTTCCAGGGGTCGAGAAGTTTTCATCCAATCGGAATAGTTTATTCAGACTCGTTTTTGACATCCCCACGCCATCATCAGCTACCGATACTTTAAATCCTTCCTGTTGTTCCGTGGCCGAAATAATGATTTCGCCATTATGCGAAGTAAATTTAATGGCATTGGAAATCAGGTTTCTCATCACCGTACTAATCATAGCCTTATCAGCAAATAAAGGTAAAATTGGAGGCAGGGATGTTTTTATAGTAATAGATTTTTGCCCGGCAATATCAGTAAACAAATCGATGGTTTCGTTGATAAGGTTATTCATTTCGAAAAACTCCGGGTCGAATTCCATTCTGCCGGTTTGCGATCGCGACCAGTCCATGAGATTCTTGAGCAGGTTCATTGCCCGTTCGGAAGACGATTGTATGATTGCAGCATATTTCCCGATTCCTTCATAATCTTTATCCCTGACCCGTTCCAGCAGCAAATCGCTAAAACCAACGATGGAATTGAAGGGGCTTTTCAGGTCGTGTGCAATGATGGAGAAGAACTTATCTTTCTGGGCATTGAGAGACTGAAGTTCACTATTTTGTTTTTTAATTAGCCTGGAGGTGTAGAATAAATTAAAAAATGACATGGCAAGCAAAAACAATAATATGCTGATGATGACTCCACTAAGGAGTACGATAAGAACTCTGCCATGAAAATAAAAAATTGGTTCGCTGTACTGAGAAAAAAACAGCACCCATTTTTTGCCGTTGAACACTACCGGCAGTGTAAGCGTCCGGTAAACGTTGGCATGTGTTGCTGAATCAATTCCATAGCTGTCGTACAACAGTGAATTGTTTGCAATGCTGTCGTCAAAAACCTTCAAATGAACCATATTACGCTGGTTTCCGTCCCAATGCCCCAGAATGCCCTGCATCAAATCGTTCATCCTATACGGGCTATACACCCATCCCCGAATTGCTGCACGGCGCTGATCGATAGTATTTACAGGTAAGCCAGATTTGTAAAACGGCACGTACATCAAACTTCCCGATTGAATATCCTCCTTGTTTTCCTGTACCAAACCAACTTTTCCTGAAAGCATGGCAAGGTCATGGTCTCTAGCGAGTTCCATAACTTTTCTTCGTACCGGCTCTGTAAACATATCATAGCCAAAGGCTTTTAAATTGCGCCCCGAAAATGGTTCAAGATAAATAATGGAGGTATAAATTGATCGCTTGCCGGCAGGATAAACCGAATATTTGGGAAATCCTTCACTGCGGATGTGCCGGATGTGATTATCCAATTGATCGGCAGGAATAAGAAGGGAAAATCCAACACCCAAAATTCCGGGCAGGTTTTTTTCAATTTTTGATCGCTCGATAAATATTTTCCAATCTTCGCGGGTTACGGTGTCGGAGACAGAAAAATAAGCTGAACCGGCTCTTAAAATCAGGGCGTGCGCATGAAGCCGTGCCGATATTTTGTGTTCGATTTCTTTGCAAAGGGTTTCAAACTCCTCCTGAGCTATTTTGTCAACGTTGTGATAAACATTGAAAGTTAATAAGACTGTTAATGCAAGGCCGGCAAGAAAGATTAATAAGGCTTTCCAGCTATATTTTGCATGCTTTTCGGGAGCGAAAGAATGGAGTGTGTTCCTGACCAAATACATAATTTACATCATTTTATTTTTTAATAACAAAACTAAAAACGAAACCTTTGCCTTCTTCACTTTCCACCCAAATTTTGCCGCCATGTTTTTCGATAAATTCCCTGCAAAGGATCAAGCCCAGGCCGGTTCCCTGTTCGTTTTGGGTGCCTGATGTAGATATATTTTGATCGATTTGAAAGAGCTTTTTAATAATTCCTGCTGGAATTCCAACCCCATTATCGCTAACCGACACTGATATTTCATTTTGGTTTTCGATTGTTGAGATAAGGATTTCGCCGCCGGGCGAAGTATATTTAATGGCATTGGAGATCAGGTTTCTCAAAATTGTGTTAATCATATCTATATCTGCAAAAATCGGTAAATTTTGGGACAATGCCTGCTTAATAACAATAGATTTTTGCCGCGCAATGTCCCGGAAAAACTCCACAGTTTCGTTGATAAGGTTATTCATTTCGAAAAACTCCGGGTTGAATTCCATTCTGCCGGTTTGCGATCGCGACCAGTCCATGAGATTCTTGAGCAGGTTCATTGCCCGTTCGGAAGACGATTGTATGATTGCAGCATATTTCCCGATTCCTTCATAATCTTTATCCCTGACCCGTTCCAGCAGCAAATCGCTAAAACCAACGATGGAATTGAAGGGGCTTTTCAGGTCGTGTGCAATGATGGAGAAGAACTTATCTTTCTGGGCATTGAGTTTTGTCAACTCCTGGTTTTTCCGGCTTACCAGTTCTTTCGAGTGTTTGAGATCGGTAATATCGTGCACCACAGTAAAACGATATTGCTTATCCTGAACATAAATGTATTCGGCGGATAAAAGCACATGTTTGATGCTGTTATTCTTGGTTTTTAAGGTAGCCTCCTGGCTGGTAATTTTTCCCTTGCTATCCGATTTGTGCAATAGCATATTCCTGGTTTCATCAGTTAAAATATCCAACTGCATGGCAGTTTTTCCAATTACTTCATCCTTGTTAAATTCAAGAAGTTTGTAAAAAGTATCGTTAACCTCAATATATTGCCCGGTATTCAAATCGCTTAAACCACAGGCTGAGGGGTTGAGGTAAAATACCTTTGAGAATTTTTCTTCTGACAAGCGTAGCTGGGAGATGTCGGTGGTAACCCCGAATATAACAGATACACCATCCCAAACTCCCGGGGCAACTCTTGTCTCCACGGGGATTAGGATACCTTTTTTGGTAATGAGTGGAATTGGGCAGAACTCTGTTTGTCCGGCTAACATTTCGCCAACGATTCGCCCGGCTTCATCCCGTCGTTCCTCCGGATGTAACATAAGAACAGATTGCCCTGTAAGCTCTTGTTTTGTATATCCGAGACGGTCGATAACCGTTGAATTAGCACGAATAATATTCCCCTGCATATCCAGCACAAAAAGAAACTCGGGAATGGTGTTGAAGAAGGCCTCGTAATTCTGACGTGTTTGAAGTACCAGGTTTTCTGAATGTTTTCGTTTGCTAACATCAATCACAAAAACCGAAACACCTACAATGTTTCCGTTGGCATCTTTTATAGCATTATAATAATTTTCGTAATACGTTCTGTAAAGGTCTGCATTGCCATAGTCCTCGCTAACAGTAAAACATTCGCCTTGTAATGCCCTGTCAAAATTGTTTTTTGTTTTTTGCCTGTCCTCCAAACCCGTAATTACATCAAGCATGTTTGTGCCTATTTGAATGTCGGCATCCCAGATGGTTTTGATGGTTTTCTGGTGAAATTTTGTAAAAGCCGTGTAGCAATATTCTTTATCGATGGCAAATATGATAATACTGGTGGGGCTTTCGAAAATAGAATGCAATAAATTGAAGTCATCACGGTATTTCTTTTCGCTTTCTTTGAGTTCCCGGGTCAGTTTTTCTGCAATTTTCCGCGAACGGTTCAGGGTGTTGAACAGCGACAGAAAATATAAATACAACAACACACTGATTATTATCCCACCAAAGAAAACAATAATTACTAATGGGGCGAATGAAACAGATTTGCCGTTAACCTGGGAAAAATGAAGTACCCACTGTTTCCCGTTAAACTGTATCCAAATGGTATTGGTTCTGGAATGTGGGTATGTAATTTTTGATGAATCGCAACGCTGGCTGTCGTACATGAGCGATGCAAGCGACAGGCTGTCATCATATACCTGCAGGCAAATTCTGTTCTTTTTACTATTATCCCAATGGCCTAGTACTCCCTGCATCAAATCATTCATCCTGCAAGGGCTGTAAACCCATCCGAGGATTGCTGCACGGCGCTGTTCTGTTGTATTTACCGGCATACCTGATTTGTAAAACGGCACATACATCAAGGTCCCCGATTGAATATCATCTTTGGTTTCCTGCACCAGGTCAATTTTTCCTGAAAGCATGGCAAGGTCATGGTCTCTCGACAGTTCCATAGTTTTTCTTTTTAATGGCTCCGAAAACATATCATAACCAAAGGCTTTTAAATTGCGTCCCGAAAATGGTTCCAGGTAAATAATGGAGGTATAAATTGATCGCTTGCCGGCAGGATAAACGGAATAGTCGGGAAATCCTTCCTTACGGATGCGCCGGATATGATTGTTCAATTGATCGGCAGGAATAAGAAGCGAAAATCCAACACCCAAAATACCGGGCAGGTTTTTTTCTATTTTTGATCGCTCGATAAATATTTTCCAATCTTCGCGGGTTACGGTGTCGGAGACAGAAAAATAAGCTGAACCGGCTCTTAAAATCAGGGCGTGCGCATGAAGCCTCGCCGATATTTTGCGCTCGATTTCCGTGCAATTGGTTTCGAACTCCTCCTGGGCTGTTTTGTTAACATGGTAACGAGTATGAAAC
Organism: uncultured Lentimicrobiaceae bacterium; assembly: GCA_964593705.1. GTDB lineage: Bacteria > Bacteroidota > Bacteroidia > Bacteroidales > 4484-276 > SABY01. The sequence continues at coordinate 11,104 of CAZQIV010000139.1, read as the reverse complement.
GTAATCGCTAACGTTAAGGATAGCGCTATAATCAAGATTAAAATTGCTTTCCATTTCATTTTACTATTTTTTTAAGTAGTGAATAATCAAGAAGTATAATTTATTTTTTAATAATAAAACTAAAAACGAAACCTTTGCCCTCCCGATGGCTATCGGGATCACTTTCCACCCAAATATTACCTCCATGTTTTTCAATAAATTCTTTACAAAGTATCAAGCCCAGGCCGGTTCCCTGTTCCTTATTTGTTCCGGGGGTCGAGAAGTTTTCATCCAATCGGAATAGTTTTTTAAGACTCGTTTTTGACATCCCCACACCATCATCAAAAAAATCAGCACCAGCCTCCAGGGGATAACAATGCCTTGTTGAAAATAATCGGAATACAGCAGCCCGGCGTTTGTAAATGGGGCATCCAACATATTAAGGCGCTTGTAAGTATCGATTATAGATTTCCACCTGCCCGGGTTGGTGTAGCCAATTTCAACCACATCCTTCATTACCAGTTTTTGCATTTGAGCAGCTTCAAACCATAAGTGATCTACAGTGTGACGCTTACTGTATTGGCTATAAATAAGATCAATGATCTCTTCAGGGTTATCCATGGCATAATCCCATCCCTTAATTGTTGCTTCCCTGAAATTTTTTACTAAAAGAGGATTGTCATTAATAAATGTTGCAGTAGTAAAAAGCATATCACCATAAAAATCGATACCTCCCATTACCGGCGCAATGATGGTGTAATCAAACTTTGCCTTATCCAGAAGAAAAGGTTCATCGGTTGAATAGGCCGAAATTGCTTCCATAGTACCGTTTAATAAGCCATTCACATCAAATGTATGCTGATCGATGATACATTGGTCAAGCGAAATTCCCTCATTATTCATATAAGCAATAATATCGGCAGCATTGGGCTCCATAGCGATTCTTTTCCCTACGAGGTTGTGAACATGGTTGATCCCGGATTTTTGAGATCCCAAAAGAATTTGCGGGGAGTGCTGAAATATAGTTGCCAACACTACGGCATCTTTCCCCTCGGCACGCATTAAAATAATGTCGGAGCTACAAATCTCAAACTCTGCTTTTCCTGAAAAAACGGCATCACTGGGGTTTTGGCCTTCGATTGCTTCCAACAAGCTTACCTGAAAACCCATTTCCTGATAATATCCTTTTTCGATGGCAGCGTAATATCCGGCAAACTGAAATTGGTGCTTCCATTTAAGTTGCAAGGTTACCGGCTGTGGTTGCTGCGCACTTAACGAAAAGTGCATCAGGAAAACTACCAGCAGAGCCAAAACATATTTTAATGTAAATTTCATTTTCCTGTTTTTATGGGGCATTATCAAAGGTTTTTGTTCGTGATTTTGTTTTGCATACAGGTTTTAATTATTTCTGTAAGCCAATCCTTGTTTACAGGTTTTGAAATATAATCGTTACATCCGGCATCGAGCGCTTTTTTCTTATCGTCCGCCAGTCCATAAGCAGTTTGGGCAATAATAATAATTTCTTTGTTGAATTGCCTGATTTGCCTTACTGCCTCATAGCCATTTAACTCAGGCAGCTGAATATCCATAAGTAGCAAATCAATATCCGGATTAGTGCGGCAGGTTTCCACGGCAGCAGTTCCACTCTTTACTGTTATGTATTCTTTACAAAAGGATTTCAGGTATAGCCTGAGCAAGTACCCGGAGAATTCGTCATCTTCGGCAACAAGAACCTTCAGGGGTTTAATTTCCCCAAATGGCTTCATTACTTCGGCAATACCTTTTTGCCTTTTCTTTTGAGTAGCTTTTTGAAGTGAGGGTATTGTAAAATAAAAAGTTGATCCCGACCCCTCCTGACTTTCCAGCCGGATTTCACCGCCAAGCATTTCGATGTATGCTTTGGTAATGGAAAGTCCAAGTCCTGCGCCCTGCCTTGCATCCTTGTCTTCAATATCTGCCTGAATAAAACGATCGAAAATTACATGCTGCCTTTCTTTGGGAACACCAATTCCGGTATCTTTCACGTAAAACTTCAGTTCGTCAGGCTCACTGTCCGCTTTTAAATTGGTTGTTGAGCTTGTCGAAACGCCAACCTCAATATACCCTTTATCTGTGTATTTAAGGGCATTTTTCAAAAGGTTTGTCAGGATGGAATTAAGCTTAACAGGGTCGGTATTAATCACAGAATTATCCTTTGCCAACAAACCTCCAATAGTAAGTTTGATTTCTTTTTGATCGGCCTCGGGCTTGAAGAAGGCATGGAGGCTTTTGATCTGCTCGTTAACATCTACTTCATTTACTGCGATTTCCATTTGCCCTGATTCAATTTTAGAAATATCAACAATATCGTTGATGATATTGAGCATACGCTTACCACTTTTTTGAATGACATTAATAAACTCAAGCTGCTGATCGTCTTTGAGGTTCGGTTCTTTGAGTAACTCGGCAAAACCGAGAATTCCGTTCATTGGTGTGCGTATTTCGTGACTCATATTGGTAAGAAATGCTGATTTAAGGCGATCTGATTCTACGGCTTTTTCTTTAGCTTCTATCAACTCCTGTTGGCGCTTTTTTGATTCGGTGATATCAGAAGCCACACCAATAAATCCGAGTATTTTACCGGCTTTGTCCTGAATGGCCGTGGTGGATAAGTGAATTGGAAAACTACTTCCGTCTTTTCTTTTATTAATAAGTTCACCTTTCCAACCCCCTTTCAATGTTGCCTCAAATATCCTATCCTTTAGATTGCCCGGAATTTTGGTTACATCAAAAATATTCACATTCTTCCCAATCAATTCATCTTCCCGATACCCGTAAATTTTTAGGAATGAGTCGTTAACAAACACTATGTTATTTTTCAAATCTGTTATGCTCACACATTCGTTTACACTTCTAAGCGAATGGGCAAGCATAAGGATTTCTTCCTCAGCGCGTTTTCGTTCCGTAATATCCTGAACCTGCACAAGGTAGCCAATTATTTTTTTATTAAGTATATCAAATAATGGTGTTATAATATAATCGAAGTATGCAGTTCCCTGGTTATGGGTTACATACTGTTTTAGTTCCTTTACTTTTTCAAAATCGAACAAGGCCTCGTAAGCAACTGTTTTACCCTTTCGAAGTTTTTGTTTATTGACAGTATTTAAGCTCGTCCCCTCAAAGATATTGAAATTTTTAACTTCGGAAACATCGGGGATTCCAAACATTTTAAGTGATGCGGCATTCGCGTTTAGTTGTACTCCCGAAGCATCATAGATCTCAATCCCGATAGGAGACGCATCAAATATTGTTCTGAACTTTTTCTCACTTTCCAGGAGTATTTCTTCGGCTTGTTTTCTTTTGGCTTCCTCCTTTAAAACATTGCGGTATTTTGATAAAATGTAGAAGTACAACAACATGATAATGAAAAACAGTGAGAATATCAGGATTAATCGATTACGAAACCTGCTTAGTGCAAGATATACTTCTTTTTCGTGGTACGAAATAACAATAGTCCAGTAGGTATTGTCGATGGTAGCACGATAAAAAGCCATGTATTGTTCAATAAATTGGTCGCTCTCGTTTGCTGATTTTTCATCATGAACGCTTTTTACAGTTCCACTGTGCTCAGTTTTAATTAACTCCAAAAAGTCGTTGGCCAGGGAATTGTTATGTGTAATATCCCGATACATTTTCCCTTTATGATTTTTTACGGGACAGTAAATTTCCATACCGCTTTCGCTGATAATCCATATTTTACCCGAGCCCCGAATCTTAATATTTTCAAGATATTTTTTACCCAGCTTATCAATAGGAATTAAAATGGCCAGGGTACCGACAAATTTGTTCTGTTTTACAACAGGTACATGTACTGCAATGGACATAAAACCCTGCACCGACTTAAAGGCATCGCTAATTACCGGCCGGCGGTTTGCCAGGATTTGTTGAACATGTTCCTGGTATGAAATATCCCTCCCGGTTACCGAATTATTTTCAGGGTAGGTATATAAAATTACTCCATTGGAATCGACCCTGGTAATTGCCTGAATATAGTTTTTATGTTGTTCGTAAAACCGGGCCATCAGAGTTTTGCTATCATCCGAAAAATTAATAATATCGTTGAATTGTGCCAGAAAAGTCATGTCAGATTTATAATCATCGAAAAAATTGGTAATTCCCCGTGAAGCCGTTTCAGCCAAAATCAACTGTTCACTATTAAACTCCTCTATGGTACTTTTCTTAACGCTATCATACAGGAAATAAAAAAGCACAAAAAACACAAGCATAAGAGCGGGCAAAAGCAAATACCGCTTTGAAAATTTTAACATGATTTAGTTCACTTTTAATGTTTATTATTAAGGTTCAACAACCATTTTTGTGGATGTAAATAATGGCTATCACTGTAAATAGATTTCTCCCGACAAAACTTGCTTCGCTGCGTTATTTGGTCGAAATGACCACGTCCATAGGTTGATTTGGGAGGAGGGGAATCGGGCGCTTCGCACCCGATTCCCCTCCTCCCTCTGCCAGCATCGGTTGTGTCATTTCGACCGAAGGGAGAAATCTTTTTATAAATTTTTATCACCTTCAACTATAAAATCATTAATATTTTACTTTCCACTAAATTCGCAGTAGTACCATTACTATATTGTATTATTTAAACCACTTATTTAACAAAGTTATCAATCTTTCCTTTTTAATGGGTTTTGAAATGTAATCGTTACATCCGGCTTCAATGGCTTTTTCATGGTCGCCCGATAATCCATAAGCAGTTTGGGCGATGATGATGATATCTTTGTTGAATTGTCGTATTTGCCGGGTAGCATCATAGCCATTTAACAGAGGCATTTTAATATCCATCAAAACCAGGTCAATATCAGGTTGATTCCGGCAAATTTCAACAGCTTCTTTACCCGATTCAACAATAATAATCTCCGTGCTGAAATGTCGCAGACTTATTTTGAGTAATAAACCCGAGGGTTCGTCATCTTCGGCTATAAGGATTTTAAGTTTTTTGCTCAGGGTATTATTCTTAACCGACAAATTAACTTTAACAGGCTTATTTTTTGTTGGTACTTTTGGGGAAACAGATATGGTAAAATAAAAAGTTGTTCCTTGCCCTTCAATGCTTTCCATCCAAATTCTTCCGCCAAGCATTTCGATGTATGCTTTGGTAATCGAAAGTCCCAGCCCTGCACCCTGCATTGCATTAACATCTTCAATATCGGCCTGTACGAAGCGCTCGAAAATAGCATGTTGCCTATTTTTTGCAATCCCGATTCCTGTGTCTTTCACAAAAAATTGCAGTATGGATGTATTGGCTAGCGTTGCCGTGGATTTATCCACATTTTCAGCCCCGGCGGGCATCCCTGCCAGTCCATCAACTATAGCACAACCAAAGGTAATTTTTCCTTTTCGGGTGTATTTAATTGCATTCTTCAGCAAATTGGTCAAAATACTTTGAAGCTTCACAACATCGGTAGTTATCAGTGCTTCTGTAGCTGAAAGTTTGCTTTTGTATATTAACTCAATTCCTTTTATTTCGGCTTCCTGCTTAAAGAATTTGTTTAGATTTTTGAGTTGTTCGTCAACTCTTACATCACTATAAGATAATTCCACCAAGCCTGATTCGATTTTGGAAATATCGATAATATCGGTGATGATATTTAACATGCGGGCACCGCTCTCTTGGATAACATCGATGTATTTTTGTTGTTGTTCACCGGTGAGGCCGGGTTCTTTGAGCAGGTCGGAAAAGCCAAGGATACCGTTCATGGGCGTGCGTATTTCGTGGCTCATATTGGCAAGAAACGCCGATTTTAGCCTATCGCTTTCTTCGGCTCTTTCTTTGGCTTTAATCAGGTCATTTTCAGTTTGCTTCCTGTCGGTAATATCCACGGCCATACTATGTAGCACGCGCTTGCCAATATGAATTTTTCCGAGAGGAGTAGTTTGAAACTCCCAAATTCTCATCGAGCCATCCTTAGCTTTAACATGCCATTCACCATTATAAACAGTTTCATTAATTTCAAATAGCTTATCGATGTAATCTTTTTCGGTACCTTTTCGAGAACCATAAGCTTTTTCGGTCCAGTCGTCGAGTGTAGGAATATCCAGGATGGTGTAACCCGAGAATTCCGTCCATCCCTTGCTCAATTGCAAAACCTTTCCATCTTCGTCGTGTATCATAATGGGAATAGGCGAACCGGCCACGGCCAACCTCATCCTTTCCTCACCTTCACTGAGTGCCATCTGCACTTTCTTACTTTCTGAAATATCCATAGCTGTGATATGGCACTCATCGCCATTTTCGCTTGCAATGCCAGAAAGAAAAAGGTATTTGGGCACTTGCTCTCCAAGGGTAATTGATATTTCACAAATTTCTTTTTTTCCGCTACTGAAAATTCTGTCAAGAAATTCGCTAAAGAACTGTCGGTCGGCAGATGACACAAAAAGCTGAAAAATTTTGTTTGTCAACATCGAACGATCTTTCTCAAGCAAGGAAGCACCAGTGAGATTTAGGTTTAAAATTTCGCCTTCGCTATTCACTGTAAAATAAGCTGCCGGGGCAAAGTCGTAAAGCTGGGTGTATTTATCAGCGGCATCACGGGCCACTTGTTTTGCCTGCAACAACTCCTCACATTGAAGCTCCAGTTCAATTTGATGCACCTCGAGTTCGTGAACAAGTTTTAAAGCATCTATCTCATCAAGATTTAATGGCTTGTTGCCCTTTTTGTTTTCATGTATTTCTTCAGCATATTTCCGAAGTTCTTTGGCACTTGATTTCTTAGTGTCCTTTTTCATAATTTATTAATTTTTTTTTCATCCCAAGTCAATCCTCAACTTCAATTAAGCATTATCCCTGACCAATTTTTTATTGGCTGCAATAAGTTCAATTTCCAGTTTTTTGGTCACGGAAATATCAGTAAATGTCATTACCAAGCCATCAATGCGATCGTCTAAAGTGCGGTAGGGCATTATTCTTACCCTGAACCACCTGTCGTTATCGGTGGCTATCGCGGTTTCTTTTGATATAAGTGTTTTGAGAACCTGAAGGGCATCATTGTCAATTTCGGCGTAATCCAAATTGGTGACCAAATCAGTAAACGGCCTGCCGATATCTGCGCTACGCAACTTAAAAATCTTGGTAATCTGATCGGTAAATCGCCGGATATTAAGATCCTTATCCAAAAAGAGGGTAGCTATTTCGATGCTGTTGAGTAGGTTTTTCATATCATCGCTGGCACGCAAATAATCGTTTACCTTGCTTTGCAATTCTTCGTGGCTTCGTTGCAAATCCATTTCCAGTTCCTTTACCCTTAGCGGAACAGTCCTGCCTGCAGCTCCTTTGAGTGGTTTTACATTTCCGATTTTGGCAGGCACATCAGCAAAAACAATCATCATCATACCTTTTATAACCTCAGGGTTTTCGATACACTGTATGGTAACATCAACAAACAGGGCATCACCATTAGTGCCAATTTTAACATTGCTCAAAACAACAGGTGCGAAACTTTTTAAGGCCTTGCGAAATGCTCCCGGTAAAAGCCGGTTGAGGCCTTCACGAGCCATGGCATAAATATTCCAGTTGGCCTTACCGGCAACAGGTTCAAGGTATTTTCCGGTGCGTCCGGTTATATAAATGATATCTCCGATACTATTTACCAACACACTGGGTGGGGCAAATTTTTGCAATAAAATTTGATCGGCATAGGCCTGAATGCTTTCAGTATTCACGGCTGCGACTTTCTTTTTTTCGATTGTATGTATTTTTTTTTGATAAAAGGAACTGGGGAAATCCACAAGTTCTACTGGATTCGTAGATAGAGAACGTTTAAAAATTTTATGTTTCGAATCTAAATCTTCAAAACCTCCTACCTCGCTACCAAGTGTTTCGGCTGTACCTAATACAAGAATACCCCCGGAGTTTAAACTATAATTAAAAAGTACAATCAACTTTTTTTGCAGTTCCGGTTCCATATAAATCAACATATTTCTGCAAAACAAAAAGTCGAGCTTAGTAAATGGCGGGTCTTTAATCACATTTTGAGGCGCGAACACTACCATTTCGCGAATGCTTGTGGATATACGGTAACCATCGCCCTCAACAGCAAAAAATTTACTAATGCGCTCGCCCGATATTTCGCCAACAATATTTTTTGGATAAAAACCTTTCCTGGCTTTCTCTATGGCTTCATTATCAAGGTCGGTAGCAAAAATCTGCAAGCTTGATTTATTATTCATTTTTTCGATAAGCTCCGTAAATATCATAGCCAGCGAAAAAGCCTCTTCGCCGGTTGAACAGCCTGTAACCCATGCTCGCAATACACTACGTTCAGGAAGACTCTTTATCCTTTCGGGGAGGTATTTATTTTTTATACTTTCCCAAACAGCATCATCCCTAAAAAAGCTTGTAACACCAATCAGGAGCTCTTTAAACAGGATATCTATCTCCTGGGGATTTTCTTGTAAAAAGCGCACATAACTTTGGATTTTATTTATCTGGTGAATCCCTTTCCAGCGCTCGATACGCCTTAGTATGGTGTTTTTTTTGTACAAGGAAAAGTCGTGCCCCACGTGGTCGCGCAGCAGAATGACAACCTTTTCGAGGCTACTGACATTTTTATGAAGCTCAACGGCACTTTCGACATCCTTAGGTGAAAGCTGGAGACAGACGATGAGTTTTTGGGGCAATTCATTTACGGGGGCAACAATATCAGGAATTACAGCCTCGATGGCGCCGCGTGGCATCCCGTCAAATTTGGCGCTATCGGGTTGCTGCACCAGTACAATACCATGTTTTTCCTTGATGGCCTTAATACCCAGACTTCCATCACTTCCCATCCCCGACAGGATAATTCCTATACTTTTTTCCTTCCGGTCATCAGCCAAAGCGCGAAAGAAAATATCGATAGGTAAGCGTAAGCCACGCGATTCAACCGGCTCGAATAAATGGAGCGCCCCATTGAGAATTGACATGCTTTTGTTGGGTGGTATTACATACACACAATTGGGTTTAATTTTCAGGCGGTCGGTAGCCTGAAAAACCTTCATGCCGGTGATGCGTTGTAAAAGTTCGGGCATTACCCCCTGGTGATGCGGATCCAGGTGTTGTATAACCACGAAGCCCATACCACAGTTCTGGGGCATCTGTTCAAAAAACTGCTCCAGGGCTTCCAATCCTCCTGCTGAAGCCCCAATGCCAACTATCGGAAAAACTGGTGGACTTATCGGGATAGTAGTTTTGATTTTCGATTTGTCGTTTGCTGATTTATTTGAGCCGGGCTCGTTACCGGATTCCATTTGCTTTTTCATGGCCTAAAAAATTAGTTCGAGTAAAAGTATGGAATTATATTTAATATCGATCTTATTAGTCGAGGTTTTTGAAATTTGAATAGCTCTCCCGCAAAAGCGGGACAGGCTGTCATTCCGCTTCGCAGCCTGCTTTGCCAGCGAGGCGAGCGAGGCGAGTAAGGGCGGAGAATACATTAAACGAATGAAAAAGCGGGGGGTGCTGCAAAATTCATTTTTCCCCGGGATAAACGCAAGAAGGGTTCTCGTCAAAAGGTCTTTCTTGCTTACAAACCAGCATGGTAAACTAAAATTATCTTCTTTCTATCTTAATGAGTAACAACTTGAAGAATTGAGTTGAATGGGAATGTATTGCCTGATTCTCGGCATCCCCAAAATAGCCCAAAGCATTGTTGATGTGTTATTTAGATTTATAAAAATGAAAATCGACTAAGAATCCTGACAAATAGTAGGATGATCGTTAAAACAAAGATTATCATCCTGCCACAATAATTCTTTAAAACAACGAACTGAATTTAATGGAATGGAATCAGGTGTCTTGAAAATATGTTTTATTTTTGCTAAAGTTAATGGCATTAGTACCTTATCTCTAATATTCTGCCATTTTTTGGCAGAATATTAGAGAAAAGGTACCCAAGCAAAATTTAAAATGCATTGTAGATAATATGAAAGGTAGGTAAATAATAAAGCTCTAAATTGCAAAATATGCATTTATAAATTTTGCCGACTAACTTGGACAAACCAAAACAGGAATACACCATAAGTTTTACATGATCACCTTGTTTGGTTTTGGCTTGTCCAAGTTAGGTTTACCCGAAGGGATGCCCGCTTCGCGAGGCGAGCCCAAGGCTATTGAAATTTTAAAGCACGACTAAAAAGAAAGACACTAAATAGTATTTAACTTTGTTGGTTTACCTTATTATTTAAAAATTTAAAGCTATGGATTTACAATTAAACGACAGACTTTTTTTGATAGGTGGTGCTACTGCTGGATTTGGTAATGCAGTGGCCAGGGCGTTGATTGCCGAAGGAGCAAAAGTGATAGCAGTAGCAAGAAATGCTAAAAATCTCAGTGAATTTCAATCCCAGTTTCCTTATCAAATTGAAACCATAAATGGTGATATTACCGATGGGGAAAATATTGAGGAAATTGTAAATTTTATTGGCGAGCGTAAACTTGACGGAATATTTGTTAATGCCGGAGGCCCCCCGGCAAAGCCAGCTTTGGAAACTACGATGGAAGATTGGGATTTGGCCTGGTTTACTGTTGTACGGTGGAAAATTGACCTGGTAATGCAATTGATGCCAAAGTTCAGGCAACAGGCTTATGGAAGGATTTTATTCGTGGAGAGTGTTTCGGTAAAGCAACCCATCGAAAATTTGGTTTTGAGCAATTCACTGCGTATGGCTGTTGTCGGGTTTGCTAAAAGCCTTTCGCAGGAAATCGGGAAAGAAGGAATAACTGTAAATGTGTTAGCACCCGGCTACCACGATACCCATGCCGTGAAAAGAGTGCTTCAGAAAAAAGCCGATAGTACTGGAAAATCGTACGAAGAAATTCAGCACAGCCTTGAAAAAAATATTCCTGTGGGAAGGATGGGCTTGCCCGGCGAATTTGCTTCTATGGCAGTTTGGCTGCTCTCGCCCCTTTCCGGCTATATCACCGGCCAAACAATCAGTGTTGACGGAGGTGTGATGGCCGGAAGTTTCGGTTGATTAATTTATGAATTAAAATAAGCCGATCAAAATTTCACAAATAATCACTATTGTCCGAGTAATTTTAACAGATTCCTTGCCGCAGGTGCGGCATCGGAATGACAAGGCATTGGAGAGA
>CAZQIV010000138.1:0-18104 GCA_964593705.1 uncultured Lentimicrobiaceae bacterium | reverse complement strand
ATCTTTTTATCCTCGGGATAAAGCCACGAGGCAATTGATTTACTCCAGCACTCCATCACTCCATCACTCCATCACTCCAACACTCCATCACTCCAACACTCCAACACTCCAACACTCCAACCTCTAAACTCCACCCTCTAAACTTTCCCCTCTCCCCTCTCTTTAGCTTAATTTGAAGCATACAAGTCATGTAACCATCAAAATAATTGTACTTTTGAGCAATCGGATTAATGTTAAAAAACATTCTGAATTATTCCCGCCATGAGGGCGGGCAGGCTCAGATAACTATTAATACCCGCTGACATGAATGTCAGTGGCCAATTTTTTATAAATGAAAACTATTTACATTGTTCGCCATGCAAAGTCATCCTGGGATTTTCCCCATCTGAGCGATCACGAAAGACCTTTAATTGAAAAAGGCAAAAAACGTACAAGGCTTATTAACGACTACCTGACCAAAAACAAAATACAGGTCGATCTAATGGTTTCAAGCCATGCTGTGAGGGCTTACGAAACCGCATCCATCATTGCTCGTTCCATCGGCTATCCTAAGGAAAGTATCCGTATCGACAGGATGATTTACCACGCGAATGCCGACAGGATGATCGATCAGTTTTTTGATTTGTCCAACGATATAAATTCGGTAATGCTGGTTGGGCACAATCCAACGTTTACAAATTTTGCAAATCAATACCTTGATAAAAAAATTGAATGGCTGCCTACATCGGGCGTTGTTTGTATAAATTTCAAAACTGATAAATGGGAAGATATCTCCCTGGCTTCTTATGAGCCGGTATTTGTGATTTCGCCCAAAATACTCAAAACCAAAAAATAACTATAATGGCGAAGTACAAAGATCAGATGGTGAACCGTGAAGTAAGCTGGCTTCATTTTAACGAAAGAGTGTTGCAGGAGGCCAGGGATGAGTCAACACCACTTTTGGAGCGACTCAAGTTTTTAGGAATTTTTTCAAACAACCGCGATGAGTTTTTCAGGGTGAGGGTTGCAACCCATACGCGCATGTTAAATGTGGAGCAAATAGATTTATCGCTTAAAGTATCGCCGGGCGAAATACTTCAACAGATAAAAGAAATTGTTGCTGAGCAGGAAAAGATATTTACCCAGACTTATGAGGAAATTGTTGATAAGCTTACAAAGGAAAATATTTTTATCATTCGCGAAGACCAGCTTAGCGGGCAACAGGCAGAGTTTGTAACCGATTATTTCCACAGCGAAGTGCGCACCCTGCTCTTCCCCATCATGCTCGATAACCTGGATGACCCCACCAGCCTCGAAGATAAATCCATTTACCTTGCCGTACATCTCCAATCAACCACCCAGCCCGATCGGGAGGAGTTTTCAATTGTTAAAGTTCCTTCGCCGCCCTTATCCCGGTTTTTGATATTACCTGAACAAGAGGGTAAAATATACATCATGTTGTTGGAGGATGTCATCCGGTATGGATTGCCCTTTGTTTTTTCGCTTTTTGGATATGATAAATATGATGCCTATACCATAAAAATTACCCGCGATGCTGAACTGGATATTGATAATGATGTTCAAAAAAGCTTCCTTGAAATACTCTCCGAAAGTGTAAAACAGCGGGAATGGGGTACCCCGGTAAGGTTTGTTTTCGACAGGTCTATCCCGGCTCATTTCCTGCGGAAGATCAGGGTAAAACTGCATCTTTCGCCCGATGACCGTCAGCGTGGAGGCGGGCGTTATCACAACTTTAAAGATTTTATGGGCTTCCCAAAGGTTGGCTCGTCAAGCCTGGTTTATCCTGCCTCTCCCCCGTTGCAACACAAAGATATCCAACCCTACCAAAGTATTTTTGAGGTAATACGGTCAAAGGATATTATGCTGCACTATCCCTACCAGTCGTTTCATTACATTGTTGACTTACTGCGCGAGGCTTCCATCGACCCCAATGTTCGATCGATAAAAATGACCTTTTACCGGGCTGCCAGCAATTCAAATGCGATGAACGCGCTGATGAATGCGGCCAGGAACGGAAAATCGGTTACAGTATTCCTCGAATTGCAGGCACGTTTTGATGAGGAAGCCAATATTTTTTGGGCTGAAAAATTGCAAAATACCGGGGTAAAAATACTTCCCACAATTCCGGGAATGAAAGTACACAGCAAACTTATTTTGATAAGGCGCAAAGAAAACATGAAGAATGTGTTTTATGCAAATATCAGCACTGGAAATTTTAACGAATCTACCGCGAAGGTTTATGCTGACGACAGTCTGCTTACTGCCAATCAAAACATAGCTAATGATGTTTACAAAGTTTTCCAGATGCTCGAAACCCGTTATTATATTCCTAAATTCAAAACGATAATTGTTTCGCCTTTCCATACCCGCGAATTCTTCATCAACAAAATCAACCGTGAAATCCGAAACGCCAAAGCCGGAAAAGAAGCCTGGATAATCATTAAATTAAATAGCCTCGTTGACCGAAAGATTGTGCGTAAATTGTATGATGCCAGTAGTGCCGGCGTAAAGATTACAGTTATTGCCAGGGGAATTTGTATTTTAATCCCCGGACTACCCAAGGTTAGCGAAAACATTGAAGCATTTAGTATTGTCGATAAATTCCTTGAACATTCACGGGTTTATATTTTTTGTAATGAAGGTAAAAAAGAATTTTATACCGGTTCGGCCGACTGGATGCAACGAAATTTCGATCATCGCATTGAAGTTTCCATACCCATACTCGATAAAGACATTCAGCAGGAACTATGGGATATGATTCAGATTCAGATTAACGATAACTGCAAAACAAGGCTTTTAGGGAAAGATAATATTAATAATTACCGTAAAACAAAGGATACTGAAAAAGTGCGTTCGCAGTTTATAATATATGAATATTTCAAAAATCAATTGCAACAATACAATGTATAAAATTTATGATATTCGGAGCTATTGATATCGGTTCAAACGCGGTTAGACTGCTTTTGTCCAATGCCTTTGAAAAAGAAGGGCGGGTTATGGTTGAAAAGGCAACTTTAATAAGAATCCCGATCAGGCTTGGGAAAGATGTGTATAAAAACAACACCATTTCCGAGAAACGTGCCGGCAACCTGATAAAAACGATGAAAGCTTTTAAGCTCTTGCTTGAAGTATATAAACCTGTGGGTTTTGTGGCCTGCGCGACTGCTGCAATGCGCGAAGCAACCAACGGGGATGAGATTATTAAAAGAATTAAAAAAGAGACAGGCTTGAAAATTAAGCTCATCGATGGCCTTGAAGAAGCTGAAATAGTGCGATCGATCGGTGGCTTTAAACTGCCTGAAGGAAAAACCAAGACAATGTACATTGACCTGGGTGGAGGTAGCACGGAGATATCCATTATTTCATCTGATAATTTGCTTGTTGATGCCCGTTCATTTAAAATTGGTACCCTCAGGCTGCTCAGTAAAAAGGTACCCAAAGCCGAATGGGATTCGCTTGAAGAATGGTTGCAAAATTTTAAAGACGATTTTGGTAAAATTAACGTGATAGGCTCAGGAGGAAACATCAATAAAATAACCAAAATTTATGGCGACCCCTTGCAAGATATTCTTAGTTTTCAAAAATTGGAATATGCCTGTAATCACCTTAAAAGTTTTTCATTGCGTGAGCGTATTAAACAACTGGGGCTTCGTCCCGACCGTGCCGATGTTATTGTTCCCGCGGCGCAGGTCTTTATTTTTATTACAAAAATTATCAGGGTCGGGCATGTTCTTGCCCCAAAAATTGGCCTTGCCGATGGTTTGATTCATAACATGTATCTTGAATACAACGGGTTGAATAATTTAAAGAAATAATACTTTATCTGTTGATAGAAACAACAATTTTATTGTGTTCAAAAGTAATTGTATTAAAAAAGTTTTACATTTGCACAACAATTTTAAAAGCTTAAAAAAATGAATATTCCAGATAGTTTAAAGTACACAAAAGATCACGAGTGGATCAAAGTTGAAGGTGATGAAGCCTTAATAGGAATTACAGATTATGCCCAGAACGAATTGGGCGATATCGTTTTTATTGAGGTAGAAACCGAAGGAGAAACACTTGATAAGGAAGAAACCTTTGGAACCATTGAAGCAGTAAAAACAGTTTCTGATTTGTTTATGCCTATTGGTGGCGAGGTTTTGGAATTCAACGAAGCTCTTGAGCAAAGTCCTGAAATAGTAAATAGCGATCCTTACGGCGATGGATGGATAATCAAAATCAAGATTACTGATCAATCGGAACTTGATAAGCTTTTGGATGCAGTTGCTTACAAAGAACTAATTTAATTTTGAAAAAAATATTTGTCAAACTAAATATTTAGTTGATTTAACAATAAGCAAAGGATCAACCTCGTTAGCATAGAGTAAATTAACATAACCAAGCAAATCACAATGGAATTAAAAAAGAGTAAAAAGGCCGATCTTGAAAGTAAAAAAGCCATCTTTATGCAAATTGGGCTCATCGTTGCCCTTGGAGTAGTGTTGCTTGCTTTCAGTTATAAAACGTACGAAAGAACCTCTGTTCTAAACTTTCAACTTCAGGTGGATAATACCCCGGAAGAAATTATTCCAATAACAAAACATGAAGTTAAGCCTCCCCCTCCTCCTCCTCCAAAACAAGTTACCATCATCAATATTGTAGAAGATGATGTGGAAGTTGAAGACGATATTGAAATAGATGTTGAAGCCGATCAGGAGACAATCATCGATGATTATGTTCCTATGGTGGAAGAAGAAGAAGAAGTTGCCGAAATGGAGATTTTTAGCGTGGTGGAAGCTATGCCCGAATTTCCGGGTGGAGAAACGGCACGGATGAAATTTTTGCAGGACAACATTAAATATCCGCAAATGGCTCGTGAATCAGGAATCCAGGGAACGGTATATGTTACCTTTGTTGTTGAACCCAATGGTTCGGTTTCTGATGTGAGAATACTTCGTGGTATTGGCGGCGGATGCGATGAAGAAGCCATAAGGGTGATTAAGCAGATGCCAAATTGGAAGCCGGGTATGCAGCGCGGTAAACCAGTAAGGGTTCAGTTTAACATGCCTATCAAATTTACCCTCCAGGGTTAAAACAATATTCAAAGTTACAAATCCCGGCTTATTCAGTAAGCCGGGATTTTTTTTGCCTATTCCTTCCGTAATTGTTTTACCCATTTCAATATTATTTCTGATAAAACCTGCTTATCAATATCCTCCAACTTGTTAATGTAAAGGCAAGATTTCCCGGTTTTATATTTCCCGAGTTTCCCCAGTAATTGCTCATACTTTTCAAAGCCGGTCATAATGTAAAGTGTGAGGCTCTGTTTGCGTGGCGAAAACCCTGTAAGCATCCAGTCCATTTCACGGCCACTGGCATATTTGTAATTATAGGAGCCAAACCCGATAATTGAAGGGCCCCACATTTTGGCTTCTTCGCCGCTAAGCCTGGATAATAAATCAAGGATTTCAAAAGCATCTTTCCTCCTTTTTTCATCCTCAGCGGAGTTTAAAAAATCTACGACACTTGCATCGTTTTGCTTTGTTTTGAGTTCGGCCATTGGGATGAGATATTTGCTTATTGAGTTATTAGTACCTAATCTATTATATTCTGCCATTTTTTGGCAGAATATAATAGATTAGGTACTAATGCAAAATTTAAAATGCATTGTCGTTAATATGAAAGGAAGATAAATAATAAAGCTCCTAATTGTTAAATATGCATTTATAAATTTTGCCGACTAACTTGGGCAAACCAAAACAGGAATACACCATAAATTTTACATGATTACCTTGTTTGGTTTTGGCTTGTCCAAGTTAGGTGTATAATTAAGATGATAAACAATAAAGGTGTGTGTTTGGTTCGATAAAAATCATAGGTGGTATAATAAACGATTACTCATTATTCAGCTTTTGATGTAAATTGCTTTTAATTCACTGGAGGTATTGTTGTCTTAATTCAAAATATCATGTCGGAACAAATGGCTATTTTTCCCGATAATCGGGACAGGTTGTGTTAACAATTTAAAAACATACAATCATGCAAACGATCACTATAACACCACAACTGGAAAACGGTAGATATTATATCGATGTCCCCGACGGTTTTACTGATGCTGAGTTTACTATACAAATAACCTTAAAAAAGGAAAAGATAGAAACCGCATTAGTGCAGGAGAAGCTTGAGAAAATTCGTGCATTTGCAGGAATTGCTGCCAGTTCAAATATTAAGATTGACAAAAGTGAATGGTATCAGCAGTAATACAAAAAAAATGAAAGTATTTATTGACACCAGTATTTTGATTTTAGATGTGCCCTAAATATTAAAATCGTCATTCGTTAATCGTCTCCGTTGGAATCCCTTCGGACAATCTGAAATCAATTCATAAAAAAAATGCCACCCCGGAAAGGGTAGCTCCGGGCAGCCGAAATGATAGAGTTTGGCCGCCGGGCAACAATAAAAAGCCTTGATAAGTTGAAGATGGAAAAATGAGCCGGGGTTTCTTTTCTTGAGTTTCGATGTTTTTCTTGACGTTTCGAGATCCACCTTCGGCAAAATAAACCCTGCGGACACCCGAAAGTTGTTGACAGGGGGCAAATTTCCAGGAAGATTGGAAGTCAGGGTTTCACTTAAAGTGAAGCCCTGACTATATTCTTGCCGCAGGCAGATACGGAAACCTTACAATGCTTTGATTTCTATATGAGTTCAAGCTCCTCAAAAAGCCTTGGAAGATAACAATTCCAGCCATAGGTATCTTTAATTTTCAATCGCAGGGCATCGCTTGCATGTGGTTCGCCATGAACGATGAATACCTTTTCGGGTTTGTTTTTGATTTTTGACATCCATTGGATAATCTCTCCCTGATCGGCGTGTGATGACATGGTGTGAATTTGTGCAACTTCGGCTTTTACTTTAAAATATTTACCGTGCATTTTTATCTCTGCTTCGCCCTCGCTCAGTTTCCGGCCCCTTGTTCCGGCAGCCTGGTAACCGGGGATAATAATGGTTGCCCTCGGGTCTTCAATGTGCTCTTTGAGATATTGCAGGATGCGCCCGCCATTCATCATGCCACTACCTGCAATAACGATCATAGGCAATGTTTTGCGGGCCAGCCGCCGGGTTTCTTCCACCGAACTTACCATGCGGGTATTATGAAAAACTTCCTTAAAAACATCCGGCTCAAGAATTTGCCATTCGGGGTATTTTAGGAAGAGCTTGCTAACATCAAATCCCATAGGGCTGTCGAGGTAAACAGGAATGTCAGGCATACGCCCTTCTTGTTTTAGTTGCCAGATAAGGTACATGAAATCCTGGGCGCGATCAACGGTAAAACTTGGCACCAACAATGGGCCATGCTTGCTGATGCATTTTTGAATGATGGCAAGTAGGGTATCCTTGGTAGATTCTTTTGGATGCAAACGATCCCCATAAGTGGATTCTACGATCAGGTAATCTGCTTTCTCAGGTTTTTCGGGAGGTTTAAGCATGGCATCGTGCGGGCGGCCTATGTCTCCGGAAAAAACAAAGCGCTTACCGTTTGCATCCATTTCGATAAAAGCAGCTCCAGGAATATGGGCATCCCTGCGATACCTGAAGCGAATATCATCCGACAATTCGACAAATTGGTTGGGCTGAACCGGATTCAAAAGTGGCAAAGTAATTTCCACATCTTTCAGGGTGTAGAGAGGCAATGCCGGACTGTGTTTGGAATAGCCATGATAGTTTGCCTGTTCGGCATCTTCTTCCTGTATTTTGGCGCTATCTTTCAAAATAATCTGCACAAGATCTTCGGTAGGTTCAGTACAATAAATTTTGCCTTTAAATCCCTGATTCACCATCCTTGGCAAATAGCCAATATGATCAAGATGGCCATGGGTGAGGATAATTAAATCGATGCTTGAGGCATCAACCGGCAATTCCTTCCAATTGAGTTCCCTAAGCTGCTTTAGCCCCTGAAACAAACCGCAATCTACCATTATGTTCAGCCCGTTGGCTGTGAGTAAATATTTTGATCCGGTAACCGTTTCGGCAGCGCCTAAAAACCGAATGGAAAAGCTATTTGTTGCTGACATTTTGTTTGGTTTTAGTTGAAATAAGATGTTTGAGCGAAGGTAGGAATAAAATAGTTGCTTATGGAGAAAACATCATGAAATATCCCGACTTATGGGGAAAAACACCCTGTCCCATTTAACGGGAAAAACACCCTGTCCCGATAACTTTCGGGAGCTATCAGCGAATTTATTAAAGCTCTTTAATTTAATGTGTTGCTAATCCAATTATTTTTTGTTCTTTTTTACTTAGTGGTTCTGAGTGATCTAAGTGTCTAAGTGGTGAATTTCTGAAGGTTACCACTCACATAGTGATGCCCACTTCGCTTAAGTCGCCTACCTCGCCTACTTCGCTTAAGTCGCTTACCTCGCTTATTTCACCTAAGTCGCTTAGTCGCCCTGTCGCCTACTTCGCTTAGTTCGCTAAGTTCGCTTAAGTCGCCCTGTCGCCTACTTCGCTTAGTTCGCTTAGTTCGCTTAGTTCGCTTAAGACGCCCTGTCGCCTACTTCGCTTAAGTCACCCTGTCGCCTACCTCGCTCAATTCGCTAAAACCGCAATGAAAGACAACTCAATCCACCGTCCAGTTTTTGAAACTCCGACATTTCCAATTCGATTACCCGATAGCCTTCATTTTCTATGCTTGCCTTAATTTTTGGATTTCCGGCAGGAAGCAAAACATTCCCGTTTATCCAAACACAATTTGCAGCATAATTTTCATCTTTGTTAACCCATAACTTCTTGTACGATGAAAACGCTTGTTCTGTTTTAAAAGATTCGGCTATAACTACCGTATTATTTTCGATATAGGAGATGCCTGTTTTGAGATGCAATATATCACCGGGATGAACCACAGATCCGGAAAACCCATATTTTTCAAGGATTTTGATAAGCTGATCTGCCCCGACCTGATTGGTGCGTTCGGAGAGTCCGATATAAAAATGGTCTCCTGCCATCATCACATCGCCGGCTTCGAGGGTTCCTGGTTTTTCTATTCGTTCGATATTTTGATAAAATGAATCCAAAACTTCTATTAAACCCAGTTCCTCACCCTGCCTGCTTTTTGCCCCCGGCCTGGTAATTACGGCACACTTTGGAGTGAGCAAGGCCACATCTTCCATAAATACGGAATCAGGAAAACGTTCTTCTTCATCGAGAATGATAAGCTGCAAACCACATTTTTCCAATGCATTGATGTAAGCCTCATGCTGACGACACATTTTGGGATAATCCACAACCCCAAGTCCGGCAGTTGTTATTCCATCAATCACCGACTTACCGGGTTTCCGTACTATTGCTTTTGTAAACATGGTTTCAAAAATAGTTTTTTAAAGCGATTTGAATATTGAATATTTTAAGCAACAATAGTAAATCCTTTCTCATAATTCCTCTCTTTAACTCACTGGCAAGAGGGAAACACTATTTCGCATGGGGCTGTTACTTTAATCAGATAGGCCTTTCCTGGATTAAGTTCGCTAAGTGAGAAAATTTCTTTTTCGGGCCAGTAAACCCTCCAACCGGCAAGCTCAACAATTGCCTCCAAATTTTCAGTAAAACCACCACTTAAAGCATTGATTTCAGTTGGGAAAGGCGTTAACACAGGCAAAATATTCCAGCCTTCATTCAGTTGTAAAACTTGCTCCGGCGAATACTCACCAACAATTTCAAGCAATTCAGCATTATTCATTTTGATGGCATAACCGCTATACGGATTGAAATCGTTCAATGTATAAATGCCACCCGATGGATAAAATACGCCCTCGCTACCCGAAACAATTTCGACAGAATTGAAAACCGAAGCCAATAGTACTTCCATTTCAGTATTGGGTGGCATAATATAGCTCGACAGGCTGTTCCAGCCGACATCCAGGTAAGCATATATTCGCGGTGCGCTGATGATTGAAAGCCCGGCAACAGTAAACGGAGTTTTGTCGGCCCCCTCATAATATAACTTAAATGTATCTATTTCATCCGAACTGAAAGCGAAAGCATCTTCAAGCCATTTAGCCGAAACGGTTTGGTATTTTATAGTCGCGTTAATGGCAATTTCACCGGCATAGCCAGAGGTTGATATATTAAAATAAATCTCATCTGAACCGGTTCCCTCCAAAGATTCAACTTTATTAAAATCGGGATCATTCTGAGCAAGCCCAACAATTTTTACGGTGTCGTAATTTGGATGTATAGAAGAAAACCCCATTGGAGGTAGCCGGTTATCTTTGAGCGGAACATAAGCTCTTTCGAGCACCGTTGTTACATCACCATTCACATCGCCCATTACCATTTCATAAATCTGAACCTGTTCTTCACTATTTATAACTTGCCGGTGGTTTTCGTAAGGTTCATTTTCATGGATGAGGTTAAAATCATCATCGGTTTTACCACTGATAAACAGCGTGTCTCCATTTTCGACCACTGCCACAAGTTGTACAAACGCACGGCGGCTGGGGAAACCGGATGGAAATTTATGTCCTGCCAGGTTTTGAAGTTTCAATTTAACACTGAGGGTGTCGGGTGTTCTTCCTGTTTCATCGATGGTGAGTTGGATGCTGTGCTTCAACATTTTTTCGGAGCGGCTCAGCGTAGAATCAAATTGAACGGTGGTTGCTGTAACGCCGATTTCATCGGCAAAATCCCGAAGCAACTTAGTCATAAAAACATTGGCTCCCGCAAAATGATGCTTACCGAAAGGTGAGCGGGAATCGAGCCACCATGGGCGGGAGCTTATTTTCACAAGGTCATCAATGGAGGGGACATGACACCCCTGGCAGGTAGTTCCAATAGCAGGGAAATCCGAATTTTCCCATTCGTGATACAGCGCCTGCTCAACGAAGGCTTCGCCTGTGGGAACACCATTTAAATCGACTGAATTGGTGATTAAAGTATGGCACGAGCCACACAATCGGGCATCTTCTATTTGTTGCCCGTAAGCCGGAGTATAACCCGTAAAGTTGATCATTGGATTTACAAACGGACTGGTATATTGCCCCCATATTTGCTTGTTGGTTCCAACGATTATGTTTCCGGTATAAGTCCCCAAAGTTTGTTCGGTAATCTGGTGGCACACCGTACATTGAATCCCATCGAGTGCCAGCGAATCGGCCTGACCTTCAGCAAGTGAATACAAGGCTTGCATATTATGATGTGCATTATGATTACCTACCGGAAAATGGCATCGGGTACACACATCTTCCAGCACAGCTTTATGTTCAGGATTTACAAGTCCTTCGTGGCTCACCTTAGCCTGCCATAAGGGGTCTTTGCCCGCATTGGCCAGCATGGTCGAACGCCAATCGTCCAAAATCCCAACAGATGCTCCACTTGCATCCACCATGGAGTTATGACACAAAAGACACTCTCCCGAGCCTGCAAACAAATCGTTGTACCCTTCCGGCAAAGCGGTGCTACGAATGTTAGCTGTTGAATCCTCATCGCCCGGAAGGGACATGGCAACTATTATGAAAAAGAGGAATGAAATCGCCAAAACATTAAATGCTGGTGTGAGGCGAACTAACTTTTTTACTTTCATTTTTTCATTTTTTAGAATTGTAATTCTTCCAGCGAAAGTAGCTCTTTTTGAGTGATAATACAATTTCGGAAATACAAACAGCCCCAATCTATTTATTACAAAGCAAAAAACCCTGACAGCATTACACCATCAGGGTTTTGTTATTTTCAATCTTAAAATTATCCTATTTAAAAGCCTTCTCCAGCAGCCCGTCACCTTTCAGGGTAAGCCTGTCGAGATAGGTAGGCACCTGTTCTCCAAGCAGCTTATCCAATTAAGTTTTTGATTTCCATTAACAGATTTTCCGTGGGTTCGATAAGCGGCATGACCTGTTCCTCTGTAAAATCGAACAAATCGCCATAATCGCCCTTGTGCCTCCAGTCATACAATCTTGAGTATAATTTTCCATACTGCTTGTTGATTCTACCTTCTTTGATAAATTTCAAGTTAAATTGACTTCTTGTGCCGACATGTGTTAAACCATCATAGTTCTCGGTTAAAAGTAACGCCATTACTGCATAAAAACTGGCATAGTACAACCTGTTTATACATGCGTTCCACCGTTGATTTTGCGCCAATAACTTTGCATCATTAAACTCTCAATCGATTTTTCAAGGCGATATTTAATATACTCATTTTTTGCAGATTCATTCATAAACGAACCCCTTCCCTGTTTACACTATTAAATAATGGAGAGTGATTCAGCTTATTCAGCCAATAATTCTTAGAGTAAACAATGGGCGAAATTATTTGTCCTGATTCCAATTCCAGGTCATATAAATTACTTCGGAATCTGTCCTCAGCTTCCAGGGTTTCGTTATTGTCGATCAAAACAAGAATATCCCAATCCGAGGTAATTTTGTTATCTCCCCTTGCCCTTGAACCAAATAAAATGATTTCAGCACTTGAATCCTCTATTTCAATCGAGTGCTTAATTTTCAATAATATTTTCTCCTGTTCATTCATAATTACTCACAAAATTAGAAAATTTATTCAAAGGTAGAACCATCCCCCAATCAGTGTTTTAAAAAATCAATACTTTTGTTTACTTATAACCGAATTTATAAAAATACCTACCACGTAATGAACTACACGGATACAGAAATAAAAACAATGGGTATTGAAGCATTGATAACAAAGCTGGGAGAGGTGGAGGCTGGAAGATTTATTAGCCTTATCATTCGTGAACCATTCGATTACACCATAAGGCAAAGAAATCTCTGGGAAAACAAATCGGTGGAAGATCTTAGTAAGCTGGCCATGGCAAGCCGAATAGAAGGATAATCTTCACAAAAGAAAAAGAAAAAACACCCTGCGACATTTTCGCAGGGTGTTTTAATTATCATCCTATCCGTGCTAACAAATTAGCGCTTTATCAACCTTTTAACCGATCTGTTACCATCCACTTCTATTTCCAGAATATAAACTCCTGGCGTAAGGTGATCGATGCTGATGGGTGTTTCCGACCTGGTTATTTCACTAATTCCCCGAGGTTGCCCATCCAAGGAGTATATGGTTAATGACCCTTTCAGGATAATCTCTGCATCCAGTTTCAGGACAAATTCATCCTGAGCCGGATTTGGGATGATTTTGGGTTGACCGACTGAAGTGGTTTTTCGCAATCCGGTTGATGAAACCTTGAGCGAAGCCAAAGCTGAAAGCCCGTTATTTTGGAATCTAAGTTCTGCATTCGGAAGGCTTTTATCAAAGCTAACTTCCAAATTATGCTCTTGTCCTGATTCCTTTTCCATCAATTTAAAGGTAAGCTCCTCGCCTTCTGCAAAACCATCTTTTACAGCTGTGGTCCGATCATTACCGAAAAGGGTGATGGATGTGTTTTCATTTTCCCATAAAGCAAGGCCAAAACAGTTTCCATTTTCATTAAAAGCTGCAATAATATCTCCACTCTGGATTTCTGAAACGGCATCGGCCGGGATAGCGATGGTGTGAGTAATAGCAGTAGGTTTTGACAAAACCCAGGGTACTAAACTCTGCCAGTCCGCCGGCTGTCGGACTATCTGATTCCCAACTCGAACAGAGGATTTACTCCCATCACATTCCGGAAACACAATCTCACCTTCTCCATCCATCAACACAAAGTAGGCTTTGCCCGGGTCAAGTACCTGCAAGGTATTTATTCCAAACTCAGGCCAGTAAATGTTCCATCCGGCAACTTCTTTTACCATAACTATATTTGTTCCCTCAAATAGTTCCATAATTTCCACCTCACATTCTGAAAGTACCGGGATGAGATTCCATTGCGGAGACAATTGCAAAATATGATTATTGGCACGACTACCTGAAACAGAAAGCGTAACATCTTCTGTAACTTTTATGCTGTAGCCCGATTCCATATCCCAGTTTACCAAAGTATTTATGTTCTGACCTGGCCAGTAAAATCCAGTTTCATTTTGGAAAATGATGAGATTGGATAAAATTGGATTCATCATGGTTTCGATGTTTGCATCCACCGGAATAATAGGAATTGATATTCCGCTCCAACCTTCAGACAAATCAAAGTTTATGGTTCTGAATGTATTCAGAAGTGTAAAATTAACTTGGGTCGTTCCCCCGGTAGAAACAACAACATTTGATGCAGTTTGTGGTGAATATTCATTTTTTGATGCTTTCACCGTATAAACTCCGGGGGGAATGCTTTTAATTTCATAGCTTCCTTCCTCGTTGGTTTGCATAGCATAGACATGTGCTGTGGCGTCATTAATTGCTGAAACATTTGCTTCCGCAATTGGAAGTCCGGACGATTCATCCGTAACCAAACCGGCAATGTTTCCGACCTCGGCAAGAGGCAGGTTTTTGTCCGCACTCATCAATTTGTTTTGCGAATCGTCGAAAAATATAATGTGGCCTTTGTTCCCATGCTCAGGTTTGCTTACGGCAAGCGTAGAAAATTTCCCCACATCACCGGTTTCGGTAACGGTTTCAATCTCCCAACTGTTAGTATTGCCCGATGCAAATTTCAAATCCTGATTACTTACATCATAATAACTGATAAATAATTGATTGTAATCATTACATACAATTGATGAATACTGTCCCACATCCCCTTCGGCATCAACCGTCTCGAACTCCCAGGTTCTTAGCCAACCGGCATATTTTAGTGTATTCTTAGTTTCATCAAAATAAACAATATTATTATGATTGAGCGAATCAATAACCAGACAGGAGTATTTCCCCACATCTCCGGTTTCATCAACTACCTGTGTTGTCCAGCCTTTTCTGCTCTGATTTGCTAATTTCAGATTTTGATTTGAATTATCATAATATGAAATATTCAATTGATTGTTAGCATCAAGGTACATTGAAGAATATTGACCTACATCACCAACTGCATCAACCGTCTCGAATTCCCATGTTCTTAGCCAACCTGCATATTTCAGGGTATTTTTAGTATCATCAAAATAAACAATATTATTATGATTGAGCGAATCAATTACCAAACAGGAGTATTTTCCAACTTGTCCTGTTTCATCAACTACCTGAGTTGTCCAACCTTTGTCATTTTGATTTGCAAATTTCAAATTCTGATTTGTATTATCGTAATACGAAATACTTAGCTGATTGTTAGCATCAAGGCAAATTGAAGAATACTGCCCTACATCACCTTCGGCATCAATAGTATCGAATTCCCATGTTCTTAGCCAACCGGCATATTTTAGTGTGTTCTTAGTATCATCAAAGTAAACAATATTTTTATGGCCTGATCCATCAATATTAATACATGAGTATTTACCTACATCACCAACATAATCAATTGAATCGACCTGATAAACTCCTAAACGCCCTTTGGCAAATTTCAAGTCTTTATTAGTGTTATCATAATAACTGAAATATAGTTGCCCGTCAGGCCCTGCTGAAATTGAGGAATACATACCAACATCTCCTTCATAATCTATGGTATGAAATATTGCCGGTATAGTACCATTTTTAATGCTAAACGATTTTGTTTTCTCTTTTTGGGGATTTTGCCCAAAAAATAGGCCTGGCAAAATCAGAAGTAGAAAAACCAGGCAGGTCTTAAAATTCTTATATTTTTTTATTCTTTTCATGCCGCCTCCTATTCTGCAACATTATTTACTATTTGCTTTGTCTTGTTTTTAAGTGATTTTAAGTATTTAACAGCTTGTGCTGGAAGCCTTGCATGGATCAAATCATCAGTAACGTCATTATAATAACTGATATGAGGAATACCTTCATTATCAAGAGTTATTGAGGGCAATTGTCCATTTTCAGCGACATGAAATGAACTAACTGTTTCTCCATCAAAAAAGCCAAAACGGATATCACCTGAATATACATAAGCAAAATAAACATTAAAATCATCATCAACTACTGATTTATAATCATAACCACATGGAAGTGTACTAGGGCCAATAGTGTTTGCAGTAAATGAGTTGCTTTGATTGTTATAAATAAATTGTGTTATACTATTACCACTACTTGCAATAAACTCAAGAATTCCATTTCTGAAATATACTGAAATTATATTATAATTTACGTTTTCAATTGATTGTGTAATTAAAAAACTTGTTGTATCTCTATAGGTATAATAAAGTACTTCGGTAGAACTATTGTTATACTTATGAATAATATGAGGATCATTATTTTGATCAAGACAAAATTGTGCATGATCTGCTTCATTATTACCTGGAACAGATTCGACAATCCAGCCTATTTCATTCCATGTTGCATAATAATAATAATTATGATTAAAATAACCATCAACAAAACATTCAAATAGAACATGTGGGCATGAATTATTATCTAATTTTATATCCGTTGACCGGACATCAGCATCCGGGACAATTGGTTGAAAATTCCAGTTTTGAGCAAGCATCTGGTTGGTTGTTAGCGTTAAAATAAATAACGCGATTGAAATTGTTAATAATTTTTTTTTCATAATTTTTAAATTTTTAATGTTTTTGATTTATTTAATTGTTTAATGTTTATTAATATGTTTCGGTTTTTATTGGGGTATGGGATTATGGGGAATGCGAACGTTGTGGCCATCGTAGAGACGTTGCATGCAACGTCTCTACGATTTGCACCATCTGAATCATTTGTACGATTTGCATCATTTGCAATATCCTGGTTTTTTTTTAATACTAAAATCCCGTGAACATGATTTGGCATTACAACAAACGCATCTAATTCAACATTTTTTGCATGATTTTTAATTTCATGCCAAAAAACATCAGCTAAAACACCCACTTGCAACAGTTGCATAATGCAATCTGTAATATTACCGAAATAATATTCACGTTTTGCTGTACAGATGGTTATGAAATAGTTAGCATTCCAACGATAATCCCAGTTTTGCAATCGTGCCGATGGTATGCGATATTTATTTCTGTATAAATCGTTTTTCATCTCTTTTTTCCAGAATTTCCAATATTTTCTCTATTTTCCATATATCGTTTAATTTTTTTCCTGCAAACCATTAAGCAATATTAAGTAAGAAAAACACTAATTAACAGCTCTTGTATTCCTGATTTATCAATTATGATACATTTTCTCTGTTTTTAATTTCTTTTTCACAAAACCTTTTGGTGAAAATCCTGTTTGTTTATTAAAAAGTGAGTAAAACGCAGATTGAGATTTAAATCCGGATTCCAAAGCAATTCCTTCTACCGAATATTTTTCCCATACTCGTGGGTCGGAAAGCAAACGAATGGCATGATTTATTCTATACCCGTTTATAAACGTAGCATAGTTGGTTTCGCACATTTTGTTTATCATGACCGACATTTCAGTTCTGTTTGTATTGAGGATTTTTGAAAGTTTTTCAAGGTTTAACTCATTATCCTTATAAATTTCATTTTCTTCAATTAGCTCAATAAATTGTTTGTAAAGCTTACGCTGTTTTTCTGAAATCTTTTTGTTATTGGCTTTAGGAATTTTTCTTTCGTATTTTTTAGCTAATTGCTGATTTTTCTCAACAAGTTTATATAATGCAAGTTGTTTTTTCCTGTATAAGTATCCAATGATTATTAAACCAAAACCGATAACAATTAATAAAATAAAGCTGGTTGAGAGCATTTTTCTTTTCTAACTCAATTTTTTGTATTTCAATTTCCTTTTCTTTTTTTTCAGTCTCATATTTTTTCTGTAGTTCGTTTATGGCTTTCACTTTTTCGATGTTATAAACGCTATCATGAAGCGAGTTAAGTAATGTTTGAGATGTAAATGCTCCCTTATAATTTCCAGACAACACCTCACATTCAATAAGAGCTTTATAGCCTTCAATCGCAACATCTTCAGCATTTATTTTTATTGCTGTATTTATTCCCTCATTGATTAGTTTTCTTGCGGTTTTAAGATTATTCTTTCCCAAATATACTTTTCCGAGATTTATTTTTGTATCTGCAATCCCCTGCATTCCATTAGTAGAAGAAACGTAGATTCCCGGCCCCATCTCATTTAATAACTCCTCATTTCCAAAATTATCAGCAATGCTAACTTCATAACCCGGCACAGGAAGGTAATCAGGCGATTCAACATTTCTAACTTTCAAATTATATTTACCCTTGGGTATCGTGATGGTATAAAA
>CAZQIV010000137.1:0-18127 GCA_964593705.1 uncultured Lentimicrobiaceae bacterium | reverse complement strand
GATATAAGCAACGTAAAAATCAAGGAAATAATCCTTAGCCTGACGGCTATGCGCACGTGCGGGATTAAAAGTGCTTGAGCCGTATGTTTCCGGGAAACTGGCACGTACGGTTCTTAGGGGGCGTAAGCTACCCGGTGCATTAAGCGTAAAAACACGTGCATTTCAAAATATATTTGCACGGACGTATGATTTGTATTATCTTTGCACGTGTAATATAAAATATTGAATCATGAATACAAAATTAACATTGACAATAGAACAGTCTATTATTGAAAGAGCAAAATCTTATGCTAAAGGTAAAGGACGAAGTTTATCAGACATAATAGAAAATTATCTGAAAGCCATTACAACGGAACAGAGAATTGTTGAAGATACCTCACCTCTTGTAAATTCATTACGTGGAAGTTTCAAATCCCCTGAATCTTTTGATTATAAAAAGGAATTATCAAAAGGACTATCTGAAAAATACATGGCATGAAAAAAATATTAATTGACACAGACGTAATACTTGACTTTTTCTTCGACAGAAAACCTTTCTCAGACAATTTAGCAACGATATTAAGTCTTTGTGAGCAAGGACTATTAGAAGGATTCATTACACCCGTAATAATTAGCAATACTTACTATTTATTACGTAGGACTGCAAAACATGAAAAAGTTATTGAAAAAATAAAATTATTATTGACAATAACACATGTTCTGCAAATGGACAGACTGGTAATTGAAAAAGCATTAAATTCAGAATTTAAGGATTTTGAAGATGCTTTGCAAAACTTTGCCGCAATAAATTATGGAGAAATAGAAGTCATTGTCACACGAAATGTTAAAGACTATAAGAAAAGTGAAATAGGAGTATTAACCCCAGAAAGTTTCGTAAATTTAATAAATGCCTAATGCTACAATACCTATACTGCATACCGCAATTCACTGTAAATATGGAGTTTATCCGTATTAATAAAGTATGTTTGTAACAGAAAAATTAGAAATATTAAAGCGGTGCGCAGCATAGCCGTAACGTTACCGCCAAGTGTAAAAAGACAGACGATAGTACTAAGATTGAAAAGTAAATCATAGTTCAGACAATGGATAATTTTGAAGAATACATACGACAGGGTGAGCCAAACAAAGCAGAAAAAGCAAAAGTTTGGAAAACGGCTATTGGCTTGCAACAAGTTGACGGGCTAAAACCATCTGACTATCTCATAGAAACTGCCAGACAAAACATTGAAGGTTACATTACCATTGAAGAAGTAAAACAACGAATAGACAGTTATTACAAACAGCACCCCGTAAAAAATGACGAAACCCGTACAGAAGAAGCGGACAAAGTTTCGGCACGTATTACAGAAATTTTGGGCGAAAAAACATTTACGTTTTCGCCAGCCGAATACCTTACTATTCATCGCAGGCTGTTTCAGGGCATTTACATTCACGCAGGCAAAATCCGTGATTACAACATCACAAAACTAGAATGGGTTTTAAATGGAGAAACGGTTTTGTATGCCAGTGCCGAAAGTTTGCAAGCCACGTTGGAGTACGATTTTCAGCAAGAAAAAGTATTTAGTTACAGCGGTTTAAGCCAACAAGAAATTATAGAACATATAGCACAATTTATTTCCTACTTGTGGCAAATTCACATTTTTGGAGAAGGAAACACAAGAACAACGGCAATTTTTTTAATAAAATACCTTCGCAAACTTGGTTTTAAAGAGGTAAATAATGATTTGTTTGCTAAGCATTCGTGGTATTTCCGCAATGCACTTGTGCGGGCTAATTACGAAGATTTGTCAAAAGGCATTTACAAAACCGATAAATATCTTATCCGTTTTCTTTTAAACTTACTTCATCAAGAAAATTATGTGCTAAAAAACCATGAAATGCACATTCATTACGTTCCCCTTGTAAATGACACTGTAAAAACGCAAAATGACACTGTAAATGACACTGTATTTTATTTGATAAAGCAAAATAATAAAATAACAGCCGCCGAAATTAGTGAACGATTGAATATAAGTTTAAGCACTGCAAAACGGAAAATAAAAGAACTTAAAGAGAATGGAATATTAGAACGTATAGGGAGTGACAAGACTGGCTATTGGAAGATTATTGAACAATGAATAAATCTTACAACGCCAACTCACAGAGAGAAATTGTCCACCAGTTGGCGGATTTTGCCGACACTTTAAAAAATACAAAACGCTGACACACGAGCCGACAGAAAAGAAAGAAAGTAAAATGACATTGAAACGGAAACTGAATAATGACAATGGTTTACTAGACTGGAAGACAGAACACCAGGCGGTAACAAAGGTTATATGCAATAAGGGTTTCAGTGGTTATTCAAGCGTTCTGCCCCGCATAAAATTTCGTGTCGGTGGACAGGAGAGTAGCCCGCAATCCCTTACTGCATATAGCCTCAACCGTTGGGCACAACATAAAAAAATTCAAAAATGAAAAAACAATTTGCATTTATTCTATTAGTAATTTTAATGAAAGGAGCTTTTCCTCAATGTGCTTCAGATTATGTGGGTATTTATGGTGTAAGACATTGCTCACACCCAGATACGTTATCAAGCTATATCTTATCAAGTTTCTAGTGGATACTTAAGTTATTCGGGTAGTGGATCCCTTTTAGCAGACTTAATTGTGATAAATTACCATCAAATAAATCCTGACTTTGAGCAAGACATTTGTTTAGTTTATAAAAAGGGCATAATTGTTAAAACAAATGAAGAATTAAAAAAAGAAGCAATAATTAATATTTGGCCAAATCCGGCAACCAGGCAAATTAATATTGAACGAAATAATATTGAAATATCGAAAATAGAAATAGTAAATATAATGGGAGTTTTATTAAAAACTTGTACTGAATTAAAAAAGAGTATTGATATTTCAGACCTATCCAATGGGATATATTTTGTTAAGATTACAACTTGTGACAACGAAATTATCATTAGAAAAATAATGAAGAATTAATGCAGTGCCTAACAGCAAATCATGGCACACAGCCGGTTAGCGGGCATCTGGAAAAATGAGTGGAAAAGGAAACATACGAATCTTTAATAAACTTTCTGCAAGTGAACGGCGGCGAGCCATATTTGCGGAACGTTAGCAAACATAAGCAGAACTCCAATGAGTAGAATTTCATTCATTAAAACGACTTTACAAGATATCAATTTTACTTAGAGTTAAAAGAAAACATGAAAAAGAGAACTAATGAATTAAACCGGAAATGAAAAAATGGTTGTGTCAATTATAAACAATAACAAATATGAAAATTAAAATATTTTTTAGTGTATTCTTATTAGTCATTCTAAGTTCTTGTGAAAAGCAAGTTGACACCCTTGTTCAGTTTGAAGGTATTGTGATAGACGCGAAAGATAAAAACCCGTTATCAAATGCGACAGTAAAGCTTATTAGAGTAAATGATACAAGAAGTTTCACATCTGTGAAAGATTCAACCGTGACTGATATTAACTGTTTTTATAACTTTTCGTTTGATGGCAATGATTACAATACCTACACTGTCAGTGCCGAAAAGGATAGATATACAGCCTGGTCTTCAGGTAAGTATATAATAGTAATTCCAAAACAAATATCTAAAACAAATGTCAATATTGACACAGTAATTATTGGTAGAGAAAGCTTACTCAAATTGTATATACATTCTGAACTAGAGAATAATGATTTCGATAATTATCTGTTATTAACTAATACAAATTTTACCATAGAGCCAATTGATTATTTAAGCTACCGTCGTTATTATCTTCCTCCAGGATATTTTGATACTACTATTGTTGAAAAATATCTGTACGATTATAATCATCATATTTCTATTTCTAGAAGTAAACAATATTTTCAATATGATTCTACATATTATGAAATCATTGATGAAGTTGACCTAATACCATTGGACACAACATATTTATCATTAGAACTGCAATAAAATACGTTTGCTAACAGCAAATCATTGCACACAGCCGCTTAGCGGTCACCTTGAAAAATGATCCCGTCCCGTCCCGATAGCTATCGGAAGCCATTGGGAGCCATCGGGAGAAAAGGAAACTTATGAATCACTAAAAACCTTCCTGCAAGTGGGCGGCTGAGAGCCATATTTGCAGGACGTTACCCACTATTTTGAAAATGAATAATTTTGACTAATTTTGTATCAAACTAAAATTTTAGATTATGTTAAGTATTCAAGGAATATATGATGGTAAAGAATTAAAAGTATTTGATATAATTCTGATAAAATCTCCTAAAAAGGTGATAATAACATTTTTAGAGGATCCAACTGAAGATTTTACATCAGATGAATTTCATTTAATTGCACAAGAGGGAGGTGCTTTTGATTTTCTAAATAATGAAGAAGAAGATATTTATACAGATAACGACCTAAAGGTAAAATACTAAAATGGTAAGAGGAACTATTATTCTAACTCTTTTCCCTTTCACAGATTTAACATCTTCAAAAAGAAGACCCGCTGTAGTGATTTCGAAGTATTCAAAATACAAAACAGATGTGATTGTGGCTTTTATATCATCAGTAATTCCAAATGAATTATCTGAAACAGATTTGTTGTTTGATTCTAAAAGAAAAGATTTTTTAAATTCTGGTTTAAAGAAAAAATCTTTAATTAAATTAGATAAACTCGCGACATTAAATAAATTAATATTTACAGGTGAATTAGGTGTTGTTAATTATGATACTTTGACTGAAATTGATAAAATGTTGAAAATAGCATTAGACTTAAATAAAAACAGTGGGTAACAAATAGGCTATAAGCAATGCGGGGCGACTGTGTAAATTGAAAATGTGAACAAGAAACAAACATTGTGGTAGGTTGAATGATTACCGTAAAAAATCCCCGCACTGCTCATAACCAAACCGTTGGCGGTAATACTGAAAATCCGCCTTTGCAACAAAATTTTCAACTTAATTGGGAAATATTGCCTTTTTAGGTAACTTTGTGTCGAACTTAAAAACATAACGGAATTGAGCGAATTTCAAAGAGAAATAATACCGTTTGAAAACTACTTTTGGAATTTTTACAACAAATTGGACTTAAAAATTCAGGAAAAGTTCGACTGGACAATTTCCCTAATCGAACGGACAAAAATAGTTCCCAAACAATATTTCGACCATATAACAGGAACTAATTGACTTTGGGAAATTCGTGTAAAAGCAGGAAACGGAATTTACAGAGTGTTCTGTTTTTTCGACAAAGGAAACTTTGTCCTTTTACTTAACGGTTTCCAAAAAAAGGCTCAAAAAACACAGAGAAAAGAAATCAAGAAAGCCGAAATGCTCAAAAAGAGGTATTATGAAAACAAATAAGAACGCAAAAAGCTGGAAAGAACATATCAACCAAAAATATGGTGAGAAAGGAACAGAATCTAGGGAGAAATTCGAAGAGGAATTCGAGACTTTCCGAATTGGTGTGTTGATTCAAGAGGCACGAAAAAAACAAAAATTGACCCAACAGCAATTGGCAGACAAGGTCGGGATCACCAAAAACTACATTTCCCGAATTGAGAACAATGCGAGCGATATTCGATTATCGACCTTAATACGAATTATCCGGGAAGGACTTGGAGGTAGTTTTGAATTATCGCTGGACTTGTAGCAGCGAAAGAAAGAAGTACTTATGGCAACATTCTGTAAATTTCATGGCGGTTTTCAAAAGGTTTTTGGGCGTTTGTGTCCCTAATGTACTTCGGTGCAGGCTGAAAAGGATGCACACCACAACCGCCACACAATTTATAGTTTACCGTAAGCGGCAAGCAAAACATACTGCAATCAAAAATGAATAAACAATTAGAATATGATATGAAGAATCTTGATGCGCTACTTGAGAAAGTAAAACTTCAAGGGCTTGATTATTTGAAAAACATTAACGAGAGGAAGACTTCAACAAATGTAATTGAGCTTGACTGCACGAAGCTAAATAAAACAGGTTTGGGCGGACTTGACACACTTAAACTGTTTAACGAAAAATTTGAGGATTTAATGGTTGCATCAACAGGATCAAGATATTTAGGTTATGTAATAGGGGGCGCTACTCCTGCTTCGATTATTGGTGATTGGTTGGCAACAATTTACGACCAAAATCCTCAAACAATCAACGCGCAAGGTGATATTTCAATGCTAATTGAAAAAGAGACAATAAAACTACTTTTAGACTTATTTAATCTTCCGAATGATTTTTTAGGAGGTTTTGTTACCGGTGCAACAATGTCAAATTTTACTTGCCTTGCAGTTGCACGGCAGTGGATTGGAAAAGAATCAGGAAAAGATTTTGCTAAAAATGGAGTTTCGGGGAAAATAAAAATCCTATCGGCAGTCCCGCATTCTTCTGTTTTAAAAACCTTGTCGATGTTGGGTATAGGTAGTAATAATTTTGAAAAAGTTAAGATTGAAGAAGGAAATAGAGAATCTATTGACATTGAAGATTTGAAGCTTAAAATTGATGAACTAAAAGGACGGCCTTTTATACTTATTTCGAGTGCAGGAACCGTAAACACAGCCGATTTTGATGATTTTGAAGCCATCTCAAAACTGAAAGAAAAATACAATTTTTGGTGGCATATCGATGGTGCGTTTGGAGCATTTGCAGCCTGTTCTCCAAAATACAAACATTTAATAAAAGGTTGGGAAACGGCCGACAGCATAACAATTGACTGCCATAAATGGTTAAATGTACCTTATGAAAGTGCTGTTTATTTAGTAAATGAAAATCACAAAGTATTGCAAATGGAAACTTTTCAGAATTCAAATGCACCATATTTAGGCAATCCGGCTGAAGACTTTAACTATTTAAATTTCTTACCCGAAAACTCAAGACGACTAAAAGCATTACCCGCATGGTTTTCGCTAACTGCTTATGGAAAAAAAGGATACCAGGACATTGTTGAGGATTCAGTAGAAATGGCAAGACTTTTAGGTGATTTTATCGAAAAAAGTGAAACCTTTGAATTACTTGCTCCGGTAAGATTAAATAATGTTTGCTTTACTTTAAAAGGCGAAAAGAACGGGAACAAAGTACTGAGTTTCTTGGCTGCATTAAATGATTCGGGAAAGGTATTTATGACGGCAACCATGCTGAATGAAACGCAAGATATGAGGGCTTCTTTTGTTAATTGGCGCACAAATTCGACAGATATTGAAACCGTAATTGCCGAAATGAAAAAGATAAAAATAAATGATTAAATGCCAACCGCTGATAAAGTATAAAAATAATCGCCGGGAAAGTTGAAAATATGAGCATTGTATCCCTCATAAAATTAGTAGTAAATTTAAAAATTCTACTTCCGTAGTCGGCTACTATTCTTAGTCTAATAGTTATGCCCAAGCTTAGAAAAAGACAAGAAACTGGATTTTTTTAAACCTACTTGTTTCCTAAACAAGAAACCTTTACTTTTGTAGAAAGATTTTTGAATGGAAGAAAAATTTAATATCGAGTTTTTAAACGAAGCAATTGATTTCATGGATTCGGTCGAAATAAAAGCACGTAAAAAGATTTACTACAATTTGAAAAAGTCTCGCTTAGTCAACGACCCTAAATTATTAAAAAAACTAAATGAAAATATTTGGGAATTCAGAACACTGTTTGACAAAAAGAATTATCGACTTTTTGCGTTTTGGGATAAAATGGATGACAAGGAAACACTTGTTTTAGCAACTCATGGAATTATTAAGAAAACTAAAAAGACACCAAAAAGTGAAATAAAAAGAGCCGAAGAAATACGAAAAATCTATTTTGAACTAAAAAATAAAGAACATGAAAAGTGAAAATTTAAGGAGAAAAAGTTTAGACGAAATGGTTGACCAACATATCGGAATTAATGGGACAAAAGAAAGGGATGAATTTGAGGAAGAATTGCGACTTGATATTTTAGGACAAACCATTAAAAAAATCAGGGAAGAAAAAAAATTGACTCAAGAACAACTTGGAAAATTAGTTGGGGTTAAAAAAGCTCAAATTTCTAAAATTGAGAACCATTTGACCGATGCAAGATTTGAAACGATTTTGAAAGTTTTTAGAGCACTGGATGCAAAAATAAATTTCAATATTGAATTTCTTGGATACCAAGTTTAATCGACTGAAAAAAAAAGCCGTACGCATACCAAAGGCTATATTTAATGCGGGTTTCATCTTAAATTGAAGGATTATGCAAATAAAGAAAATTAGTAGTAATTTGAAGGCAAAGTGCTTCGGAATCCGCCACTACCCATACACCAACCGATGGGTTTAATTAAAATCAATATAGCATGATACTAAGCGAAATAATTTGGACAGATATATTTACAACAATCACAGCGATCTTTGCGGTTTTTATTGCAATTATTTCATTGAGACTAACAATTAAAACAGCAAAAGATTCGATAAAATTATCTGAAAGAATTGCTACAAATAATGTTAAACCTTTGCTATCATCCATAAGATATAAGAAAAAAAGGTTTTGTGGTGTGAAAAATAGAGAATTTTGGTATGGGGACAGCGGTAATTAAAGGAATTGAATTAAAAAAAAGTGGAAACCAGACTAATGATTTTAGGAAACTATTCTCTATACCAGAGAATAGTTGGACTGCTTGGTCAAATTTCATGGAAGAAAAATATTATTTAAAATCTGGAGAGGTGAGGTTCTTAGGCAGAATTGAAAAAAACGATGTTGAAAAAATGAAACTGAATTATGAAGAAATTATGAACTGCTTTGAAGAAGAATTATCAGGAATTGAAATAAAATTTGAGTATGAAGATGTTTTTGGGAATAAGCAAAAAACTTATAAAAGACTTTTTGTACCAAGGCAGAAATAATAGCGAAACCCAACATTTTGTATTAGTAATGGCAAGCAAAAAAAGCTGTAATCAAAAATGAAAAAAATATTTAAACCGGAAATAATTCTATCATTGTTCGTATTTGTTGTCTTGCTTTTGATTGCCTTTATTACAAACACTACTGGCGATGCGGGTGATAGCATTAGCCATTACCTGTACTCACATTATTCGTTTCAGTATCCACAATTCTTTTTTCACCATTGGGCAAAACCTGTCTTTGTATTATTAACTGCCCCATTTGCACAATTTGGATTTAAAGGTATGGTGATTTTTAACAGTATCTGTGCTACCCTAACTGCCCTGTTTACTTTTTATACCGCCCGAAACCTTAAGATTAAAAATGGTTGGCTTGTTTTTGTATTTATACTTTTCGCCCCCTTATATTTTAAACTGATTTTTTCAGGACTTACTGAGTATTTGTTTGGTCTTTTCCTGGTTATTGGAATCTACCTGGTAAGCAAGTCAAAAGATATTTCTGCATTGATAGTCATTTCGTTCTTGCCGCTAATTCGCTCGGAAGGATTATTAATCATAGGGATTTTCGGGCTGTATTGTCTCTTCAATAAAAAATATAAACTGCTGCCTTATTTACTTACAGGCCAACTGATTTATTCAGTTGCAGGAGCTTTTTATTATAAAGATTTACTTTGGGTTTTCAATAAAATTCCCTATGCTAATCTTGGAAGTCCTTATGGAAGTGGTGAATTATTGGATTTCGTACACAGGTTAAATTATGTAATCGAAAAACCCATTTACTTCCTGTTAATAATTGGATCGCTAAACCTGCTTTACATTCTTTTGCGCAAAGGCATAAATAAAACCAATAATGTAAAAGTGTTGCTGATATTGGGTTCGTTTTTGATACTATTTTTAGCGCACACTTTTTTCTGGTGGCTGGGTATTTTTAATTCGATGGGTTTGCCCAGGGTATTAATTGCAGTAGTTCTCTCAATAGCTATCATATCCTTAATCGGACTCCAGGCAATTACCGACAGGATTCAAAAGCCAATACTCAAATATTCACTGTTAGCCGGATATACATTGTTAATCTGTTTTTACCCGTGTACGCATCGCCCCCAGGGTGTTGTTTTTGAAGCTGAAATGTTTGTGCTGGAAGAAAACAAATTGATTGATGAAGAGCTCGTCCCGTTTCTTGAAGAGAAGATTCCGGATTACCCGGCATATACTATTTATTATTCCCATCCTTATTTGAGTTTGGCCTTAAATGTTGATCCTTTTGATGCAGAGCAACATAGAGAAATACAGCACTTAAATACTGACAAAGTAAATCCTGAAACAATCATTATATGGGATGAATGGTTTAGTGTAGTGGAAGGAGGAATTACATTGGAGCAATTAAGCGGTGATAAAAGGTTTGAATTACTGCACACCTTTCAAAGGAAGGATAAGGAGCGATTGATACAATACGCGGTGTTTAAAACTCTAACTAATTAATAATAATCGGCTTAAAAAAAAGTGGTACTACTGCGAATTTCATGGATAGGTATTGTTAAATGAACTATATTTATTCTTTTTCTGATGAAATATTGTTAATAGATTTCTCACCGCTGGTTGGCGGTTACCAATGACATGTTCGCTTAAGACACTGAAAATTTAGCTATTAAACAGACCCCCGTCTTGCTCGCCTCGCTGGCGAAGCGGGCCGCTCACAGTTGGCCTAACCTAAAGGCGAGGCAGGCTCGCCTCGCTGCGAAGCGGGTCTCAGTCCCCGAATGGTCGGGGCAGGCAGCAAGCTCCTCCCAAATCAACCCGTGGACGGGGTCATTTCGATGGAGCGTAGCGACTGAGAAATCTGTTCTTTCATGTACGATATTGTATCCACAAAAATGGTAGTAGAACCAAAAAATTAAGATAATGCGAAATGATGAAATAATTAAAAGGGATTTGACTACAGGACTGGATTTTGTAGAAAGCATAATTCAAAATCCAGAACTATTAGATGATATCCCAAATGGCACCACCATTAGTTTCCTGGATAAAGCAATATCCAAAACAGAAACAAAGCAAGAACAAAGAATGCAACGTAAATATGTGAAAGTAAAACGTAAATTTGAATTATTATAAACAAGACTCGTAAATTGTGCGTCTCTACAATTTTGTTATTTAAACAGAACTTTTTCCATTTCCGTGATCTTTAAAGCCCTTCCGTAAAAAAGATTTTGCTAAGTCTATCAATCCATTAAATGATTCAATGACTATTGAAGCAAGTAAACTTTCATTTCCATAATTGCTATCTTGCAGGCCTATTTTAAATGAATGATTTAAACCGACAATATTGTTATGAAACTTGATCTGGAATTTGTTCGCTCACAATTTCCCGCCTTTTCGAAACCTGCGCTGGAGGGCTGGGCTTTTTTTGAAAATACCGGCGGCTCTTATCCTTGTGTTCAATTTATAAATCGCCTCACCAGCTTTTACATGAAAAACAAGGTGCAGGTCAATTATCCTTATCCGGCCTCAAGGCTGGCCGGGAGATTGATGGAGGCTTCATATAAAAGAATGGCCGATTACCTGAATGTTGAAGATTCGGAGATTCATTTCGGGCCATCCACTACGCAAAATGTTTATGCAACGTTAACCGAACATAAAATCATGCTTGGCCATAAAGTCCGCTCTTTTTTGATTTTGCACACGCGACCCCTTAGTCCCCTTAAGGGGAAAACCCCCGCTGCCAGTGCGTTGGGTGGTTCTCCCCTTCAGGGGAGTTAGAGGGGTGCGTGGCGGGTAACGAATTTATTGACCGACACTAAATTGTGCGAGTCCATATAGTCGGCCTTTATCATGGAAAGAAAAAAATTCCCGCCAACCTGCCTGCCGTCAAGGCTGGTTTCGCTGTAGCTCCGGCGAAGCGGGTCGGCAGGCAGGTCTGCGGGAAACTTTACTAAAAAGACAGGCTCTAATTTTAGGCACACCAACAGAACTGAATAATTGAAAGCTGACACTTTTAAAATTATGAAAACAATTAAAGCCATTTTCATTTTTGTAATAATATTTTCCAATACCCTGCTCGTAGGTCAGGTAAAAAAGATACTTTTCCTCGGCAACAGTTATACTGCCGTAAATTCTTTACCGGATAAAATTTCAGATTTGGCCTTGTCGCTTGGCGATTCGGTTTATTTCGACAGCAATACCCCCGGTGGATTCCGCCTGATGAATCATGCAACAAATACAACAACACTGGCAAAAATCAGTGACAGAGATTGGGATTTTGTAGTTATCCAGGCGCAAAGCCAGGAGCCCTCTTTGCACCCGGCTGAACTTGCTACCGAAGTTTTGCCCTTTGCGGTGATATTAAATGACTCGATTAAATCGAACTTCGCCTGCACCGAAACAGTGTTCTATTTGACCTGGGGGAGAAAGTACGGCGATCAGCAAAATTGTGAAGCCTGGCCGCCTGTGTGTACATTTTTGGGTATGCAGGAAAGGCTGGTGGCCGGGTATATGACCATGGCCGAACAAAATGGTTCAACAATTGCCCCGGTTGGATTGGTGTGGAAACAAGCCATGGATAACGATTCCGACAGCCTCATTAATTTGTACTCCACCGACAACAGCCACCCTTCGTTGGCGGGGACGTATTTAACGGCATGTGTAATGTATGCCACCATGTTTCAAAAGTCGCCGCTTGGCTCGCGATATTTTGCCGGGCTTCTGGAAAGTGAAGCTGTATTTTTGCAGCAAATGGCCGAAGATGTTGTTTTAAGCGAAACTTATAACTTTACTTTTTTTGATCCCTACACAAATATTAATTACAATCTGGGATGGGAAAGCTGGTTTGATTATGGCAACATTGCTTTTGCAGGGTTTTCTTATTCCGCAATTGAAAATACATACAGCTTTTTTGACAATGCCTTAAACGCCGAAACATTTTTATGGGATTTTGGGGATAATGAAACTTCATACCTTCAGAATCCAACACATAGCTACACCGAAAGCGGTAATTTTATCGTAAGCCAATCCATCGAAAATGCTTGTTATAACGACTTTGCTTTCGATACGCTTAATATTGTAATCAGTTCATCGGAAGATATCAACAGGCAGCTAATTGTTGCTTTGTATCCAAACCCCGGAAATGGGATTTATCAATTAACAATCAACTCAAGTGAAAAACACGATCATCTTTTTTATCAAATCGTTGATGTAAATGGAAAATTGGTGGATGAAAGTAGAGTTTGCGGAGGAGAAAATATATCGACTTTTCAACTTGATTTATCAGCCCTGAGACCTGGTCATTATATTCTAAAAATCTTCCTTGATGAGAAAGTGATTCATAAAACACTGATAATTCAATGATAATCCATGAGCGTAGCACAGGGCTGAAAAAGGCATGTTTATCAGGTAAAGCTTTATTCACATTGCTTTACCTTGCACTACAGTAATGAGTTCATTCTAAAAAGTCAGAAGTTTGGAAAAGTCCCCATCAGGCCAGCCTCGCTGGCTAGGCGGGGGATTTAGGGGTCTTATGGCTTTTTATGCTGGGCTCAGTAATAAACATCAACTTATTAACATTAATCCGATAAATCGTTGGGCTTTGTTAACAAATTCACCCAAAATGCTGTTTCTATACTATCTGAAAAATACTAAATCTTAACAAAATGGAAACTGACAAAAAATCATTTCTCGAAAAATTGAATTCCAAATGGGTAACGCCCTTGTTTGCCATTATTGCCATCGTGTATGGTTTTATGTTTAAGGTAAACAACGATAAATTGCAACAAAATGCTAATGAGTTGGACTATTTGTCGAAACAGATTGAGAATGAACTCCGTGTAAAAGAATTTGATAATAATCTGAAAATGATGATTTACTCCGAAGTAAAAGAAGCCATCACCAAAAAAGACTCTGCGCTTCAAAATGCCACATTGATTGTTATAAACGAAATGCTTAAGGACGATACCCTTTTCAGGGAAAAACTAAAAACTGTGCTCTTTGCCAGCTCAAATTCCAAACAATTAATCGCGGTTCAGGAAAAAATAGATCAGTTTTCCTCTGAGCAGAAAGACATGGTAAAGCCATCAGCTTCTTCAATTGGCTACAAGATAGATGTTTTTTACCTCGATGACATCGTGGATGAAGCAAAACCAAGGGCCGAAAAAATAGTAAAGTTGCTCGAAAAACGTTACCCTGAAAATACTGTGCGGCTGCGATTATTACCCAAAGAAGTAAATGCACAAGTCGGTTATAGGATTAGCGCTAACCAAATCCGCTTTGAACCCGGGGAAAGTGAGCTTGCTAAGGAGGTGCTGGAAGTCATTCAACAAAATAGTGTTTTTAAGCTTGAACAGCCAGTCATGCATGAAATCAACTATTACAAATCACCAAATTATATCAGTATTTTTGTAAGGAACATGTAGTTGGGTAAATAAATTCCGGTATCTGGTTATTATAAAAAACTTTGCAGGTTAATTTTATAACTCGAAAATAGTATGACACCAAAGCAAATTGAAAGAATTCAGAAAAAGATTAAAGCCATCAGAAAAGCCATTTATGATGAGAAAAGATTGTGGGGTGGTTATCACGATGGCCGGGGATTGCGTTACGTTCCACCTGAATTGTATTTAAAAATTCTGGATTATAAAGGTGGGATGACTTATTTTAGATGGTTCAACAAAAACTTTCCTGACGATGGAGGTGCGCCGGAGTTTTTGTTCGAATGGACAATTGTCCTCTATAAAAATGGAAAATTAAAAGATGCTGAAACCAAAGCTATCCAAACTTATTTTGCGAATGAGTACCTCTTCGACAAATTCTTTGAAAGACCAATAGTACCCCTCGAACAACATGAGGATTCAGACCTGTATAAAATTAAGTTTGCCGAAGACCTGGCTTATTCCCATAATCAATCCGAATTCACTGACTTTACCGCCTGGCTTGCTAACTTCGAAAAATCTGAAAGATTCGAAAAAATAAAGTCAAAGTATTTGGAGCTGATTAAAAGATTAAAAACTGAGACCGACCAGGAAACAAGAAGCTATTTGTCTCAGCAACTTTATCGATTACGTGATGGTCAATTACCATAAATGGTTCTACTGCTACTTTCGTGGATGTAAATAATGGATGTCACTTGAAACAGATTTCTCCCTTCAGTACCAATGACATGTTTGTGTAAATGGCAGAAAACCTTATTATTAAACAGACCTCTCAGTCGCTTCGCTCCTTCGAGGTGACAGAGCTTTGGCAGGTTTGTTGGGGTGAAAGAAAGCGGGTGCGAAGCGCCCGGTTCCCCTCCTCCCAAATCAACCCATCGACGGGGTCATTTCGACCAAAAAACGCAGCGAAGCAAGTTTTGCCGGGAGAAATCTATTCCTTTGACATTTTACTTTGTGGCATCTTTTTCAGGGGTTTGGAACTACCAATGACAGTGTTATGATATTTTTTTGTGGGGCATAGAGGGTAAGTTTAGTTTGGGAAAGTCCCCTAATGGATTTTGGGGTTTGGTCCTTTTCCAATTTGCATGGATCAATATGGATAAAATATTGTGGAAGCCAAACCCCGGAGTGGGAGTTTTGATTATAGATAATTGAATGATATGGAAAAACAAAACCTTATTCTTTAATATTTTACCTTAGTAGAAAAAATATTCCACATTTGAAATCCAACCTTATCCCATCGGGATGCCAATGGCATTAACTTAT
Organism: uncultured Lentimicrobiaceae bacterium; assembly: GCA_964593705.1. Lineage (GTDB taxonomy): Bacteria > Bacteroidota > Bacteroidia > Bacteroidales > 4484-276 > SABY01. Next base: position 2,631 of record CAZQIV010000137.1, on the reverse strand, counting down.
TCAAAATAGTGGTTAACGCTTGAAAAATAAGGTAATAAGCCCGCCTTGCCACGAGGCAGGGTTGTGATCTCTTCGGGGTTTCATCCGCTCTACTAAGGTTGGTTTTTTTAATAAGGTTTGATTAATTTTGAATTGGCAATTTTGTTGTTTAAAGAAATTTGGTATGAAAAGTTTCTTTCCACTAAAATAGTAGTAGAACCTTTTCTTTTAAGAAAATTACCAGTTTATTTACTTAGGTTTAAAACAAGAAAGTGTAACTTTGTAATAGATCTTTATACTTATTGTTATGACATCAAACGATTTTATGCTTACTGCTGTGTATGTTGAAATGTCTGAGGGCGCTTATTCTGCATATATTGAAGAAATACCCGGAGTGAATTCCCAGGGTGAAACCCTTGAAGAAGCAAAAAGTAATCTTAGGGAAGCTTTTCAACTTGTGCTGGAGACCAACCGGATTTTGACCCAAAGAAACCTTAAAAAAGGAACAAAGCTACATCGTGAACCATTGACCCTTGCATTGTAAAACTCCTTAAGCTTGTTAAACATCTTGAAAAAAATGAAAAACCATTAGAATTATCAATTATGGAACATAATAAAATAGTGAAGTACGGAATTGGGATTTCTATCATTGAAATAATAATTATAGGAATCTGGTTCTATTTAACGAAACCTGAATCGAGCACTGCTTTTGGAGTTTTGGAAATTGTATTAGTATTGTTCGGGATTAATCTGATTCTCGGACTGGTATTATACTTTTTGAAAAAAGGATTTTCTGTGTTGCTTTTCGCTAATTCAATAATTTGCCCTTTGATTTTTTATGCATCCTGGATTATGTGGTTTACCTATTGGGCAAAATAAACCTATTTTTATAGATTGAAATAGTATGCTTTAGTAAATCGGCGTGTTACAATATTTAATACGAAAATACAAAATGGAAGGAAATCGCTGATAGCTATCGGGAGAAAAGGAAACATACGAATGATTTGGGTCTGCTGAAAAACTCAGAATAGTAATATTTCGGTGCGCCTGCTTCGTCCGGCAAGGCGGGCTGCACCTTAACATATCTCAGGGGGTAATTGAAGTTTCTACAAATGCCGATCGCTGATCGTGCATGCTCGTCCTTCGGACGGCAGATTGCGCGGCTCTGCCGCTTAAATATAGGAGTATTTGATAAGTATGTTGGAAATGAAAGAAATTTGAGAGGTGTAGCGCACCGAAAATATTTATAGTTTATGGTAGGAATATGGAACAGAGGTGCAGCGCACCGTAATATTAAAAGCAAGGTTTTTTGAATATACATGCAAAAAACCTTGCAGTAGAATGCAATATTATTTGTGTAATAGAAATAAATTCAAAGTGTTACGAATTATACAGCAGCCCCTAATTAATAAACATCCTGCAAGTGGGCGGCTGCGGGCCATATTTGCGGAACGTTTAAAAAAAAATCACATTCCCAAATCAACCCTTTCAAATCATCCCACGAAATTCCTTTTCCGAAATACATTTTACACCGAGTACTCTAACGGATGCAGTATTATCCATCATTCCCCCACTGCTTCGTTTAAAAAAGTCAACCGTTTTTCTTTCAAATTCAATTTCTTTCAATACTTTTGGGGAAACGATTGATAAAATACTTAAAGGTTATTTCAAATTAAGAATGGAAATACACTTAACTTAAAAATATGAAATCATGGAGAAAAATACTATTACGATTATTGTAGCAATAATTGGGGTCATTGGAATCATTATTGGAGCATTAATTACTACTGGAATACTATTTCCAAAAAGGATTCTTGAATTCAAAGTTTATGATTCCAAAACACATCAACCTCTTAACAATGCTATTGTAAAAATTGAGAATAATACTAAGCAAACAAAAAGTGATGGAATCGTTGTTTTTAACAAAGTGAAAAAAGGGTATAAAGATTATTCTATTACAAAAGAAAAATATAAGCAATTTAATGGAACAGTTAAAATTATTGGGAAAGAAAACTTTCAAAAGGTTGAACTTTCGTTAGCAGATGAATTACCATTTGATATTCCAAGCATAACATTTGAGGAATCGAAAGACGAATCTGCACAATTAAGTCCTGTTTCTTTGACAGGTTCAAGTAATAATTTACCAAAAGATAAACATTTTTGGATTGTTGTAAATCCTCATGGGTCTAATGGGTGGTGGCCTCAAACAAGAGAAATTATGATTAAACCAAATAATAAATGGAGTGGTGTAGCATTATTAGGAGGAGATAAAGGACAAAAGTTTGATATTCATTTTATTGTATCGGATAGTGAAGCTCATGATGAATATAATCAATATTTATCTGAATGTGCTATAACAAAAGATTATTATGAAAAATCTATGCCATCTGGAGCAAATTCTATAAGATACATAACGGTGACAAAGAAATAAATCTGCCCATAATAGCAAATCATAGCCCACAGCCTGTTGCCGGTTATTTGGAAAAATGAATAAAAAAGGAAACATACGTATCACTAAAAACCTTCCTGCAAGTGGGTGGTTGCGAACCATATTCGCGGAACGTTACAAACAAGCTTAAAAAAAAGACAAATAATGGGAAAAGCCAACACACAAATAGCAAATTTGGTTTTTTGCAGACACAGAAAATGACC
>CAZQIV010000136.1:0-18306 GCA_964593705.1 uncultured Lentimicrobiaceae bacterium | reverse complement strand
GCTGCCATAATCCAAACATTTAATGGAGTAGCCGAAAATATTGCTTTTGCTACATTAAAACCCTTTAATTACCTGTATGTTAGCTATACCTTGCATTATTCGATGATGCAAATTGCAGTTAAAGAAAATTGTAAAACCTATTCTTTTGGCAGGAGTACTGCAGGTAGTTCCGGTCATCAATACAAAAAACAATGGGGAACAACTGACGTGCCCTTATTTTTTAATGACTCAGAAAAGGAAGTACAAATAAATTCCAATTCCAAAATCATAAATACTATTCTTCGCCACATTCCTACTATAATCCGTCAGCCTTTGGATAATATTGTATCGTATTATAAATACTAAGTGTAGTTTTGTGAAAACCGAATAAAAAGGCCTATCGGATTATGAATATTCTAAGTTTTGATATCGAAGAGTGGTTTCTATCCCGGGATGATGATCAGTTCCCAATAGAACAATGGGGTACTTTCAGCAAGCGAGTAGAACAGAATACACAGACCATTCTTGAGCTGTTGGCAAAGCATGACCAAAAAGCAACTTTTTTTGTGCTGGGTTGGGTAGCAGAGAACTATCCTAAACTGGTTTCAGCTATTGATAATGCAGGGCACGAAATCGGCTATCATTCTTACTACCATAAACATATTAAAAGCCAGATTCAGGATAGGTATTTTGAAAATGATCTTGAAAAAGGTTTGGGGATGCTGGAAAGTATTATCGGCAAAAAGGTAGTTTGTTATCGTGCACCTTACTTTTCATTTAATGACTATGCGAAAGATGTTGTTGAAATTTTAATCAAACATGGGATAAAAGCGGATAGTTCTGTGAAAGCTTTTTCGGGTACTGAAAAATATTTCAGAATGAATGCCCCTTTTTACTTTGAGAAGGATGGTGCTCGTTTGTTGGAGTTTCCATTAAACCGGATAAATTTACCTTTCATAAAACCTGTTATTTCAGGGAGTGGATATTTTAGGATAACACCACTGCAGGCATTACGCTATTTCTATGCTAAAAGTCCCTATGTAATGACCTATTTTCATCCCCGCGATTTTGATGGTTCCAAACCTTTTTCAAATCAACTTTCTTTTTCAAGGAATGTTTTAAACCGTATTGGAACCAAACAAACAGCACACAAATTAGATGTCATTTTAACCGAATTCAAATTCGTTACAATTTGCGAAGCCATGAATCTTCTTTCCACGCCCGATGCAAATACCCCTACCTTCAACTTGGATGACTAATCTCCCTATCCAATTTCCCCATCTCCACTTACTCTTTCCCTTCCTCACTCACTCACTCACTCACTCACTCCATCTCACCTCTCACCGCTCATCTCTAAGTCCCTCCATCTCTAAGTCCACAGTCTCTATGTCTCACTGGCGAGCTTTGCTCGTGCATCCTCGAAAAATCACGAAAATTGAAAATTTTCTATTTTTCGGGACTCCCGACTCCACCAAACTTCTCCACCCACCAAACCCATAGCAAGAAAATTACAACATAGAAAAACGGTCGCAATATCCAGTCATGTGTAAAATGCCAATGATCAGGCAGCCAAAGGGTTATCATTCCAAGTAAGATTATACGTAAAATGTTAGTTATGTGCATAATAATTATACTCATGGGGATAAACCAAGTTTTGTGCTTCCATGGACCCGGAAACAATATGAACAAAACAATAATTTGGTAAAACTGCTTTAATCCTGAACAGCTTTCATTTACAGTAATAAATCCACCATTGCTGAATCGGATTGTATTACCAGGTTCCAGAATTGCATTTGTATCGTAAGAGTGTTGAATAATAAAATAACTGGCCATAGCCACCTGTGAGGCAAGCCATTCAGCGGTCTCAATAACTCCGGGGATTGATTTAATCTCCGCTGAATATGCCCACCAAAACTCATGAAAGAAGTAGGTGATTGCACAAAATAAGCCAACATTAATTAATGAAGGATATTTTTTAATAAGGTCTTTATACTTACTCATCGATTACGTTTTTTTCAGTTGCAAAAATATCATTTTATCATAAGGAACAGATAAAATTAAATCCGCACTCAACTTGTCCGACCTCTGGAGGATCCGTGTTCAACATAGAAATTAAATTATGCTTCACAAAGAATTAACCAACAAAATCATTTTATAAGGTATACAATAAGCTCGGCTATGGATTTCTGGAAAGGGTTTATCAAAATGCGTTGCTAATCGAACTCAGGAAAATGGGCTTCGACTGTGAAAGTGAACAAGCCATTACTGTATATTATGAAGGAGAACAGGTAGGATTTTATCGTGCCGATATTATTGTAGATGGATGTATTATTATAGAAAATAAAGCAGCTGGGGCTTTGGTTCTTGATAATGAGTATCAACTAATCAACTACCTTAAAGCAACAGAAATAGAAGTGGGGTTGTTACTCAATTTTGGTAAGAAACCGGAGTTTAAAAGGAAGATTTTCACAAACGATAGAAAGTAAAAACACCGAAATTAAAGAGAAAGAACACGGATGAGACGGATTTAACGGATTAGCACAGATTAAAAAATAAACTTGTCCGACCACTGGCGGATCCGTGTTGATCCGTTCGATCCGTCCAATCCGTGTTTTCCTTTCGCCGAATCATAATAGCATTGCTTGTTTGAATTTATTTGATAATTTTGTGAACTAAACGTTATAAATATTCAAATGATTGGTTTACAAATTCAAAAGACGGATGTTTTATTTAGCATCTATCAGAATTCCTCATCGGTATTCAGGCTAAAGGATGTTGCCCTGTTAACGGGCATAACAAACCGTCAGTTGCTTTCTGCCAGGTTGAATTATTATGTAAGAACCGGGAAGTTGCAAAATCCCCGTAAGGGAATTTATACAAAAGCAAATTTTTCGCCCGATGAACTCGCATGTAAACTTTTTGCGCCATCGTATATTTCGCTTGAATATGTATTGCAAAAAGCCGGAGTAATTTTTCAATTTGATGCTGCTATTACCTCGGTCAGTTATCTTAGCCGAAGCATTGAGATTGAAAGCCAGTCGTACACATTTCGTAAACTAAAATCAGGAATGCTGGTAAATGATGCAGGGATAAACCGTTTGCCCAATGGTGTGAATATGGCATCTCCCGAGCGGTCTTTGTTGGATTTACTGTATCTTAACGCCGGTGCCTGGTTCGATAATACACATAATATTGATCTGAAAAAAGTAAAGGCACTTCTACCTTTTTATCAGTCTGCGGCACTAACAGCACGAGTAAATAAACTATTTAAATTATGATTAACCTAAACCGTCATAAGTTTTTTCTGGTTCAAATACTGAAGGATATTTACGGTGATATTGAGCTGGCCAATGATTTGGGATTTAAAGGCGGAACCGCGCTTATGTTTTTTTATAATCTTCCGCGTTTTTCGATCGACCTTGATTTTAATTTGTTGAACACAAAGAAGGAAGACACGGTTTTTAATTCTGTCCGTCAAATTGTTTTGAAGTATGGAAAAATACATGATGAGGCAAAAAAACACTTCGGTCCTATTATCGTGCTGGATTATGGAATAGGGGAGCGAAAGCTAAAAGTTGAAATCTCGAACAGAAATTTTAATGACCGTTACGAAATCAAAAACTTCCTCGGTATCAACATGAAAGTTATGTTAGAGCCTGATATGTTTGCCCACAAGCTTTGTGCTATAATCGACAGGGGAGAGCTGGTCTCGCGCGATATATTTGATGCTTGGTTTTTTATGCAAAAGCAAACACCCCTAAACAAAGGCCTTATCGAATTTCGTATGAAAATGCCGTATGAAAATTATATGCAAACTTGTATCGATAGTCTTGGTGAAATTAAAGAAAACAGACTTTTGCAAGGTTTAGGTGAACTGATGGATGAGCAATTGAAATCATTCGTAAGAAACAAATTGAAATCCGAAACCATGCATCTGCTGGAATTCTACAAGAATTTTCCCATATTAAAAGAACACAGATAAGACGGATGTTACGCCTGCCCGCCGTTGTGATGGCCGTGTGTTTGTAGGCGGGGATTGGCAAAGATCAGAAAAACAAAATCCGTGTTTGATCCGTTCAATCCGTCCAATCCGTGTTCCCCGTGTTCTTGAGTTTTTCTCCCATCTTGCCTGTCGTATTTAATATCATTTCATTTCTAAAATGCACTATATTTGCAGCATTACAGAAATAAAACAATATGAATTTTCTTCAATTTCGAAATAGAATGTTTGATCTGGCTTGTTTCAGTATTGACCAGGTGTATGCGTGGCAAGCGGATTTTGACCGCAACAATCTATATCGGTGGACAAAGCAGGGGATGCTTATCAGCTTACGGCAAGGCTATTTTACCTTTCCCGAATATAAAGAAAAACCGGATTATGCTTTATATTTCGCTAATCGTATGTACCGCCCATCATACATCAGCCTACATACTGCTTTAGCATTCTACGGAATCATACCCGAAGCAGTTGTGCAAATAACCAGTGTTAGTCCATTAAAAACCGCTGCTTTTAACAATGCTTTCGCCCAATACACATACAAAACCATCAAAAAAGAATTTATGTTTGGCTATGTCATTAAGCCCTTCAACGATGGCAGGGTGTTACTTATGGCAAGTCCCGAAAAAGCTTTGCTCGACCTGCTTTATCTTTATCCTGATTATAATACGCGGGAACAGTTGGAATACTTGCGTATAGATGAAAGCTTTTTGCAGGAAGATTTCAATAAGCAATTGATGGAAGAATATACTTTGCGATTTAAAATTAAGGCTTTGGCCGAACGCGTTATACTTTTAGAATCGGCCTACGGATTATGATACCCATTGAAGCAATAAAAAACTTCTACCCACCTGTTTGGCGCAATAATTCACTTTTAGTGAAATATATGCTAAAAGAGTACCTGCAGTTAATGATTCTTGACTTTTTGTCCACAAGCCCGTTTATCCGCAAAGTGTGTTTTATTGGTGGTACAAGCATTCGTTTGATAAAAGGCATTGACCGTTTCTCAGAGGATCTTGATTTCGATTGTAAGGAATTTTCAAAGGAAGAGTTTATGAAAATGACCGATAGCATCATACAATTTCTTCGAAACAATGGTTTGCCTGTTGTAGCTAAAGACAAACCAAACTCAAGATTGACAGCATTTCGCAGAAATATTCATTTCCCTGAACTTCTTTTTGAATTAGGTTTGAGTGGCCATCGTGAAGAAAGGTTTCTTATAAAAATTGAAAGCCAGGATCAATTAATAAAATACAAACCGAAAATGGTGAATGTGAAAGGTTGTGGGTTCTTCTTTCCAATGCCTGTTCCTTCTGATGAGGTATTGTGCGCAATGAAATTATCGGCAATGCTCGACAGGCAAAAAGGACGTGACTTTTATGATGCTATGTTTTTGCTTTCCCAAACCTTGCCCGACTTCAACTTTTTGAGTGATAGATCAGGAATCTCAAACATTGATGAACTGAAGCATGAAGCAAACAAAATTTTTAACAATATCGACCTGAAAAGTAAAAGGAAGGACTTTGAACATCTGCTTTTTAATAAAAGTAACAGCTCCAAAATACTTCATATCCCTGATTTTTTCCGTGAATTGTAATTCGCTACCAATAAAAAGAACACAGATAGCACGGATTTAACGGATTAGCACAGATTAGAAAAAAAACTTGTCCGACCACTGGCGAATCCGTGATTTATCCGTCCGATCCGTCCAATCCGTGCCTGCCCCGTTTTTTCGGGGTTCCCCCAGCCATTCATCTGCCGGGATTCTACAAAAACTTTCCCATCGAATAACTACAATGGCCATGAAAAAGAAATACAAGTATTTGCTCGGACTGCTTCTGTTGTTTTTACTAATCAGTTATTTGTTTAGCAAAGCAGGGCAGTTTCTGGTGCGGGAAGATAGCATTAAAAAATCAGATGCCCTTGTCCTGCTTATGGGCAGTTATCCGGAGCGGGTTTTACATGCTGCCGATCTTTACCACGCGGGCTATGCGCCAAATCTGGTTTTTTGTGCAGAAAGTAATTCTGGCCTGCAGTTGCTTCTCAATAGAGGTATTGAACTGAAAAGCAGTAATCAACAATGTCGGTATGCCGCCATCAAGCTGGGCATTCCTGATGATTCCATAATCCTTTTGCCTGGCAATGCCACTTCTACCCAAATGGAAGCCCTCATCATACGCGATTACCTTAGCAAGCAGCCTGAAATAGATACTTTAACCATTGTATCAACGCCCGGGCATACGAGACGTGCAGGAATGATTTTCGAGAAAGCAATGAAAAGCCTCGACCGCAGGGTAGTTATCTACACCAGTCCAAGCTCTTATTCTAATTTTACCGGAGAAAAATGGTGGAAAGACCGTGAAGATATCCAGATCGTTGTTATTGAATATTTAAAGATTTTTAATTTTTTGGTTTTTGAGCAGTGGGAGTTGTGAGAGTGCCGGGCTTCGCCCGTGCATCCCTGCCTCGCATCTGCAAAAGCCAATGCAGGCGGCAAGTCGGGCTCGAAAAGTTACGAAAATTGAAAATTTTCTACTTTTCGGGAATGAGAGGTGAGAGGTGAGAAACGGAGAGACGAAGAGAAGGGGAGAGATGGAGAGAGGAGGACTAGGTAGCAGTATCGATTTTAACTCTGTGGCTGATTGTAAACTTTGAGATCAGGGATGAATCTAAAGTCTTTTACATTTAATGTAAATAATCCCAGTTTGTTAGCGAGTGCGGTTGCTGCAATAAGTATATCACCGATAAATGGCTTGTGGCTCAGGCTGTATTGATGCATCAAATCCAAAAATATGTCTGTTACCTGTGGTGTTAGCGGCATCAAGTAATAGTTATGAAGGTGCTTATTAATACGTTTCATCTCCATTTGGTTGAATGCTCCATAATACAATTCTCCTGCTGTAATGGCAGAAATTGCAAGTTGATCTATTCCAATTCTCCGGATAGCTTGCTTAATTTCAGGCTTATTCTTTATTAATTCAATAATGATATTTGTGTCAAGTATTACCATTTTGTTTCCCGCCAGGCCATTTTACGAATAGAATTTGCATCGATAGCGCTATTTTCCCACATTCCACAAATCTCAAAAAAATCATCTGTTGAGTGATCTTGATTTTTATTTGTGTCTGGCTTTTGCTTTGACAAGCTTTTTGCTGACAAAAGCTTGATAAACCACTTTACTTCGTTTAAACCTTCTTGTGACAAATAGTTCAATTGGTTTATAATTTCCGATTTTATGTTCGTTGTTGATTCCATCAATGGTGAATTTAAAAATTACATTTACAAAAATAATCTTTTTTAGTTTATATGGTAAAACGAATATTTGATATAGTTTTTTCGCTTATAGCTTTGTTGCTTCTATTGCCATTTTTTCTGATAATTATAGTGCTTTTAAAAATCGCCATGCCCGGGCCGATATTCTTTACACAGATCAGGACAGGTTTTCGTGGCAAAACTTTTGAAATTTATAAGTTCAGGACGATGGTAGTGAATACTGATGACATTGTGATTACCATAGAATCTGATCCACGTATCACCCGCTTTGGCCGGATATTGAGAATGACAAAATTTGATGAATTGCCACAGTTTTGGAATATACTAAAAGGTGATATGAGCCTTGTTGGTCCCAGGCCGGATGTTCCCGGATATTATGATCAACTGAAAGGCGATGACCGGGTAGTGCTGGAAGTAAGGCCCGGGCTAACAGGTGCAGATTCGATAGCATATACCTACGAAGAAATCATTCTCCAGCGGCAGGCCGACCCGGTAAAATTTTATGATGAAAAACTATTCCCCGACAAGGTGCGCATTAATAAAGCTTATGTGTTGAAACAAAGTTTTTTTCTGGATATCAAAATTATCTTGTTTACCCTTTTGGGACGACAGTTGAAAGAAAAAGAATTCCAGGCAAATTATTTGGCTTAGAAATGCTGTTAAATGGTGGAAGTTAGCTGGTATTATTTTACTTCTTGCTATTTTCGCCATGATATAAATGAATTTAGTCTAAAAACCCAAAACTACTGATTTTTAGTTCTTTTTACCTCAATCCGTCAGCTGACGGGAGAAGCCCTAAATATCAGTAGTTTGGGAAAGTCCCCTTTAGGGGATTTAGGGGTTTTGTGGCTTTTTAGACTGGTCTTATAAATGAATTTGATTTGATAAATGAAGGTTACAAGGCTCACTAAATCTATCGATGAACATCGTCAGTGTTGGATTGGTCTTATGGCCAAATCTTCAACACCGTGTTGGCCAACAGATAATCCCGCCTTAGTTGATGTTATTGCAAAAACCTGGAGATGGAGGCAACAACAAGTTGCCTTTTTTTTTGAGGGACGAATGCTTGCCATGTTGTCAGCTTCAAAAATCGGGTCTGTATGGATGTCGCTGCCCCACTTCGATCATGGTGCGATTTGGGTGGATTTAGAATGGCTCAGTTTAAAATTAGAGGATACCAAAAACCGGGAAATTGATGTCCGGGGTTTTTATCTTTTTTTTATACAGCGGTTTCTTCAAATTGTCGATACTGATAATAAGGAAAAATCAAACATTAAGCTTTTTGAAGTTGTGCTGGATGATGGCTTTCCATTTTCGGATAGTGAAGAAATAAACTTTGTTAAGAGGTTCAGATGCAGGAGTCATGTCCGCTTATTGGATTTTTTTAATGACACCAAGACTGTTCCTACAATAAAGCTACCAGCGCAGCTTGAAAATTTGTTAGCTGTTTTTCCAGCTAACGTCCGCCGCAAGATCAGGAAATCTTTTAAAAACGGAATCACCGTAAAGTCAGGTGGAGGTGAACTTATGGATTTGTTTTATGGGGTTTACACCGCGAACATTAAAAAACATGGTTCTTTCGGCTTGCCAAAACGGTTTTTCAGGAATCTGATGAACAATTACAAAAATGGAAAAGTAAACATTGTTTTGGCATATTACGAAAAGGTAGTTGTTGGGGCTGCCATAATCCAAACATTTAACGGAGTTGTCGAAAATATTGCTTTTGCCACATCGAAGCCGTTTAACTACCTGTATATTAGCTATGCGCTGCATTATTCGATGATGAAAATTGCAATAGATGATCAATGCACAAGCTATTCCTTTGGCAGGAGTACTGCCGGAAGTACTGGTCACCATTATAAAAAGCAGTGGGGAACGACTGATGTACCCTTATTTTTTAATGACTCAGAAAAAGAGGTGCAAATAAATTCCGGTTCCAAAATCATAAATGCTATTCTTCGCCACATTCCTGCCATAATCCGTCAGCCATTCGATAATATTGTATCGTATTATAAATACTAAGTGTAGTTTTGTGAAAGCCGCATAGAAAGAGCTATCGAATTATGAACATTTTAACTTTTGATATTGAAGAGTGGTTTTTGTCGCGCAACGACGAAAAAGTTCCAATTGACAAATGGGGGAACTTTGAGCAAAGGGTTGAAAAGAATACCTGGCGCATCCTTGAGCTACTCGATCATCATCAACAAAAAGCTACTTTTTTTATATTAGGCTGGATTGCTGAAAAGTACCCGGCTCTTGTTCTTGAAATTGATAAGGCCGGGCACGAAGTGGGATATCATTCATACTACCATTTTCATATTGAGAAGCTGTTGAAAAATGGAACATTTATGGAAGACCTTAATAGAGGTTTGGGGATTATTGAAAGCATTACCGGAAAGAAAATTACTTCTTACCGTGCTCCTTATTTTTCTTTTTGCAGCAACCCAAAGCAGGTGGTTGAAGCTTTACTTAACGCCGGGATTAAAAATGACAGCTCAATTATTGCCCGGAGTGGGAAGCAAGCCTGGTTTCAACATGCAGAACCCTTTGTTTTCACCTTAGGTGAACAAAAGCTTTTTGAATTTCCCTTAAACCGGAATAGGTTGTTTCAGGTATTCCCTGTTTCATTAGGTAGCGGCTATTTCAGGATTTTGCCAATAAGGCTAATAGACCAAATGATGAAGAAAAGTACCTATAATATGGTTTATTTTCATCCCCGGGATTTCGATGCCAATGCTCCATTTTCATCACGCTTGTCATTGGGCAGGAATCTGTTAAACCGTATTGGAACGAAACAAACAGCCGATAAGTTGGATGTTATCTTATCCAATTACAAATTCCACACTGTTTGCGAAGCCCAGGATATTTTGTCAAAAACCCCTTCCGAAGTTCCCATCTTCAAAATGAAATAACTTATTTTTCAATATCTCCTCCCTCACCTCTCCAGCAGACGCACGGCCGTGCGCCTGCATCCCACAATTTAACACTCCCTTACTCCAATACATCTAAACCCTCTAAACTATAAACCTTCTAAACTTTTCAAACCTCTCAACTCTTAAACTCCACTACTCCATCACTCAGTCATTCAGTCTCTCTGCCGAGCTTCGCTCGTGCATCCTCGAAAAATAACGAAAATTGTCCGAAGGACTCCTTTGGAGAAAATTTTCTACTTTTCGGGACTCCCAACTCCACCAAACTTTTCAACCCACCAAACCCACAGCATGAAAATTACAACATAGAAAAACGGACGTAAAATCCAGGTATGTGCAAAATCCCAGTAATCGGGCAGCCACAAGGTAATCATCCCCAGCAGGATTATGCGACTAATATTGGTAAAGTGCATGATGATGATACTCATGGGGATAAACCATGATTTGTGTTTCCACGGGCCGGGAAAGAGCACAAACAAAACAAGAATCTGATAAAACTGTTTGAGGCCTGAGCAGCTTTCATTAACCGTGATATAGCCAAGGTTGCTGAACCGGATGGTGTTGTTTGCTTCGGCAACAGCGCCGCTATCATAAGTTGCCTGGATAAACCAAAGGCTGGCAGTAAAAACCTGGTGGGCCAGCCATTCAGCCGTTTCAAGTACACCGGGAACGGATTTAATTTCTTTTGAAAATGCCCACCATAATTCATGAAAGAAATAGGTGATCAGGATGAAAATGGCTACATTAATTAATGAAGCATATTTTTTAAGAACATCATTATATTTTATCATATTTGCATTTTTTGAGAGGGGCAAAAGTATTATTTTATTGCAAGATTAGAACACGGATGACCCCGAAAAAACGGGGAAGGCCTCAAAAAAAGAACATAGATAACATGGATTAAACGCCTGCCCGCCGTTGTCTGGGTTAAGTGCTTGCAGGCGGGGATTTTCACTGATCAAATAGAAATCCGTGTTAAACTTGTCCGACCACTGGCGGATCCGTCCGATCCGTGTACTCCGTGCCTGCCCCGTTTTTTCGGGGTTCCAATAAATATCATTCATCCCAAAAAATAAAGTAATTTTAATTGTAACTTTGCCACCGAAAATTAGAATAAACACCCCATGACCGAAAAGAAAAAAATCTGGCTCTCCTCCCCGCACATGGGAGGAACAGAACAAAAATATGTGAAAGATGCCTTCGACAGCAACTGGATAGCACCCTTGGGACCTAATGTAGATGGCTTTGAAGATGATTTGTGTAAGTTTACAGGAATCAAACATGCCGCTGCCCTAAGCTCAGGGACTGGCGCGCTGCACCTGGCATTGATTCATTTCGGGGTAAAAGCCGGCGATGTAGTGCTTTGCCAAAGTATGACCTTCTCGGCTTCGGCCAATCCAATTGTGTATCAGGGTGCAGTTCCTGTGTTTATTGATAGCGAAGCCGATACCTGGAATATGAGCCCAAAATTCCTGGAGCAGGCCATTCGGGACAGCCTGGACGGGAAACTAAAGGTGGATGGTAAACTTTTACCGGGCAAAAAACCGAAGGCCATTGTTCCGGTGCATTTATATGGTATGCCAGCCAGGATGGACGAAATTATGGCTCTTGCCGAAAAATATGATATTCCCGTGATCGAAGATGCCGCAGAATCCTTGGGTTCGCTCTACCACGGAAAGCATACCGGCACTATCGGGAAAATGGGCATCCTTTCTTTTAACGGCAACAAAATTATTACCACCAGTGGGGGAGGAGCACTTTTATCGGATGATGGCGAAATTATTGAGTATGCACGGTTTTTGGCTACCCAGGCTCGCGACACTGCACCCCACTACCAGCATTCGCAGATTGGCTACAACTATCGCATGAGCAATGTGCTGGCCGGCATTGGGCGTGGGCAGATGGAAGTCCTCGGGCAAAGGGTTGCGAAACACCGCGAAATCTTTGAGAGCTATCGGAACTTTTTTGCTGAGAAAGCTAAGATGGGCTATGAGCTTGCTTTTCAGGAAGAAGAACCCGGGATGTTTTCAAATCGTTGGCTTAGCACATTATTGATAGATCCTATGAATAATAAAGGTATTACGCGCGAAACCCTGCGACTGGCTTTGGCAAAAGATAATATCGAATCGCGACCCCTTTGGAAACCCATGCATTTGCAGCCGGTATTCAGTAAATATCCTTTCCTTGGCAATGGCGTTGCACAACACTTATTCGACCATGGTTTGTGTTTGCCCTCGGGATCAAACCTGGTGGAAGATGACTTTGAACGTATATTCAAAGTTTTGGTAAAAATATTTTCATAATGGATGCTGTTTTTTTTTATATTTGCATGATTCAGTTACAATACTAAGTTTTTTTTGCGCATAACCCTCTGTTGCTTATGAAGAAACGTTTACAAATTTTTTATAATGTTGTTTCAAGCAGATACCTATCAAAGTGGATAGTACTGTGTTTTGATTTGGGAATTGTTTTCCTCAGTGTTTTCATTGCCTATGTTACTCGATTAAATTTTGAGTTGTGGGCGATTGACTGGCAGCAGCTATGGTTTGGCGAATTGATCTTCCTTGTCGCTGCCCTAATTTCAATCCTTATCTTTAAATCCCATGCAGGAATCATCCGGCACACCGGTATCAAAGATGCGCTTAAGACTTTTGAGTCGATGTCGCTAACTCTTGCAATAGTATTAGTCATCAGTTTTCTCGATTCCAAAGTTTATGATATTGAGCTCATAAAAATTCCCTATTCGGTAAGCCTGATATTTTATCTTACCAGTATCTTTCTGTTGTTATTTTCGAGGCTTTGGGTTAAGCATGTTTTCCATGTTTTTAATTTTAAAAAGAAGGAGCGCATTAATGTATTGATAATTGGAGCCGGAGAATTGGGGATGGTAGTTAAGAATACGCTGGGGAATGGAGGTGCTTCCAATTACCAGATTGTTGGTTATGCCGATGAAAACCCCGGGAAAGTAGGCAAAACCATCGAAGGGATTCGCGTTTATAATCTCGCGGCGATAAATGAAGATTTTATTGGAAAAAAAGGTGTTGATGAGGTAATATTTGCCATTAAAAACATCACCACGCATAGGCGGCAGCAGATGGTTGATGAATTTATTAAATTGCCTGTGGTGATCAAAAATGTGCCTCCGGTCGATAAATGGATGAATGGCGAGTTGCAGGCTAAGCAGATCGAGAAAATACAAATTGAAGACCTTTTGCAACGCGAACCAATACAAATTAAAAATCCAAGGCTAAAGGTTGTATTTAAAAACCAGGTAGTATTGGTTACAGGTGCTGCAGGAAGTATTGGAAGTGAATTGGTAAATCAACTGGCCAGGTATTGGCCGGCGAAACTTGTACTCGTAGATCAGGCTGAAACCCCGCTCTTTGAGCTCAAACAGGTTTTGGATAAGACCCTGAAAACACCACTTGTCGAAGTAGTTTATATTATTGCCGATGTATCCAACAGGACGCGTATGGAATGGATTTTTGATGAGCATAAGCCTGATTTTGTTTTTCATGCGGCTGCATACAAGCATGTTCCCATGATGGAGGAAAATCCTTTTGAAGCTATACGTGTCAACGTGTTTGGAACCCGAATTATCGCTGACCTGGCATTGAAATACAAGGTAGATAGGTTTGTGATGATTTCGACAGATAAGGCAGTTAACCCGACAAATGTGATGGGTGCCAGCAAACGATTGGCCGAAATGTACTGCCAACAACTGGGCGGCAAGGTACAGAAAACGAAAACCCGTTTTATCACTACCCGCTTCGGAAACGTTCTCGGGTCGAATGGCTCGGTGATAAAAATTTTTCGCGATCAGATTGAATGCGGTGGGCCTGTTACGGTTACACACCCCGAAATAATACGATTCTTTATGACGATTCCCGAGGCTTGTCAGTTGGTTTTGGAGGCAGGTATTATGGGTGAGGAATCGCAGGTGTTTATCTTTGATATGGGAGCAGCTGTAAAGATTGTTGACCTGGCTATAAATATGATACGGCTCGCCGGTTTTCAACCCGACAAAGACATTTCCATTGAATACACGGGTTTGCGACCTGGCGAAAAACTTTATGAAGAGTTACTTACCAATGGTGAGAATACAATTGGTACCTATCATCCCAAAATCATGATTGCCAAAGTTGAAAGTGGTTCCAGGACACGGGTAAGTGAGGCTTTTACAGGAATGGTGCAAGCATTAAAAAATAATGATCCTTACAAAATTGTTGCGATTTTAAAAGCAGCCATTCCCGAATACATAAGTAATAATTCTGTTTTTCAGAAACTGGATAATCCTAAACATGCCACCCATGTTGACCCTCAGGTAGCATCAACTGTTGAATCTTAATTTAATTTATTAACAAAACCTGCAATCATATTCCTGGGGAGTATTTTGGTGAGGTATATTTGATGATACATTGACAGATGAAGATTAAATACATTGGCATTTTATTATTTTGTTTTTTCTTAACACCCCTTCTCCAGGCTCAATCGCTTACTGGTCTTAGTGGGGGCTATTCAATTCCTACTGCTGATTTTCAAAAAGATAAAACCATGTTTCTGGGGTATAGTTATCTCAATAGTAAGTATTATGATCTCTATTCTGTTGGAAAAAATTACACATATAGTCTTGGATATTTTACTATCACTTTTCTGCCATTTGCTGAAGTGAGTGTTCGGGTTACCTATCCAAATGGTTATAATAAGGATCATGAGGATATAATCAATGGTGACCGTATGATTTCAGGCCGCCTTCAGCCCTTGAGAGAAAGAAAGTATTTACCATCTATTGTGATAGGATTACAGGGCTTTTATAAAACAACTGGTGAGGGTTTAATAAATCCTGATGGAAAAGGTGCTTCCTATTTTAATTCCAGCTATATCGTAATGACGAAAAATTTTCGCCCAAAAAATATTCTTGGCAAAATAGGAATTACAGCAGGCTATGGCGCTGATGTTATTGCAGCAAACACTTACCAATTCATCGGCTTTTTTGGGGGCATCAACATCTCGCCCAAAAACATGGAGTACCTGGAGTTGATGCTGGAATATGATGCCGATAAATGGAATACTGGCATAAGGCTCACAATTCTTAAACATATTGTCCTCCTCGCCGGGCTGGAAGGAATGGATGCATTTTCCTTTGGCATCAACTATCGATTTCTGCTTCCATAGAAAGCAAAAACCTCCCCACTCCATCACGTCCCGATAGCCATCAATCATTTTATTAGCATTGTAAATTAGAGTTCATAATATTGTAATGATTTGATTCACTTATTGTTTTATCCAAATAATCTAAATTTAAATGTGGCGTTGTTTCGTGGGATTTGGTGTTCCGATAGCTATCGGGGTGTTTTTCCCGTTAATCGGGACAGGTTGTGGCAAAAAATAAATGCCACTAAATCACGAAGACACAAAAATCCACAAAAGTCCACAAAAAAGGTAGCGCCAAATTTAATTATCAAAAATGAAAATGTAACATGTTCTCTATATGGTATTTAATACTTTAATAACTAAATTAAAGAGCCTTAATAAATTCGCTGATAACTATCGGGACTCCAACCCTCCATCACTCCAGACGCACGTCCCCCGAAAAATCGGGGCAGGCTGTGCGTCTCTCCATCCCATTTCCAACCCTCCAACCCTCCACCACTCCAATACTCCAATACTCTCCCGCAGTGGCGGGATTTCCCCGAAGGGTCGGGATCCCGCACGTGCGGGACTTCGCTCAACATCACTCCAATACTCTCCCGCAGTGGCGGGATTTCGCTTCGCTCAACATCACTCCAATACTCTAACTTCTCCCATCTAACTTCTCCCCTCCAACCTCTCCCCTCCAACCTCTCCCATCTAACTTCTCCCATCTAACTTCTCCCCTCCAACCTCTCCCCTCCAACCTCTCCCATCTAACCTCTCCCATCTTCCCTCTCCCCTCTACCTCAGCGGAAAAATTTTCTTCGATAAAAGATAATCCAGGATAATATCTGTATTTGCTTCTTGTTTCTCAGGTTTTAGTATCAAATCCGGAGATTCCGGAACTTCATAAACCGCATACACGCCCGGCATATTTTCAATTTCTCCATTTTCTGCCTTATCGTATAATGCAGGTTTGTTTTTGCGGCTAAAGTGAATGTCAGCATTCATGTAAATCAAATGGAAATGGTCTTCGCCAATAATTTCTGCCACTTGTTTCCTGATGTTTTCGTCAGGTGAGATGAATGAGCAAATTGTGATAATCCCTTGTTCGGTCAGGATGCGTGCTACATGAGCTACCCTGCGCAAGTGTTCTGCCCGGTCGGTGGGTGAGTGATCCAATTCGCGCGATAAGCCCGAACGCACTGTGCTGCCATCCAGCAGGACGACTTTTGCACCTCCGTCAAATAGTCGTTTTTCGAGGATATAGGCCAGGTGGTTTTTCCCGCTGCCATGCAGTCCTGTAATCCAAATTGTTGCACCCCTCTGATTGTATGCTGTTTCCCTTTCTGGTTTTGAGATCAAACCTTCACCACGATCAATTTTTTCCTTATCCATATCCGTAATACGCGAAGGCAGGTCTTTCCCCGTGAGTTGATCTATAATCATACCCACGGCGCTCGTATTGTTGGTTACCGGGTCGATGAGCACAAAGGAGCCGGTGCCATGATTTTTTTTGTAAGGATCAAAAAAGATGGGTTTAACCGTGGTAAGTACCACCCTGCCGATCTCGTTTAATTCAAAGTGATCGATCTCGGATTTTTCCAATGTGTTTACATCAATCTTATACCGTATTTGGTCAATGCGGGCTTTAGTGGTATTAGCATTGTGTTTGATGTAGAATTGGGTGTCCATTTTCATGGGTTTTTCGTCCATCCACACCAGGTGGGCTTCAAAGTGGCGCTCGATAATGGGTAAATTGTCAGGATGTACCAGCATCTCACCACGCGATACATCAATTTCGTCTTCCAGTGTAAGAGTTACTGACTGGGGTGGCCAGGCTTCTTCTTTTTCCCCATCATAGCTTATGATCTCTTTCACCTTGCTTGTTTGGCGTGAGGGTAGAGCCATAACAGTATCCCCGGTCTTTACAATACCCGAAGTGACCCTCCCTGCAAAGCCCCTGAAATCCAGCGAAGGCCTGTTGACATATTGCACAGGAAATCTGAAATCACTAAAGTTTTGGTCGCTACTGATATGCACAGTTTCCAGGAATTCGAGCATGCTTTTACCGTGATACCAGGGCATTTTATCGGAAAGGTCAACTACATTATCGCCTTTGAGCGCTGAAAGCGGAATAAAGTTGATGTCTGGAATATCGAGGCTGGTAATAAAGTTGCGATACTCATCACAAATATTATCAAAAACCTCTTTACTGAAATTCATCAAATCCATCTTGTTTACAGCCAGAACCACATGTTTAATGCCGAGCATTGAGACGATGAAGGTGTGTCGTTTGGTTTGGGTGATTACTCCCTTTCGCGCATCGATAAGAATGATGGCGAGGTTTGCCGTTGAAGCTCCGGTTACCATATTTCTGGTGTATTGCTCATGCCCGGGGGTATCGGCAATAATAAACTTACGCTTATTGGTACTGAAGTACCGGTAAGCTACGTCGATGGTGATTCCCTGTTCTCGTTCAGCTTTGAGCCCATCGAGCAAGAGTGCATAGTCGATGTCTTCGCCGGCATGTCCCACGCGTTTGCTGTCGCGCTCAAGCGCTATTAAATGGTCTTCGTATAGTTTTTTACTGTCGAAAAGCAGCCGGCCAATCAATGTTGATTTTCCGTCATCAACCGATCCGGCAGTCAAAAGCCGCAAAAGGTCTTTGTTTTGATCCTGGTCTAAGAAGGCGTTTATGTTCATGTTTTGGATGTTAGAAAAAAGATGTTAGATGTTAGAAAAAAGATGTTAGATGATAGATGTTGGATGTTAGATAAAAGATGAAAGAAAATAGATGTTAGAAAAAAGATGATAGATGTTGGATGTTAGATGTTAGAAAAAAGATGATAGATGTTAGAAAAAAGATGATAGATGTTAGAAAATAGAAGTTAGAAAGAAGATGTTGGATGTTAGATGTTGGATGTTAGAAAATAGAAGTTAGATGTTAGATAAAAGATGTTAGATGTTAGATAAAAGATGTTGGATGTTAGA
>CAZQIV010000135.1:15393-18310 GCA_964593705.1 uncultured Lentimicrobiaceae bacterium | reverse complement strand
GGCGGAAGTTTCATAAACATCGACCAACAGGGTATTTTGATTGCAGGCACCTAAGCTGGCCATTAGAAAAATGATAATGATAAATTTAAAGATTTTCATATCTGCTTGGTTTTAGTTTACAATTCTCCTCTTCGTTCAACCAATTGAGTTTTAATATCATGGGCTTTTTCTTCGGTAAGGTCATATTTCCACATTACCAACAGAGCCAAAAAAGCGGTTAAGGCTGGAATAATAATGTCGGCAACACGAAGACGCGTCATTGTTTCAGCAGATTGCAAAGTTTCGTTTGGATCAAAACCAACTAATTTTAGCACCAATCCTCCAATCACCAAGGCGATGGCTTGCCCTAATTTTACCATCCACCAATAAATAGCACCATAGGTTCCTTCTTTACGCGGCATTCCGTTTTCCAGCTCATCCAGGTCACAAACATCGGCTGTCATACTCATCATTAAGGTGAATAATCCTCCCATTCCAAAAGCAAATAATGGGATAGGTAAAAACATAAGCCATGATATTTCACTACCCGGATCAATAGAAAACCACGACATCCCAACATTATCCAATATCGGGTTTAAATATTCGAAGAGAGAGCCTAGGGCTGAATTTAATCCTTGCCCTATACTTGTTTCGTTAAATTTAAAATTTAGTTCTTTATCGAAGCCCCACCATTTTAGTATATAGCCTGCAATGGATAGGGCAGTTGAGATTAAAAAGGCATTTTTCTTTCCCCATTTATTTGCCATTTTTGAAATTATTGGTATAACCAGAAAAGCAGTAAGCATTGCATTAATTGTATTAAACCAAGCTGGCCAGGTTCCAGCTAATTCGTAACTGCCGCTATAAATATAAAATACAATAATAAAAACGCCGAATGCCGCTACAAGCTGGAAGCCATTAAAAACTAAAAATGTAGCTCCACATAATTTCATAAATGGTTTGTTTTTAGAAACCTGAACAATACCTGCAAACAATTCTTTCATGTTGGAGGAAAGTGTTTTGAAAGTAATTTTTTGCCGATTTCCCATGTTTGCCAACTTAATGCCCTTTGTAAACAGTGCCGGTAGAATTCCAAAGAAAATAGTCATTGCACCTACAATAAGAGCCATAGTCCGCACACCTTCAGTTTGCGTATTAAAGGTATTTGAGTCTGGGATGATAACATACAGCCAGGGCACAATGATCCATGCGATTTGTCCCATGCTGTTGGCAAAACTCATTAATCTTGTTCTTTCATTATAATCAGATGACATTTCGTAGCCAAGACCCACCAGTGGTGTTGCAAACATTGTATTACCAACAAGGAAGAGGATTTGAAGAACCATTACGTGCCAAATAATATATGTTTGTGAGGCATTATCGTCGAGCTGCCACATCAAAAAGAAGAGTATGCCACTAATGATTGCTCCTGAAAAAATGTAGGGTCTTCTGCGTCCCCATCTGGATTTGGTATTGTCTGAAATGAAACCCATTATGGGGTCAGTTAAAGCATCGAATATTCTTGGTACTCCACCCAAAACGCCAGCCCATAAAGGATCAACTCCCCAAGCTGTCAGAAGGAAGAATTGAATAAAAACACCAAGTGTCCCAGGTAAAATATTAAGTATAAAATGACCTGATCCAAAAGCCATTTTCTGCCCAATGGGTACTCTATCTCTCGCTGCTGTTTTAAAATGTGCCATTTAGTTTTTTGTTAAAGATGTATTCATTACCTTTTTCGCCTTGCGGTCAACTGTAAAAAGTCCCCAGTGTTTTTCAGCTCCCAAAGGATTATCGGGGTTTCCTTTCCAGTCTTCGTCAAAAGCTTCAAAGAAAAATGTGGTGATGTTATTTTTTTTTGCCCAGGCAAAAAGGTCGTTGAAATACTGAAGTTGTTTTTCTTCGCTTGCACGTTCGCCAAATTCTGAAGCAACCGAGGCCCAGCCCGCTTCGCTGATGATGATCCTGGCATTGGGCAGGGCTTTTCTTACTTCCATTACATTTTCGATGGTAAACGACATTCCCTCGTCAATATCTTTTCCTTCCCACACGGGATATACATGTATGGAAATAAAATCGACGGCTTTTGCAAGCGCAGTTCCATGGTCGGCCCACCACTTGTAATTATCCGCTACGGTAACTTCCTGTTTGATGGCCAGTTTTACTTTTTTTACATAAGAAATTATGGTGTCGGTGTTCACCTTATGATCGTTCCAGTCAACAAGGGCTTCATTTCCCACGTTTACCGCGACTACAATATCTTTGTACTTGTTGGCCAATTGAATTCCTTTCTCAATTTCGGCCAAGTTTAGCTTTTTGTTTTGCCGGAGTTCTTTCTCAGGAATGGGTTCGGTAAGCCATTCACAGGTTTCGTGGGCACTTAATTCGGCTTGCAGCCAAATGCCCAGCATTACTTTGATAGGGATTTTATTTTCGTTGATGACACGCAAAACCATCTCCGTATTATCACCCGAATCGTAAACCCTGATTAACCTAAAATTGGTTTGATCGATGAGCATGTTAAGGTCTTCCAGGGTTTCTTCGTAGGATGGATTCACAGCTCCGATGCCCCGGTCGGGATGCTGCCCGCTCCTGAAACCCGAATAACAAACTGCCTCGGAAACTCCCATTAATAAATCACCTTTTGCTTGCAAAACCTCTTTTGATTCTTGTGTAGATTTTTCCATCGAATTTTTATCTGAATTCATGTTTTGATTGCAAGCTGTCAGGCTTAGTATTGCTGCTATAAAGAGCATTAAACCTGCAAGTCTCAATCTTTTAATTATCCCAGTTTTCATACTTCATAATTAAATTTGTCTTTTTTTCTATTGAAAATTATTGAAATTAGTTAGCTATTACTTTCTACTCAAATTACATTTTACAAAGACCCCCTCTAACTCATCTGCAATCCTGCGCTGTGCAGTTGGATTTTTCTGAT
>CAZQIV010000135.1:0-15293 GCA_964593705.1 uncultured Lentimicrobiaceae bacterium | reverse complement strand
GCAGTCGCTTTTGCGGCTGGCCTCCCTTTCCGCCATCTGGCGGAGAAAGGTCAAGGCCTGCCTCGCGAAGCAGGCAAGGCTGGTTTTTACAAATTATTATCAGCGATATTCTGCGTTATCTGCGGGAAACTAAAACCTATCAACGAACCCTCATTAATATTTCAATTTCTCCTGCTTATCCCACAGTCCCCAAAATGCACCAAGAGTTCCTTCATCACTGGTCTTCCATGCTTCATCAAAAGATGAAAAATAGAAAATTTCAATATTATTTTCCTGCGACCATTTTTGTGTATTGAGGAAATAAATGAGTGCATTTTTTGGGGATGGTTCTGCCCCATAAAACTCCTCACCCTGGTTTGGCCAGCCGGTTTCGCTTATAATTACTTTTTTGCCTTTTGCCACTTTCAGGGTTCTGTGGTACATATCTTTCATGTAGAGCAATGAATAGTCAAGGTTGCAGCCTTCCCAAAAAGGATAGCAATTTGCAAGTATTACATCGCAGGCTTTGGTAATGTTTGGGCGATCTTCAAATTGATAATAAGCATCAACATAACCCACGGGGATTCCAGGGATTTCGCTTTTTACCCGGTTTAAAAAAACCAATAGTTCCGCTTCGGTCAAATCGCCACGGTACATCACTTCGTTGCCAACAGCTACAATATCGGCATGGCCGGCTTTGGCTATTTTTATGAGGTTTTCAATTTCCTGCTCATTTATGCTTTCATCTTCACCCAGCCAGGCCCCAACCAGGGTTTTCAGGCCATATTCTTTTGCAATTCGCGGAATCATTTCGTTGCCTTCGGTACACGAAAAAGTCCTGATCCATTTTGTATGTGGCTTAATGATTTCTATTCTTCTCCGTATTTGTGCCTCTGTCAATTGAAAACCGGGTTCTTGCCCATCGAGGTAGGGACTGAAGCATAAGCCGTGCATTTTTTGTTTTATCACTTTATGAAACAGCGCGATTAATTCGTCCTGTTTTCTTGGCAGGGCTTGAATTCCCGTTAAGGTCAATATTTTTTCCTCGTTGTAGCTAGACATAATTTGGTGTGTTTATCGATACATTGACTTGCTTAATATTCCCACTTCGGCTAAAAATCGAATGACTTATTTGCTCATCAAGCGAATTTCCGTTAAGGTAAGCGCTTGTACTATTCTCATATTCAACGCTTATTTTGTCTTTGTTCGTAAAATTGTAAACCACGGGCACCTGGCAAATTGTAAAACCGATCTGGTTTTTATTTAGGGATATTTGGCGGGCTTCTCCTTTGAGCGAAAAGTATTCAAAAACGCCTTCCTTATCCAATATTTCCTCATGATTGAGTAAATGCGGTTTGAACGTTATTATTCCTTTTTGGATGATAACACCCATTTCGCCAATGCGTGAAATAATATCTTCTTTCACCTGGCCTGTCAGTCCCGGTTGCTTTACACCCGCGTTTGCCGGTGTATGCGAGTAAGCATCGGTTGGGAAAGAGCCATATAAATCAGGTTTTTTGTACAGGCCAATCCCGGCTTTTATTTCGTAGTAATGGTCTTTTAACTGCCCGATAACTGAAGGTGCTGCACCTTCTTCGATTGCCCTAAAATAATATTCCTGTGTGCTAAGCAGGAGCTTGGAAACCATGTGCCAATAAATGGAACCCAAACCTTCGTAACCGAAAAAAGTTCCAGACCGTCCGGTAAAGGACTGGTGGTCGAAAACTTCTTCGTAAATAGCCAGAATTTCTTTTTTCTCTTTTAAAATTAAATGATGGTATTCACTATTTGCAAGGGATTCGAGTGCCGATGCAAGCACATCAGCATTTCTGAACTCACTGTTAAAATGGTATTGTCCTGAATCATCTTTCTGGATGATGGTCGGTTCGTTATCTTCGATAAGTTTTGTTAATAATGGGGATGACTTAACAGCTTCGGGAGGGATGGTATTTTTATCCATAAACCGTGGTAATTGCCTGTCGGGGTAAAGCATGTAACTGTACTGATCGGCACGGTAAATTTGGCTCTTTTTCAATGCGTCCAAAACTTCGAGGCTTTCGGTGGTGGATAGAAAACCTGAACTCAAAACTGCAACCTGTCCTTCGAGCATTTCGTACAAATGACGAATAGAAATATTATCATCATTTAATGAAATCAAATTATAGGCATGGTACAAACCATCGGCCCGTTTGTTTGCCACGATGGATTGATCCATATACTTCAGGCACAATTTGAAAAAATCGACAAGGTTTTTTACCGTGAGTTCCTTTGTTTTTCCCGAAAAGGAATGTGTATAAATTTTATTTCTATACACCGAGTGGGCGTTGCCAAGGTGGTCGGCAAATTTTTTGCGGTCAGTATTTGAAAATCCTTTTTCCAATAGGGGAGCATTTTCGTGCAAAAAGCCTTGAATGTTTTCAAATAATTCGGCTATTTCTACAGAAACATTGACACTTTCGATTTTGCTTGAGTCCAGTTTATCATCCCAAAACTTTAAAAACCTCCTGAGGTAATACAGTGTAACCATCGACGTTCCGTTGCCCACGAGCGCATTGTTGGCATCATTCCATTCGGGGCGCTGGGTGTTCATCCATATTCCGGCTTCCGGAATAAAATTGCTCAACTTGGATAAAAGTGTTGCCAGAATTTTTTCGCTTAGGTTTACTTTATAGATATTTTCACCCGATTTATTTTTTAGCAGTTTGGCATCGGCTCCCATATATTCTGCTTCAGCCTTGATTTTGGTATTGAGTTCATCATCAAAATCGACTGTATTCTTCGGATCCTTGTAAATATTTTCATAAGATTTAATCCGGTAGGGTACGTTGGCGTAAGTGAAGATTTTGTTGGTAAGCCAAAAATCCAGCTTGCCCGGATGGAAATTATTGGAAAGCTCCAGTAATTTTTCGAGGTAAATAATCTGGTGGTCACCCCAGTAGCCGATATAAGCCCAGGGGTCGTGCGGGTCGGGGCTTTCCCAGTCGATGCCATCGCGCATAATGCGGTAAGGGTTGTAGCCATCGATGGTTGAGGCATTCACGAATTTGGCAATAATCCCCTCGATAAAATCGGGGTATGAATAGCACAAGGCTTCCCAGTTTTGAAAAATATCGCGCCAGTTTCCGGCATAGTAATATTTTATAGAACCATCATCATTTTTTGTTTCTATCGAAAACATGTTCCAGGGCCGGCTGGGGTCTCCATGCCTCCGGCTAAAAGTTAGCGGCAAATACTCTAAGGTAATCCTAAGTAAATCGGCGTTGCCATTTTTCTTTGCCAGATCAATCAGGGCATTGTTTGAAATATCGGTTGGGATATTTTCGAGCCAGGTTTGGTATCCACTGGCAACCAATCGGTTTATCTGCCACACATATTTTTTATAATCCTGATTATCGATGGTGTAATTATTAATATAAATACCTCCCCGCAAAATGTTAAAAAGCGTATTGGTAAAATGGCGGGCATAACACAAATCGGTGTTCGTTATTTGAAAGCCATCGGCGAAAGCCACCATTTTTTTTAGGTTGAAAGTGCCTTGCAGAATGTCTTTTTCAATCAAAGCGGCAATACCGGGAGTGTTGCTGATGAAGTGGCTTAAGTTTCCAACATCCGTGGAGCTTTGGTTTATTTCGGCAACGGTAAACCATTCTTGTTTTTTATTTTGGGTAAGATCAACATTTGCATGGATAAAATATGCTCCCCGTTTTGCACGAATATCATACTCAGGTTCAAGCCCAAATCCATTTTTAAAATTTTCGACCTGCTTATCGGAAATGAGTATTTGGCTTTGCTTGCCAAAACCCAGCGACCAAACAGTGCTTGCTTTCAAGGCTTCGCTGGGCTCGGCCCGGTCAACAGGAATCGCGCTAAGCATGTACAAGCCCAAAGTAGTTCCTTCGATTAGTTCACTTTTTTTGTAGGCATCCGAAAGGTTGCTGTATTCGTTTTGAAAGGTGTAACCAACGCCATGGGGAATAATATTTTGAAGTCCATCCAGTATTTCGATATTGCAATTGGCTTGATTAAGGTTTATGAGTGAGGATTTTTTTACAAAACCAAACTTTTCGCTGTTGTACCAGCCATAGCGGAAATTCAGGCCCAGGTCAGTATTGGTTTCTTCAAAAATTATATTATTTCCATAAATGCTTTTATAGAGGCAGGTGCTAATGTTGTAAAATTTTTGTGAGTGATAAGAGAAAGGTTCCCAGAGAAATTTTTTCCCGTTTTTGTCGATCAGGAAAATAGATTTACTTCCGGTGATGCCTTTGTAATCATGGATTTTATCGTCGGTATAATAGGGGAATAATGCATTTTCGCGGTCTTTTCGTCCTGCGGATAATGACCCGGTGCTTGAAATAAACATCCAGTGGTTGGAGTCGCTAACAACGCTGATGAAAAAATCAGGCATTTCATGGTAGTTCTTGATCTGGTAATATTTCTCACCATCAATTTCAACAATCTGTCCCGATACCTCCGCATGGGCTGTTTTAATTTCATTTTCGCCCAGATATATTTTTTCTTTTTTCATTTGTGTAAACTGAAATATTAATAGCCCTGCTTTTTGTAAATCCTCACGTAGTCGATTTGCATTGTTTGTGGAAATGCTGTGGTATCTATTCCTTGCATACTTCCCCATGCACCGCCAACGGCAAGGTTTAGGATGAGGTAAAATGGTTTGTCGTAGGGCCATTTTGTTTCGCCCAAACCTTCGTTCTTGTACTCAAAATATACGTTGTCGTCAACCGAGGCTGTCATTAGCTCCGGATTCCATTCGACAATGTAAGAATGGAATTTTTCGGCGACATCAGGAATATCTATCGTTGCCGATTTTTGTGTTCCCTTTTGCCATTGATAATCCCTGGAGTGAGCCGAGGCATGGATTATCCCCAGGTTGTGACCCACGTGTTCCATGATGTCGATTTCGCCAATGTCGGGCCAGTTTCCATCTTTAAATGTCCATCCACCCGGCATCATCCAGATGGCCGACCATGTTCCACGGCCAGCAGGTAATTTTGCATTCACCTCAACCTTACCATATTTCCAGTCGGCTTTTGAAACCAGCCTGGCAGAACTGAAATCTTTATTCCCGATAAGTTCATTCACCGCCCGGATGGATAGGATTCCATTTTCAACATGCGCATTTTCTTTTTTGGCTATGGTATAAACCTGTGCTTCATTGTTTCCCCAACCGGCATCGTTTCCTTCGGTGTCGTACAGCCACTTTGTAGAATCAGGCAGACCCGTGTAATCAAATTCATCCTGCCACACCAGCTCAAAAAATCCTGCATTATTTTCTGCATGTTTCTCCCCGGAATTGTCTGTGGTTTGCATATTGCAGGATGTTAGTAGAAAAATGATGAATGCAAGACTTAGTAGCTGTTTTAGCATATTATTGAATTATAAATTTCTACACTATTCGTGATGAATACTATCCTATTTGAATTTTTCGATGGCTTCGGCCTCCTGTTTTTTCTATAAAAATGCCGAAGGCATTTTTACAGAAAAAACAGGAGGGGATTGCCTATGCCTTTATAATCCCCGACTTAAAAGTCGGGGTAATTGATTTCGCTATGAAGCTAACATTATTAAAAAATTATTCTTGATAAACTCTTACATAATCCACTTGCATAGTTTGCGGGAAAACGGTGGTATCATCAGGTGAGCCCGGCCAGTTGCCGCCTACGGCAAGGTTGAGAATGATGAAGAAGTTTTGACGGAACTCGTCAAACTGCGGTTCGTTAATGGCGATGGTGTAGTAATGTATATCATCCACATAAGCCCTGATTACCTCGCTGTCCCATTCAAGGGAAAACACGTGAAAATCATCGGCAAAAATCCCTGACGAAAGCTGGTGGCTATCACCATGCGAACCATGGTTACCATTAATATCTTCCCAATGCAGTGTGGAATGGCAGGTGTTGTCCCAGCCTGTGCCGCCAACCATTTCCATAATATCGATTTCGCCACAGGCAGGCCAGCTTACTGAATTTATATTTTTTCCCAGCATCCAAAACGCAGGCCATAGCCCTTTACCATAGGGGAGTTTTATGCGGGCTTCAATCCTGCCGTATTTGAAATCGAACTTACTTTGGGTAGTTATACGAGCCGAGGTATAATTTCGGCCACCGAAAGATTCTTCCCTGGCGGTAATGGTAAGTAAACCATTCTCAACTTTGGCATTGCTTTGCGTGTTTTTGTAATACTGGAGCTCATTATTGCCCCAGCCACCACCGCCGGTTTCCATGTTCCATTTTGCAGTGTTAGGTGAGCCTGTGTAATCAAATTCTTCTGACCATAAAAGGTCGGGGTCATCCTGGGTGATGTTTACCGACTGTATTCGTGAATAATCAGCACCGTTTTTTGTTACGATGAGTTCCACATCAAAAACTCCGGCAGAGGGAAAATAGGCGAGGTGCTCGGTTTCATTTTCCACTTCCATATCGAGGTATAGCCACTTAAACGAATCGATGGATTCCTGTGTTGTATTTGTGAGCAGTACCTGGTTTGGATTGCCGGATTGCACAACAGCCGTAAACGAAGGTTCAACGTTAGGAGCATCCTGCGTGATGTTCACCGAATGAATCATGGAGTGATCAGTGCCGTTTTTTGTAACGACCAGTTCCACATCATAATCTCCGGCCAACGGAAAAAAGGCAAGGTGTTCCGTTTCATTTTCAACTTCAACATCGAGGTATAGCCACTTAAACGAATCGATCGATCCTTGAGTTGTGTTTGTAAGTAACGCTACGTTTGGGTTTTCCGGTTCGACCACCGCGGTAAAAGAAAGTTCCAGGAAGCTGTTTGAAATGCTTACTGTTTTGCTAATGGTTTTGTTGGTACCCGTGAAATTTGTCAGCCTAAGCGACACTTCATAATCACCGGCCTCGGAATAATAAATGTGGTAATTTTTTTTCTTTTCGGTGGTAGTGTCAGAAGTGCCATTGCCGAAATTCCATATCATCGAATAATATTCACCATTGGAGGCATTGGTAAATTGTACATTATTATCATCAATGTATTCGAAGTTAAAATCTGCATTAAAAGCAGCATCTTCATTATCTTTTTCACAAGATATCAAGGCAAAGAAAAAGAGTATCATCAGTGATGAAAGGATAATTCCTGTGCCTGTCCAGGCTAAAGCGAATTTTTGATGGCTCATCGATTTATGTGTTTAATTTAAAAAAAGCAATTACAATATGGGTAAGTTAAACTCCCACCCTTTTCATAAGAGAGAAAGGGGGTGGGGTTTAACAAACTTTTATTTTTCTTCTATAGGTCTCACATTGGTGAAAATATGGTACCATGCCTGGGTTTCATCTTCCTTTATTCTAACTTTTAGAATATTTTCAGTTACTTCGATGATGTCGTACTCGCTGGTTCCAACCCACCAACCCATAAAACCATTGTTTGAGAATGTCATTGTTGTACCTCTGTATCCGCCATCAATTGATGCTTTGGAGGAGGAGGGTGAGAAAAAAACATTCTTAACCCCGACCAAGTTTGGAACGGTGTCGCTTAAATAACATTTATCACCTGGCACGCCAATATCTCCGGCATAAGTACCGGGGATATATGCAGGGCCGGCAATTTGCTCAAAACTTAACCCAAGACCTGTTTTCGTAAAAACAAATTCTGCATCGTACATACATGATTTCTCCCAGGGAGCGGCTCTCCACCAATTGGGCCAGGTATAATCCAACTCTCCATAATCTTCTGATGTGGGTCCCATGCCCACATGTTCGGGTTGGTCGGCTGCCCAAAACCATGATTTTGAACTCCCGCCAGTCAGGAACAATAATGCTTCAGCATCTTCAAAAGTGCTGAGTACTTCCAGGGCATTGGTTTTATCGCTTGTGATTCCACCGGTACCTACCGCCGAAACTTTTACCTGGTAGGTGTTCACCCCGGTAATCGAGAATTGTTTTGTTATTTTTCCACTTGGCGAAGATTTAATGTCGCTTCCATCACCAAAATTAAAAGTGAAGGTTATGGCATTGTCGGCGGTGGCAGTAAAATTTACCACTCCGGTTCCATCACCGTTTGGATTATCAGCATCCACGCCAACAATTTCGTAAGTTACACTTAGGTTTGTTGGTGTTACAAGTTCGCCGAGGTCGTATTGATCTTTTTGGCAGGCGCTCATGATGAGCAGCAGCCCGGCAAAAATGGATAGAATATTTAGATTTATTATTTTCATTATTTCTTAATTTTTAATTTTTTACAAGCTTATATCTCCACCAGGCAGTGCCTACATTGATATCCACAATCATTACTGAATTACCCTCCGAAAGTTCGATAAGATAAGTTATCGATTCCGGTGCCTCGGAAGGAGCAGTGAGTTCGCCGCCATTATATGCTTTAGGAATACCAAGGTAAGCACCCGTCCCATTGAGGGTAACGGTGCCTTCGCCGGCGTCGTAAGTGTAAGTAGCTGCAAGTGATCCATCGTGTGGGGCCACCGGGGCTGCACAGCCTTCATCGCCACCACCATTTTGCCATCCTTCTATCCATGTTTCAGTTCCTACCACATTACTAAATGAGCCATTAGCACCAAAAACGTAGGTGTCGTCAAAGAAACAGGCTCTTGTAGTAAGGTCAGCCTCGCTTATAGACCACCAGGAAATATCTCCGGGGTTGGGGCCAACGCCGAGCGATTCGGCTTCCGGTGCTACCTGCCATGTTCCTTCGAGTGGTGTAGGTTCTGTGCCACCACCTTCTTTTATAAGTTTATACCTCCACCAGGCAGTGCCTACATTAATATCTACTATCATTACAGAATTATCTTCCGAAAGTTCGGTAATATAAGTTATCGATTCGGGAGCTTCGGAAGGATCGGCAAGTTCGCCGCCATTGAATGCTTTAGGAATACCAAGGTAGGCACCTGTTCCATTGAGTGCAAGAGTACCTGCACCGGCATCGTAAATGTAAGTGGCTGCAACGGTTCCATCGTGGGGGGCAACCGGGGCTCCGCAACCTTCATCGCCACCGCCGTTTTGCCATCCTTCTATCCAGGTTTCAGCCCCCAACACGTTGCTGAAAGAACCATCAGCACCAAAAACGTAGGTGTCGTCAAAGAAACATGCTCTTGCAGTAAGGTCAGCCTCGCCTATCGACCACCATGAAATATCCCCCTGGTTCGGGCCAACTCCCAGCGATTCGATTTCGGGGGCTACTTTCCAAATTCCTGCAATGCCGGTACTTGGCGCTGAACTGGTTAATTTGATATCATCAAAATAATAAATGGCATCATCGCCTGGATTACCGAAGTCGAAAAACACAACTACTTTTTGGTAATCATTGTTCATATCGATACCTGAAAAATCGAACGACAATTCTTCCCACTGGTCAGATACAGTGTTTGTTGCATCCACTTCGTGGTTTATTTGATCATCATCCAAATTCTCAACTTTGAGTTTAACAATTATACCAGATTTAGGCGACCAAACTTTCATTTTGAAAAGTTTTTTGCTTGAAAAATCAATGGGGCTTCCAAGTGTCAAAAGACTTCCGGCCCAGGTATCGGCGTTGAGGGCTTTAACCAATTGGCCAACCCTTGCACTTGTATTAATTCCTGATGCATCCGGGTTGTCGATAACTGTGGAAGTTGCATCACCAAAATTTTCGAAAGTGTAGTTTATGGTAAATGATTCGAAGCCAATCGGAAGCATTACAGGATCCGAAGCTTCGCTGATGGTAATTGTTTCGCTGTAAACTGTGCTTGCAGCACCAGCACTTTTTGCTTCAACTGTAAGTACATAATCTCCTGCTTCTTCGTAGGTATGCATAGCAACACTATCGGGAAGTACAAGTACAGGTTCTTCATTTTCCACATCCCCGAAATAAATGTCCATTACGGTAGCATAAGTTGCCGTTGCTGATACTGATATAATCAGTGGATTTGTAGGATCCGGGGTAACTGTTACCACAATGTCTTCCGGGGCTTTGAACGAAACGGTAAGTTCCTGTTCAATTTTTGTAGTTAATCCTGTTAATCCTTCAGCAGTAACACCCACCGTAAATACACCTTCAGAATATTTATGTGTAATTGCTTCATTGAGGCCATATTTAGTAGCTGTTTCGGGTACGGTATCTCCAAAAGTAATCCAGTACGCGGTTACTCCAACTGCGTTGGGAAGTATGGTTACCAAACCGCTGTTGTCCTGGGAAACATCAAAAGTTGTGGTAACATCGGTCGGTGCGGTAACACCATTTAGTTTATCCAGATTATCGATCTCTTTTTCGCAGGCAACTGCAAAAACGAGGATAATCATTAAAGCTATTATATTTTTAAGTCGTTTCATCTTTAATTATATTTTTGATTATTAATAACCATCATTTTGTGTCCAGTTTCCGGCAGAGAATTCGATTTCTTCGATTGGAACGGGGAACACTTCATTTTTATTTGCTTTAAAACCAGGGATAGTTCCAAGAGCATTTCCGGTTCTTACGAGGTCGAAAAAGTGGTGTCCTTCACCCATCAGTTCTGCCCTGCGTTCGTTGTAAATGGCCGTGGTAAGATCACCACCACCAGCAGTAATGCTGTGATCATCATTTCCAAATGCCCTTGCGCGAACAAGGTTCAAATATTCCCGTGCTTTGGCATCGTCTATCCCGCCAACGTTATAAGCTTCGGCTGCCATGAGCAATACATCGGCATAGCGGATAGCCCTGTAATTGTTGGGGTTGGTTAGGTTGAGGTCACCCTGTGCATCTTCACTTCTTTTGCGGGGCAGGTATTTCCTGTTGAAAAATCCTGTGTGTTCATTCCCCTTTGTAGAAGTTGCGCCGGTTGAAGCTTCCCATGCTTCAATATCCAAAATAGTAACCCCTTTGCGGAGATCACCCGGCTCGAAGAAGTCGGCAGCTTCCTCGGTGGGAACGTTAAAGCTAAATCCCGGCGAAAAGAGTGGGCCGGTGTAGCCCCTAACTCCACTAAAGCCAACAGCAACATTTCCTTCGCTACACTGGAGGCAACCAAATCCGGCACCTTCAACATCGGTATATTGAACTTCAAAAACTGATTCGGGGCCGTTTTCTCCCACGGCTTCCCACATATCGTTGTAGTTGGTGGCGAGAGAATACACACCGCTGTTTATTACCTGATCGAAGGCATCGGCAGCTTCTGTGTATTTTTCCTGGAATAAATAAGCTTTGCCCAATAATGAAAGTGCAGCTCCTTTGGTTGCCCTGCCAACTTCAGCAGGATTTTCGGGTAACACACTCGCGGCATAAATTAAATCTTCCACGATGTATGCGTAAACATCAGCAACCGGTGAACGCGGTATGGAAGTTTCGTCACCAACGCTGAACCTTTCATTTTTCTTTATCGGAATTTCGCCAAACCATTTTACCAGCTCGAAGTTGTAATATGCCCTCAAAAACATCACTTCACCTACCATAGCTTCTTTACCGTCAAAATCAATTTTATCTTTAAACTCCATAAAATAATTTGTACGTTGAACGCCTGCAAACATCCAGTTCCAGATGTCTTTCAGGTTGCTGTTTGTTGAAGTGTGGATCATGTCATCTATTTGCTGCCAGCCAATAACATCGGTTGGGCTTTCGCCACCACATTTTGTGTTTTCAGATGCGATTTCACCAACAATGGCGTTGGCATAAGTGGTTTGCAGCAAGTCGTACGAAGCGACAAGCGCCATGTAGTAGTCGTCTGAAGAGTTGAAATAATTCTCGGAGTCGATGGAATACTCGGGGGAAATTTTTACAAAATCATCATTACAGGATATAAATAATGCTGTGATTGTAAATAGCCCTGCCACTATTGTTTTATTTATAATGTTCTTTTTCATGTTTCAAATATTAAATGTTAAGGGTAAAACCAAATGTATATGTCCTTGAGGCAGGATAAAAACCTGAGTCGAAACCCGAGCCAATGGGATTGCCACTTGAAGCAGCCGGGTCGAAGCCCGTGTATTTTGTGAATGTATAAAGGTTGTTGATAGCAACATAAAACCTCAATTCTTCTACACCAATTTTCATTGTAGTATTTTCAGGAATTCTGTATCCCAATTGTACCCTTTGGATTCTTAAATATGAGCCGTCTTCGACATAGTAATCTGAGAAAACATTGTTGGTAGTGGCTGCTGTTGTAACCCTGGGTACGGTATTGCTTGTGCCCGGGCCAGTCCACCTGTCGAGGGTTTGGGTAATCCTGTTCACGTTGGGTTGTGCCCTTTCGTAATTTCTCACGATGTCGTTACCTATACTTGCATAAGTGTAAACGATAAAATCGAAGTTTTTATATTTAAGGTTAAGATTTAAACCTATGATTGTAGCAGGAATTGGGTCGCCGATATTTACTCTGTCATCAGAATTGATTACGCCATCAGCAATATCTGGCACACCATTGCCGGTAGTATCAACAGTAATTTGGTCAACAAAGCGGATGTCGCCGGGTTGTGCTTCGGCACCAAGG
Source organism: uncultured Lentimicrobiaceae bacterium (assembly GCA_964593705.1). Taxonomy (GTDB): domain Bacteria; phylum Bacteroidota; class Bacteroidia; order Bacteroidales; family 4484-276; genus SABY01. The sequence continues at coordinate 2,881 of CAZQIV010000135.1, read as the reverse complement.
GCTATCTGCGAAGGGTGGATATTAACTTCTTCCTGGGTTTGGAAAATACCATTGGTTTGGTAGCCATAAAAATACCCGATGGGTAAACCAACTTCCATACGTGCCGGCATAGGTTGTCCAACGCCAAAACTGCCGCCTTCAACAAAGCCGGTACCATTATTTACTTCGAGAACTTCATTTTTCAGTGCGGTTACGTTGAGATTAACACCATAACTAAAGTCTTTCCCAACCATGCCACGATAACCTACCGAAAATTCAAGACCGGAGTTTTGTACAGTACCCGCGTTAACGGTTGGGCCGCTTGCACCGGGAGCTGCAATTCCAAAAATACCTGATACGGGAATACTACCAATCAGGAGGTTATTGGTTTTCTTGTTAAAATAATCCATGGTAAACTCTAACCTGTCGCCCAGGAATTTAAGGTCAAACCCGGCATCAAACTGCTCCGATTGTTCCCACTTAATACTTGGGTTTGGCAATGCACCAATAGCGCGTCCATTCACAAGTTGGCCATTCAATACATAAGTTCCTTCGCCACTAAGTTGCGAAATATACTGGTAATCACCAATCTTATCCGAACCAAGAATACCATAACTTAACCTTAATTTAAGAAGGCTTACTTTCCTGTAATCTTTCATAAAGTCCTCGTCAGATACTATCCATCCAACTGTTGCCGATGGGAAGTAAGCTGCGGTATTGTCGGGGCCAAATTTTGTGGAAGCATCTCTCCTTAGCATTAATGAGGCAAGATATTTTCCTTTATAATCGTACTGTGCCCTGCCGAAATATGATAACCTGCGTTGGTCGTAAACCCATGAACCGGTTGCTTTTGCAGTATTTAATCCACTGGCAAGGCTAATGTCAGCAAATTCCCATGAGTTGTTCGGAACATCAAATCCTGTTGCATTAAGGCTGTTGCCCCAGGTTTTAAAAACGGTAGTACCCAATGTTCCAACTATATGATGATCGTTAAAGTTATTATCGTAGGTTACAAAGGCATCAAAAGTATAGTCGTTATAATTGTCTTTACTCTGATAAACACTGCTCCTGGTGATATCAAAAACTTTTCCACCGTAATCAACAATTTTTGAAAACGATTTATAATTTGTATTCGCGGTGTTAAAACCAATACGCGCGGTGGCGGTAAAATGCTGTGCAAAACTTGCATCCAAACCAAAATTACCATTTAACTTATTCATGGTATAGTCGTTATATGTATTGGCGATTTGTTGCAGCGGGTTAATAATTTCAATACCGAGGTTTCCCGGTGCAAGGTAATAGTCGCCATCTACGCCATAAATCGGAACAGTTGAGGGCATATTTACAGCATTGAACAAAACTGATCCAAGGCCGAAATCGTTGAACGACTGGCGTTTTATATGGCTGTAAGTGAGCGTTGAATTGAATTTGAGCCATTCGGTTAAGTCGGCACCCAAAGCCAGGCGGGCAGTACTCCTGTCGTATCCCGATTTATCACCACCAATAATACCTTCCTGGCTTAGGTCGGAGGCGCTGATTGAATAATTCATGTTTTCTGAACCACCTGAAACCCTTAGGTCCATATCCATAATTGGCGCAGTCGAAAATAATTCATCCTGCCAGTTAGCACCTTCCCCCAGACCTGAGATATCAGGATAAGGAAGATCCTGGCCGTTGGCAGCATAGCTTTCGTTTAGGATTACTGCATATTCGCTAGCATTCAAAACTGGAAGCTTCCTTGTGGTTTCCTGGATTCCAAACGAACTGTTAATGTTAACTTTAGTAGGTGTGTTTCTTTTACCTTGTTTCGTGGTTACAAGGATAATACCGTTGGCACCAACAGTTCCGTAAATAGCGGCCTGCGCATCTTTTAGAACAGTAATGGATTGAATGTCGTTGGGGTTGAGGGTGTTTAAATCGCCCTGGTAACCATCGATGATAACTACGGGGGCAGCATCACCGTTTGTAGAAATACCCCTGATCCTAATGTCGAGGCCTGCGCCGGGCGAACCCGACTGCTGGGTTACATTAACACCGGTAATTGTTCCCTGCAAAGCCTCTTCAACTTTTACAGGCTTCAGGTTGGCGATGGTTTTTGAATCGACCATCGACACCGCACCTGTAACATCTTTTTTCTTAACGACACCATAACCAATTACAACAAACTCTTCCAGCGCGGTAGCTTCTGTTTCGAGGGTTATGTCAATTTTTGACTGTCCGGTGTATTTTACTTCTTGGGGTGACATCCCGATAAATGAAAATACAATGGTAGAGTCAACGGGTACGTCATTCAAGAGGTATTTCCCATCGATGTCGGTGGTAGTGCCTTGGAAAGTACCTTTAATGAGTACCGTTACCCCGGGGATGCCCAAACCATCATCCGCCGAAACCACAACACCGGATACATTGCCTTTCTGTGCAAAAACAGAAAAACCAATGAGTAGCATCGCGATCATTAGAAATGTAAATTTTCTCATAATTTAATTGTTAGTTTTAGAAATGATTTGAATTCGTTAAATCAAGGAGCTAAATAATGATTATAAAAGGTATCACCCAAATATTTTACAACATCAAAAACTCAACATTGTAAGTTTTTGTCCACATCAAGAATACATCAACAATTAATTAAAGTATTGATAATAATGGTTTTAAAAATTCATATTGTTGTGTGGAATGGTTTCACATTAAATATTGTTGTAGTTGTGAATTTTAAGGATGAAATATAGAAATCAGGTTGAATTTTTATTAAAATGCAGGTTTCTCTCCGCCAGCCGGTGGATCGGAATATCACCGCCGTTGTGGGCTGAGGGTAATGTTATTAAGTTAAGCATACGTCAAAAATCATCTCCCAAAAAAGTTATCATCGGATTACACTGATTACGCGGATTACAAGGATCTCTAC
>CAZQIV010000134.1:0-18352 GCA_964593705.1 uncultured Lentimicrobiaceae bacterium | reverse complement strand
CAGCGGCTTGGAACTCGAAATGACAGAACCCCCGGCTGTGAATGGGGTGGGTGAAAGTGGGCGCTTTGCGCCCACTTTCACCCACCCCCAAACCCTCCAAAGCCCTGTCACCTCGAGTCAAAAGACCAAATAAATTTGGCGCGCATAGTGATATTACAAGTTTGAATAGATTTCTCCCTGCGGTCGAAAAGACAGGGCTTCACACAGAGTTGTATGGGGAGAGGAACATCGGGCGCTCCGCGCCCGATGTTCCTCTCCCCCCCAACTACATTACAGCCCTGTCTTTTCGAAGGAGCGAAGCAGCCTGCCCCGACCATTCGGGAACTGAGACCCGTTTCGCAGCGAGGCGAGCAAGGCGGGGGTCTGTCCTGCAAAGTGTTCTCCTGATCCCAACAAATACTTGTCATTATTATAGGCCAAGCGGCGGAGAGAAATCCATCTGTAACCATCACCCTGATCCGGATTGAAAGTCACCCGGTAAATGACATTTGAACAACTTTAAGCGTTTTCCTCATTCGGTAATTCTGCAGAAAAAAATTCACCGGGTGAGTCAATGCACAAATAAAATAAGCGCCTAAAAATCAGTATTTGGGTTTGACTAATCAAAGTTCAGTTGTTTATATCCAAAAAAAATTGTTTTTTTGATGTAATAATTTAACCTGATTAATTCACAAATTCGTTGAATTTGTGAATTAATCACCAAAGGCCGAAAATATTTTAAATAAATATTTTCGAGGGTTAACCCTCGAATTTTCGCAGGAAATTCGGCTCTGTCGGCTTTTTAGCCAGCAGAGTGAAAAATTCATGAATTTTTCAGGTTAAAATTTCTTCCACATTAAAATTGAACTCAATTGAAGGAGAATAGCAAACAAAACGGAAATTTAAATATCCCAATTCCTGATTCAGCATTTAACCTGGAAACCCTAAGCCTGGCAAACGACTACGAAGGCGAGGTAGTGGCCACACTTATTTCGGCGAAAGCCAACACCGGGAAAAGAAAAAGTGTGCTCTATTTACATGGATATGTTGACTATTTTTTTCATCCCCACCTTGCCGAAAATTTCTTGGCTAATGGTTTCGATTTTTACGCGCTTGATTTGCGAAAACATGGCCGCTCCCTCCTGCCCCATCAGCGCCCGAATTTTTGTAAAGACCTCGGTGAATATTTTGAAGAAATTTCGATTGCTGTGCGCAAAATTTACCGGGATGGAAACGGACAGGTATTTTTACTTGGCCACTCCACCGGAGGACTTACTGCTGCGTTGTACATGAATTTCGGGCAGGAAAAAAATCTTATAAGCGGTTTAATCCTTAATTCACCATTTCTGGATTTTAATTTAAGTGGATTTCAAAAATCCCTTTCACTACCCATAGCCCGACTTATGGCAGCGGCTTTTCCTTTTTCGAAAGTAAACGGAACTATACCCAGGGCTTATGGCCAGAGCCTTCACAAAGATTATAATGGTGAGTGGGACTACAACCTCGATTGGAAACCTGTGGATGGCTTTTCGACTTACTTTGCATGGATTGTTGCAACACACAAAGCCCATCAAAAGCTCAAAAATTCTACTATTGAAATTCCTGTTTTGGTGCTACATTCCTCCAAATCACTCAAACTTTCAAAATTTAAAGAAGAAGCTGCCCATGCCGACCTCATTTTGAATTTTGAAGATATAAAACGGCTTGGGCCGAAACTTGGAAAAAATGTAACACTTGCCGAAATTAAAAATGCAGTGCATGATGTGTTTCTATCCAAAAAAGAAGTGAGGGGAAAAGCTTATGATGTGATGTTTAATTGGTTGAATAATTCGGATTACTTTTAATGCCGGGCTTTGCCCGAGCCCAGGATTCACGAATCCCGGATTTGCAACATCCCTGCCTCGCCTTAACAAAAGCCTACGCTGGCGGCAAGGCGGGCTCGAAAAATTACGAAAATTAAAAATTTTCTATTTTTCGGGGCTTTTAACTTTTAACTCTTTACTCAGGGTGCGGTAAGCAATTTAGATAGATTCATCATTTTTTTTTGATTAACATTTGCTTATTGGGATTTATGAGTTGCACGGATTTACCCGAAGGGATGCCAATGGCACAAATCTGCGCATGCGGGGTATTTAGGGCTTGTGAAAAACACAAAACCATATTGTTAGATTTAATATTCCGGCGGGCTGCACCTTTGTACCAGGGTTGCGATCCCATAACCGTCAAGCTAAGGATGATATCATTCACTTGCTTGGTTAAAGATTACTGAAAAAGAACCTGGTACAGCCTGTCCCGCCCATGCGGGAGGTTTCGATATTGTAGAAAATGCCAAAGGGTTTGCGCGAAGCCCACCGCCAAAACGATGAGATAATAGAAAAATGGTACCGTAGTACGCCATTTACCAGCGATGAAGAACGTTTGGAGTATTTGTTTAAATTGTACAAAAAAATGATAGCGGAGGAGAAAGAGCAAGGCACTTTGTTTGCCAAAGAAAACCTGCCTGCCGGCAAGGCAGGGAAAAAACGCGGGAAATAATTGTTAATGATTAATGGTTAATGATGAAATAAAAAGGAGCAATTATGAGGAGTCAAAAGAGTAAAAAAAATAAAGTTGAGGGTAGCGAAATAACTATTATCTCTACAAAAGAGAAAGACTACATCTCCTTAACAGATATGGTTCGTGATATTGAAAACGGCCTGGTACTTATTGAAAAATGGTTAAGGAATAAAAACACGATTGAGTTTCTCGGCATTTGGGAGGAAATCTATAATCCTAATTTTAATTCCCCCGAATTCGGGGGAATTAAAAACCAAGCGGGCTTAAATCGTTTTGCACTTTCGGTTAAACAGTGGATAGCAAAAACAAATGCTATTGGAATTATTGCGAAAGCAGGACGATATGGTGGTACTTATGCTCATAAAGATATTGCATTTGAATTTGCATCTTGGATTTCGCCAAAATTTAAGATATTCTTAATCAAAGAATTTCAACGCCTTAAAGATGAAGAACAAAAACAATTAGGCTGGGATATAAAACGCAATCTTACTAAGATTAACTATCGCATTCACACCGATGCCATCAAAGAAAATTTAATTCCTGAGAGTTTAAGTAAAAGCCAAATCAGTTTTGTGTATGCTTCAGAGGCTGATGTTTTGAATGTGGCTCTTTTTGGTAAAACAGCAAAGCAATAGAGAGAAGATAATCCAAAAGAAAAAGGAAATATTAGAGATTTTGCTAATGTGGCACAATTGGTTTGTTTGGTAAATCTTGAAAATTTAAACGCACATTTCGTCAAAGAAAATATTAGTCAAGCTGAAAGATTGCAAAAGCTAAATGAAGTTGCGATAGAGCAGATGAAAATCCTTACTATGGAATCTGTTGATTCCATAAAGAAATTAAAGCCATGAGCAAGGAAAACGAGATAAAAAAATGACGGTGTACAGAATGGCAGATAGCAGCATTCTATCAACGGCAGGAGCAAAACGTAACAGAAGGTATAATTTGTCCAAAAAAAAAATAAATCAGAAATAAAATAAAAAACAAAATGCTTTAAATAGTTGATATTCAAATGAAAATACATACTCAGTTCTTTTTTACCTAAAAATAAAACAGAAAAACATCATGCCCAACATCGTAAATGTAAAATACTAACAAACCGGACAAAGCAAAAGCAAGAAGTAATGGACGAAAAACAGCAAATTCTTATTTATCAAAATGCAGATGGTAATATCAAGCTTGATGTTCAATTGCAAGATGAAAGCGTTTGGCTTACACAAGAGCAAATGGCTCAATTATTTGGCAAAGCTAAATCTACCATTAGTGAGCATACAAAAAATATTTTCCTCGAAAACGAATTAGAGAAAAGTTCAACTGTTCGGAATTTCCGAACAGTTCGATTTGAAGGAAATCGCGAAATAGAACGAGATTTAGAACATTACAACCTTGATGTAGTAATTTCGGTGGGCTACCGGGTAAAATCGCCACAAGGCACACAGTTTAGAATTTGGGCCACAAAACGCATTCACGAATACATTGTAAAAGGTTTTACAATAGACGATGACCGCCTGAAACAAGAGGGCGCACGAAGCCGCTATTTTGAAGAACTGTTGCAACGCGTTAGGGATATTCGTAGCAGCGAACGAAATTTTTATCAAAAAGTAACTGATATTTATACCACCAGTATCGACTACAAAAAAGATGAAAAACTAACAAAATTGTTTTTTGCCACCGTCCAAAACAAAATGCACTTTGCCATTCACGGACAAACGGCAGCCGAGATGATAAACACCAGAGCAGATGCCAACAAACCATTTTTGGGACTCACAAACTTTAAAGGAAATTATATTACCCAACGAGATATTGCTATTGCAAAAAATTACCTTTCCGAAGATGAACTAAAACAACTGAACCTTGTGGTTTCAATGTATTTAGATTTTGCAGAGCTGCAAGCCACCAATGGCCGATTGATGAAAATGCAGGATTGGATACAAAAATTGGATGATTTTTTAAAAATAAGCGAAAAAGAATTATTGAAAAATGCAGGAACAATTAGCCATAAAACGGCTATTGAAAAAGCAAGCCTGGAATATGAAAAATACCGAAAAACAGAGGATAAAAAATATATTTCTGATTTCGACCGTGAAATGAAGCTATTGGAGAAAAAGATGAAGAAAAAATGATATGCCCAAATTTTTATTTGATGGTTATTTGATAGAATACTTATTATGGAAAATATATTACACCAATTATTGAACTCAGATGCAGAAACCGAAATTTTGGAATTTAAAGAGGCAAAAAACCAATACGATAGAAATAAGCTGGGTAAGTATTTCCCGTTACCTGATTATGATTTATCCAATAATAAAGTAAAAGTTCAAATTATTGGAAAGGTAGTAGATGTAAACTACGCACGCAAGCTTGCACAGTCAAAAGACCTGAACCTTGAAGAAATAATTCTTTTAGACAAAGTGGCAAAACATAAACTATTAACAGATTTAGAGATTAAAGAATTAAATAAAAAGAAATTAATTGAAGGTCGTAAACCTAATTTTCATATTTCGTCAAATATTGCAAAACTTACCGGAGAAAAAGAAGATTACATTAAATTAAAAGGTTTTAATTAAAGTTATTATACCGATTTAATAATAGAGTATTTAAGAAAGTTTAATCAGGCATCACGCTCTGATTTTAAAGAATTACTTTTTGATAAATTACCGGATGTTCTTTCAGACATGCAGAAAGAATTTAAAATTAAAAACCTTTTACAAAAAATGAAGGGGAATAATGTCATTAAATTGAATAAAGACAGAAAATGGTCTTTAGACGAAATTTAGACGAGAAAAATTAATGCAGTTTCATATTTAGTTCACAGTCTGATGCTTGCAGGTTTTAGCACGCGGCACTTTAGACATTTTTTAGACGAACGTTAGACATAAATAAGACATTTAAACGCAAAAGAGGATGCCCCAATATAGCAAACGTACAATACAAACAAACCGGACAAAGCATAAGCACCAATGCATACGGAATGCGTGAAATGCAAGAGCGTGCTTTTGAATATAAAGATGCACAGTATTTATTAATTAAGTCTCCGCCTGCTTCGGGTAAGTCTCGTGCTTTAATGTTTATCGGTTTAGATAAGCTGGTAAATGAAGATTTCATCGAGAAGTTTAGCAATATTACAAACGAGGATGAAGAAGTTGGATATATCTATGTTCTGAAATCCTTAAGTAAAGACGAACGAATTACATCAATACCTTACCTTTTCAAAATTGGCTATTCAAAAACAGAAGTTGAAGAAAGAATAAAAAATGCAGAAAAGAAGCCGACTTATTTAATGGCTCCGGTCAGGATACAAGGAGCTTGGAAATGTTTTAATATGAATCCCCAGAAATTAGAGCAATTGCTTCATAATTTCTTTGGAAACTCGTGTTTAGAAATTGATGTATTTGACGAAAAAGGAAAAAGACATACACCAAGGGAATGGTTTATAGCACCGATAGAAGTTATTGAACAAGCCATAGAATTGATAATAAATGGAAAGATTGTAAATTATAAATTTGATGCTGAAAATATGACAATAATTGGGAAATAGCTAAAGCACCATTAAAATAAACCATATTTAAAAATTAGAAAATTATTACAATGAAAAACGAAACTCAAAAATTTGTAATCCGGGTGCGGTAAGCAATTCATCGATAGATTCATTCATCGTTTTTCCTTGATTAACTTTTTCTTTTTAGGATTTATGATTTGCACGGATTTAAAATCCACACATGCGGACTCCTTTGGAGAAAATTTTCTATTTTTAGGGGCTTTTAATGCCGGGATTGAGTTTAAAACGATATAAGCGATGGAAAAGGGTGATATTTTAATCTATCAGAATCAGGACGGGAATATTAAAATTGATGTTCGATTAGAGCAGGATACTGTATGGCTAACACAGTCGCAACTATGCGAATTATTCGATAAATCAAAAGCAACTGTAAGCGGGCATATTAAACATATTTTTGATGAGGGTGAGTTAGTCGAAGATTCAGTTGTTCGGAAATTCCGAACAACTGCTCAGGATGGCAAATCATATAATACAAATTTTTACAACCTCGATGTAATTATTTCGGTAGGCTATCGTGTAAAGTCCCAGCAAGGTACTCAATTTCGTATTTGGGCTACACAACGTTTAAAAGAATACATCATTAAGGGTTTTGCCTTAAACGATGATAGGTTTAAGTCGGGCAATTCAATGAATTATTTCAATGAGTTGCAGGAACGTATTCGTGAAATTCGATTGTCAGAACGCTTTTTCTACCAAAAAATTAAAGATATTTACACCACAAGTATTGATTACAACCCCAAAGACGAAGCAACAATTAAGTTCTTCAAAACAGTTCAAAATAAATTGCTTTGGGCCATCAGTCAAAAAACGGCAGCCGAATTAATTTATAAAAGAGTAGATGCAGAATTACCACTTTTAGGCATGCAATCTTATGACAAAGAAAATACCCAATCAATAAAAAAGGGAGAAGTAAGTATTGCTAAAAACTATTTCAAAAAGAACAAAGCATGAAGGAAATTGAAGCGGATATCAAAAAATTAAAGAAGAAGAAATGAAATTAACATTCGAGTCCAACCTGCAATTTCAACAAAATGCCATAAAATCGATAACAGATTTATCAGAAAGTCAGCAACAGAAAACTTACACAACATGACAAGTCAAATTTTAAAAACAATACGCACGCAACTCAGCGAACTTTCAAGGGCATCTTCATCATCAAACCTTATTTTTCGCCAGGGGCAAAACCTTTACCTTAACGGGCAATGCACGCAGTTGTCGGCTTCTGAAAATCAATTTGAATTTTCGGTGAATGATAAATATGGAGATTACTTTGTTAAAATTGAGGTGGCTGAAGAAGCGGCTAATTATGGAAAGGAAAACGAATATGAGTGAACCACAAAAAATACCAAACTTTGTTATTTTCCAAACCCAAAAAGGAAAAGTAAATATTGAAGTTTATTTTCAGAACGATACCTTGTGGCTTACTCAAAAATTAATGAGCCAACTGTTCGAAAAAGGCAGAAGTACGATTACCGAGCATCTGAAAAATATATTTTCGAGTGGAGAATTAGACGAAGATTCAGTATGTCGGGATTTCCGACATACTGCCGAAGATGGGAAATCATATCAAACCAAATATTATAATTTAAGGGTGGTTACAGCAGTTGGCTATCGGGTAAACTCCGAGCGAGCTACCGAATTCAGAAAATGGGCTACCGAAATTTTGCACGAATACATCATCAAAGGCTTCGCCATGGACGATGAGCGTTTAAAACAAATGAAACATTTTGGCAAAGACTATTTCGAGGAAATGTTGGAGCGTATCAGGGAAATACGTTTGAGCGAAAGAAGGTTCTATCAGAAGATAACAGATATTTATGCCCTGTCAGCCGATTATAATAAAGACGCATTTGTTACCAAAGAGTTTTTTGCCACCACACAGAATAAAATGCACTGGGCAATACAAGGAAAAACGGCTGCCGAAATTATTTATACCGAAGCCGATGCCACTAAAATATTCATGGGACTAAAATCATGGAAAAATGCACCTGTTGGGAAAATCATAAAATCGGATGTGAGTATTGCCAAAAACTATTTAGAAAAAAAACATCTTGAACAACTGCAAAGAATTGTAACGGCTTATTTAGATTTGGCTGAAAACAGAGCCAACAGGGGAATTGTAATGAATATGAAAGATTGGGTGGTATTTCTGGATAAGTTTCTGGAATTATCTGATTATCCAATTTTGTTAAACAAAGGAAAAGTTTCGGCATTAGAGGCAAAATTGAAAGCCGAGGGCGAATATGACATTTTCAGAATAGAACAGGACAAAAACTATATCTCCGATTTTGATGAAGTTATAAAAAGACTTCCAGGTTCAAAAGAGAATACCGATGAGTAAAACGACCAACTCAAAAGAGAGTGGTTTAGAGCAGCACATTACAGATTATTTGGTTGCAGAAAATAAATATGTTTTGCGAAAAGGTGTAACCGATGGTTTTACCGATACTAAATTGCGTTTGTTTTATGATAAGCCTGTTTCTCATTACAACAGCAAATCATGGCACACAGCCGGTTAGCGTTCGTTTTGAAAAATGATCCCGATAGCTATCGGAAAAAAATTAAACATACGAAACACTAAATACCTTCGTGCAAGTGAACGGCTGCGAGCTATATTTGCGGAATGTTGGGCACAATTTAAATGAACAAATACAAATGAATAAGAAAATCGGACTTAAAGAAGCAATATCTATAGGAATTGGAGGAATGGTAGGTGGTGGAATTTTGCAGTCCTTGGACTAGCAGTGTCACTTGCAAAAGGGGGGACTCCTATTGCTTTTTTATTTGCTGGAATTTTAGCTTTAATCACTTCATACAGTTATGTTAACCTATCAAAATCATATCCAGACAGGGGTGGAACAGTAAAATTTATCAATCAAGGTTTTGGTAAAACAGTGTTTAGTGGAGCAATTAGCAATCTTTTATGGGTAAGTTATATCATAATGCTTTCACTTTATGCTTCTGCTTTTGGTTCTTATGCTCCCAATTTATTGGAATTAACACATAATAAAACCATCGATTTTCACATCTATGCTAGTGCCATAATTGTTTTGGCAACATTTATAAACTATTATAGTATTGCTGTTGTAGGGAAAATAGAATCGTATGCTGTTATTATCAAGTTAGTAATTCTAATCGCATTTATTTTCATTGGAGTTTATGGATTAATTGGAAACCCAAATATAAACCAAATGGCAATTTCGAATTGGGAACCACCTATCAAATTATTTGCCGGTGGAATGGTTATTTTTGTAGCTTATGAAGGCTTTGAATTAATTGCTAATGCTGCACCTGATATTATCAATCCTAAAAAGAATATTCCCCGGGCTTATTATATTTCTGTAATTTTTGTCATTATACTTTACATAATTATAGCAATAGTAACTTTAGGGTCACTACCATTATCTAAAATAGCGATAGCACAAGATTATGTTTTAGCAGAAGCCGCCAAACCTATGCTGGGAACAATTGGTTTTTCAATTATTACCATTGCTGCATTGATTTCAACATTTTCTGCAATAAATGCTTCATTATTGGGTGGCAGTAGGGTAAATTATGAAATAGCAGAAGATGACGAACTACCCCACCACTTTCTGGCGAAACTTTGGAATCAACCAATCGGATTAATGATTACAGCAGTGGCAACATTAGTTTTAGTAAATATTCTTGATTTAGAAAGTATCTCAACATCTGGAAGTGTTGGTTTTTTACTCATTTTTGGTATTGTAAACTTTGTGGGATATAAGTTATCAAACAATACAGGTAGTAATAAATTAATTCCGCTAATTGGGTTTGTGCTGTGTATGATTGCATCGATAATTTTAATTAACCAACAATACAAAACGAATATAACTGGCGTAATTGTTTCAGTTGCGATTATTGGATTTTGCTTTTTAGCCGAATGGGTTTATAAAAAAACAGAAAAAAGATGAATGAAAAACAATGGCTAACAACAAAAATTACTAAACAAAGTAATGTAATTGAAAAATAAACGAATATTTAGTATTTTTGTAAACAACAGACATTTAAACCAATAAGATTAAGATGAGTACGCTCGAACTTAAGAATATTTTGATTCATCAAATATCATCGATAAACGATGAATCATTCCTTAATGCCATCCGCAAAATTATTGATACCAAAACTGAATCAACTATTTACAAAACATCTGCTGAACAAAAAGAGAAAATAGCAGAAGGAATAAACCAAATTGAGAGCGGAGATTATTTTACAGATGAACAAATTGAATCTGAAATAAATAAATGGTTAGAAGAAAAGTAATTTGGGATTCAAGACAAAACCCTGAGAAACTAAACATTACTTAACAACAACTTTTGCTAAAAATAACCCTGCTTTCCCGGATTTGTGCCATTGGCCTGCCTTCGGGTTAATCCGGGTGGGGTAAGCAATTCATGGATAAATTCATTCATCGTTTTTCCTTGATTAACTTTTGCTTATTGGGATTTATGAGTTGCACGGATTTTAAATCCGCGCATGCGGGCTTCTTTGGAGAAAATTTTCTATTTTTAGGGGCTTTTAACTTTTAACAATTAACTAATAACGATTAATGCCGAGCTTCGCTCGAGCACCCTCGAAAAATTACGAAAATTAAAAATTTTCTATTTTTCGGGGCTTCTCAACTTTTCAAGATAGCCAACAGAAAACTTACACAACATGACAAGTCAAATTTTAAAAACAATACGCACGCAACTCAGCGAACTTTCAAGGGCATCTTCATCATCAAACCTTATTTTTCGCCAGGGGCAAAACCTTTACCTTAACGGGCAGTGCACGCAGTTGTCGGCTTCTGAAAATCAATTTGAATTTTCGGTTAATGATAAATATGGAGATTACTTTGTTAAAATTGATTTGGCTGACAAATTGAATGCTTCTTGTGAATGTAAAGCGGGAAATATATGCAGACACAGCGCTGCTGCCCTAATGCAAATAAACGAACTCATTAAACTTGACGAGGAAAATTTACCGCCCGCCGGCATTAAATACACACGCAGTGGCATGATAAAACGGGTGGTGGATGAACGTATCGACAAAGCCCTCCATGCAAATTACAATATTCAATACGCCGATAATTTGTATGGTGAGCATTTATTGACCAACGAACGTGGAATTTTGTACAACCTTACCTTTAGGGATATTGAGCGTAAGCACGGCTACTGTTCGTGCCCCGATTACAAAACAAACAAGTTGGGCACCTGCAAACATCTTATTTATGCATTCAACAAGTTTTTGAAAACCAATGATTCCTGGAAAGAAAACCTGCCAAAGTATCCCTTTATCGAGATATTCTTAAATCCATTCCGCGATTATAAAATAAGTTGGTTTTACCCCGAAAAAATTGTTGGAGAAGTTGCTGAACTTTTTTACAGGTATTTTGGCAATAAAAATTTCATCGAAGATGATCAGGCTGAAACCCTGATTGGTCTTTTCAACAACATCGATAGGCACAAACAAATATTGGTACGCCCCGAGGTGTATGAAAAAGTGGAGAAAATCTCCGAGATGAATACATTGAAAAGACTTGAAAAAAACAAAACGCTTGATTTCTCCTCGTTGGGGATTAAATTACTTCAATTTCAGAAAGAAGGTGTAACTTTTGCCACCTTTAAAAAAGGCAGCATAATTGCCGATGAACTTGGTCTTGGAAACATGCTACAGGCCATAGCTACTGCCATTTTGAAAAAAGAGATTTTCGGATTTACAAAAACGTTGATTATTTGCCCGGCCACATTAAAAAGCCATTGGAAAGAGGAAATTGAATCGAACACCCAAGCTGGGGCGGTAATTGTGGAAGGCAACGCTGAGGAAAGAGAAAAAAGCTACCTGTCGGAAGAAGAATTTTTTAAAATTATAAGTTATGAAACCCTGATGCGCGACAAGGGGATTTTAACCCAGTTGCCGGTTGATTTCTTAATAATTGACGAAGCACAGCGCATTCGCAATTATGCCTCCCGAACCTACTCGGTAATAAAGTCGATACCTCGTAAACATGCCCTGGTACTCACCGACACACCCATCGAATCTGAACTCATCGATCTTTACTCCATTGTTTTATTTATTGATTCCGATTTATTATCGCCACTTTGGGAATTTTCCTTTCAGCATTGCTACTTCGATTCGCAGTCGAAAAATACGATTGTGGGCTATTACAATTTAAGCGAATTAAAAGAAAAATTATCGACTGTGCTTATCCGACGCGAGCGAAAGGAAGTAATAAAACAATTGCCAAACATAAGCCAGATAACTGTACCGGTAAAACTGGCCGTTTATCAAAAAAAACTTCACATCAGGTATGCCCGTGAAATTCTTAAGCTTTACCACGGCAAGATTATCAGCTCGTTCGATATGCAGAAATCACTGCTCCTGATTAAAAAAATGAGGATGCTTACCGATTCGACATTCCTGGTTGATGATGCAACAAATATTTCGCCTAAGCTCGACGAACTCAAACACATTTTAAATTACAAGTTGCACATTAAAAAAAATATGCGGAAAGTACTCATCTACACCGAATGGGATAAAATGATAAATATTATTTCGCGCATGTTAAGGCTCAACAAAATCAACTATATAGAAGCAAGTGAAAAATTAGATATCGAAGATCAGCAAAAAGTTTACAAGCAATTTGAAGAAGACGAACAATGCAGGGTTTTTCTGTGTACAGAAAGTGTAGGCCCCAACATCAATATTTCAGCCATCGATACCATTATAAATATGGAAGTACCCCGAGGCAGTAATCAAAAAAATCTACGGCTGGGAAGTATTGAAGAACTTGGAAAAAGAAAAAATAACTTAACCATCATAAATTTGATAGCTGAAAACTCCATAGAAGCAAAAATGGCAGAAGGTACTGAACTGGAAGAAGACCTGGTAAACAAGCTTTTGCATCCCGGAAAAAATGATTCTGTTGTAGAACTCTCGGGTATGATGCAGGAAAAATACATTGCCGCGATAAGAGATTCGATCGAAAAAATGATCCTTTCGGAAGATTCAACAGAAGCAAACCCTGTTGAGTCAGGTGGCCAAATGAAACTTAACTTCACCGAAGAAGAGGAAGTGGATTTTACAATTACTGATGAGACAGGCACTGACAAACAAAAAATCGAAACTACTCCAGCCACCCAAACTACCGAAATTGGAAGGATTGACAACAGGGAGATGGAAGATGTTTTGAAGAGTGGTGCAAATTTTTTATCGCAGCTCTTAAAAATAAGTACAGGGCAAGTTATCAAGCTTGAAGAAGATAAGCTAAGCTTTGATCCTGAATCAGGAGAGATTACTTTGAAATTCAAAGTTCCTCGGCGATAGATTGAGTACAGATTGTGATAATTAATTTGATAACTAATATTTTACATTAACTTTGATTCGACTTAACTTAACCAATATTGATAACTTTTTATAAATATCCCCTATCTCTAATTCTTTTGGCAGTAATGTATTTACCCTTTATTGCTCATTCACAATCTTCAGGTACCTATTTGGACAACCCTGTTTTCCAGAGGCTCAACGATGATGACGGACTTTCGCAGGGAACAATAAATGCAATAGCTCAGGACGAAAAAGGTTTTATTTGGATTGGTACAAACGATGGTTTGAACAGGTATGATGGCTATGAATTTATTGTATTTAAAAACGACCTCAACGACTCAACTACAATCACTTCAAACTCTATTACCGACATATTGATAGATGAAAACGGGATTTTTTGGATTGGTACTGATAAAGGGCTCAATAAATTTAACCCTGCAACCGGAAGGTTTAATTTCGTTAAAAACACACTGGAAGACCATAATACTTCAATCACTTCCCTGGCATTCGATAAGGATAAACAATTATGGATCGGGACAAGAAACTCCGGATTAATAAGATTAAACACCTCAACTTATGAGTTTGAGGTGTATTACGCCGAACCCTCGAATCAAGAATCTCTTCCGTCAAATTCTATCCTAAAGCTATATAATGATTCCAAAAACAGGCTTTGGGCAGGTTTCCAAAATGGTGATATATGTTATTTCAACACAATTTTAAAGTCCTTTATCACCATAAAAGATTATTACTTTACACCAAATGAAAAAACCCTCAACCAGGTAACGGGGTTTATCGAAGATGAAAAAAATAATTTGTGGATTTCTACCTTCGGCAATTCTTTGCTGTATCTGAATACCAGAACAATGAAACTAAGCCAGGCAAACAGAACACTCACCCCCGGTAACGATATCCCGTACGTTTTAACCTCGGTAGAAATATCCGGTGATAGCCTTTTATGGCTGGGTTCGGATATGAACGGATTGGTATTATTTAATCTTAACAGTGAAACTATAATATATTTTTCTGCCGGAAAAGGCAAATCAAATATTTCATATCGAACCGTTAAAAGCCTCTTCTTCGACAAGGATAAAAACCTATGGATTGGAACCAATGGAAAGGGGTTAAATATTTTAAGTCCTTATACCATCAACTTTTCTACAATAAGCCAATCTACACCTAATGATATGACTTTAAAGTTTTCAAGTGTAAGGAGTATCCTCGAGGAAAACGATTCCATTTTATGGGTTGGCGGTTATAGCGGCTTGCAAAAATTTAATCTGCACCAAAACAAGACTGAAGAATTTTACGATATTATTCCCTACACTTTATGCATTGATAAGAAAAATAGTAATCTTTTGTGGATTGGAACCGAAGGTTCGGGGATATATATTCTTAATAAAAAGAGCAAAAACCTCAGCCACCTACCATCATGGTATCAATTAGATTCGACAAAGGGTATTAGTTTTATTTTCGAGGCAATGATCATTTACAAAATTGTTAATCTGGATGAAAAGAAAATGCTTATTGGCACAAACATGGGGCTCCATGTTTTGAACAAAGAAACACTAAACTATGATTTCTATAATCATTTTAATACAGGTCAACCATTAATATTGGAGGAAAAGGTAAACACAATTTTTATCGACAGTAAAAAAAGAGTATTGATAGGAACAATGACGGGCGGCTTTGCACAATACCATCCTGATATGGATTCTATTACGCTCATTGATTTAAATAATCAAACAAATTTCAGTTTAAATATTGATAGGATAAATTGCATATTTGAAGATAGCAAAAATAATTTCTGGCTTGGCACAGGCTCCGGCCTCGTATCTCTCGATGAAAGTATGAATATTATAGGTCGTTACAGCGAGGCTAATGGATTACCCAACAACATGGTTTATGGAATTTTGGAAGACATATCAGGGCATTTATGGTTGAGTACCAACATGGGTATTTCCCAGTTTGATATGGATACACACAAAGTAAACAGCTTCAACAAAAATGACGGATTACCCTCAAACGAATTTAACAGTTCGGCATATTTTAAAGGGAACAATAACAGATTTTACTTTGGCGGGGTTGATGGCGTGCTATATTTTAATCCACAAAATATTGTAACAAAAACAGTTCCATACCAGGCAGTAATTTGCGAAGCGATTATAGTGGATAAAAAAAGCAAAAGCGATTTTACTTTGCCCTATATCGACCGAATTACACTACAACCTGATCAGGATATTTTGCGCATCAAATTTTCATCACTCCAGTATGATGGATTAAAAAAAAGCAATTTTGCTTTCAGGTTTAACACCAATGATGACAATTGGGTGAACCTGGGCACCGAAAGAAATATCACGCTGTCGTTGCAAGATCCCGGGCAGTATATTTTAGAAATCATTGCCGACAATGGAAACGGTGTATGGACATCCAATCCCGCTAAAATATCAATAAATGTATTGCCCGAGTATAATCAAACTACATGGTTCATGGCATTTTTGATAATTTCGATTGGTGCCTTAATTTTTCTATTTTACCTTTACAGGGTTAATATGATAAAAGGTCATCAAATTAAGCTTGAAAAATTAGTTAACCAAAGGACAAAAGAATTAAAATATGCAAACAAGGAACTTGAATCGGCCAATGCAGCCAAAAACAAATTCTTCTCCATCATCGCCCATGACCTGAAAAGCCCTTTTAATTCGATGATTGGATTTAGTAATATTCTTGTTGATGACTGGAAAAACCTCGATGAAAAAGAAAAGTTGGAAATAATTAACATGGTTAAATCCACCACCGAAGATACCTATCAACTTTTGGTAAACTTGTTGGAATGGTCGAGGGTGCAGGAAAAACATTTGGAGTACATGCCCAATCAGATAAATTTGTCGGATTTGGTAAAAGCATCTGCAAAACAAATAAATGCAGATGCCTTCCTGAAAAATATCCGGATTTCAATCGGTATAAATCCAAAATTAGAAATCTTTGCAGATACAAACATGCTCAATACCGTGTTGAGAAACTTGATTTCAAATGCCATAAAATTCACTCCGAAAAATGGCTGGATTACAATAAAGGCCACCGAACACAAGCACGAAGTCGAATGTTGCGTTATCGATTCGGGGATAGGCATGACAAAAGAAGAGTCCGAAAAACTCTTTAAGTTGCAATACCGTGATTCATCTATAGGAACCGAGGGTGAAACCGGAACAGGCCTGGGATTGGTATTAAGCCACGAGTTTGTAAAAAAACACAAGGGAACTTTCACAGTGCTGAGCGAACCCGGCAAAGGAAGTTCATTTTGCTTTACCATCCCAAAACAACAACTATGGTAGTTATGGAAGAACAATTGATTATTTTGCGAACATTCATGTATCCAACCGAGGCTTATCTGCTCATGTCGAAATTGGAAAGTGAAGACATTATGTGTTTTCTGGATGGAGAAAATACCATCACCGTACATCCATTCCTCTCAAATGCCATTGGCGGCGTTAAACTCAAAATTAAGAAAAGTGACGAGCAAAGGGCAAATGAGATTATTAAAGATGTCGATGACAGTTTTAACAAAACAATTGAGGCCAACAAAAAATCTACTCCAGCAAAGTTTTCCCGTGGTTATGTTAAGGTAGATACTTTTTGTCCGGAATGTGACTCTACCAATGTTTTCCGTAAAAAAATGCTTTTCCATCAGATTATACTTGCCATATTGCTATTACCCCTGTACCTTCCCTTACTGTTTTTAACCAAAATGCATTATTGCGCCGATTGTGGCTACGAATGGAAACAATAGCTTTAATTATTTAAATCCCGATAGCTATCGGGATCAGTCTCCAGCCTCCAGTTTCCAGTCACTGATAACTGCCCACTGTTAACTCAATTTATGAATCGGAAGTCAGAAAATGGAATAATTTGATACCTTGTAGGCTTAAACGTTTTTTTGGTATTTTTACAACTCAAATAATCATAAAAACAAGAAATAATGAAAATACCAATTTACCAGGTCGATGCTTTCGCAGATAAAATATTTAGTGGAAACCCTGCAGCAGTTTGCCCACTTCAAAAATGGCTTCCCAACGCCTTGATGCAAAAAATTGCCATGGAAAACAACCTTTCTGAAACAGCATTTTTTGTAAAAACCAGCAACGAATTTGAAATCCGCTGGTTTACCCCCACCATAGAAGTGGATCTGTGCGGCCATGCCACACTGGCCACAGCCCATATTTTATTCAACCATTTGAATTATGAAAATGATATCATCTTCCTAAAATCGAGAAGTGGTGACCTTAGGGTGAAAAGGGAAGATGAATTACTGGTGCTGGATTTCCCTTCAGGTTTTTATCAAGGAATATCAACCCCCTCAAATTTATCTGAAGCCCTTGGCAAAAAACCTCTTGAAACCGGGCAGGCCTTAGATTACCTTATTGCAGTTTTCGATGACGAAGAATTTATCAAAAACCTTAAACCGGATTTCCAAAAACTTAAGCTCCTGCCCTACCATGCCATCATTATAACATCTGCAAGCAAGGAATATGATTTTGTTTCACGGATGTTCGCCCCGGCCATTGGCATTGATGAAGACCCGGTAACCGGTTCAGCACACACCATCCTCACCCCTTTCTGGTCGCGCAAACTTAAAAAAACGAATTTGCACGCAAAACAAGTTTCGGCAAGAGGTGGAGATTTAAGATGCAAAATTTCCGGCGACAGAGTAGAGATTGGGGGAAATGCTGTAACATACCTTGTTGGAGAGATCGAAGTGTAGAAGCACACATTGCAGCCTGGCAATAAGGCTTAACATTAAAAAACAAGTACACTACTCCAATAAATTAAGCTGTATCTTTGTTATAATTTAATGACAATACAAGCTAATTTATCTTCACCATGGGAAAGCATATTCGTTTCGATTGGGCAATGAAACGCCTCTTACGACAAAAA
>CAZQIV010000133.1:0-18440 GCA_964593705.1 uncultured Lentimicrobiaceae bacterium | reverse complement strand
AAGCAACAACAAGTACGTATATATTTGCTGAGAAAAAATAATGCACGAACGCACATCAAAGGCTATACGTAATTCGCGCTACTCACAACGTATGTTCGACAACCATGTAAAATTGGGAGAACCTGTTTGGCTAAGCGAGAAAGAAGAGATAATCGTAACAGAAACAATCGCAGAAATTGTAGAAAAAGACAAGCTGAATGTTGTAGCCTATAATATTTGCGGCGACCATGCACATATCCTCCTGATATGCGAGGAGGTAGAACTACACAAAATAGTACAGAAGCTAAAATCCATGTCGGCGCGAGCCTGCAACATAGCCATGGGGCGAACCATCCCGGCAACGCCGGAGCATGCTCCGGCGCATTCCCCCGGAACAAAGCCTGGAACAGCGGAGCATGCTCCGCTGAGGGGACTAACACAGTTCCACCTGTGGACAGCAAATGCCGAAAATAAAGAACTGCAAGCCCTTGCAAAACAAATGTGCTGTACCCGCCAACACGCCTTTCGCACCGAACACACCGGTGGTTTTGATGTGATAATTGGAAATCCGCCGTATGTGCGTGCTGAATTACTGGCAGATTTCAGAGAATATTTGCAAAGTAATTTCGCTGTTTTTCACCCTGCTGGCGATTTGTTTTCTTATTTCTACGATAAATCATTTCAACTATTGAAACCGAAAACGAACAAACAAAAATTGATGTATTTGGGCAAAAAGAAATAAGATCACAAGTTAACATACACAAACCCTTACCGCCAATTTTAAGGAAACTCAACAAGCATAGTGATTAAGATGAAAAAATATAAAACCATCTCAGAAATCTGCAACGAGATAGACTTGAATAATTATTATATAATACCTGATGCTAAAAACATATTCTTGAATTCACTAAAAAGTAAGAAAAAGATGAACAATATTCTGCATTGGAAGGATTAGAAAACTATTATGAAGTAACTGAGGACGAAATTGATGATGGACTTTTAAAGTGTCTTAATGAAATCCTAAAAAAAACTGACGATAGGACTGTAGCCTCAACCTGTTTGCAGGTACAAATTAATGCTGGAATTATTGACAAGTTTACAGCAGTTTGTGAAATTGATGACTGGAAGGATGAACATTATGATAAAATATAAAAAACGTCCCGCAATCAAGTAGTCTGCCCCGTCAGTTTTTACTAACGGGGAGTTCTTGCCAAAATACCCAAATCTCAATTGCTGTCATCCCCTCCGATGCATCCAACCCACCCCTTAACCATTATTTCAATTTGGTGTATTTTAGCGCATTAATTTTTTAACTCAAAATAATAGCGCATTTAACTACTAAACTCAAAACACCCGAACAAATGAAACAAAAACTTTTTGTCGCTCTCGCGATTACTTTTCTTGCCATCTCATCCTGCCTCCAGGCACAAACAAATCAAAAAAATCCACAACAAACTACAGCAGTCGATTACTCCGAAAACCCTTACTGGGTGGATATGATGAAGGATTTGTCGGTGAACTTTTATGATGTTCAATCGGCCTTCACCACCTACTTTAAGGATAAGCCCACGGGAAAAGGCAGCGGTTGGAAACAATTTAAGCGCTGGGAAAATTTTATGGAATCCCGGGTTTTTCCCTCGGGTCAGCGTCTGGATCACGCGCAGGTTTGGAACGAAACCATGAACTACAGGAAGAATAATCCCAAAAAAGATAATTCACCCAAAAGCAACTGGACGCCACTTGGCCCCACCACATGGACAAACATCACAGGCCACTGGAATCCCGGCATTGGCCGCATCAATGTAATTGCCCGCGATCCCTTCGATGCGATGACCGTCTATATCGGAGCGCCATCAGGAGGTTTGTGGAAAACCACCGATGAAGGCGGAAGCTGGGAAGTTTTAACGGATAACTTACCCATTTTGGGAGTATCGGCCATCGCCATCCATCCCACCAACACCGACATCATTTATATAGGAACCGGCGATAAGGATGCCAACGACAACTACAGCATTGGCGTACTTAAATCGACCGATGGTGGCGTAAATTGGGATTTAACCGGGCTGGACTGGAACATTGGTCAAAACAGAACCATCTCCAAATTGCTCATCAACCCCGAGAATCCGGATATACTATTTGCGGCCACCACCAATGGGCTTTATAAAACCACCGATGCGGGCGCAAACTGGTACTCGGTGCAAACCGGCGACATTGACGATATGGAGTTTAAACCCGGCGACCCAAGCTTCGTTTATGCTTGCACCCAGAAATTCTATAAATCCACCAACGATGGCGAAAGTTTTACCCAGATTTCGGGAGTGCCCACTTCGAGCCGGGCGCAAATTGCAGTGAGTGATGATAACCCTGATTATGTGTATTTCTTCTCATACCAAAGCGGCGTTTACCGCTCCGAAAACAGTGGCGATTCTTTTACACAGCGATCAACCGAACCCAACCAGGGCAGTCAGGGGTGGTACGATTTGGCTTTTGCCGTATCGCACGAAAATGCCGAGGAAGTTCACCTTGGCGAAATCAATACCTGGCGCTCGCTAAATGGCGGGCAAAGCTGGACCAAAACCACCGACTGGCAGTGGGGAAACTCTCTGGGCTACACGCATTGCGACATTCACGAAATGGTGTTTTATGGCGGAACCTTATACGTGGGCAGCGATGGCTTGGTTAGTAAATCTATCGACAACGGAAATAACTGGATAAATTTTACCGAGGGCATTTCCATACGGCAATTTTACAGGATAGCCGGATCTAAAACCAATTCATATAAGTTGATGGGAGGATCGCAGGATAATGGCACCAGCGTTTACACCAACGACTACTGGCACGAGTGGCTGGGCGCAGATGGAATGGAATGCGCCATCAACCACACCAACGAAAACATTGTTTATGGCACATCCCAAAACGGCCAATTCTATAAATCGAACAATGGTGGCAATGGCGGAAGTGTTAACATTACCCAGCCCGGTGGTGGTGCCTGGGTTACACCCTTTGTAATGCACCCAATAGATCCACAAACATTGTACGTGGGCACTACAAATGTGCGAAAAACCTCAAACGGCATGAACAGTTGGACAACCATTTCAAACCTGGGAAGTGGCAACATCCGCAACATGTATATTTCCGAATCAAACCCTGACTTTTTGTATGTTTCGAAGGATGAAACCATTTACCGAACCATGGACGGCGGCAATAGCTGGGACAATGTTTCCGGCGGCCTGCCCAACCTCTTTATTTCCTACATCGCGGTGCATCCGCTCTATCCCGAAACCGTAGCTGTTAGCCTTTCAGGTTTTAGTAACGCGAATAAAGTTTTTATCTCCTACGATGCCGGCACTACCTGGGAGAATTTCTCTGATAACCTTCCAAACCTTCCGGTCAACTGTGTTATTTTTCACAAAGATGAAAACATGGGCATGTATGTAGGAATGGACGTTGGCATTTATTACTGCGACAATTCCATGGAAGAGTGGGAAGCGTTTTTTGAAGGCCTGCCCAATGTTATAATTAGCGAAATGGAAATCCATTACGAATCAGGCAAAATCAGGGCTGGAACTTATGGCCGCGGCCTTTGGGAGTCGGATATTCACCCGGTGGTTCCCATGGACATTGTTACTTCG
The DNA here is from genome assembly GCA_964593705.1 of uncultured Lentimicrobiaceae bacterium. Lineage (GTDB taxonomy): Bacteria > Bacteroidota > Bacteroidia > Bacteroidales > 4484-276 > SABY01. The sequence continues at coordinate 14,829 of CAZQIV010000133.1, read as the reverse complement.
TTTACAGTAAATGCCGGTGATGATGACATTATCGAATTTGGCGAAACCGTTAGCCTCGACATTCAGCTTAGAAATACAATGGATGTAGCTGCTGAAAATATTGTGATGAATATTTCCTTTCCATCTGAGTTTATTAACATGATTGATACCACCGAGGTTTTTGGAAGCATCCCGGCAGGCGACAGTCTGCTCATCAGCAACGCTTTCTCATTTGAGGTTTCTTCGGATGTTCCGGATAATTATTCCATCAACCTGGCAACTACCATTGCATCAGATTTCGATCTTTGGGATGGCCAAATTAAATTAAAAGCTTTCGCTCCAATCGTTGGCCCGGGGAATATTATAATTAATGATAGCGGCAATGGCAGTCTCGATCCGGGTGAAACTGCCGAAGTAATAATCACAATCAATAATGATGGTGGTGCTGCCGCCGAAAATATAAATCTCGACATCTCAAGTATCGATCCCTTCGTAAACATCTCGAATACATCTTCAAGCATTGATGTGCTTGAACCAGGAACTAATTCGGATATCTCCTTTGAAATTACAGTGAACGAAAACGCTCCTGTTGGCCATGTTATTAATTTCGATCTGGATATTTTTGCAAATGGCGGATACATGAATCCAACAACTTTTGGACTCACGGTAGGAATTATATTTGAGGATTTTGAAACCGGTGATTTTTCTAATTATCCCTGGGAATTTGAGGGAGATGCAAACTGGATCATTGATGATGAAACAGTGTATGAAGGAAATTATAGTGGCCGTTCAGGAGCAATTCCCGATGAGGCAGAAAGTGTTTTGCTGCTGGAATTGGATGTGCTTTCGGAGGGTGAAATCAGCTTTTACAAAAAAGTAAGCTGCGAAGATGATCCGGGTGGAACCGGCTACGATTACTTAGCCTTTTATATTGATGATGATGAAAAAGGCCGTTGGGATAGCGAAATTAACTGGAGCCAGGAAGCATACACTGTAAGCGCAGGCACACATACCTTTAAATGGCTGTATAACAAAGATTATTCAGTGAACGGAGGTGAGGATTGTGCATGGGTCGATTACATTGTGCTGCCACCTGTTGATAATGGCCTTCCCCAGATTTTTGTGATTCAGGATGCTTTTGAGCATACAATGGCTCCGGAGCTAACCCTGACTGACACACTGATAATCGCTAATGTAGGTGGAGGAACACTGGAATTTTTAATAGAAATAATGGAGGAAAATAAGGATGTTACCTGGTTATCGGCAAACCCAACGAGTGGTAGTTTGAGTGGAGGAGAACAGGCTGAAATCGAGTTGCTTTTTAACACTGAAGATTTAGAAGATGGCACTTATACTTGTGCGATTTTGATATTAGATAATCTGGGTGGAGAAACAGAAATACCGGTAACACTTATTGTTGACCCAAGTGTCGGGATTTCAGATGTAGATGATCTTAATAATCCGGTCTCTATATTTCCAAACCCATTTACCCACGAAACCACCATTCATTTTAATCTGGCAACGAAAACCGGTGTGAGCCTGGAAATCTTTAATTCGAAGGGCGATAAAATAAAAACACTGCTCAATAATGCGCAAAGAAAGGCAGGAAAATACAGCATTCGCTGGGATGGCACAGATCATAACGGGGCTTTGGTTCCCGGTGGGATTTATTTTTACAAACTAAGCACTGACAAGGAATATACAGGGCGGATTGTTCTAACGCGATGATGTTGGACAATTCTGAAAGGATAAGCCCTAATATTAACGTTTTAACCCTGACAGAGTTTCGAACTCTGTCAGGGTTGTTGAATTATCAGGGTTGCGATCCCTTTCCCTTCGGTCAGGGCTGCGAACCCAGTGCAGGTTCGCAGCCCCTCCCGAGGGATGCCAATGGCAGGGGAACGAGGGGATTGCAACCTTGGAAACCTGGCAGGGTAATTTACCCAACGTTTCCAAATTCGCTTTCAGCGAAATAGAGCCTTATACCTTACGAGATAAATATTCAATTACAGCAGCAAGAATTTTATTAATACCTTTGTTCATTAAATTCTTATTGTATGAAACTAATACTGGATATTCAGGATCAAAAGGTGCCATTTTTTATGGAGCTGTTGGAGAACTTCAATTATGTGAAAGCAAAACCACTCGCCCCGGCTTATGCAGAAGTACCCGAAGAAATTCAGGAAACAATCGGAACAATGAAGATGAAAAATCAGAGTAATGAATTTCTTCATGCAATTCAGCAGGCTAAAATGAAAGAACTGTGGGACAACAAAGAAGATGGGGAGTGGGAAAATGCCTAAACCCGGAGAAGTTGTGCTAGTGAAAAGAAAAGAAAAATATATGATGAGCTAATTCAAAAATTAAAGATGTTAGCTTAAAAGAATTGGGCACTTAAAAAACAATACCTGACAACCCGATAACGGGCGAATCATCAGGTTTCCGAACCATCAAATTCAAAATCACCTTCTCAATGCAACTTCCTCCACCACTTTCTATCCAAATAAAATAAACGCCTTTGGTTGCTTTGTGAAATTAATCTTGCTTAACAATTTTAACCTTAACATATGATTATTAAAGCTTTCAAAAACCCATTGCACAACATACGAATTCACATTTTATCAGAGTTCAATGGGATTTACCACATCCAGTTGTTCTATTCGATTGAAGTCTTTGGTATTGCGGGTAATTAAAGTCAAACCATGTACCAGGGCTGTGGCAGCAATAATGGCATCGGGAAGCTTAATAAAAAATTTATCATCAATAATCTGATCGATATTATTCAGCGCTTCTTCGGGCAATGTTTCGCCAATGTATTCGATAACAACATTCGTATCTATTAAATATTTCTCTCTTCCCATTGTTGGCGCATTTTATTGAGCTGATCATTGAGTTCATTGGCTCTTTCTTTGCTAATTGCTCCTCTCAGGCTTTTTGAAAGCTTGACATGCTTATCATTCCGGTCTTTATCCAATACACGAATAATATCGGCAAGTTCGAGATCCTTTAACAATCTTAAAGCACTACTATGTTTAAGTTCTATAGTTACAGTATGCATAATTTTGTGTCCGTTAAAAATTAGTAATCAATGTGTTTATTACAAACTTACATAATATTTACTTTCCGTAAGAGACAAAAATCTTATGCGCTAGTTTTATTACGTTAATTTTTAAGCATCTAATTCCAAATTACCTTTTCAAAATAACTTCCTCTATCATTTTCTATCCTGATAAAATAAATGCCTGTGGCCTGGATGAGAATAATAATATCCTTCATGCTTAATTTCTTATTTCTATTTTTTTTAATTTTACCATGTCAAAAAATTAAAACTAAATAAAATGAAAAAGGCATTTATTCTTATCGCAACCATCGCCATCGCAGCAGCACTAAGCCAAACACTCCGGGCACAACAATACACCCTCACAGATAATGATGTGGTTGTTGAAAATGGAATCATACAATCCTGTTCGTATAATTTTGCCATTAAAGACATCATTATTCCCGAAACCCTGGATGGACAAACCGTAACCGGAATTGCCGGAAGGGATATGGGCACATGGGGTGCGCATGGTGTTTTTGAGGACAAAGACATTTCCTCAGTACAATTTCCGTCAACGCTCCTAAGCATTGGTAGTATGGCCTTTCATAGTAATTTTGAACTAACTCATGTTAACTTTCAGGCATGTACGAGCCTTAGAAGTATTGGGAATTATGCTTTTACATGGACACTTATAGATACCGTTGACCTGACTCATTGCACTTCGCTTCGGAGTATTGACAGGTATGCATTCCGCAACAGTTACCTCGAAGGTATTTATTTGCCTGTATGTGCAGGATATGAAAATTATGGGTGGAAAGACGGAGAAAACAACACCTACATGGGCGGCGATTTGGTAAGTAATCACCATACCTTTTATATTGTTGACTATCCCTACACTTTAAGCACCGAGGATTTGGTGGTGGAAAATGGCATAATAATGAGTTGTAGTTTTGATTTTTCGTATAAAAATATAGCGATTCCACAAAGCAGCTATGGGCAAACCATTACCGGAATTACCGATGAATCAGATACTACAAACGGTGTTTTTGAGAAAAAAGGCATTTTAGCCCTCCATATACCTGAAACAATCGAAACAATTGGAAACGGGGCTTTCGCTTCGAACTTCCTCACCACTTTAGACTTGAGCATTTGCAATCAATTAAAAAGTATTGGGGCAAGTGCTTTCAACGCAAATAATATTTACAACCTGGATATAAGCGGGTGTTCCACATTAACGAGCATTGGCATCAATGCATTCCGGGAAAATAAAATCAGCGCCCTTAACCTAAATGATTGTGTAGCTTTAACAACTATCGACCAAAATGCATTCTATAATAACAATTTCGACACGCTGGATTTGAGTGCTTGTTCTTCATTGGTTCTTATAAACAATTATGCCTTTTATAGCAATGGGATTAATAGTATAAATTTAAACGGGTGTACAGCACTTACAACAATTGGCAATCATGCCTTTCTAAACAATAACCTCAACAGCCTCGACTTAAGTTCCTGCTCCGGCCTAAGCGAAATTCAGGATCTTGCTTTTGCTTCCAACGACCTCAGTAATTTGGATTTGAGTGGCTGTACGACATTCACAAATATTTCGGCCCATGCTTTTTATGACAATAATCTCAGCAGCCTGAATTTAAGTAGCTGCACAAGCTTGATGACGATTAGCGAAAATGCTTTTAGCAGCAACGAGCTCAGCAGTTTTATATTACCGGTTTGTAACGGATTTGAGGAATTTGGATGGCGCGATATTTACAACAACACCTTTAACGGTGGTGATGAAGTGAGTGATTTAGCAACTTTTTACTGTGTTAATACTGCCTATACTTTAACATCGGATGACCTTGTGGTAGAGGACGGGATGGTTGTGGCTTGCAGCTATGATTTTACACGAAACAATATTATTATCCCGCAAACGGTAAATGGGCAAACCATCAAAGGAATTGCAAATAGTTCCGCTGGTATATTCGAAGGTAAAGGAATTTACCTGCTTGAATTGCCCGAAACCATCGAATACATTGGGAACAGGGCTTTTGCCAATAATATTCTGCGTGCTGTGGATTTTAGTAATATCAACGGATTAACTGAAATTGGCAAATACGCCTTCTATGATAATAATATCGACAGCCTGGATTTTAGTGCCTGTCCGGGGTTAACAAAGATTCGCGATTATTCTTTTAGCAAGAATAATCTTAAAGTGTTGAACCTGCAAGGATGTACGGCATTAACAAATATTGACTACTATGCATTTTTTGAGAATAAAATCAAGAGTGTTGATTTTAGCGAATGCACTGCACTTGAAGCTATCAATACGTTTTCGTTTTGTGATAATCTCATCACAAGCCTTGATTTTAGCGGATGTACCGCTTTGACAATTATTGACCACGATGCCTTCTATTTTAATCGTATCAAGAGTCTTGATTTAAGTGCCTGCACAGCATTAAAAAGCATTGGTGGCAATTCTTTTGGTTCAAACGAAATCGCCACTTTGGATTTAAGTGGCTGCACCTCTTTAACAAGAATTTGGAGTGAGGCTTTTTATGCAAACAAACTTAGCAGTGTCGATTTGAGTAATTGCACTGCCTTAGTGTTTATCGGATGGTTTGCTTTTGACAACAATTACATGGGTAGTTTCTCACTACCCACGCCCGGTTATCCCGGATTTGAGTATTGGCAGGATGTTTGGGAAAACCCATTTAATGCCGGTGAAACAGTTTCGGTTGACATGGAATATCGCGCAGTGGATGTTTACAGTGGCCTTACTTTTTCGATAAGCCATGGTACAGAACCTATTGATAGTGCCAGGGTTTCCTTCTATACAAATGAATATTTTAGCAATGAAAATGGGGAATTGATTTTTCCTAATATTTTGCAGGGAGAATACACTTATGTGGTTTCGGCCGAAGGCTATGAAGATGTAAGCGGAGAGCTTTTGATTGGCGCAGATGATGTGATCGAATATGTTAACATGTCGGGGGCTTCGGTCCATGAGATGGAGGATGAAAATATCCGCCTGTACCCTAATCCGGGAAATGATAATATTTATATAGAAATTCCACCACAGGCAGAAGGTTCCCGGATTGAGTTAACCGACAGCCGGGGCAACCTAATAATACTCCGGCAAATTAATATCAGCCCATTACAACTTTCGCTACCCAATCTAAATCCGGGCATATATTTTTACACAATTTATAAAGATGGTGTAGTTATAAAAAAAGGGAAATGGGTTAGGATATAAATCGTTTTTCCTGATCTTCGTCCCAATGCACTCTTACTTTCTGGTCGTGAAACAGTTTGATTGCTTTTTCTTTTTCCATGATGATTTTGTTTGGGGTTTTGAATTATTGCATTGTTTATTGCTTAATAATTTTGAAAATATTCAGCTTGTCGTGGGTGTATGCCCTGATAATATATAAGCCTTTTGGCAATTCAGCAACATTTATTTCATGTTGTTCGCCTGGGAGCAATGAATGCCAAAGGGTTGAATACAATATATTTCCGGATACACCAATGATTTCGATTTGTACATTTCCAACATGTTGATCGCTATGAAAATAAACATGCGTCGCAACGGGCGAAGGGTAGAAATTGATGAATCTTTTTTCCAGTCGGAATTCGGATATAGCACTTGCCTGGCCGCCAACGATACATTCTGAGTAATACCCCGTGGCATCATCCATTCCATCGGTAGCGTAATAACTAAGTTTTATTTTCCCATATTTTTCATCCATATTTTCGGGCAGGCGAAACGAAAGTGCAAACTGCCCGTTAAATACCTTCGCTTCCACATTCATCAGAACGCTGTCTTGGGTACTAAATTCGGCAATATTGCTGTTTAAATCATTCCCCAAAGTGGTATCCATTCTGGCTTTATCAAATACCTCCACATTAAGGATTCCGGTAAAATTGTAAATTTTGTTACCCTCCCGATCTGTCAGGAAGCCTGTTGCAACAATTTGATCACCAGGCCGAAGGGTGTCGGGTGGTAAAGTTACCGATGACCCGTTTACGGCTTCAGTACAAATTTTGTATTTGGGAATAATCAGCTGCATGGACGGATCTCCAAACAATACGTATTTTTTTTCATTCATTCCGTTCATTTCATTCTTTGCCATGGTGAGCACTGTACCCAGCGATAAATCAGGATTATTTATAAGCGCAGAATAAAAGCCCAACTGAAGAGCATGGTTTGATCCTCCAAAGTTTTTCCTTGTAGCCGAGATAACTGCCGACATTCCTTTCCCCTCCATTAATAAGGCCTGTTCGCTAATCGAATATTTTTCAGGATTGTCGAAATGCCCAAAACTACATGTGGCTGCATACATCACAGGATAAAAATCCGGATTGTTCCAGTTCAATAAATCCTCTTCCCACAGCACCTTTTCATGGGCAAGTGCATAGTAAACGCCGTGGCCAACATAATTAACAATACCAACGCCTTCGTTAATCTGTTGGCTAATGGCTCTGTTTACGGCCGGGTATGCCGGATTACCATTGGCGAAGGTGTCCTGAACAAAAGCATCTAAATAAATTTTATGAATATTAAAAGCACCATCAAGGGTATCGATGTAGTTTGCCAAAGTCTCCGATTGATTAAAATGCACATTCCCATCTTCATCGTCTGCAATCATCAGGATTTTATTTCTCCATTTCCCGAGGCTTGCAGTATTGGATTGGTAATGCACAATTTTCTCGATAATCGCTGTTGCTTCCTGTGTGGTTTTTACAGGAAGGCGACCAATGGCGATTTTCAAGAATCCAGTTTCAAAATCATCAAAAATGCCATAAAAATCATCGCTGCAATAAGAGCTAATTGGATCCAGGGACTCGGGCGATTCCCATACATCAACATAAGTATTTACGGTGTTAATACCCGAATTGTTAAGGTAGTCGAATGAAGCATCGCCGAAAAGCAACAAATATTTAGGTTTTTCGCCATTGGATCGCTCATATACATTTTTTGCAAAATCGCGGATTGCTGAAATATCCTTTACCCCGGAGGAATATTCGTTATAAATTTTTTCGGGCGTGGTGAAGTAGCTGGAAATACCATTGTGAGATTCACGAAAATCGGCCAGTTGTTGCGCCTGGGGCAAAAAATCGGTGTGTGTAATAATTAGCATATCCGAAAGTTCGCAGGCGTGTAGGTTTTGATTTTCAACTTCACCTTCATACTCAGGGGCGAAATATTGTGTTCCATCGAATATTACAAATTGCAAAAGGCTGTCGGTTTGGAGTGTAAAAGATGCGGTTGCCCCGGAATGGTCATAAGATACAGCACTTGGGTTAATCGGGTCGGTAATGTTCCAAACCATATTTTCCGGGTTTAAGCTTGAAACCTGAAACATGCTTATGTTTTCCGGCTCAACCGATCGGGTGTCTCTAAATTGCATTTGCCCGCTTTCAAAAACCAATTGTCGTCGCACATTAAGCGTAAAGTAATTGAGCCAGGCTTGGGAATAATTATTTGGTTTGTCGAAACTCATGGCCAGTTCTATCGTTGAGTTATCCGTAAAAAACAGCGCAGAATCAGCAATTTTTTTAGCGTATGCTGAACCTGAATTGAAAATAAAGCCGGGAAGGGGAATTGATAAAATGGATTGATTGTTTGCGTTAACATAAAAAATGGCAGAATCACCTGTTCGATAAGCAGCATCAAGATAAAAGAGGACAGGCTCGCTGGTTATCAGGTTTGGGAAATCAAGTTCAAAATTATATTCCAAAACTTCATCAAATTCCTCACCGTACCATGTTTTACCGCTTTGCAGCAGGTTTTGTAGTTCCAATTCATGATACATATAATCGTCAAAAGAAGTTGAAACGTAGTCCGGCTCAACAGAAAGCGAGGCTTGATTCCCGATGCGTTTCCCCTCGCCTAAATCAGCACTTATAAAATAACAGGTATGATTTGAATACAAATTTACGGTATGCTCAAAGCTGTTTCTTTCTGCATTCCAACGCCATTCGACAGCTCCTTCTGCATAAAACAAAATATAATCATCCACATCAAAAACATTGTCATTTTCACCATGTACATATATTGCATTTTGCTGCAAATCAATATATCTGAATTCATCGTTAGCTTCGGGCAACATGCCGTTCCCATTTCCATAAATACGAATGTGCTTGGGGTTGAGTTGTGATACATCAAATCCATAACTTTCTAAATCGCTATAAGTAATTTTATGCAGTCCTGTTTGATGAACCCTGATTTTGTGCCAGGTACCGGATGATAAAACCGAGTTTTGAGCTAGCGTAATTCCTCCTGTCATTAATATCGTAGTGAGGAAAATACTCGTAATAAAAAATTTTAAGGTAGTTTTCATCTTCGTTATTTATTTCACTTTATCATGGTATTAAACTCATCTATGTCAATCTCAGCATCTTTCAAAGCCCCTTTTAAAGTAAAGCGGTCTATTTCGTTGAGGGAGTTTCATAAAACCAATTCACAAACTTCCTGATTATTATTTACCATATTATCTTCAATGTCCGGTTCTAAATACAACTGGATTGCTTCCCGAATATTGATTAAAGCATCTTCTTTAGTTTTTCCCTGCGAACAGCAACTGCGCAGTGAAGGGCAATGTACAACATAAAACCAGTCCTCTCCTTTTTCGATAATTACTTTAAATTTCATAAGCCTTATGTTTTTAGCAAATTTACACAATGTTTTTCTTTTTCCATGATGTTTTTGTTTTGGGCGTTAATCTTTTCATAAAAATCACTTTGGAACAAAGCTACAAAGAATCATTTTTTATCCGAATTTTGTCAGCAAAAATCCCTGCATAAGGATTTAGGCAGAAACAGTGCTAACATAAAACCCTGTCAGAGTTCCAAACTCTGACAGGGTTAAGTTATATGTGTTGTCCTGCTAATTCAACACCACTTTTTCAAACCACATTCTGTGTTCACTTTCTATCCTGATAAAGTAAATGCCTTTTTAAATCAATAAAGCCAACCCGGAAATTCAAGCTACTATTCTTCAAGCCAAATTTTAAAAGGCTCGGCCTTGGGCGATGGGATAGATTGGATAAGGCGGAGTAGTTGCTCGGTGTCTGCAACATCAGTTTTGTATAATTTTCCATCTGCAGATTTCATTTTCAGTTGTCCGATTTTTTCGGACAAATGACTTCCCTCCTCTGCCAGCTTAGTTTTTAGCGCATTCAAATATTTTCTTGGACATGGGCTTTCGGATAAAATGGCGATGACATCCACAATGGAGAAGTGTCATTTTTGCAAAACGCATTTGTAATAAGAATTACATTTTTGCAAAACGGATATTGCATTATTTGATTACATTTGCAAAAACCATATTGCAAAATGGAAAAACTCTTTCAATACTCGGCTTCCAGAATTATCGCCGTTAACCTGGATTTCAAGCGGTATTTATGGGATAAAATAAATTGGGACATGCAACTTATTGCTATCACCGGGGCAAGGGGTATTGGCAAAACTACCATGCTGCTACAATTTATTAAGGAAAACCTGTACGAAAATCCTGATGAAGTTTTGTATGTATCCCTTGATGACTTGTATTTTTCGAAAAATACATTGGTGGATTTTGCGGATGAATTTGTTAAGCGCGGGGGGAAATATTTGTTTTTTGATGAGGTACATAAATACAACAACTGGTCGCAAGAGCTAAAAAATATCTACGACTATTTTAGCGGCCTTAAAGTTGTCATTACCGGATCCTCGGCTCTCGACATATACAAAGGCACTGCAGATTTAAGCCGGCGGGCTGTTTTGTACAAAATGCAGGGCTTGTCTTTTCGCGAATTTATCGAGCTTAAATACAAAACCAAATTTCCAGTTCTGAATCTGCAAACCATATTATATGATGCAGCCTCACACATTCAACAAATCATCAAACACATAAAACCGATAAAGCTGTTTGAAGAATACCTCCGGCTTGGCTATTATCCGTTTTTTATGGAAGATGAAAAAAGTTTTCCCGAGCGATTGAAACAAACCGTAAACCATGTATTGGATGTTGACCTGCCCTCGGTTGAAAGAATCGACTTTAATGCCGTGCAGAATTTGCGGAAGCTTCTATCGATAATAGCTGAACTCGTTCCTTTCAAACCAAATTATTCAAAACTTAGTAAGCAGGTTGGGGTGAGTCGCGAAACACTAATCAAATACCTGTACCTACTCGACAGAGCCGACTTATTGGCGCTTCTTCAAACGGCCACACACGGCATTAGCAAAATGAACAAACCCGAAAAAGTTTACCTCGACAACCCCGGCCTTATGTTTGCACTTGCCGGCACACAAGTAAATCCAGGCACAATACGGGAAACATTTTTTTACAACCAGGTCAAACAAAACCACCGGGTAGTTTTTAGCGGCAAGGGCGACTTTTTTGTGGATGAAAAATACACCATTGAGGTGGGCGGGCAAAACAAAAACCGAAAACAAATCAAGGGTGTGGAAAATGCCTTTATTGCCGCCGATAACATCGAGTTTGCCCACCAAAATAAAATCCCTCTTTGGCTATTTGGGTTTTTGTATTAAAATATACGCTTATATCACGAAAGTCAAAGTACTATTCTTCCAACATATTATTGATTTTTTGTTTGCCAGGTGTTTTTGTGTTTAGGGGAGAAATCACACTCTCGCCAGCCAAATCTTAAAAGGCTCCGCCTTGGGCAACGGGATAGATTGCATAAGGCGGAGTAGTTGCCCGGTGTCGGCCACATCTGTTAGCCGCATTTTCCCATCCAGTGCCAGCATTTTCAGTTGTCCCATATTTTGGGACAACTGACTTCCCTCCTCTGCCAGCTTAGTTTTTAGCGCATTCAAATATTTTCTTGGACGTGGGCTTTCGGCCAGAATGGCGATAACATCCACAATGGAGAAGTACCACTTTTCCTGGTCCTCGTCCCAATGCATTCTTACTTTTTGGTCCCGAAACAGTTTGATCGTTTTTTCTTTTTCCATGCTCAATTACAACAGCAAGAATTTTTTAATAACTTTGCTCATTAAATTCTTATTGTATGAAACTAATACTGGATATTCAGGATCAAAAGGTTCCATTTTTTATGGAGCTTTTAGAAAACTTCAATTATGTGAAAGCAAAGCCACTTGCCCCGGCTTATGCAAAAGTATTGGAAGAACTAAATGAAGCTGTTGAAAATATGAAATTGGTGAACCAAGGGAAACTAAAACCACGTCCTGTAGAAGAACTTCTCAATGAATTATAGTGTTTATACCATTCCACCCTTTGACAAACAGCTAAAGCGATTGGCCAAGAAATTTCCTTCGTTTAAAAAGGATTTTTCCGACTTTTTATTGACATTAAAAGAGAAACCTGACCAGGGAATTCCGCTGGGTAATAATTGCTTTAAAATTAGGATTGCCATTTCCAGTAAGGGGAGAGGCAAATCCGGTGGTGCCAGAATTGTAACCCATCTAAAAATTACACAATCTAAAATTTATTTACTTTCCATTTATGATAAATCAGAACAAGACGACATACCTAACTTAGACAAGCCAAAACCAAACAAGGTGATCATGTAAAACTTATGGTGTATTCCTGTTTTGGTTTGTCCAAGTTAGTCGGCAAAATTTATAAATGCATATTTTGCAATTTAGAGCTTTATTATTCACCTACCTTTCATATTATCGACAATGCATTTTAAATTTTGCTTTAGTACCTTTTCTCTAATATTCTGCCAAAAAATGGCAGAATATTAGAGAAAAGGTACTAAAGCCCTCATTATAGATTTATTAAAACTCATCCCATAACATTTGCATTGAGAATAAAAAAAACCATTCCACCAGAGTTTGGGCAAGAGGATAGATTGGAAAAGATGCAGTAGTTGGTCTGTGTCGGTAATATCAGTTTTTGTTTGGGGAGTTAATCCTATTAAAAATCACTTTGGAACAAAAATACAAAGAATCATTTTTTTCAATCATAAAATTGTCATCTACCGTGGGGTTCAACAAGTGAATTAATACAAAAACCCAAACAGCCACAAATGAATTGTTCTGTTTGAACCCAACTCAATATCATCCAAAGCCAGGAAGGAATTATCAATCCCGGCCAATTGTTTGAAAGATTTGTTTTTTCCACCAACTTCAACAGTAACCTTCCCGTCCAAAATAAAATCACCCGACCTGGAAATTTCAACACGACCATGTTGAGAAAGCTGGTGAATAAAAAAAGTTTCCCGCAGGGTTCCTCTGTTAACCTGATTTTCGTTACTCATGGCGAATAACAAATTGGTGTTCTCCAGATAAATTTTTTCGGGCTTTGTTAAAATCCCCGATGGTGCTCCATATTGCCTCACCATCAATATCAGGCCGGCAGCCTCAAGCAAGTTTAGCAATCGAACCAAAAAGTCGCGACTAACCCCGACTTTGTTACTCAATTCGCTAATGTTTGGTTTAAAGGGTACACTTTCAGCGATTAATACAAGTGTTTTTTTGAGCTTAACTATTGTGCTAAAATTCAGGTTTTCGATGGCTATGAGGTCGTTTTCGAGAATAACCTGAATTACATTCAATAAACGCTCGTGATACTTGGCTTTGACTTCCGTAAAAAATGGATATAAACCATAAACAAGGTAATTGTTAAAATGCTGAATTAAACATTTAATGCCGTTATTCAACTGCATTAAATAAATATATTGCCATTTAACAACTGCATTTTACAATAATCGGTATCATTCATTTTCCAGAAATCACAAAGTAGGAGGCAAAGAAAAACCTGAGAGCACATCAAATAACGAACTGTCAGGTTTTCTGTCTTTTCCTGGCCTTTCAACATCGTAATGTTCTGTATGCCTTCCCAAGACTTTCTCGTAATAAAATTTGATGACATTGATCCGCTTTTTCGTTTGGAATGGCTTAAAATTAGCACCATTGAAACAAGAAGATTTATTCGTATTTTTGAAAAAAATTTGGAGTATGAAATTGGCATTTTGAAAATAATTCCAACAAAACGAACATAAATTTGACTGTTAAACTGGCCTTGTGCCAAAATTTTAAAGAATGAGAAAAGGATACAGGGGGAAAATATTTTTTTTTAAGGACACGGCTAACTATTATAATCTTTCGAAACATTATCATTTTTACGAAGATGGATTGTTGATTGTAAATAATGGGATTGTTGAAGCGGCAGGTGATTACAACAACCTCCTTAAAACAGTTAAATCTGATTTTGAAATTGAAAACTTTGGCAAGGCCTTAATTATGCCCGGCTTTATTGATGCCCATGTTCATTCGGTGCAAACCAAGGCCATTGCTTCGTTTGGGAAAGAATTGCTGGACTGGCTGGATAATTATATTTTCCCTGCCGAAAAAAATTTCAGCGACCCGGAGTATGCAAAATTCCACACCCGTTTTTTTGTAGATCAATTGCTGATAAACGGCACCACCACGGCAATGATCTACCCATCGGTACACGAAACAGCAACGGAAGCACTCTTTGAAATTGCCTCAGAACTTAACATGCGATTAATTACAGGAAATACCTGGATGGACCGAAATGCCCCGGAATATTTGCTAAAAACTCCAGAAGAATCCTATGCTGTTTCGAAAGCCCTGATCGAAAAATTCCACAATAAGGCACGGTTAAGTTTTGCGGTTACTCCGCGTTACGCTATCACCTCCTCGCCCGAAGCCCTCGAAATGGCGGCTTCTCTTTTTCATGAATATGACGACCTATATCTGCAAACCCATATTTCGGAAAACCGGAAAGAAATAGCTTTGGTAAATCATTCCTTCCCGAATCACAAGAATTATCTGGATGTGTATGATGATTTTGGAATGCTCACCGATCGAACCTTTCTCGG
>CAZQIV010000132.1:0-18774 GCA_964593705.1 uncultured Lentimicrobiaceae bacterium | reverse complement strand
TACAGGTGAGCACAAAATTGATTTTTCATCGACTTTATGGACAGACACTAATTAGGGAGAGAATTACAAGCCATTGGCTACCCGCTTGATTCCATTCTTTAAAAGTACCTCGCTAAAATTTATCATCAAGCCGAGCTTCATATCTAAAATTCGCAAATAGGTTATCAGCTTTTTATAATGGACAGGCAGGACAATTTCTACAGATTTTAGTTCTACAATAACTTTGTTTTCAACCAACAAATCAGCCCTGAATCCAACGCCCATTAATTTATTGTCCCAATAAACGGGAATTGGCTTTTGGCGATCAAACAGTAGTCCTTGTTTATTCAATTCGTAAGAAAGAATTTCTTCATACACCGACTCCAGGAGGCCGGGTCCCAACTTCTTATGAATATAAAAGCAAGTGTCAATAACGCGTGTGGCGATTTCATTTTCGTGCATACTATTGGGTTTTTAGGATTTTAAAAAATACTGTTTATATCTCGCTAAAATACGCATCATTTTTTAATCGGCCAATCTTCCAAAATCATTTTTCTTCACAAGCGCCAATTAAAACTCCCAATTTTTCCTCCCTCCCTCAGCGAATTTTTTTATTTTTCTCTGCGCCTCCGCGTCTCCCCGTACCTTTTTCTCTGCGCCTCCGCGTCTCTGCTTGCTTTCCTCTCTGCGCCTCTGCGTCTCCCTGTACCTTTTTCTCTGCGCCTCCGCGTCTCTGCTTGCTTTCCTCTCTGCGCCTCTGCGTCTCTGCTTGCTTTCCTCTCCGCACCTCCGCGTCTCTGCGTGCCTTTTTCTCTGCGCTTCCGCGTCTCTGCTTGCTTTCCTCTCCGCGCCTCTGCGTCTCTGCGTGCCTTTTTCTCTGCGCTTCCGCGTCTCCGCGTGCTTTTTTCTCTGCGCCTCCGCGTCTCCCCGTACCTTCTCATTTAAAACCACTACTTTTGATTTTTAATCTTTTATAAGTTTGCATCATGAAAATCCTTCACACCTCCGATTGGCACATTGGCCACAAGTTATATGGTAACGACCGTACCGATGAACATCAGTATTTTTTTAATTGGCTCACCGAAACAATTCAAACTCAAAACATTGAAGTACTGCTGGTTTGTGGTGATATTTTTGACGTAGGCTACCCTTCCAACCTGGCACTGAAAACCTATTATCAAATATTGAAAGATTTAATAAAAACCAATCTCCGCAAAATCATTATCACCGGGGGGAATCATGATTTTGTGAGCACCCTCGAAGCTCCCCGGGAGATTCTGGAAGTATTGAACGTAAGCATTGTTGGCGGGGCAAGCGGCAACCTTTCCGATGAAATTATTGAAATACCCGATGATCGTGGAAAAACTGAGGCGGTAATCGCTGCAGTCCCTTTCCTACGCGAAAAAGACATTCGTACCCCCGTGGCAGGCGAATCGCCAAACGACAGGATTAAAGCAACAAAAGAGGGGATTGTAAACCATTACCGTGAGTTGGCGATGCTTGTAGAACAATATAAAGAAGGCAACATTCCGGTAATCGCCACAGGGCATCTTTACATGCAGGGATCGCAACTTTCGGAGAGCGAACGCGATATTCATCTGGGCAACCAGGCCGGAGTAACGGCAAGCGAATTTCCTGCAATATTCGATTACTATGCCCTCGGCCACATTCACCGTGCTCAGTCCATAAGCGAAAAACCACCGGTAATCTATTCAGGATCGCCAATTGCTTTGAGCTATAGTGAGCAGAACAATAAAAAATCTGTGAGGATTATCGAACTCAGCAATGGAAAAATCAGCCATAAAAAGTTGGAAATCCCCCAGGAAAGGAAATTAAAAAGCTTTAAGGGAAAATATGAGGATGTTATTAAAAAGGTGGAGACCTATACTTCTGATTCTTTATTGCCCGACTGGCTGGAGCTGAATATTGAAGAAACGGAATACGACCCCCTTCTTGCGAGGGCTGCCAATAATTTTGTTGAAGACATCAACCATCAGGATCACAACTTTGAAATCATCAGGCATACCCTGACTTTTGCTAACAGAAACTACTCCGATTATTTCCGGCAGGACGCCGGGAAAACGCTCAGCGACATGAACGAAACCGAAGTTTTTGAACAACTGCTCGAGCATCAGGGCGTTGTTGAAAAGAAAGATCTAATCCACACATTTAAAGCCCTGGTTGAAATTGTGTACTCAACCGAAAAAATTAATTAATTATGAAAATCAACAGCATAAAACTCAAAAATATTCACTCCCTTAAAGGAGTTCACCAGGTTAATTTCGCGAAAGGCCCTTTGGCACAAACCGGGCTTTTTGCCATCATCGGCCCAACCGGATCGGGAAAAAGCACGTTACTGGATGTCATCACCCTGGCGCTTTTTAATGCAACACCACGTTCAGGAAGCCTTTCAAAATCGGCCATCGAAAAAACGGGGGCTGTAATTACAAGAAATACCGATGAGGCTTTTTGTGAGGTAGAATATGAATCGAATGGAAAAACCTTTCGCTCGAAATGGGAAATCAGCCGCGCCCGGACAGGCAACCTTAGAGATTACCACATGACTATTGCTGTGCAGGATGAGAAGGGAGATTTTGGATTTTTAGATTTAAAAAAAGGTGATGTCCCGGATAAGAACGCTGAAATCATTGGCCTGAATTACGACCAATTTATTAAATCAATTTTGCTTTCGCAGGGTGAGTTTGCAAAATTTCTAAAATCAAATGCAAAAGACCGTAGTGCATTACTCGAAAAAATTACCGGAACCGAAATTTACAGGGAAATTGGGAAAACGGCTTTTGAAAAACAAAAAGCGGAAAAAACCATGTTGGATCAGTTGGTCGAAAAACTGGGCGATATAACGTTGTTGAGTAACGAAGAAATTCAAGCCTTTAAAAATGAGGTACTAAGTTTTCAAAACAAAATTGATCAGGGTAAAAAACAATTGATTAGCATTGATAAAAAAATAAATATAAAAAAACAGCTTAGCGAAAAAACAACGCTTGAAGAAAAACTGAAAAAGCAATTTGATTTATTGCTCATAAGAAAAAAAGAAACGAATAATGATGGTGAACGACTTACCCTTCATCATAAGCTACTTCCCTACAAAAGCGACATCGACAGGCTGTCGGCAAATGAAGAAAGGATCAACTTGTTGAACCTGAAACTTGAAAAATCAATCAAGCAATTGGCTATAAAATCTAAAGACAGCCTTGTTTTGAATGATGATCTTAAAACAAAAAATGGCCAACTTGAAAGTGCGAAGAAAATCTATGATGCCTTGCAACCTGTAATTGTTGAAGTAAAAAATTTGGATCAGGAAATAAATATCGAAAAATCAAAAAAAGAGCAGGCCGAAAAACTGCTGTCAAAAATCCAACATGAGTTTGACGAAACCATAATTTCGATGGAGCAACAAACAGAAAGCCTGGATACCATAAATCAAAACCTGCTTCGTATTGATAAGTTTATTGATGAAAATCCCCGTTTGGAAAATTTAGGAGAAGTACTTCCCGGAATTATTAATCTAAAAACACAAGAGGACAACAAAGCGGAACGCTTAAATCAAATTATCAAAACTGACCATGCCGAAATTTATAATTCTTTTACCAAGATAAAATCTTTGTCGGAAAAACTGGAATTTCTCCAACTTGAAGGCCGGGCGGTGGCTGATGAAAGAAAAATTTGCTTAGCAGAATTTGACGGTGTACTTCCTGACCAACAGCATTTGTTAGGAAATATTGAAGAAACTACTGCCGCGATACAGGTACTTACCGAAATTTTAAGGCTATCAAAATCTTTGAAAAATTATAATGAAGAAAAAAATAAAAACGAACTGAACCGGGCCGAAACAACCAAAACTTTTGACAGCCTAAAACAAAAAACAAAAACAACAGCTCAGGCCATCGAAATTTCTGAAAAACGTATTGAAGGGTTGCGTACACGAAAGGAGCGGGAAACATTGGAGGCAAAATACGATCAGGCCCGGTTACTGTTGGAAGCCGAAAGCCCATGCCCACTTTGTGGATCAACCCATCATCCGTTTATCGATAGTTACAAGAGCAATTTGGATGAAACCTCCTCATTACTTAATCAAGAAAAACTGCATTTTGATAAGCTGAAGAACACATTCGAAAAGTTCAACCACGAGCTCAGCGAATGCAAATCAAAACTTCTAAACTTTGAAAGTAATTTACAAAGATTAGCTGCGGAAATTGACGGAACACAGGAAGAAATAAAATTACAAATTGAAAAATTACCAAAGGCCCTCAGCGATTATGAACCGGAAACTGTTAAAAATATAATCATCAGCAATGAAGAAAGCCTGAACAGGTTAAAAGATAAAATGGCCCTGCTGCAAAAAATTAGCACGCTCGAAAACAGGCTCACAGCAATTTTGGGTCTTATCGAAAAAGCACAGGAACTAACACAACTCGAAAGTGAAATCAATTATATTCTTCAAGCTTTCAACAAGTATTTCGATACAAAAATGGGAGCTACCGACAAAATATCAGTTTTACAAAACAAACTTTCCAGGTATAAGGAGGCCGTAACAAAAAAAACCCAATACCGCGAAAATGCGGCAAGCACATCCTCGGCCATTGCCGAAAAGGAAAAACAAATTACTTCCACAAAAATCGAAAATGAACAACTTTTACTCGATTTGGGTTTGCTTAATGAAACGCTAAAACAGCTCAACAAAAAAAGAAGTTTACTTTTTGGAGATAAGAATCCGGATAAAGAAGACAAGCTTAGTATCTTAAAAATTCAAAAACTGCAAAAAGAGAACAATCAAATTGACAAGCAAATCGAAATCCTAAAAGAGCAAATAAAAAACACTAAAGATCAAATAAAAAAGATGAAAGTTGAGGTTGGGGATTTGAAGGTGGAAAGTAATCATTTACAAACCAAATTATCAGCCATATTAAAACCACTCGGAATACAAAGCTATATTGATGCATCAAAAGCTTTGCTCAACGAGGAAGAAGCTGCAGATATTCAACAGAGACTGGATGTGCTGAAATCAGCCATCGATAAAACCGGCCAATCGATTGAGGATGTCAAGGAAAACATCAACAATTTAAAGGCTGCTGATGACAAAGATACTCCGCTTGAATTGCTCCAAAATTCAAAGCAGATGTTCGAACAGGAAATTTCCGGGTGTGAAAGAGAAATTGGAAATCACACTGCTCGTCTGCAGCTTGATGCTGAAAATCGTGAAAAATCATCCGGAATCCATCAGAATATTCAAAAACAAGAAAAGGAATTTTCGAGATGGGAAGCCTTGAACAACCTGATTGGTGATGCCACAGGAAGTAAATTTTCAAGGTTTGCACAGCAACTCACTCTTGTCCAAATGCTGGCAGGCGCCAATCATCATCTTAAAAAACTTACCGACCGATACATTGTGATCAACGAGATTGCCGGTGATAACGATGAACTTTTTGTAATTGACACTTACTATGGTGATGAAAAACGCTCGGTGAAAACACTATCGGGTGGCGAAAGCTTTTTGGTAAGCCTTGCCCTTGCGCTTGGCCTGAGCGACCTGGCTGCAAGTAAAACCAAAATCAACAGCTTATTCATCGATGAAGGGTTTGGCAGCCTCGATCAGCAAACCCTCGACACGGCACTTTCAACCCTCGAAAGACTTCAACACGAAACCAACCGCACCATTGGCATAATTAGCCATGTAGAGGCCTTAAAAGAAAGGATAAGTACCCAAATAGAACTTTCGCAAGATGCTTCCGGAAACAGCATACTAAAAATAAATGCCTGATTTTAACCTGATTAATTCACAAATTCAATGAATTTGTGGATTACTCACCGAAGGCCGAAAATATTTTTTAAAATATTTTCGAGGGTTAACCCTCGAATTTCCAAAGGAAATTCGGCTCTGCCGGCCTTTTGGCCGTCAGAGTGAAAAATTCATGAATTTTTCAGATTAAGATAAATTTGCAGATAATTCATTTTTTTATTTACATTGTAGGGCTATGTTAGTGAGTTTCCCAAAAACCAAAAATATGAAAAGTAGTAAGGCCATAAGAATATTAATTCTTGAGGACAATGAAATAGATAAGAAAATTATCTTTTCAATTATCGATAATTCAGAAATTGATTTTACAACCTTAATTGTTGATACCAGGGAAGGATTCAGCAAAGCGCTTATTGATTTCAATCCAGATATTGTACTATCAGATTACTTACTCCCCGAATTCAATGGTTTGCAGGCTTTGGAAATCCATAAAAAAATCATCCCTGACATCCCCTTTATATTTGTTACAGGCCAAATAAGCGAAGAAAGAGCCATTGATTGCCTTAAACTTGGTGCATGGGATTACATCATGAAGGATCATATAAAACGGCTGCCGGTTTCCATTAAAAATATGCTGGAACTTCAACAGGAACGGAAGGTCAAAAAGGAAAAGGAGAAACTACTCATTGAAAGCGAAAAACGATATAAATCACTCTCACAATTAACTTTTGAAGGAATTGTAATTCATAACAAAGGTTTGGTGAAAGACTGCAATCTTTCATTTTGCCAGATGTTTGCTTACGAAAGGGAAGAACTTATCGGTAAAAACCTATTTGAGGTATTAATCCATCCTGATCATCGAAAAGCTGTAGTTGAAAATTCAAAAAACAAAATTACCATACCCTACGAATTAATGGGGATAAGAAAAGACGGGTCAGCATTTCACATTGAGCAGGAAGCAAAAAATGTTATTTACGAAGGTGAAAATGTCCGGGTTGTAGCAATGCGTGATATTACCAGCCGCAAGAAAGCCCTGGAAGAAATAAAACTAAGCGAGGAAAAATTCAACAAATTTTCTAAAGCTGCAATAGATGCCATCATTTTAATGGATCATCATGGCAATGTATCATTCTGGAATAAAGCCGCTACCGAATTATTACAATATTCAGAGCTTGAAATGAAAGGCAAAAACCTCCATAAAATCATTGCGCCTGAAAAATATTTGGAAGCTCACGAAAAAGGATTCAAGCATTTTTTGAAATCGGGTGAGGGCGATGTCGTAGGAAATATAACTGAACTTGAGGCCAAAAGAAAGGATGGGAAAATTATTCCTGTTGAATTATCATTGTCATCACTTAACATTCATGGAAATTGGAATGCCCTTGGAATTTTACGCGATATCTCAGCCCGTAAAAAAGTGGAGGCCGATATGCTGGCCGCCCAAAAACATGCACAGGAAATGAATCAAATGAAAACAAATTTCCTGTCAACGATGAGCCATGAGTTACGAACTCCCTTAAATGGTATCCTTGGATTTTCAGAGATACTGCTCGAATGTCTTGAAGACCCTGAATTCAAGTCGTATGCTGAAACGATTTTAAAAAGTTCTGAACGGATTCTCAATACTTTTAATCTGATTATCGACTTAGCTGTTTTGGATGCAAACAAAGTTACAGTAAATAAGAAACCCGAAAACATTATAAGAATTATCAGTGATGTTTGTGAATCCTATAATTATGAAGCGGTCGAAAAAAATCTCGTCATAAGACAAAACATAGAGCTATCGGAAGCTATAGCCGAAATCGATCAGGTACTATTAACCCAGGCACTCAACAATTTGCTGAACAATGCAGTGAAATATACCCAAAAAGGAAGTATTACGCTCAGCTTGAAACAAGTAATAGCCAACAATGTCGATTGCTTCGCTGTTACAGTTGCAGATACCGGCATTGGAATTCCTCCGGAGAATGTTTCACTGATTTACCAGGCTTTCCGACAGGTAAGCGAGGGCTACAACCGTTCATTCGAAGGGATGGGAATTGGACTGTATATCACGAAAAAATATGTGGACTTGCTGGAGGGATTTATCGATATGAAAAGTAAGGAAGGTAGTGGAACCTCCTTCACTATTTATATTCCAAAAAAAGGTAAGGATTCATTAGCGCAATCAACATCGGTAAAAGTTAATGAGCCTGACAGATCACCCTCAACCGGTAATTCCGTAATAAATGTATTGTACGTGGAAGATGATGCTGGACACCGCCAGTTTGTTAAATTGTTTTTGAAAGGAAAATATAAGCTGTCGTGTGCTGAAAATGGACAAAATGCATTAATGTTAGTTAAAGAAAAAAAGTTTGATATAATACTAATGGACATAAATCTTGGCCCCGGGATAGATGGATTGGAAGTTGTTGGAAAAATAAGACAGATGCCGGAGTACCAGGAAACGCCCATAGCAGCAGTAACTGCTAATGCCCTTGTATCGCAAAAAAGCGAATATCTATCCAGTGGTTGCAATGATTACATTACCAAACCATTCAGGAAACAAAAGCTCCTCGATTTTATCGAAAACATATTGAAGCCTTAAATCCATGAAAACCCTTCACTATGTGAGTGGCAAGGGAATAAGGGTAGTTTCTAAAATTTGTTCTTAATGCTCAAAGCAATGCCGCAGCCTGAAAGGCTGGCACATCACAAGGTCAGGCATCGCCTGACCTTACGAGGGAAACCACAACACTCCCTCAGCCTGAAGGGCTGAAACTCATCACCAAAAAAATCAATCACCCGATGGGGAGGTTTTGCCATCTAACCTGTCGCAGACCTACGGCCTGCCAGTAATCATTGGGGTGCTTTTGTGCTTTGATGTTCCTCCGCAGGAGTCCTATGGACAGGCTTTCAGCCTGTGATAATAAACCCAATAAACATCACCGAAGATTTTTGCTACTCCGTTTTAGGGGCAAATTAAACAAGAGCAGCCACTCACATTGTGATGCCTATGGCACAAGCCACCAAGGCACTACATTTTTCCCTGAGAGAAAAAAGCCTTTCAGGGAAAAACAGCAGCATAAATATTGTTAACATGTTAGCATTAGTGGTTTTTTTAAAAGTCTAAGGGCACAAAGATTCACTCCCATAGGGATGCCAATGGCATAAGATACATTATTCACGATACTTGATTTACGCTAAGTAAGGAGTCCTGAGTATAAAAAACAATTTCAGGGCTTATTCCCCCCACTTATTTAAAACTGTATTTTTGCTAAAAAAACAATAAGGTTTTTTTGCAAATCGTGAACCCCAATCGAACAAATAAAATATTGATCAAGAGCCTTGGCCTGATTTCAAAAATTATAGCCGGTGTGCTTGCCGTGCTTTTTGTTTTGGTGGCCATGCTCAATATTCCGGCAATACAAACATTAATTACACAAGGGGTAAGCAAAAAGATAAGTACGGATTACAATCTTGATGTGAGGCTAAGTGTAGTAAAAATTGCCATGCCAAAAACAGTGAATATCAGGGGTCTTTTTGTGGCAGGACAGGAAAATGATACCCTCCTCTTTGTTGATCGTATTGAAATTAATGTGGGCTTATTTGCTTTGCTCAGAAATGAGGTAAACCTTCATAATATTACTATTGACGGGTTAAAAGGCAAGGTATTAAGAGGGACTCCGGGAAGTGCGTATAATTTTCAATTTATCATCGATGCATTTACAAATGACAGCACTCAACCCAAAATTGAAGATCAGGGGATAGAGGCATCACCGTGGAAGATTTCAGTTGATAAAATCAGGCTTTCATCGATCAATGGCCATTTCAGGGATGAAACACTTGGTATAGATGCCCGCTTAAACCTCGGATTGCTTGAATTTAATTTTGAATCCATCGATCTTGATGAAATGTTATTTTTTGTTGATGAGGTAAAACTCCAAAATACTTCCGCCGGCTTTGAACAATGGGCGGTTGTTAAGGCAGATCAAAACAAAATAGTTCCAGATCAGCAAACCAATGTAACTTCAGATGAAAATTTTCCTGACATTGGTTTAAATCAACTGTCGATTGAAAATGTTGGTTTTAGTTTTTTCGATCATAGCACGGATTTATCTTTTAACTCAAAAGTTGGCAACCTGGTTTTTAATCCGAAAAATCTTGACCTAAACCGGAAAAATCTTAACCTGGGGAGGCTTAAACTTGATCGCAGCTATGCTATAATTGTTATGGGTGGAGGTACTTCAAATGTGGATATGGAAACCAAAATTACTGATTCGGGCAATGAATCTACCGCAACAACAGAAACCTCAATTTTCCCCGATTGGAATATTACACTTGATGCACTTAAAATAGATGGGTTTAATTTTGGATTCGATGACAAGGCAGCAAAAGCTGCGGAGTACGGAATGGATTACAGCCACATTATGCTTGAGGATTTTGGCCTGGACCTGAATAATTTTTATGTAAACGAAGATAGGGCAGGGGTAGAGTTAAAGCAATTAAGCTTTACTGAAAAAAGTGGTGTTGTGCTTAAAAATATGTCCCTGCAAGCTAAATTAGCAAACGATTCTGTTTCAATAACAAGATTGGAAATTCAAACAGGTCTTAGCTATTTTCAGGGAAATCTCCAATCGCAATTTAAAAGTTTCACAAAGTTGCTCCAAAATCCGGGAACGGCCTCCTTAAATATCGCCCTGGGAAAATCATCTGTCAACACCGCTGAGGTCTTTTTACTTGCAGGGCTAAACCCGAATGATTCTGCCTTTTCAAAATACAACAACCTTGATGTAGAATTTAACACCTTAATTGGCGGAAAAGTTGACAGCCTTGAAGTTGACTATTTAAACCTTGCGCTTTTGGATCACACCCGAATACAAGGAAATGGGAAGGTATTAAATGCAACAAATTTTAAAGACTTAAAGTTTGACCTTTCCTTCGATACAATAACAACAAACAAGAACGAAATTGTCTTTCTCACCGACTCATCCTATTTTACCGGATTCAATCTTCCTGACAATATTATAATAACACTCACTGCCAAAGGAAAGCCCGATTCACTGAACGCCAAAGTAAATTTCACATCCAACTTTGGTGATTTTAAAGCTGATGCATTTTATTGGGCAGGCGATGATTTATTACCTGACAGTGTAGATTTAAAGTTAGACTTGTATAATTTGCAGCTTGGCGAAATATTAAGCGACACAACGATAGGAAATACCAGTCTGAATTTTATAGCTTCAGGCTCTGGCCTAAGTGGCGACAGTATTTCGTTGCAGGTAAATGGAACAATCGATTCAGCAGGCTATCAGCAATACACCTACAGGGATATTGACTTTGAGGGTGTTTTAAGAGGAATGGATTTCCATACATCAATAAATTCGAAGGATTCCAATGCTGATTTCGACCTTACGGCCAGCGCTCATATCAACGCCGACAGCACCGTCATTTCATCAAACTTTGATATTAAATTATTAAATCTTTTCAGCTTAAATTTCACCAGGGAACAAATAGCTTTCAAGGGGAAATTTGAGGTGGATGGAAAATATGCATCCATCAATAACCTGAATGCCCAAATCGCAATAAGGGGTGCAGGAATTTATGATGAAGGAAATTTTTTTGAATTAGAGCCGGTGTTTATCAACCCGGTTTTTACTCCCCGGAGTACCTTTTTGGATTTTAAATCGGAATTGTTGGGTTTAGAGTTCAACAGCAATATCCCTGTTGAGGATATGGGGAATATACTCACGCTTGCCGGCAATAAATTTCTTGGACTTGCCGATACGTTGGAATTACCCTTGGGTAAAACCATCGATTTTAAAATGAACCTGAATCTAACCCCTGAATTTACTGCCAATATTTTACCCGAATTAAAGCAACTTTCGTTGGATTCGATCAGGGGCAGTTACACCAGCAACAACAATCATTTAAAATTAAATTTAAGTGCCCCGATAATAAAATGGGAAGATATTGTTGTAGAAGACCTCAATCTTATAATTAATGGCATTCACGATTCACTCACGTTTATTTCAGGTTTTCAAAATCTATATTACGATACCTTGCATATTGGAATGCTGAATGTACATGAAACCATAAATCATGGGAAAATTAATTCGAGAATTTCAATTACGGGCGATCAGGCAAATCCCGACTATTTTTTTGAAAACAACATCGAAATTTCCGATAAGGGAGTAAGCATTTCTTTTGTTGATGATGGATTGGTATTGAATAGCAAACCCTGGAAAATCCACCCCGAAAACTATCTTAACATTTATGATTCGGCACTATTTGCCCACGAGTTTATTTTTTCTGACAGCACCCAGCAATTCGGTATTGAAACACAAGATTTGAAAAACACAGTAATATTTTCAGATTTTGAACTTTCCAACCTGCTCAATATCGTTAATGTTTCGGATGACTTTAAAATTTTTAAAGGAAGACTCAATGCAGCGCTTGATTTGCCGGGAGATAATAATTATTCAGGTATTAAAGCCAATATTTCAATCATCGAATTTCATTTTTTAGAAACCCTCGTGGGCGATTTACAATTCGATCTCCAGGAAAACGAAACTGATCTGGCACTAAATATATCATTAATCAATAAGCAAAACAACATTAGTGCAGAAGGTAATATTGAGAAATCGGATTACCCGCAAAAAATTCATTTTGATACACATATTAATATTGACGACCCCCAATGGTTCGAGCTGTTTTCGTTTGGTGAGGTGTCTGAAACCAATGGTAAAATCGAAGGGCAAATAAAAGCAGATGGAAATGTTGAATCGCCGGTCATCAACGGATACCTTAATTTTAAAGATACCCACATGCGCATCAATAAATTAAACCTGATGGCCGAAATGCGGGATGAAACCATCAATTTTGATAAAAAAGGTATTTCATTCAAGGATTTTACAACCTATGATTCCCATGGTGGTAAGTTTGTGTTGCATGGCAATCTGTTTACTAAAAATTACACAAACTTTGATTTCGACCTTAACATTAAAGCAAGCGATTTTCAACCGGTAAACAGCACTAAAAAAGACAATTCCGGGTTTTACGGTTCATTTATTTTCGATGCGGATATTTCGCTGAAAGGTGATACGGAATTACCCCTAATCGAAGCTGAGCTAACCGTAAAGGAAGGAACAAATTTAACTTATGTTTTGCCGGGTAGTGAAATTGAACTGGTTTCCCCGGAAGGCATAGTAAACTTTAGCGACCCTAAGCAGAGCATCGATTCAATATTTCAGATCAGGAAAGCTGCGAATATTACAGACACACTTGTTTCAAAATTTGAGGGCATCGATTTAAATGCCGAACTTAAACTGGACCCAAAAGCAAAGTTTAAAGTGGTCATCGACCCCTATTCTGGCGACTATAGCTCAGTAAGCGGGAGTGCTGTGTTATATTATTCCATCAACCCCAGTGGTAGCCAAACCCTCACGGGCGTTTTTGAGGTTACCGAAGGAATTTACCAACTTAGCTTTTATGGTTTGGTGAAAAAAACCTTTGCTTTTCAACCCGGAAGCACAGTGGCCTGGTCGGGAAATTTGATGGATGCCAACATGAATTTTACAGCCATCCATATTGTGAAAACCCAGTCGGCGGCTCTTGTTTCAAACGAATCATCGGGAATGACCGAGGCGGAAAAAAATATGTTTAACCAACGTTTGCCCTACGAAGTTTTGCTCAACCTGAAAGGATTTTTATCTGAGCCGGAGGTAAGTTTTAATATTGATCTTCCTGAAAAGTACCTGGTAAACTATCCTACTATTTCAAGTAAATTAACGATGCTAAACTCCGGTCAAAACGAATCGGAGTTGAACAAGCAGGTTTTTGCCCTGCTGGTTACGGGTAGTTTTATAGCCGACAGCCCCTTTGCTTCGACAGGTGGAAGCGCCGAAAGTTTTGCCACCACCGCGGCCCGAAACAGCGTTAATGGTATTCTTGCCGACCAGCTCAATAAAATGTCGAGCCGTTTTATAAAAGGTGTAGATATGAATTTTGGCCTCACATCTTACGAAGATTACTCGGGCGGAGGCAGCGAGGTTCGCACTGAACTTGATGTTCAGGTATCAAAAAAATTGCTCAACGACAGGTTAACCGTTGAAGCTTCGGGGAGTTTTGATGTGGAAGGAAGCAAGCAATACACCGGGGGAAATACGTCTAATACCTACGGCGAATTTTCGGCTACCTACGATTTAACCGAAAGCAGGGAGTACAAACTTAGGGTCTATCGCGAAAATGCTTACGATCTTTTTGACGGTGAAGTCTCATACAGCGGCCTGGCTTTCATCATCGAAAAAAGTTTTAATTCCTTGTTTAAACGTAAAAAAGAAACAAACAATAAACCGGGAGATAAAAATGAATCTAAACGACAGGAATAAATAGTGTATGTCCATAAACTCGATACTTTTCACTTGCCCCGGGTTTTAACCCGGGGATTAATGAATTTAGAAGTGCCTCCCCTGCCTTTTCGCTGTCAATGCCTAAGGCATTGACAGCGAAAAGGCAGGGGCATTCATCACATCAATTTAATCCACAACCTTCCCGTAGGGATGCCAATGGCAAAAGGATGTGGCAATTGATATTTCAAAAAAACTTACTTTAAAGATCAACACTAAATATCGAAATTTATTGAAGCTTTGTTAATGCACAAAAATAATTCATATTGGTTTTTTCTACCGGCAATTATTGCTGGCGTTTTACTTTCTGCCTGCACGGGATTGAGAAAGATACCCAATGGCGAATATCTTTTTACAGGAGCAGAAATTACTTATGATTCCATCGAATTACTTTCGAATAAAAGTGCAATCACCACTGAGCTTCACGATCTTGTCAAAGACCCAAATACCAAATTTCTCTGGATGCGCCCCTTTCTGAGTATTCACAACCTTGTGAAAGAACCAGATAAGGAGAAAGGCTTGCGCTATTGGATAAAGTATAAAATTGGTGAGCCTCCGGTAAAACTAAACGATTTAAATCTTGCACAAATCAACGTGGCCATGGTAAACCGTTTGCAAAACAGTGGGCATTTTCATGCAAAATCTTCCTACAGCGTACAATCCAACAAAAAGACTGCAAGTGTTCATTTTGAAGTTTCTCCAAAACCCTTTTATAAAATTAAGGATGTTTCATTTCCCGCAGACAATTCAAAGTTAAGTACTGAAATAAAAACCACCGAAGAGAAAACGCTTATCAAACCCGGAAATCCTTATGGTTTGACGGTGCTTAAGGATGAACGCTCACGAATTGACAAATACCTGAAGAACAATGGCTATTTCTATTTCAGTCCTGACTATCTTCAATTTGAAGCAGATTCGACCATTGGAAACAGGGAGATCAATCTTACTTTAGAAACAAAGCCCGATATTCCTAAGGTTTCAAATACAGCTTTCTCCCTTGAAAAGATTTACGTTTTTGATGATTATTCACTCGAAAAATACAAGCCCGACACTACCCTTATTGATAATGTTTATTATATTTCAAACCATAATTACTTCAACCATTCAACCATTCTTGATGCTGTTTTTTTAATTCCGGATAGTCTCTATTCAAGGAAGAATCACTACAATACATTGAGCTATCTCATGGGGCTGGGAGTGTATAAATTTGCAAATGCCCGTTTCAATATCAGCGACACAACCAAGGGAACAATGACCGCCGGCATCTACCTTACCACCCAGAAAAAAATGTCGGTCGGGGCAGAGTTTAGCGCTGCAGTTAAAACCAATAACTATGTTGGCCCGGGACTAAACCTGAATTTTAAAAACCGGAATACCTTCAGGGGAGCAGAATTGTTTTCGATCAATCTTGGTGGACGATTCGAAACGCAATATAGCGGCGACTTTCAGGGAGAAACCTCTTATGAAGTTACACTCGATGGAACGCTGACCTTCCCGAGGTTCGTTCCCTTTAGGTTCAACCGGAATCAATCGAGGGAATATGTGCCAAAGACAACCATCAATGTTGGAGGCGGCCTGTATTCCAGGGTGAGGTATTACGAATTGCAATCCTTCAATGTAACCCTGGGTTATTCGTGGAAATCCTCACCACGCATTACACAAAGCTTTAATCCTACGGATATAAATTTTACCAATCTTGTCAAAAGCTCTGATGAATTTCAGGAATACCTGGATGAGAACCCGACAATAAAACGCAGCTTTGAAGAACAATTTATTATTGGCGGAGGCTACACATTTACCTACAGTAATTTCTACCTCCAAAATAATCCGACAAATTTTATGATCAGCCAGGGCATTGAATTTTCGGGTAATGTTGCTAACCTGCTTACCTCAGCAATAATGGGCAGTAAACCAACATCCGAAAACCAACACAAAATTCTTGATGTGCCATTTTCGCAATATGTCAGGCTAAGAAATGAAATTCGTTATTTCTGGCAAATCGGGCGTAAAAACCGGGTTGGGCTAAGAACAATTGCTGCTGCAGCAATTCCTTATGGCAATTCAGCAACCATTCCCTACATTAAGCAGTTTTTTGTTGGTGGAACCAACAGTGTAAGAGCTTTCAGGGCCAGAACAGTCGGGCCCGGAATATACGCCCCGCCTGATTCTCTTTCAAATGTGTATGTGGATCAATCCGGAGATATCAAACTTGAGGCATCCCTTGAATATCGTTTTCCGATTTACGGATATTTTAAAGGAGCTTTTTTTGCAGATGCCGGAAATATTTGGCTGGTAAACAAAGATGAGCAACGCCCGGGAGGACAGTTCGACATTAAAACCTTTGCCAGGGAACTTGCTGTTGGCGCAGGTTTTGGGCTTCGGATTGATTTTACTTTCGTGATTATAAGGTTCGATATGGCCTTTCCGCTCAGAAAGCCCTATTTGCCCGAAGGAGAAAGATGGGTGTTTGATAAAATTCAGCTTGGTAAAAAATCATGGCGAAAAAGCAACATTATTTTAAATATCGCCATTGGCTATCCTTTTTAATTCTACAGTCCACAGTGGGCAGTGGGCAGTAGGCAGTCCGCAGTTGGCAGTGGGCAGCAGACTGAAGATCCCGAAAAATAGAAAATCTATGATTTTCGTAATTTTTCGTGGATGCACGGGCGAAGCCCGGCACTGAGGACTGAAGATCCCGAAAAATCATCCTTTTTTCAAAGTAAATGCGAAAGTAGTCCCCACTCCCAAGCGGCTCCTCACATTTACAGTTTGATCGTGGGCTTCGATAATGTGCTTTACAATGGCCAGGCCAAGGCCGGTTCCGGATTTGTCGCGATCGCGGGCGCTCTGGGTACGAAAGAACCTTTCGAAAACACGTGGGATTTCATCAGGGGCAATTCCTGAACCATCATCGCTTATCTCTATTAACAAGTTTTCATCCATATCAAAAAAACTTGCCCTGGTGTTCCCTTCTTTTGCTGAGCCATATTTAATGGAGTTGTCCAATAGATTTACCAAAACCTGCCTGATCCATTTTTTATCCGCTTCAACCACAATGGGCTTATCGTATTTATTAGTAAAAGAAAACGCCTTCTTTTTTTTCTTAGCTTTTCTTTCAAGAAAATCAAAAACCTCTCTAAACAGTTCAACAATGTCAAATTTGGTATGCTGCAAGCTTATCTGCGAAGTTTCGAGGTTGGAAATAGTTTCGAGATCTTCAACAATGGCAATCATTCTGTTGATGCTTTTTTCGGTACGGAGCAGGTATTCGCGGTTTATGGTCTGATCTTCCAGGCCACCATCAAGCAAAGTTAGCACATATCCCTGAATATTAAATATTGGGGTTTTTAGTTCGTGATAAATATTTCCAAGAAAATCGCGGCGATAGCGTTCATTCTTTTTAAGTTGCTCAATTTCCAATTTTTTGTTTTCGCCCCATTCCAAAACCTCCTGGTTAATACTTTCGATGGTGTTGGTTTCAAATTCGCGGTTTTCTATTTTTTCACCCTTTTGTCTTTTCAGGTTATAGATGGTTTTGTAAATCAGTCTAATTTTTTGATAAATGAATTTTTCGAGGGTATATTTTAACGAAAAGTAGATAAATAAAAATAAGAGGACATCAATAATAACCAGTGTTTGCCAGTTAAAACCAGTAGTGAAAATCGAAATTAGAGTATATATTACTGATAAAAAAACTACCCCTAACACTGCATTATTTAAGGAGAGTCTATTGGGGCTGGCATTTTTCATTACAATTCAATTTTGTAACCTACTCCTTTAATAGTTGTAATACTATCAAGCCCAATTTTTTCACGTATTTTCCTAACGTGTACATCAATGGTACGATCTCCTACAATTACATCATTTCCCCATACCCTACTAAAGATTTCCTCACGGGTAAAAACCTTATTTGGTTTTGAAGCAAGCAACATGAGTAATTCAAATTCCTTTTTTGGTAGCGAAATCTCCTTATCATCCTTTATAATAAGGTAGCGTTCCCTGTTGATGGTGATGTTTTTAAATTTTATTTCTTCATTTTTTTCTTCCGGTTCTTTATATCTGCGAAGCATTGCTTTTATCCGGCTAATTAAAACTTTTGGCTTAACAGGCTTGGTAATGTAATCATCGGCACCGGCATCAAATCCGGCAATCTGACTATAATCCTCTCCACGTGCTGTTAAAAAAACAATAATTGTGCTCGACAAGTCTGGAATTGCCCTGATCTGGCTGCAGGTTTCAATGCCATCAAGCTGGGGCATCATCACATCAAGAATAATCAAATGCGGTTTTTCCTCTTTTGCGAGTTGAATGGCATCCTTGCCATTTCTTGCTGTAGTTACTATAAAACCTTCCCGTTTCAGGTTGTATCCAAGAAATTCAAGAATGTCTTTTTCATCGTCAACGAGCAGGATTTTAAATTTTTCCGTTTCCATAATATTTTCTTACGATTGATGTGTTTTATTGGTCCGCAAAACTACCAAAAACTATTGGTTAAAGTTATTCGAAAAAACGAATTATTAGCTTGCATTATAAATAACCATTAGTATCCGACAAAATGATAAAAAGATAAAAAAGATTCCTCTCCGCCGGTTGGCGGATCGGAATGACAAGACTTTAACTATTTGAGTGGTGGGGGTGGGTGCGGCGAAGCCG
>CAZQIV010000131.1:0-18823 GCA_964593705.1 uncultured Lentimicrobiaceae bacterium | reverse complement strand
ATATAAGCCCGGCTTTGGTCAAAATTTAACATTTTTATTAACAATTATTAACAAATACCTGCAAGTTGGGTTAAATGCTTCTTACGTTTTTATTGATGGCTAAACTTAATGGCATTAGCCTTGCCGCCCGCAGGTGGCCTAACCTAAAGGCGAGGCAGGTCTCAGTTGCTTCGCGCCTTCGAGGTGACAAAGTGTTGGTCGGTTTTGGGGAGTTGAAAGACGAACGCAAAGCGTTCGTCTTTCAACTCCCCTATTTAACCGATCAATCTTGTCATTCCGATCCGACAACCGGCGGAGAGGAATCTGTTTTGTTTCAAATGAGGTATTCATATTATCTATGAAATCCTTGATGTCAGAAATCCGATTTCAGATGTTTGATCTATGATGTGTTCTCCAGATCAAACATCTAAAATCGTACATCGGATATCGTACATCATTTTATAAATACCTTCTTCGTTTTATGTAGTGGCACTGGTGGCACAGTGGAGCATGCTCCGCTGCCTCCGCTGCCGCTGCGAACCATCACCACATATACCCCAGTTTCCAAATTTACAGGAATTGCGGTCATTTCGCTTGCGCTGATGTTTTGCTGTAAAACGATTCTGCCCAATATATCGGTAACCGATAGAGACAGACGGCCGTCTGTCTCTACGACACCGGTTACGTTTTTAATGATGATCTGCTGATTTGCAGCATAAATCAAAATATTGCTTTCGCTGATCTGATTCTCATTAATCCCCACAGCTTTGAAATGCAGTTTAAAACGTGTTTCAAGATCGGTTTCTGGATTCCAGACAAATTCATACTCACCATTTCGGAGGTTGTGGAAAATGTTGGTTTTTGTGTCTTCGAGAAAAGCTTCGGGAATGTCAGCAATTTTTTTGATGGCGATGCTGTAGATTCCTGATTGCTTGTTAGTATAGCCAAGTTGTATGGTCTCGGTGAACGGTCTTTTGTCGATGGCCAGATTGCCATTAGAGCAGATCGACCATAGTTGCGAAAGGCCGGCTGTTCCGGAAAGTAGTTTCCAGGCATCGCGCTGTAGTTCGAAGTTTTCATGGGCTTGCTCGTTGAAGACAATCCAGAGTTTGTCTTCATAGTTACCATTGTAAGCTGCCAGTACCAGCCCCTTATTGAGTTTATTACCACCGTCTTTTTTTGGAGGGGGCAGGTGGGTACGTTTGCTGTTATCAAGGTTGAAAGTACCCGTGGCTTCGGCTGTGTAGATAAAGAAACCTTCCATGGGGGACACATATCGGGAACCTGTACCATAACCTAAATCAGGTATGTAAACATAGGTGTCATAACCTGTCCCATTCCATGTATATTTTGAGCCGTAAGCACTTAACTCATCCCAATCGAGGGCTGAGGGGTATGGGTTGCCTACAAAGTTCATCCCCGAAGATGCTGCACTTCCTGTTTTGGTAATTCCGATGCTTTGATCGCCTGTGTTGGGCGTTCCGGTGTAGGTGAAACTGCTTTTGTCATCTGCTTCGCTCCAGAGGCTGTAACCTTGTACAGGTGTCAGGTCTTCGGCGGGATCGGTAATATCCTCCCAGTCCGGCGTTGGTATTGCGGATTCAAGCCATTTTTGGATATACATGCCATCAAAGGTTTCGACCTTAGTAACATTGTTGGGCATGGAAATAAAGTGCCATTTGTCGTCATTGGCAATGGTTTGCTTTACTTCAATCGTTCCATTGTTGGTAATTGTACCGTTGGTGATAAGTGATCCGCCTGAGTTGACAGTGAGTGTAGCACTGGCATCCACAGTTAGGTCGTTGCTTGCTCCGCCCGAACCAGACGAGATTACCGGGAAATTGCCACTGGCAGCAGATACATCCGGGATAATTACATTATCTGTTGCTGCAGGTACACTGCCTCCGTCCCAATTGGTAGCATCTGTCCAATCAGAATCAGTGCCCCCTACCCATGTTATTTCCAATGGTGGAAAAGTTTGCCATTGCAGATATGGAAAGCCATCGTTATTGGTTCCATCCATAGTCCAATCCCCTGTGGTTGCAGTAAAATCCCATCCTGGGTCTGGGGTAGCATCAAAAGTAGATTGGTCTTGCATTTGCGTGGTAGTTATTCCAGTGGTACCTGTTGTAGTGCCGCCTCCTATGCCAGTAGTAGTACCTGAAGTTGTCGTGTTCCAAAAGCAGTTGCTTATCGTTCCATTGTTTCGACCTGCAAAACCACCTATATTAGTGGAGCCTGTAGCAGTGCCTGTTGCATAGCATTTGCTTATCGTTTCAGCGTTTGTACCTACAAAACCACCCACATAGTTCGGGCCCTCAACATCGCCTGTTGCATAGCAATTTGTAACTTGAGGTGAAGCAAGACTAGCAATATAACCTACAAAACCACCAGAATAATTACCACTTGCATCGACGTCTCCTTTTGCATAACAATTTTCAACAGTACTACCATTATAAGCATACCCAATCAATCCACCGCAATAAGTAGAGCCGTTAACTTCGCCTAAAGCATAGCAATCAGATACAGTAATTTCTCTACTGTAACCTATAAGTCCACCAGAATTATTGGCAGCATCAACTGTTACATCAGCTGAACATTGCGAAGTTGTACCATATCGATTATATCCTATTAATCCTCCTACGCCGGAGCTTGTACCTTTACTGTTCCACTAACCTTACATAATGTGATAGTAGCATTTTCGGCCTTTCCAACCAATCCCCCAACTCCACCCTTTCCATTTATATCTACATCGCTTAATACAATGTTTTGGATGGTTGCACCAAGCCCATAACCGAATAATCCCTGAGACCATGATGAAGCTCTGTTAATGAATAAGTTGCTAATGGTGTAACCTTGTCCATCGTATTGCCCTTGAAATGGAGTAGAGGAGGAGATTCCAATGGGTGAAAAGCCTGTATTGCTGTTCCAACCTAAAGTAGCCGTTGCATCAATATTTGCTGTTTGTTTCATGTACACCGCAGACCCCCATGTGCCTGTGTTCAGGCTGATGTATTCGGGATTGTCCAGCGAGGCAATGAGATAAGGATCTCCTATTGTCCCTGAACCCGCTGGAACTGTACCCTGAGCCATAATAAACTGGCTACTGATTAGTGCAATGATAAAGAGCACACTTTTGTAATAATTTTTCATAATTTTTCTATTTTAGTTAAAATTAAATATACGTTCAATTCGATCTAATTATGCAACTCCACATGCCAGGCCTGCTCAATCGAATACAGCTTGGCTTTTATTTTGGTGATCCATTCCTTCACTTTTTATGATAGGACTGTTCTCATATTTGTAAACGACTACTACTCCGCCAGGTTCCTTTTCTTTGCCATAGGCATCCCTTCGGGAAAAATCATACACCTTCTTCGCGCCATATCCAGCTCCTACAGCAACCAGAATCAGCAGCCCGCTACCAATGGGCGCACCACCACCAACGGGATTGTTTCCACCTGCACTTGGAGTTTGGCCTCCATTTGGCGGGGGAGGGGTTTGGGCGGAGAGGGTTGAAAGGTTAATGGATAATAGTGTAATCGTGATTAGTGCTGTGCCGAAGCAAAGCTTTGAGCATGTTCTTAATCTTCGGATTCGTGAATTCGGGACACGACCAAAGGTCGGCACTGTTAATGTTTTGATTGATTTTTTCATACTCATTAATTTTTGGTTATAGTTTATTCTGAAATTTTCAGAAGAGAATCACGAAGCTATAAAATAATACTTACCACAAAGGCTTTATTTAAAAATATATGTATCAGAAAAAGTTATATAAAAGTATTTAACTTGTTAATAACCATAAAAATAGTCTGACAGAAATGGGGGAGTATTTTTATCAGAAAAAGTTATTGTTTTTTAGAAAAAGAAGGTGCTACTGCGAATTTAGTGGAAAGTAAAAAATTATTGAGTCCAATCTAAAAAACCTAACCAGTAATAAAATGCCACAAAAACGCTAAAACTCAATCCCGCACGTGCGTATCCGCGTCAAGCTAATAGGAAATTTTGGATGGATAAAAACCTGAGCAAATACAAATTAACTCAACTTCCTTGATGTCATCCCTTCGGGATTTTTTCTTAGTTACAAACCCTGGAGGTGGGGTGTTAAATCTGCATTTTACTTTTACGTTCCATTTTTTTTATTTTTCTCTTTAACTATCCTTTTATCATAATAACATTTTCGTAAAGATAGATTTCTCAGTCTCCGCCAGCTGGCGAATCCATCGAAATGACAAAGCTCCTGAATATTAAGTAGGGGAAAGGGAAAGCGGGCGCGGAGCGCCCGCTTTCCCTTTCCCCCAATCCAATAAACTACGACTTTGTCATTTCGATGCCGCATGTGCGGCAAGAAATCTATTCACAAAACACCTTTAAGATGTTTAGAAAATGGAACGAAAAACACTTTTTGTAACAAATTATAAGGTGCTGATAAATAGTAGTATCCTATTTAGAGAAAGTAATTTTCACCACCCCACCCGGAGGGGTGAAAGGATTATAGAAAAATGGGGTTAAACGGAAATAACAAAACCCTGAAAGTCCGCCTTGCTGGCGAGGCAGGGGTGACATATATTTCCATAATTCTAAAACTTAGCAATGGTTCTTAGCATGACGGCTATGCCGCACGGAGGCTACTGATGCATCGGAACTACTGAAACTTCAAAAGCTCACTTGCCAGGTTTTGTTCGGGCATGAGATTCATCTTTTTGCGGATGGTGTGCCGGGCCGAATTGATAGATGCCGGGCTGAGGTGGGAAATTAAAGAAATATCTTTGGTGCTCAGGTTTAGACTTATTAGTCCGCAAAGTTGGATTTCGCGTGGGGTGAGTTCTTTATGTTTTATGCTTAGGGTTTTGAGAAAATCCGGATGTAACTCTACAATCAATTTTTCAAATTCCTCGAAGGGCTTCGACCGGTAAAGTGAAATTGCCTGAAACAATATTTCCCTAACAGCTTCCTGATCTTTTTTTGTCCGAAATTTTAAAATATATGGCTGCATGTGTCCCTGCAATTGTTGGATAATTTCGTTGATCCGATTCCTGTTTAAGGCTTCAATTACCAGTTCTCTGGATTTTTGTTGGATATGTGCATTCTGAAGTTCGATGGTGTCATTTTTCAGTTTTATCTCCAGGTTTGATTTTTCAAGCGACAACTGTTTAAGTTTATTCGATTCCTCGCTGAGTAGGTGTTTTTGCTCTAAAAGCTGAGATCTCTTTCTATAAAAAAATATCGCAAAAATTGATGTAAGGACTAGCAATGAAAAGATGATGATTAAATACTTATTTCGTTCCTTGTAGTATGAATTTTCCTGTGCAAGTGTTTTAATATGATCTTCTTTTTTCAGGTTCTCATATTTAGCCTCTGTTTCGGCTACCTTAATTTTCAATGCCTGTATATTGATGCTGTCTTCAATCTGATCGAGTCGCTCATAATAGCTGGCAAGGATGTAACAGGCATCTCATCTGTCCTTCGGATATGTTGTTGTCAATACAAAACTGATATACTTCTTCCAGTATAGGATTTGCCTGTTCATAATCCTTGGCCAAAGAATATACTTTCCCCAGGTTAAACCGTGCGATCAGAGCCATAAAATCGTAGCCTACGGATTTAGCATTTGGTATGGATTGCTGGTAATAATAAATTGCCGAATCGTATATATTTAGATTCATGAATATAGTGCCGATGGTGTTTTCTATCCTGGCTACTTCGCGAATATTATCCAATGAATCGTGGATATATAATGCTTCTTTCATGATAGGGAGCGCATTTTCATAATCATCGATACTGCGGTATACATCCCCGATATTTGATAATACTGTGGCTTTTCTTGCCTGATCGTTTAATGAGTCGAATATTTGTTCAGCACGATAAAAATACGCGAGTGAAGAATCGTATTGATAGTTAGCATCGAAGGTGTGGGCATATAATGAATAATTTGTAGCGAGAGGGAGCAATTGTCCCAGATCCTGGTTTATTTTTATGGCTTGTATTAAACAGGTAGCCCCT
The DNA here is from genome assembly GCA_964593705.1 of uncultured Lentimicrobiaceae bacterium. Lineage (GTDB taxonomy): Bacteria > Bacteroidota > Bacteroidia > Bacteroidales > 4484-276 > SABY01. Next base: position 12,841 of record CAZQIV010000131.1, on the reverse strand, counting down.
TTACTATTGTTGCCCATATATACATTAGCATCGGCAATCCAATGGAGGGCAAGTGCCTGCCTCCGCTTGTTACCACCTATTTTTGTTAACTCATAAGCCTTTTGGTAATATGCCAGTCCTGAATCGTACGCTTGCTGATAAACGTATGTTTTTCCGATTTGAATAAAGGCATTATAGATAGCGGAAGAGTCTGTAATTTTATATCTTAGCCCGAGGGTTTTTTGTGCAAGCGAACGGGCACTGTCGATGTCAGAATCTTCGAGGTTGTCGGTAACTGAAAGCTCGAACAGGGAAAGTAGTTGTAGCTCAGATTCTGTGAGCGTAGCCTGTTTTTTGTTACAAGCCGAAAAAAGAATAGCAAGAAATAGAAAACCCAAAAACCACCGCATCGTATTTTTTTTATTTACTGTAAAAGTAGAGGTTTTATTTTTTAGTGGTGAAAGTTTTCTGGATTGATGAGTATTTTTATGATATTATTTTTTAATTGAAGGCATGGGCAAGGCAGTGGAGCATGTTCCACTGCCCTTGCCCTTGTTGTTTTTTATTTTATAAAATACTTTCCCCGTTTTATACTTTGGAGCATGCTCCAATACCCCACTCCCGATAGCTATCGGGGGCATAGATCAAAATATTGCTTACGCTGATTTGTTTTTCTTCAATTCCCACCACTTTGAAATGGACTTTAAAACGTGTTTCAATAATCAAAAAAATATTCCTACAGATTTAATCTGCGCCTATCAGCGAAACCAGCCTTGCCGGCAAGCAGGTCTGCGGGAAACATTTCTAAAAAGACAGGCTTTATAAAGACTTCCAATCTTTTAATTTGTTTTCCACGGTTCGTAAACTTGCAGCATGTTCTTTCCTATTGCTTAATCTGTTACTATGATATGAGTTCTCAAGTAAAATTACTGATACGGAAATACGTACCTGAGGGTAATTTAGGAATGTGAAAATACGATCTATCTCAATTTTATAATCATCATCGAAACCAAATTTTTTGATGTATTTTTTTAAGACCCTGACTCTGCGCCAGGGGAAAAAGACCCCATGACCTATCAGGCAAATTCTACTGTTAGAATAATATTGTATGTGATGATCTGTGCTGCCACAAGTAATTTTTCTGCCTTCGTAGGCTTTAAAAATTTTGTCTATTTCTGATGTGCAATCATCATCCTGAACGTATATATCCTTGTACCTGGGTTTTTTCTCAAACCGCCAATACACTCCATCGCATTCGGTATGTATTTGTATCTCCCCAAAGCCAAATGATTCAACATGCTTTAATACTTCTTCAGGATATTGTTTTTCCTTAGTAATTAATATGGCAGATACCCTGCTCAATGATTTTTCTGGTTTTATATATGAGAGTAATTTCTGCATGGCGATTTAATTAAAAGTTAAAATTGCTGCTTCAATATGTCCAACTTTAATTTTTAAATAGAAACCTGCCAATGTTGCAATAAATGCCGTAGTTGTATCTCCTTGTACAAGCATTAAATCAGGAGCCGATTTTAAAAGCACAGCTTTAATTTTCTGAAGAATGAGAATAGAAATATCAAAAGCATCCTGATTTTGTTGCATGATGTCGAGGTCGTAATCCGGAGAGATGTTAAAGAGCTTCAGGGCATCTGCAAGCATTTCTCTGTGCTGTGATGTTGCACAAACTTCACAGCTGTGTTTCGTTTCTTTTTTTAGTAAACTTACTAACGGCGACATTTTTATTGCTTCGGGACGTGTTCCGATTACACAAAGTATTTTCATATTATGGCTACGGTTTGCTTTTGTTTATATAATTTGAAAATAAATGACTGATGCTATGATTTAACCCTTTTTTATGGAAAATATCCAATTCAAATGTAGGGTTATTCGTTTTGGGTTTTTTCCTTTTCCAGGGAATGTCTTTAAAAAATACCTTACTATTTTCCAACGGTATAAATGCTTCTGTTGAATCGGCCTTTTCGATGTGTAACCGGAGGTTTTTATCTGTGTTTCGTGTTGAAATTTGCAATGCATCGTCGAATACTTCAACGTTGAAATTAGTGGATAAACGATGATGCCACCATTTTGAGAAATCTTTGTAGCTTGTAATCCATATATCAGGCAAATTTTTTAAAGTAGATAGCAGGTTGTCAACGACTTCAGGAAATTGGTCGATTTCGTTTTTTGGATGCCCATACAACATAATGGGGGAATTCCGCTCAAATTTGTGCTGTATAACTCGCTGGAAATAAGCAATCATCTCATCCGATTTGTATAATTTATCCCTCAAACTCCCGATACAGATTGGATGAACCGGTATTTGTAAAACCTTGGAAATGTTGTTTTTAAATACCGGAAAAAATGGAAAGTCATCATATCCCATCCCAAATTCTGACGAAAATGAAAAATCCAACTCTTCCAAAACTTGGTTTAGCGATGGATTCCACCGGCCAAATGGAGAGGCATACCCATTAACCTGTATGCCTGCTTCCTGCATCAAATGCATTCCTTTTTGTATATTGAATTTATTTTTTTTGTAATTTTTAAAAGTAAGGTGTTGATAACAGTGAAGTTGTATGTCCTGGCCATCATTTCTGAAATCAGCAATATCCTTTAAAAAACTTTCCTGGGCTGCTACCTCGATGAACCATGTCATCGGGAATGCGTGATTGATTGCATGTTTATAAACATTGTTGATTTTTTCCTGATTGCTTTTATCGCAATCAACCCTGAAGGTCGCAACCGTACGGAAACCTTTTGGGTAATAAGCGAGGTGGATAAATGGCAAATGTTTTTTGAAGGTTTTCTCCTTTATGGTATTGATCACTTGTTCCCGCAAAAGCGCTTTATTGATTCTTGCAACTGTTTCACCTGGATTTTTGTGCCCAATGCCCAGAAACTGTTTGTGTTGCATGGTGTAATTGGCAAAAGCCCTGCAATGTACATCATCTAAATCATCCTTCAATAACTCAGCTATAAACCCAGGTATTTTCTCATGTTTTAGAATTTTATGAATAATTTGTTTCCCGGAAATTGTGTTCTGAAAAAGCATGTAGTTTTATTTTGACAGAATAGGAATTCCTGCTCTGGTTAACGCTTGCCCAACTCTTTGTTGCCATTGCGAAATCGAGAATGCTTGAGATATAGTTTCATGGCCTTGCCGGGCGATTTTTTCTGCAAAAGGCAAATCATCAATTAATTTTTTAATTGAATGTGTAATTTCATCAGCAATGGGTCGAATTAAAAGGCCATTAAAATCAGGCAGGACAATATTCCCAAGGCCACCTACGTCAGAAGCAACAACGGCACATCCTGAAGCCATGGCTTCGAGGCACGACAGGGAAGTTCCCTCGGAATAAGTTGAAGGAATTACCGCAATATGTGTCTTGTCCAGATGCTCTGCCATTTGTTCATGTGGAATTGCCTGAATAGTAACCTGTTTTGAATTTTCGAACTTTTTTTTAATAAAATCAGAAAATGTACCCCAACCGGCAAAGCATACATGTATATTGGAAGCAGATTCCAGGATTTGTTCGATAGCTTGTGCAAAAATGAGGACTCCCCTGCGCTGTTCAAACCTCCGTGCAAAAATAATGTTGATTGTTTCCGGATTATTCCATTTACCTGCCCACAAAGCTTTTTCACGTGGCTCGGCGAAATTTGGAATATATTGCATTTTTTCGGGTACAAATCGATGTCGTAGCATGGTGCGGGCATAATTAACAAAGTTCGAATCAACACAGATCGTTAGCCTTGCATCCCTGCACATTTTCAGGTCATGGCGGCTCAACCTGCGCCTGATAAATTCCCATTTTATTCTTGAACGAAAGTTTGTTGGCGATGTGGTATAATCCCAATGAATGCCGTGTTGAATAAAAATCTGTCCTTTTCTGTACTCTTTTTCACCAACGAATGAATTTGCATAAACGATGTTTTTAATCCGGCGTTTATCAATGTCGAGATGACTTAAATGCGTCATCCGGTGACGGTTTAGCCCACCTAAGCCTATAACTTCAGCACCTTCAAAGTTTATGGAAAAGTCTTTTGCGGAAGTTTGGTAAAGTACCGGGGCATATCCAAACGAAACGAGTAAGCGCACAAACTCCATGAGCCATGTTTCTACTCCACCAATATTTAAGCTGTCAGGGTTGTTCGGGTTGAAAAATGACTGGGCTATAATAGCAAGCTGTGGTTTCATGTTTTACTTTTTATTTTGGTAAAAATACCTTTTCCTCTTGAATAGTTGTATTGGGGTGTCTATGGATTTTAAAATATACTTTGGTGAACACAGGTAGCTGACAATTTTGCGTGCTAACAAAGTAATTAAGTATTGCTTTTTTTGTTTAATTCCAGAGCTTGGCGGAGCATGTATTGTTAATTTTACGCCTCCTGTATCAAGCCCTCCAAATTTATATTTATAATCATGATGACCACCACCTAAATCAAATATCTTGCAGCCTGTTTCGATAGCTTTTTTAATGTTGAAGGCAATGCTTTGAAATGTTAGGTTAGCATTGGGTATTTTTTGTATAAGATGATAATTTACACCCATGGTAAGTGCGTTGTAACTTTTGTTATGAACAATATTTAGTTGTATTGCTGCTGGAATCTGATCGATCTCCATTACACTTAAAAATAACTTATCCTGTTCAATAAAAATTTGCGCAACTTGTTGTAAATGTAGAGAAAAAGATTTAAGCTTAAGGGCAGATCCTTTGTTTCTATACTCCATCATCTCCCGATGGAGTCTTAATAATTCTGTCCAGTAATGCATAAAATTTGTTTTATTAGCAAAGAAATATTTTACATTATATCCTTGGTTTAAAATCCTGAATTCCCGAATTATATTTCTTTTAAAATTAGTTGAGGGTATATGATATTGCTGGTAATTATAATAATTATCAGGCAATGCCAGCACCTTGCAAGGGTTTTGGATTTCCCTTTCAATATTTAAATTTCGTTTCGCTGCCTGATTGCTTAACACTGAATCAAAAACTGTATCCTTACCGAAATGTATAAACTCAATCCTGTTAAATAGTATGTTGCATTCGTCAAATAAAAAATTCCAAATGGCATTATAAGTTTCTTCCTCATGGCCTGACAATGCTATAAAACCAAGGTGGTAGGAGTAGGCCTGACCCAGTAGTTGAATAACTTTATCCTGGTTGTTTTGTACTACAACCACCAGCGGAGCAACTCCTATAAGGTTTTTATGATCTCGCACAGTTACAATAAAAGGTGATGCCGTGGGACTCAGCATTGAAGAACACCAGCTATGTATCCATTCCCAGCTTAGGTAAAGGTTGTTGTTGCCTGAATTTGCCAACAGGTTGTTCCAGTCTGCCCGAAGAGCCTCCAAAGACTGGGTGGTAGTGATGACTTTTACAGTAAGACTAATTATTCTTTTTTTGTGTGGCTTGGTGTCCATTATTTTTGATTATAAAAAGGGATGTTGGGTTAAAAACTTCTCCAAATCGTAATTCCAAAATTGCTTTAATAAATTGTTTTGGCAATATTGCCATAATACTTGTAAGTGCAAATATAAGACACCACTTTAAAAATGGGTATTTAGTTTCTTTTTTTTCTAACGTTTGAATGTCCGGTCAAAAAAGGCGTACGATTCAAAATCGTTGTGTTTATTAGATTTTTTATCAATTAACTAATTTATCTCAGCAATCGATTTGTGATGCATCTTTTTGATTTAAGATGTTAGATGAGAGAGGTTGGAAGTTTGAGTTAGCCTCTAACTTCTACCCTCCAACCTCTAATTTCTATTTAATAAAAACCTTCTCTGTTTTGTACAGAGAAGCATGCTTCTCTGCCCTGTAGTTCACCATCACCACATAAACCCCCGTTTTCAAATCCACAGGAATAGAGGTCAGTTCACTTGCGCTGATTTTCTCCTCCAGCACAATTCTGCCCATTATATCCAATACCTGCACAATACCGTTTTCTGCACCTTCAATAAATATTTGATTGTCGGCAGCAAAAATATTGATATTGTTTTGTGGATTAATTTCCCCAATAGCCGTTGCATCTTTAAAATGCAAATAAAATCTTCCTGTTCCGCTTTCGCTGATATCTGCAAAATAAGTATCCCAACGTAGATTTGTAAAGGTGTTTTCCTGGCGGTCTTCGAGTACGATGTTGTAAATATCCAGGTTTTCCTGGTAAACAGAAAATTCAAATACGCTGCTTTCGGCCACATCCACACCGATGGGGATAATATAATCTTCGATGTTTTGGTTGGGGAGTGCCTGCACGGAATAGTCTTTTCCGGTATTTTCTACCAGATGAGAATATAAAGCGAGATTGGGATTTCCTTTGAATTTTACCACATCATACGAAGGATCGAGACCGTTGGTCATATCTTCGTTAAAGGCAATAATGGTAGAGTTTGAATGCTCGTTGTTTGCAATTCTCAACTCCAGACCGGGCCAGCTTTCTTTGGATTTGTAATAATCTGCCGTGCCATGTTTGCGGATGTCGGTATTGAAAACGATGTTGCCGCTATATTCTACTTTAACCATAAATGCCTGTCCGGGTTGAATGTAATCCTTATTAATTTGAGAACCGTTTCCCTGACCCACAAAACCGGTATTACAAATTACGCTGTAATCATTATCACCATAGGTATAAGCACTGGTTTCTTTCCAGATATAAACAGCCTGGTAATTATCAGCAAGTATCCCGGAATTATCAGACAAAAAGTTTTCTGTGTCATGTGCTTGTACAGTGATGGCGATGGTGGAGGTAAAAGGATTCCCGACAAGGTTGAAACCGTTGCCTTGATTAGCGTTGTAGGTAACCGGAGCGTTTACCGCAGAAGTTGTAACTGTTCCTGTAAAGGTATAATCACCATCACCTGATCGTGCGGCGGCATAGCCTTTTCCAACTCCGAATTCGGTATCTGTAAATGCTTCGGGGTCTTCGGTAGAACCATAGATAATCCAGTAATTCTGATCTTCGTCCCACCTAAAAAACTGGTAAGGTGGTGTGTTAACAATGCTGTTGTTGCCCATCCAGTTGTCAAGGGTTTGTCCGGCCACGGGTGATGAAATATAATGCCAGTAGGTTTCTGTTACATATCTTTCGGCATTTACATTTCCGGTGGATGTACCTGAAACGATGAGTGAACCAGTGCCTGTTGCACTACTTTCGATAGTAAGTGTGGCTTCACTTTCTACTGTTAGACCCTGGCAGGTAATTGTTTCGGTGGCTCCAATTTCAGGGTCATTGGCTACATCAGGAATAACAATATCAAATACAGCAGGAGGAATTGCGTTTATTGACCAATTTTCTGCCAGATTCCACACTGAGCTGCTTGTACCAGTCCATTCGGCTTTTTGCATAGTGAGGTAGGCATAAGCATCATTAACACCAATTTCCATCCCCCAATAATCGTTATCACCGTTGGTGCTTTCGCCTAAAAAATCCCATCCGGCATCCGTGAAGGTGGATTTGGTTTTCATTTCTGCCGTTGTTTTACCTGTACCTCCTGAGCTGGATGATTGACCTGATGTCTCTGTGTCCCAAAAACTATTTGAAATGGTTCCGGTACCATGTCCATCACTATCATTACAAAATCCGTCTTCATCGGTATCTCCATCACCTGAAACAGCACCTGTGGAATAACATTTCTCAATATCACTGTTATTAAAAGAGATAAATCCTGCTGCTGCATACCTGGCATATACGGAAGCTCTTGAATAGCTGTTTTGTACCAATTCATGACTTTGACCTATAAGTCCTGCTGCAACTGAATTGCTTTTGGCTCCGGTAACAGAGCCGGTAACATAACAATTGGAAACCAGGGAAGTGCTTCTACTGATGAGGCTGGCTGTCCGGTATCCACCTGTAAGGTTAACCGATGTTAATCCTAAATTTTGTACATAAGAAATTTCCTGGCTATAATTTCGGTCGGTATAGCCAAATAAACCTACATCATTTGTGTAGGGCCGGTTGACATATAGATTTGAAATAGTAAAGCCATTTCCTTCGAGATATCCGTTGAATTGATCCTCAGTAGGGATTTCTCGCCCAATTGGCGCAAAACCTTTACCTCCATCCCAGGCTGAGCTTGCTGAAGCATCAATATTGGCTGTTAATTCAAAATAGCTATCCCAGGAACTCTCTGTTTCCATCATCCAGGCAAGTTCATTTAGGGAAGAAATTTCGTATGGATCTGCTTCCGAACCAATTCCAGCGGTTGGGGCAGAAGCTAAACCATAGGAAGTAGTAGAAAAGGAAACCTCATTACCGTAAGCTGTTCCTGCACTATTGATGGCATAAGCCCTAATGTAATATGTGGTATATGGAACAAGATCGTATATGATTTTAGTAAATGGATTTTGACCAGAATAATCTTTTTTCTTAATATTAACAACAGGATCTCCTGCAATAATTGTAGGTGTTCCGATTTTATTGGAGCAGATACCCTTTTCTGAAACAATACCATTGCCATCATCGGTTACTTCACCGCCGGATGTAGCGTCCATAAAGCCAATTGCTGAAGCTGCTGTGGTTGTTACAGTAGCCAGTGCAACCGGATATTCGAATGCCCCTATTGTTGGTGGATCTAACCTGGTTTCTCCCCGCTGATCGGTAGTGTAAGATCCGTCATAAGATCCTGCAGAAATAGCAAAACTACCACTACTTATGGCCAGTGTTTCTGTAGAGCCACTATTATCGGCCAATGTAGATGAAAGGTTCAGGTTTTGGTTGGTCAAATCTGTGCCATTGCGATTCCATGCTGTGTAGGAGGTCGTTCCATCGCCGTATTTTGTATTGTACAGAATATCTGTGGCTTCATCTAAACCACCTGATGCAGTCGCCGCAAGGTTACATACTTCTACAATATTGTATCCATTATCCACAAGATTAGCAGAGTTATTGTAAAGGTCATCACCTGTTCCGTTACCGGTATTATTGGCAGACAGGCAGTTACTGATATAAAAAGTCCCTGTATTATCGGTATCAAAGAATAAACCGGCCCCTCTACCTGCTGCGGTATTATTGGCTACTGTCAGGAATTTTAATATGGCTGATTGAGACCAAATTGCGATAGCTCCACCACCCTTTTCGGAATTGGTTGTCGAATTTCCTGAAAAGGTCGAGTTTACTATTGTCACATCCCCTTGTTCAATAATGAAGCCCCCTCCCCAATTATCGGCTTCATTATTGTAAAATGTGGAGTTTGATATGGAAGCTGTCAATCCTGAATTTTCAAGGTAAACACCACCCCCGTTCCAATATGCATAATTGTTTTTAAAAGTGGATTGGTCAATATTGATCGTTGCATCTGATATACAAGCAATCGCCCCACCATTTCCACCATTTCCATCACCATCATTTGATTTATTAACATCAAAAACAGATTGTGATATGGTAATTGTACCACCAGTATTCTCTTGAAACAGGCCGCCTCCTATTCCGTCAGCACATTCGTTCTTGCTTACCGTACAGTCTGAAAGGGTCAGTGTTCCTGTGCTCTCATAAGAAATTCCGCCTCCATTGCCATTGGCGGGATAACCATATCTTATGGTCATATCTTCAAGGCTTACAATTCCTGCTGTAATATTGAAAACCCTGTCGGTGGCAGTCCCTGGTGTATCATTTGCCTGAACAATAGTGGAAGTGGCTCCGGCTCCCTGGATGGTAATCGTTTTGCTTTCATCAAGAGCAATACCGGATTCATAAATTGCGGTTCCGGCAACTACTATTGTATTTCCAGTAGAAGCGGCATTATACGCATTATCAGTCGATGGGTAAACATCAGAACCTCCGGTTCAGGAAGTGCCACTTCCTATTTTTGCCACAACACCATTGTATTGATAAGCACCACGTGTAATTGCCGATGATGTGCGGTAATAGCCGCGCTGGTCGGTGATTTTTGTGGTTGAACCATATCCTTCTGCTTCAGTAAGAAAACCTCCGCCTGTAACAGCTACTGTTTCTGTATAACCGCCCGAATAGGACAAACCTGAAGCAAGGTCAAGCGTTTGATTATCCAGAGGAGGGTCGTAGGTTACGATAAGACGCCAATAGTCGGCATCGAAAATAATAGAAGTATTATCATTAAAATATTGGCCTGGTGATTGATGTTTCACAACATTGTAGCCATTATCGGTTACTGTTCCTTCCCGATAAGATAAGTCGTCTCCTGTTGCGGTACCACTGCCATTGTAATTATTGGCTATCAGGCAGTTTTTTAAATTCTGGATTCCGTCATAAATATACAAGCCACCTCCGGTTTCGGTCGATGAATTATCATTATTATCTGTATGGTTATTTGATATAGTTACAGATTCGAGTGTAGAAGAACTGGAAAGTGATACACCTCCACCATAACCCGATGAAACATTATTTGAAATGGTAGTATTGCTGATTGAAACGGAGTTGTTTCCTGTTCCTACAGAAACACCACCACCATAATCATCAGATGTATTGTTGCTAATTGTTGAATTCGTTATTTCCAGGTTAGAATTAGCACTACTTGCAATCCTGATCCCACCACCGGAATAAGTCGTTTCGTTATTATTGATTGTACTACGGTTTATGTAAATATTTCCGCCGGAATCAGCGAAAACCCCGCCACCATACCTGGATTTTGAACCGGAAACTATAACTATATCAAGATATAAGCTTCCTGCGAAAACCGCTATCCCACCACCATAACTATCATTTCCTGATTCTCCCGAAATATCACCACCCTTAATTGTCATGTTTTCGATGGTAATGGTTTTGCCGATGGCGTTGATGTTGAAAACCCGAAATGTGGAAGTTCCAGGCGAAGTTACCTGCACTGTAACATCCACGCCACTTCCGGATTCGTTTGAGCCGTTAATGGTCAGACTTTCGGAAATTGAAATTTCCGAGGAGATGGTAATAGTTTCGTTGCCGGAGGCCAGGTTAAAAGTAATTTCATCGCCATCACCGGCATCCACAATGGCCTGCCGCAGTGAGCCAGAGCCTGAATTGTCGTTGTTGGTTACTACCTGGTCGGTAGCAAAAAGTGTTGTGTTTAGAGCAAAGCAGATAAGGATAAAAAGCACATTTGTTTTCATAGTTTTTATTTTTCGGTTAAAACGAGACCAAATATATAAAAAATGTAGGACTATCAATTTTATTCAGGTTCGATGCAACCACGTATTTTTTTCACTCCATATCCTGCACTTAGTGCCACCAAAATCAACAGTCCGCCACTAATGGATGCGCCGCCACCAACGGGAGTATTGCCGCCGCTTGAGGGATTTCCGCCATCGCCATTGGGTGGGGGTGGGGTTTAGGCGGATAAGTTAATGGTTATTAAGTTAATCGCTATTAGTGCTACCGTTAGTTTGATTATTTTTTTCATGATATTATTGTTTTTGAGATTTTCTTGCGGAACGTTGAGACGGACGGCCGTCCGTCTTTACATCCCTTTATAATCCTATTTATTATTTAATTTTAATAGACCCCCGCCTTGCCGCCCGCAGGTGGCCTAACCTAAAGGCGAGGCAGGTCTCAGTTGCTTCGCGCCTTCGAGGTGACAAAGTGTTGGTCGGTTTTGGGGAGTTGAAAGACGAACGCAAAGCGTTCGTCTTTCAACTCCCCTATTTAACCGACCAATCTTGTCATTCCGAACGAAGTGAGGAATCTGTTTTGTTTCAAATGAGGTATTCATATTATCTAAGAAATCCTTGATGTCAGAAATCCGATCTCAGATGTTTGATCTGTGATGTGTGCTCCAGATCTCCATTGGGATGCCTTTGGCAAAAGATCAAACATCTTACATCTGATATCTTTTGATTGACGATTAACCAGCCTTGCCGTCCGAAGTGTCTCATGCGATGGCGAGGCAGGCGATTTAAGATTTAAGATGTGGTGAAAAATCTTAAATCTAAATTCTCTTAATCTGCAATCTTAAATCATTACTTTTTGATTTCAGAAATCCGATAGCCTGCCCCGTTTTTTCGGGGTATAATTTTTGATCTGTGATGTTCCTCCAGATCTCCATTGGGATGCCTTTGGCAAAAGATCAAACATCTTACATCTGATATCTTTTGATTGACGATTAACCAGCCTTGCCGTCCGAAGTGTCTCATGCGATGGCGAGGCAGGCGATTTAAGATTTAAGATGTGGTGAAAAATCTTAAATCTAAATTCTCTTAATCTGCAATCTTAAATCATCACTTTTTGATGTCAGAAATCCGATAACCTGCCCCGTTTTTTCGGGGTGTGATGCCCGCCTTGCTCGCCTCGCTGGAGCTACGTCGAAGCGGGCCGGCGAGGCAGGCTTGATCTGTGATGTTCCTCCAGATCTCCATTGGGATGCCTTTGGCAAAAGATCAAACATCTTACATCTGATATCTTTTGATTGACGATTAACCAGCCTTGCCGTCCGAAGTGTCTCATGCGATGGCGAGGCAGGCGATTTAAGATTTAAGATGTGGTGAAAAATCTTAAATCTAAATTCTCTTAATCTGCAATCTTAAATCATCACTTTTTGATGTCAGAAATCCGATAACCTGCCCCGTTTTTTCGGGGTGTGATGCCCGCCTTGCTCGCCTCGCTGGAGCTACGTCGAAGCGGGCCGGCGAGGCAGGTTTGATCTGTGATGTGTGCTTCAGATCTCCATTGGGATGCCTTTGGCAAAAGATCAAACATCTTACATCTCACATCTCACATCTCACATCTAACATCTAACATCTCACATCTAACATCTAACATCTAACATCTCACATCTCACATCTCACATCTCACATCTAAAATCTAACATCTAACATCTAACATCTAACATCTAACATCTAACATCTAACATCTAAAATCTAACATCTAACATCTAACATCTAACATCTAACATCTCACATCTAACATCTAA
>CAZQIV010000130.1:0-18852 GCA_964593705.1 uncultured Lentimicrobiaceae bacterium | reverse complement strand
GATGACAAAAAAATATCGTTAACATGTTAGCATTAGTGACTTTTTAAGAGCCTAACGCTATCATTGATTTCTTCGGCATATCCCAGGGCCTTTTCAAAATAATTCAATGGCTTATTGATGCTGTCGAGGTGATGGTAAACTAAGCCCATGTTGGTGTATAAAATAGCGTACAATCGTTTGACAGATTTTTTGTCAGCGTCAGTTAAAATTAGAGTATCGCAACTTTTTTCGGTTTTTACAAAATAGCTGATGGCTTTGTTGTAGTCGCCCATCTGATTATAAGTATCTCCAATAAAATTGGTGATTACTGCTGCATCCAGGAATCCCCCAATTTCCAAAAACTTTTCATAAGCTTTTCGGAGCCATGAATTGCAGGTAGCTGTAGTTTTAAGCTGTCTGTTTGACTGAAACTTGCCACTGAAAAAAGGATAATAATGGAAATAAATAAAGCCCGGAACATAACAATTATTTTGTTTGGGCTAAGGTAATAAACTTCTGATTTATGTTAATACACGTTTTTAGTTTCAATAAGCTTTCTGTTAACTCTAAAGGTATTATTCAGGGCCTGACTTTAAGTCAGACCCTGAATTTTATCGTAGAAAGACCTTTTACATCTTCATTAATTCTGTTCTTCATTCTTGCGTTGGAAGTGTTGTGCCATGAAGTGTATCCACCTATCCAGCTTACACTGCTGTTTCCAAGCATTATTTCATTACTGCCACCAGGTTGTGCATAATTACCCAGTGCAGTTGAATTTGAATAATCTTCTCCATAAAAAAATGCATAACCTCCAAGAGCAGCGTTGGAGCTTCCTGTTGTGTTATAGGCAAGCGAACTACTTCCGCTTGCAGTATTGTTTAATCCTGTGGTGTTGTTGTTAAGGGAGTAATAATCGTATGCGGTATTGCCATCCCCTGTGGCATTATTGTAAAGTGATAATACACTATTTGCTGTATTATAGCTTCCCGTTGTGTTTGAAAAGAGTGATTGATAGCCGTTTGCTGTATTTAGAATTCCTGTTATATTTGAGAAAAGAGACTGATATCCGTTTGCAGTGTTCTGGTAACCAGTTAAATTCGCGTTTCCTGCATAATATCTGCGGTTCAAGATTTTCAATTAATCATATTGGGCTGTTCGACTCCATTAGGTTTTCCTGAGTCCAAGACCAGTTAGAGTCAGGTGATTGGATGAAAATGTAGAATGTTGAGCGAAGCGAAATCCCGATACTTCGGGGCAAAAAAGCCATACCGGCTTTTTGGGGCTTGAAAACCTAACTTAAAAACCTCTGTTAATTCAGGATGAGTTTTTTGTAACGAATTTGTTGGTTATAGAAAATCTTTTGGTTGGATAATATTATCTCCTCTAATTCTCCCTTTCCATCCAGACGGACTTCTTTCAGTCGTACGGATTCCCTATGGTCATACGGACTCCCTGCGGTTGTCGAAGGGGGATAATTGCCACCGCAAGGGCTGGCAGTTCCAAATCAAAATCCTTTCTTTATCATGGGTTGACTCTGTCAGGACTGCCTGCTGCGAAGACTGGTCAGAGATGTAAAAAAACCTGACAGTCCCGCACGTACGGGACTGTCAGGTTTTAAAAAGCATCCCCATCCCGGCCTTCCCCCTCAAGGGGGAAAGCCGGGATGGGGGTCATTTTAGTTAATCAACAACTTCTCGAAATACATTCCTTTTTCAGTGATTATCCTGATAAAGTAAATCCCTTTGGGCTGGTGTGATAGGTCAACTTTATCGGGCAGAATCAATATTCCATCCATGATCTCGTTACCAAAGGCATTATAAATTTTGATGGTTGACATTTCTTCGAATCCTTCAATATTGAAAATACCGGTGCTTGGGTTTGGGTAAATCCTGATACCGGATTCTTCAAATCCTGATTGGGTTACCCCGATAGCCATCGGGGCTGTCAGGGTTACACCTGTGATTGCTGACATGCTGTTGATATTGAACAAACCACTATTATAAAGTGTTGGCTCATACTCAACATCCAGATCAAAGATTTTTTTGGTGGATGGGCGATATAATCTGTAACTGATCATTTCGTTAGAAACGAAACCATCGGATACATCCGTGTAAACATCATTACCAAACAGTGTAATTACCTGGGACAAACCTGTACCTGTAACTTCCATGTAACCATAAAGCCGGCTGGTTTGTCCGAATACTCCGATAACATCACCTTTGATAAAACCGGCAGTTGCTGATTCCATGAAAGCAACAACCGCGGTTGAGGGAGTCATGTTCAACTCGCCCCAGATGGTGTTAATGCTGTTCACCTGCGGGAAGGCTGGAGTTGTGGCCTTGCTATCGCAGTCGGGGAAGGTAACGGTAAACGGATTAGCAACCTTGATCTTATATGTTTTACCCGGTTCAAGAAATTCGAGAGTGTAAATACCTTGTGCCGGCCAGAGTATTTTGATACCGATCAGTTCCTGAACAATAACAATATCATCCAGATTGTCGCCAAATAAATCCATTGTATTAACCTGACAACTACTGAGTACCGGGATGTAGTGCCATCCGGCACTTAGGGTCAGCTCAGTTGAGGCAAATTCATAACCACCAATTTCGAAGTCAGCATCGGTATTCATCTTAATTGCATAGCCGGAACCGTTGTCCCAGTTGCCAATGGTGTTCACTTCTTCTTCCGGCCAGTAAACTTGTATGAGGTTCCTGAGGATGATCATATCCTCAACGATAGGTGCGAACAAGTCTTCTACATTCGGTGTGAATGGAGTGATATAGCTTGATAGCCCGGCCCAGCCCTCCGGCAGGTTCACGGTTTGGATTAGCCAGGTTTCCTGGGTAAGCGTAACAACCACTACCGGTGAACTTCCATCAGCCGTAACGGTAATTTCCCCAACCCTTATTGAACCTGAAGTATTTTCATCGTAGTTTACGGTCAGTGTGTCATTACCGCTGCCGTTTACCGGATTTACGCTTAACCAGGCTATATTTTCACTAACCGTCCATGATGTGTTGGAAGCTACATTAAAGGTAGTTGTGCCTGCTGAAGCTGAAACATCCCGGTTGAAAGGATTCACTGCAAGGTCGGTTTCGTCAAAGCAATCCATACTGTAACATGCCGGAAGTCCCAATGTGCAGACTCCTGCAATAGGTACTGATAATGGGGTATAACCGCAAGCCGGTGCAACAAGGTTAGGGTTATTAATAACATCAATTGAGGGCATCCCATTGCGAGCTATATATATTTTACCATCCGGGCCCAGTTGCATTGCACCGAGCCAGTTAGGGTCTGTACCTGTTGTGGGAATAGAAATCGGGATACCCATAAATCCTGGTGCCACAGGAATCTGCCACAAACTATAAAAATTTGAGATGTATAATTGTCGTCCATCGGGAGAGAATTCTACTCCATAATTATATGATGACGCAGAGCCGAAGGATCCAATCACAGGACCGACAAACCAGTATTATTATTAAAGTCGAATACTTCAAAAGAATTAACCCCATTATAGTAAATTGCCGCGGCCAATAAATCCCCTTGAGGGTTGGTTTCAAGGTATCCTGCTTTATTTTTAACATGCGAATAAACACTGCCTGCATTACTTATGACCGGTGGTAATATCCCTTCACCATTAAGCTGGTAAGCATAGAAAGCATCCGTGCCAAGACCGTGCGTCAAAATCCAGACATCGATACCGTTTCCGTGGTGGGCGTATGTTAACTTTTCCGTAGAGTTGCCGGCAGGTAACAGGGGATCGTTTATTAATGTTACAACACCATTCCCACCATTCCCTGTGATATCAACAATTGAATAATTAAGCCCGGAAGTACACCCCCAATCCCCGGATGTAAAAACATAATAAAGATCATTGTTACACGGCTGGGGAACGATAAGTGCAGATTGAGTTGAAGAAAAACTCCCATGTAATATAGCTGGAGTAATTAAGTCGGCCATTGTCATTGGGGCGTGGTTCCTGTCCCAGATTGTAATTCCATTAGTGTAAAACAAGAGATGGCCATCCTTGTCGTGAATTACAGAACATCCTTCTGCATATTCATCTGTTGTACTTATCATGCCGCCTGGTAATGGTGCTGTAGTCCAGTCAGGAACAACAGGCGGATCTGGTGGTATAAATTCTAAACCTGCATTTTGATATAAATACCATTTTCTGACTTTTACATCTTTACATTCGCAACAGCAGACCCATCCTTTTAAATTAAAACCTGTATAGTTAGCCGGATCGTTTATAACTTCGACTTTCAGAATATTAAAACCACCTATAATAAAATCAGATAGAACAGTATGGTTAAAGGTTGTAATACTGTGTTGAGAAAATGCTGTACCGATAAAATTACCATTCAGATAAATATTTGCCGTATCATCAACCATTATACAAATTCTCAAACTTGGACAAATACAAAGACTGTCAATAAAAAAGTCGTGTTCAAACACGTAAGTTCCTACTACAAGAGCATTTGGAGGATCATCAATAGATATCCAATTCGTTCCCGGCATTGGCGGTGCCCAACCTAAACCAACCCAGTTTGCTGTTTTTGCCTGACCTAGACCAGTTGCTCCGGCAGGAACAACAGTAACTTCCCAATTAGGATCAGGACTGCCAATGGGGACTGTTCCTGTATGGAGTAAATCAATTGGATCTTCACATAATGGTTCACAATCCCCACATGTATCACATTCCAGGGTGAAACAAAATTGATCAATATCATCCCAATTCGGTGAATCCACAACAATAAAGTAAATGCCGGGGTTTAATGATGCGATAGCCGGAGCAGTACTTGTACCGCATGCTTTTACATTTCCGAAAGGATAAGTATCCAGTATAAAAATATCGAACAAGGCAGGCCCAGCAATTAATTCCGCTGTTACCACCGATGAAGCGGGAAGGTTAAATGTAAAGACTGCCTCAGGCCCGTTGTGTATTATAGGTGAACATGGATAAGTAGATATATTGTTTCCAAATCTTGCCGGATCATTCCAGTCACAAATAGTATCCGCACAGTAAGTTACAGGAATAGCATCACCACAACATACCCATGCTTTAAGGTCAAAACCTGTGTATAAACCAGGATTATTAATAACCTCTATTGAAAGTGTATTCATTCCACCACCAACAATAAAGGGCAGTCCGTAAAAATCTCCAATAAAAGCTACTACCTCAGAAGTGGCAGTTCCAACAAGTGTACCGTTCAATTTAATAGTTGCCGTATCATCAACTAAAAGACAAATACGAAGGAACATATCCATATTGTTTGGACAAGTATCATAAATAGGAAACTGGGTTACATATTCATATAAACCTGTGGGTGCTGACCCGCCTCCTCCATTTTCGCAATATGATATCCAATTTGTTCCGGTAAACGGGGCTCCCCATGCTCCTGGAATTGCACCCATATTAATTGCAGGTCCTGGTAGTACAGTAGCTGGAGCCGCAATCAATGTCCAGTCAGCAGATAATGAACCTGGTGCCCCCGGCCCTGTTGTTATTGTATGAATAGGATTTTCACATATTACACATTCACAAGTATCAGGGCATTCAAGATATAAAGTATCGTAACAAATTAATGTATCCTGATTATAACCATATCCTATCCACTCAATAATTATTTCCTGTGGATTTGAGCCCGGATCATTTTCTAAGCATAATTCAAAATATTCCCCAAATGTTCCACTTGATCCAGCAGTAGGATAAAGTGTTAATATATTTGATGGGAATGTTGGAGGGGTATAAGTCCAACCTATTGGAAGGGTTGATATTGTTGGGTTAAGAGAGGGAAAACCACTGGGAGTTGAAAATTGAATTTCAGTAATATATGTTGCGGGTTGGGTATTTCCTAAATAAATATCATAACAACATGGATCAAGTTGTTGGTAACTTACTGATACGTCATCACAAGGATTGGGAAATGAGGAACAGCAGACCCATCCTTTTAAATTAAAACCTGTATAGTTAGCCGGATCGTTTATAACTTCGACTTTCAGAATATTAAAACCACCTATAATAAAATCAGATAGAACAGTATGGTTAAAGGTTGTAATACTGTGTTGAGAAAATGCTGTACCGATAAAATTACCATTCAGATAAATATTTGCCGTATCATCAACCATTATACAAATTCTCAAACTTGGACAAATACAAAGACTGTCAATAAAAAAGTCGTGTTCAAACACGTAAGTTCCTACTACAAGAGCATTTGGAGGATCATCAATAGATATCCAATTCGTTCCCGGCATTGGCGGTGCCCAACCTAAACCAACCCAGTTTGCTGTTTTTGCCTGACCTAGACCAGTTGCTCCGGCAGGAACAACAGTAACTTCCCAATTAGGATCAGGACTGCCAATAGGGACTGTTCCTGTATGGAGTAAATCAATTGGATCCTCACATAATAATGGTTCACAATATGTTGGGATGATATGAGTAACGCTTGTGGTTTTGCAGTCGTTATCCGGGTTTTCATCACCGGAAAGTTCAGTGCAACCATCGAATACGTAAGTCTGACCGGGGGTGCTGAGGTCAACAGTGTCTGCAAAAGTGTATTCAACAGATTCGCCCTGAGCAATCGGGCCGGCAACGGTTCCGGTAACGGGAGTGCCACTATCTATATACAAAACAGGAATATTTGACTGAGTAGCAGTACCGTAATTTTTAACCATAATAGTAACTACTTCGGTAGTTGTAAGATCTGGTCCTGAAACAGGAGAAACAAATGACTGAATACCAACATCATTGGTGTACACAGTGGTAGTATCCATTTCGATACCCCAGACAAACATTCTGAACGAGGTCTCCAATAGTCCAGAAACCGGAAACAATGTAAGGATGCATAAAGAGACCGCCGGCGATATCGCCTGTTACTGGCATAGTAAGAATTGTCATCATGTCGAAGTCCATTTCATAAACGGTAGTTGAAGTAGCTCCACCATAAAAGTACATACCATCGCTTTCGATACCGGCTTCACCACCACCAACGCCAACAGGATATTCGAACTGAAGGTCATAATCAGCATCACTCAAAATCTCTTTGATTTCATAAAAAGCGTTTGGCGCAACTTCGATTTGCGCTTCCACTTCCTTTTGAGTTATTTTAAGCGCAGCTTTTTCCTGCAAAAATTTTGTTTTGTCTATCACAGGTTTTTCGATTTCACTTTTAACTACCCTTTTTTGGGTATCGGTAATCGTGTTTAATTTTGCCCATAACACTGTTGACAACAGAAGCATCATCAACAGCAATAATCTTGTAATTGTTTTCATGACTGTAAGTTTTAAATTAATAATTGTAATTAAGTGAGTTAGATCAAAATTATATTCGAATCAAACCAAAACCAACCATTAATTATTGAGGTGGTAAAATGAATGAGTGAATGGGGAATATGAGTGAGTGAATAGAAGGGGGGAGAAACAAATTATAACAGTGAGCGGCCATAATCTTTTAAGCTGGCAATAAAACCGGCTCTCCGGCCTTCCGACACATAAGCGTGGCTTCCATCCTGCATAACAACATACCCGGCCTTACCCTTAATATATCTTTCAACATATTTTAGATTAATGAGATGCTTATTGTGTATTCTGCAGAAATGGATATCGGTTAATATTTTTTCGAAATTGCTAAGGGATTTGGAAATAAGTAGTTTCTCTTTATTGGTGAAGAAAAAGATAGTGTAGTTGCTATCTGCCTCACAACGAATAATATCATCAAGGTCTTTCATGATAAGCCCTTCGGTTGAAGGCAGGATGATCTTTTTATAATTTTTATTTAAGCTGTCTTTTAAAATGCTGACTTTCTCGTTTAACATATTATCACCCTTGATCTGTTCAAAACGTTCAACAGCATGTTGGAGTTCTTTAAAATTAATGGGTTTTAACAGGTAATGGATAGCGGAAAATTCAAAAGCCTTAATTGCAAATCTATCAGAAGCTGTTGTAAATATCACCTCAAAAGACCGGTGGCCTACATTCTCTAAAACATCAAATCCGTCACCATCGGGCAGTGATATGTCAAGGAATAACAGATCAGGTGTTAGAAAGTTAATGGTTTCAATAGATTCACTAACAGTTTGAGCAGTCCCAATTACCTTAACATTAGGGCAATAGACATCCAGCAGCTTATTCAGCGTTAAAATACTTTTCTTTTCATCGTCAACAATGACGGCTCTTATTGTATCAGCCATTATATTTTTATTAATGGAAAACCTGATAAAATTACAAAAGAAATTGCTTCAATAAAAAAAATATTATGGAAATCAGTGATCTGTTACTTGAATGCACCCCCTATTTGTATCAATCTCATTCAACTTCCCATCAATCTCATTCATTCTTCCATCAATCTCATTCAATATCTTTTTCGGCTTGTCCGTGTTAGATTAAATAAACTGAATATACAGTCTCACTTCGGTGCCTGATGCTTCACCTTTCTGATTATAAAGATCGATGATTTTCACCTTCATATTTGATCGGTTCATTTTATTGAGGATTTCAAGGCGTTCTTCAATATTTTTCATACCCGTTGATCTGTGCTTCTTTCTCAACACATTGATTTTATTTGCTTCTTTTCTTCCAATACCATTATCCTTAACAGCACATAAAATCGTATTTTTTTCCAATAGATTAAATGATAATAATAGCAATCCTTTTTCTTTCATGGGCACTAAGCCATGCAATATAGCATTCTCGATATAAGGCTGAATCAGCATTGGAGGAATTCTGATCAACTCCCGATCAATATCATCTTCAAGATTTATTACAAAATCAAATTTATTTTCAAAACGAAGTTTCTCCAAATCCAGGTATAATTCAATCGACTCAAGCTCTTCGCTCAATTTAATATAGTTGTGTTTTGAATTTTCCAGAATTTTTCGCATTAATGAAGAAAAATTGCCAAGGTATAAATTTGCAGATTCGGTTTCCTGTTCAAGGATAAAATGCTGAATGGAATTCATCGAGTTAAAAATAAAATGTGGATTCATTTGTGAACGCAATGCCTTCAACTCGGATAGCAATATATTTCTTTTATTCATGGCCTGTTTTTTCTGGTTTCTTAAAATGATCAAAACAATACCTGCAATAATCAAAGCAAGCAGGAGAATTACTCCTATCAGAAAAAGTGTTGTTTGGGTAAAATGCTTCATAATAGTAAAATGGACGGTCAATGGATTTTTATTCCAAACACGGCCGGTATTTCCTGAAATAACTTCAAATGTATAAGTACCGGGCGGAAGTGAAAAAAAACTGGCAGAAGTGTTTTTAGTCTTTATCCAATGATCGTTTAACCCTTTTAATCTGTATTTATAACTTACATCACCCGGAAACCGGAAGTTTATTCCCTTAAAATAAAAGGTTATATTATTTTGGTTATATATTAAATTGGATAAGTCGATTAATGTCGTATCAATATCATTTACAGTTATTTTGTTTAAATGTAACCGTGGTGGAATATCAGGGTTTTTTAATGTTTCCGGGCTAAATGAAGCCAGTCCGTTATTTGTACCAAGCCATAATCTATCCTGATAATAAATAATATCTTTTACCTCATTCGAAGGAAGCCCATCCCACATTGTATATTTTAAAATATCATATTCTATTTCAAAAATATCATGTATAATTAAATTGTTTAGTCCACTATTTGTTCCTATCCAGATATTTGTATCATTTAAAGGATAAATGCAATTTATCATATTACTACAAAGGCCGTCTTCAGTTGTCACGTGCCGGATAAGCGAATCCCTTTTTAATATCAATCCTTCGCCTCGGGTTCCAAACAGAAGAAGTTGATCGGCAGCTTTTATATCTGATATCCGGGACCTGAATAATGGATATTTATCGCCTAAATAGTAAATTCTTTCATCATAGTACTTATACAGTCCATCAATACTACCGAAATATATAGCCCCTTCATTATCTTCATAAACTGTCAGAATATGATTGTTGTATGAAGACATACTACATTTTTGAAACAGTGTATCATCCTGGTATTCGACCACACCTTCGAATGTCGCTATAAGAATATTTGCATTATTTTTTTCTATAGCCATATACGGTTTGATATTCTTTAACCCCGTAATTGCTGAAACTTGTTGATCCGGGGAAAGGCGGTATGAATTTGACCCTATAAACCAGAGTGTTGAATTGCTATGCTGTAATAGAATATCCCGTATATAGTTAAATCCGGCAATCTCTTTGGGTGGGTTAAATTGGTTAATTGTATTTTCTTTTAGGTTAAGAATAAATATTTTATAATCCTTTGTTGAAAAAAATATTTCATTTTGTCTCGCTTCTAATGCCAGGATTTTAAAATTATCATACCCGCTGCTTTCATTAAAAATCCTGATTTGTGTTGAAGGTGCCATATAAACTCCGTCTTCCAGGGTTGAAAACCAATAATTGTTTTCTGCATCCTGCAAGATACTGGTAACCGTTTTATCTTTAAAAAGTAATTGGGGCTCATTCATGTTCCCCTTAGAATGAAAATAAACACCATAAGCATCAATACTAATCCAGACATTATTTTCTTTGTCAACATAAAGAGCTGTGATACTCTTACCTGTCTGGCCAAATTTTTTCTCAAATAGAATTTTATTATTTCTGAACCATATAAATTGATTATCAAAGGAAAAAATAAACTCCGTATCAGAAATTTTATGATAACAAATTTTGTGATGTTCCCTCACGATTGGCACATTCAGATAGCAGGTATTGTCTATTACCTGTAATTCAATCTTATGGTTATTTTGTTTACCGTAAACTATGGAGTCTTGTTCGTTAAATCCCCAGATTATTCCATTGGGGAAATTTTTTTAAAACATTGAATAATTGATATCTTCCCTGTTAAACCCGGTAACTCTTTTGATCTTTTGGTGATTGGTGATGATATAATTATCAGAAGAAATAATTGGTTTGAACCAGATATTGGAAAGGCTGTCGATATAAATATTTTCCAGGAAGTGGTCCTGTGATATTTTTTCAATGGTATCATTTAGTTGGATGGCTTTAACTGTGCCATTCTCATAATAACTTATTCGCCCACTGTATCCCGAAAACCAAGGCCTTCCTAAATAATCCAAAAATGCAATAACACTTGAGTTGTCTGCCAATCCCTCCCTTGTGGTAAATGTTTTAAATTCATAACCATCGTACCTGCAAATCCCATAGCTGGTGGCAAACCACAGGTATCCTTCACCGTCCTGAAGCATATCAAGTATTTCTGAGCTTGGCAAGCCGTCGTTGACAGTATAGTTTTTTGTGTAAAATTCCTGGGTATAGCAATTAAGCCACATCCATGATAAGATAAAAGAAATTATAAATTTTAATATTATTTTCATTTTATAATTAAAACATTGTTGCGTAACTAATAAGTGTCAAATATAAGAAAAAATTTCCTGTCGTTTTTTTTGAAAAACTACTATTTGCAACAATAAATCAGGGTTGTTAACAGATTTTTTCATCTGTTTTTTTCTGTTCAGCCGAAGTAAATGTAACTCTTTTCATTTCGATAGATGTTATTGTGAGTATTTATACAATGATGATTTGCTAAAAAATATACAAAAATGCCAAAGATATGAAAAAGGACCAAATTTTTAGTATCGTCAAATCATGTCCGCCAACGGTGAGATAAATTCTCTTTCCTCCATACGGATACCTTTCATTTATCGGACGATGGAAAGTTGCAGCGGAAGAATACCCCGATGCAAAATTCAATCAGGGCTTGACTTCAAGTTAAACCCTGACTTTCGAACCGCAAACCCTGACTTCCCGGCGGAAGTAAACCTTATCTGATATGCCCCTTTTTTGTTTTCAAGGCTTTATCTTTTTTCTCAAACCATAAACCGTTCCCATTGCCAAAAGCACAAGCAAGCCATCTCCAATGGGCGCTCCCCCGCCCACGGGCGTGTTGTTGTCGTCTGGAGCCCCATTACCACCGTTTGGTGGAGGCGGGGTTTGGGCAGAAAGCAAGCCCACTGCAAAAACAAAAATTGCTAGCGTAACGGTTCTTTTTAATGATTTCATTGTTGTTGTTTTATTTGATGAAAATCTTTTCTGTTTTAGTTAAACTACCACTAATGAAGGAAACCAGATAAATACCCTGTTTTAGGTTCGTATTGATTTCGGCCTTGCTGCTTGTTATTTTCAGACCCTTTTCTAAAACGACCCTTCCGGAGATATCAGAGATTAAAACCTGCACTGATACTCCACCTTCAATAGTGTTGATGTAGATAGTTTTACCGGCAGCATAAACCTTTATTTCATTATTGGTAATAATATTTTCCTCAATTCCAACGGCATCTAAGTGAAGTTTGAAACGCTGCTTGCTGTCAAGGGTATCGTAAACAAATTCGTAGCTATTTTTTTGCAGGTCGTGGAAGGTGTTGGTTTTGGTGTCTTCCAGGATAGTTTCTGAAGCAGTGGTTATTTCGTGGATGCCAATGTTGTAAAATCCGTTTTCGCTGTTGCTAAACCCAAGTTGTATCACATCGCATTGGGGACGCACATCAATCGAAAGCATCTTGCTGCCCGTAAACGACCAAAGTTCCGAAAGACCCGCGGTACCCGACATAAATTTATAGGCATCATGCTGCAGGTCGAAGCCTTCGGTGGCCTCATTGTTAAAGTTGATGTGCAACAAGTCAGCATAATCTTTACTTGTTGTTTCCAGGATAATGCTGTTTCCCTTTACTGATTTGTAATAATCCTGGTTATCATGTACCCTGTCGTCGTTTGTCAATTCAAAAAACTCTGGTGAACCTGCCGTTGTGAGGATGAAAAATCCCTGCATTGCAGGCACGTACCGCGAACCACTTCCAATCTCATCGTTCCACTGAACGTATGCCGTGCCATTGTAGTAATGCACGGCATCCCAGGTATCATCAAGCCTGCTCCAGTCGATGGCTGATGGATAGGGATTGCCCAGCAAGTTGGCGCCATCGTTATCTGTTGCGGGCAATTCAGTATAAGTAACTCCAATACTTTGCATGCCGGTATTGGGAGTCCCAGAAAATGTGTAGGTGTATGTTTTGTCGGGAGTTGCCCATAATCCATATCCCTGCATTGGGGCAAGGGCTACATTTGTGCCGATTATCTGCGACCATGATGCAGTAGTTTCGCCCCAGCTTTGTAAATAGTCCCACAAGAAAATTTCGGAAGTTGTATTATCGTTTGGAAGGGATATAAGGTGCCATTGGCTTTGCGTTATATAGCGTTGGATATCGATAGTGCCGTTGTCGGTTATGGAACCTTTAGTGATAAGTGACCCAGTGCCTGTGGCATTGCTTTTTATGTATATGCCCGGATTGTCTGAATTATTTACAAGCGGTCCATTTATGGTTAAAGCTTTATCTGAGTTAATGGTTACACGGCTACCGGCATCAATGATGATGGCATTGCAATTTGCCGGGCTTGATACATCTTCATCAACCACTGGCTGGTTGGGTACATTGGGGATAATCACATCGGTATTGGCCTCGGGTACATCATTTACGTTCCAGTTGCCGTCGGTGTTCCAGTCGGTATCTAAATCGCCAGTCCAGATAATTACCGGGGTTTGCCACGCGCCAATGTCCGTTCCGTCGGTGGCAGCATGATAGGCAGGTGAACCTGATTGAAGTGCATAGTATTCTTCCGCTGTTGTGCCGCTTGCCTGGTACAAAGGGTCTGCCTGCACATTATCAGTAAAAGTAAAATCATCATCTGTAGTACTCCAGCCCACGGCACCCCGAGCAGCCGGCCATTCTTCGTCATAGGCATAATTTGGGTAGTATGCATCCACGAGGTACCATTGATAAAAGAGGTTATTTTCCAATTCCATGTTTCCAACTATGGGCGAGGATGCTCCACTGGTGTTTAAAATGGTGTACCATTTCTGTCGCGAAAAAATATTGTCCCTGATGTTGAATTTTGTTGCATCCCAGCTGCCACTATTTGCCCAAAATGCAATCGACATTTGCTGGGCAATTGCTGATGAAGGCACGGGTGAAGGCAGGACTTCCAATTTCCAATCAACGGTATTGTGCATAATCAGGATATTATTGGCAGGTGCACTTCCACCATTATGCTGAAAATCGATAAACGTTCGGCACGAATGGCAATAATTATAGGATATTTCAACATCAGTTGTAGCCGAAGCATCGCAATTGAAGGTAATGCCTGCCGGTTTCCTTCCGCTGTCGGTATGCTCCGAATGAAGGTAATTGTGGGTTACTTTCAGGCCATCGCATAATCCGTACTCACCATTGATACAGTCGCCACGGGTTTCATAAATCTCATTCGCCTCGATGGTAATGTTGTTCCCCACCATGCGGATGCCCTGGTCGCCATGATGGATTTTGCAGTTCTTTACGGTCCAGTTGTTTTTAGCTGAACCATAATCCCCCAAAATATACCGGGCACCTCCCACCGTGTTTCCCGTAATATCAAAACCATCGATGATAACGTTATTGGCTGCAACCTGCACCAGGCATGCTGTATAACTTGTAGCAGTTGAACTGATCACCGGCTTTGTGGCCAGGCCGGGTCTGGCCCTTAAAATCACCTCTTTGTTTATGCTTAACTGTGTGGAGTAAGCGTAGGTGTCCGCATCCACATTAATGGTATCTCCATTTACCGAAGCTGCTATCGCTTCATGGATTTTTGCATAACAAGGTGTGTTACTTCCGCAGGGCACATAGCGGGTTGTTTGTCCCGTGGCATAAAGGGTTACCCCAACAAATGCTAAGATAACTCCAAGTAGTTTGAAGTGTGTTTTCATCTTTTAATATTCTTTTCAGCTGTTTTATATCCAAATCAGATTGCAAAATTACTAATTTCTTTTGGATTAAAAAAAAGATATTAACCTTAAATATTTCACAAAATATTCACAAAATATTATATTCGCAATCCTAAGCAGGTATTGAACCATGTGTGCTTTCCATAAAATCTAACAGCTCCTGGTAATCGGACTCGAAATGTAGTGAATCATTCTTTTGTGCAAAAGCAAACGACCAAAAAGAAACAAGCAGGATTACTGAAATTTGAAGACATTTTTTCACAATTATTACATCGTCCGCAGGCAAGGGATCGTCAATAGGAAACCCCTAATAGCTTCAAAGTTTCCATGTTCGTTTCAGCAGGATTTAGTCAGGGGTATCACTTTAAGTGAAGCCCTGACTTTCCAACGTCCTAAACGTCAATATTATCTAACAAAAACCTTCTTCACTTTCATTGATTTATCGGTTCTTACTACCACAAGATAAAATCCCGCACGTGCGGGATTAAACCCTGACAGGATTCCCAACCCTGTCAGGGTTCGTGAAAGAACAGTTTGCCCCAATAAATTATAAACCGTAACCTGCGCTTCCCTTTCTCCATCTGTTTTGACGAAGATTTGATTCCCATAGCTGTAAATTTCGATGCCATCATCTTCAATCGAAATTTCTTCAACTCCGGTTGCGCCATTTATCAAAATCAAAAATCTATCGGGCGAATTGTTGAGACTATGATTTAAGGTGATGGAAGTTTGGGTACGCAGATCGTAAAGAATTCCGCTTTCCAAATCTTTCAACGAAATATCTACAGTTTCCCAAAAGGTGTTTTCAGTTACCGAGATTTTGTACTCCGTTTCATTTCCAACCTTCAAACCAAGAGGGATAATTATTTCATCGCTGGTAAAAGGCAGCACGTTGATGCTGAGTTTGGAATCTCCGGATTTGGTATAAAGCTGTGGGGCTTCGGAAATACCCGAAAGTTTGTAGGCATCAAAATCACTATCAAATTCATTTGAGGCATCGCCATCGAAATGTAGGTATGTCTGGTCCGAAAAACCGTTGCCTTCAACTTTTAGCACCAGCAAATCTTCGACATATTCTTTTTCTTTATAGAAATTATTTGCAGCATGTGCTCTGGCTGAATTTGGGATGGTTAATTCAGGATTGGCGGAGGCTTTTATGAAAAATGCGTTCATGGGTGGGATGATGCCACCGTATAAAGCTCCAATACTTCCGTTCCAGCTTACATACTGGCCTGCATCTCCATCGTAGGCATACACCGAAGCGTCAATGTTGGTTCTCAGGCACGAATCCCAAGCAAGGCCGGAAGGGTAAGGATTTCCCATCAAATTCCAGCCAATGCCGCCATCGGCTGTGTAAGTGATGGCGGGATTTGAACTTCCATTAAAAGTGAAATCACCCACATTCAATTCACCGGCAAAGGATTTTGTTTCGTTCTCTTCATAGGCAACATTATAACCGCGACCCACCACAAAATTATCCTCAAATGTAGATTCCCAGTTTCCTGAATTGTCTTTTGTACTTAGCCACAAATAATCGGGTTCGGAGAATTTAAAAAAGTCATCTGAGGAATTGGGTGGATCGGCAACAAACCCCGGCTGAATTTCTTGTAATGCAACCGGTGATGATAAATAGTGCCAGCCAGATTCGCCCACATATTTTGGAATGTAGCGTTCAACGGTGGCATCCACATCTGTAGTTTCATGGATTAGGGAAGCTGTGCCCGATTCAATTGATTTGAGGACAAGGCCTGATGTGCCAGCTTCATTTTGAATATTATCAGAAACCGTTAATGCTTTTCCCGCATTTAGGGTAAGTATTGCCGTGCTTTCAATTTTTAGTATATCGCAAACAGCCGGGGCTTCCGCATCGTTGGTAATATGTGCTTGTGTTGTTCCCGGAGATATTAGCACCATATCGTTTGAAGTAGGGGGGCTAAATGTGGTGCTCCAATTTCCACCTGTTGACCATGACGATGTTCCTAAAGTTTGCCATTTTTTATAGATGGCTTCAGAATTTAGCCAATCGCTGGCTTCTTCCATGTTTTCAAGCGAACCATGCAAGCCTGAAGTCGGATCTGATAAAATGGCAGATCCTGTTCCATCGTTAAACGGCCAGTAAGCCACAAGTCCCGTTTCTTTCCCAATGAAAGCACGATGCATGTTGTCACGAATTTCCGATTGACTACGGGCTGTACTCCAAATCCTGATGTCATCAATACTGGTATTCATATAAGAAATGCCGTTGTGACGGGCTATGCACAAATCTTGTGAAGTAGCTATAACAGATACTGCCGTCCCACTGAGGTTTTGTACTATTCCATTTACGTATAAAGTACGTGTTCCATTGTTATTTACGGCTGCAATATGTGTCCATGTTCCTGCGCTGAGCAGGCCATTTTGACTGGTTAAGCCATCGAAATTTATTCCTGTAAATGGCGATGTGTTGTTCAAACTTAAAAAGTAGGCATAACTTCCTGTGCCTTGATATTTTGAAATAATTCCTGCTCCTGAAACAAAAACAGAGGGTTTTATCCATACCTCGATGGTATAATTGCTTGTCAAATCCAGGTCGTTGTGGTCTGGAATAGTAACATATTCATTTATGCCATCAAAGCTTAGGGCATATCCCGGTGAATCGTATTTTGTAAAAAACACCAATTCCTCACCATAAGCTGTACCATCGGTATTGGTAGCATAAGCGCGAACATAATATTTAGAGTTGCGGTCAAGTCCCGTTAGGGCACTTACAAAACTTCCGGCACCAGTTCCATTACTTGTATAAGAATTGTTAATGGTTGGTTTGGTAGATGTGTTCCAACAAACCCCCTTTGCTGTAACCGGGGAATTGCCTACATCGTTTACATTGCCACCACTTGTTGCAGAGGGGTAGCATATATTTGAAATAGCTGTAGTAGTAACAGTCGCCCTTCCCTGGTTAGCAAAAAATACAGTTGTTTTTGCCACTACTGTGTCCCAATAGGCGTTTCCTCCTATTCCATTCGTCCAGGTTCCGTTGTTGACACCGTAAAATTCGTGGCCTTCACCTACTACAAAATAAGTCTCCTTATCGGTAAAGCCTAAGGTGTTAAGTTTTGAATTGATAGGATTACTCCCATAGGTGGGTGGAAAATTAAAATAGTTAAAAGGTGAGCCAACGTTAAAAGGAACAATATTATCGGCAGTTCCATGAATTAGAAATACCGGCGTGTCATCGTCAACGGTTATCAGATCGGTGTGCTTTACGGCTCCCCAAAGGCTCAATATTGCATCAGGCAGACCACTATAAGCAAGATGGTTACCAATATCGTAGCCACCTAAATCGGGTGCATATACCGGGCCTGGATTATAATATGTGTAAGCACCAGCTTCAGCAGGCTTTTCTGCTACATCGTCCATATATACAGAAAACAAGGCGATGAAGCCACCGGCACTACTCCCGGCCATGTACACCCTGCTTGGGTCGATGCCATAAGTAGCCGCATTGGCGCGTAAAAACCGGACTGCTGACCTACCATCCTGCAAAGCCCTGTACACTGCACGGGTACAACTTGCATTATCGTTGCTATTCATCCCAAGGCGATAGTTGATGGTAGCCGTAACATATCCCTTTAGGGCAAACGAGTCGCAGAATGCTTTCATGTCATCGTGGTCTTTATCACCCGACACAAATGCACCACCATGCACAAATATTATTGCCCGACGATTGGTGTAGGTATCACCTGTTGGTTGGTGAATATCCATTGCCAGGAAAGTATTCGTAGTATTACTTTCATCCAAATATGGGCTGTTTAGCTGTGGGGCATTAGCATAAGTTACATTTTCGGAAGTAGTAACACTTAAAAATATCTTATCATCGTAACGTGTGTTTTGAGCATAACAAATGTTCCAGCCCACAATAATCAATAGTATTGAAATAAGTTTTGTTTTCATATTTGTATTATTTTTTGTTTATCGAATAAAAATCTTTTTTGTTTTCATACCCGTGTAATTTGTACTTTTATTAGGTTTCCATGTTCGTTTCAGCAAGATTTAGTCAAGGTTTAGTCAGGGTTTCACTTTAAGTGAAGCCCTGACTTTCCCACGTCCTAAACGTCAA
>CAZQIV010000129.1:0-19077 GCA_964593705.1 uncultured Lentimicrobiaceae bacterium | reverse complement strand
GATAGAGATTAGAGGATAGATGTTAGAGGATAGATGTTAGAAGATAGAGATTAGAGGATAGATGTTAGAGGATAGATGTTAGAGGATAGATGTTAGAGGATAGATGTTAGAAGATAGAGATTAGAGATTAGAAATTGGAGGTTAGAAATTGGAGGTTAGAATTATAAAACTCCTTGCTAAAGGTAAATCATGCATCGTAAATTTTGTATCTTAGTGAATCCTTGTGTCCTCAGTGTCTTATGTTAAAGGCATCACTATGTGGGTGGTAACCTGTCAGAATTCACAACTAAGGCACCAAGTGTACAAAGGGGCACAAGGCTAAAAGAAAAAATAATAGTTGAATTTGAAAAATGATAGATAATTATAAACACCCACCGGTTTGGACGAGCTATCTCTCTATTTGATCCGTGCATCGGTGGCTAATTTTAAACAAATGAAAAAACTATTTACACTTTTATTGATTTTGGGAATGGCCGGAATAACAGCCTTTGGGCAAACTTCGGCCGGAAAATGCTGGCACATCGACTACGCCCAATGGAACATCAATACACCGGCACTGCACATTTTGTGCGGTAACGATGAGTCGTTTAACGTGGGCGAGGAGCTGACCCTCGAAATGTGGATCAGGGCCTACACCTTTGGCGAAAATCGCAAGGTTATGGGGAAAATCGCTTCTGACGGCAGCTCTTTTAACAATGGCTACGTAATGGGATTTCAAAACCTCAATGTTTATACCGAGCTATGGAATCCTACCCTCCAACAAATTCCGTATCAAAGTGCCGGACCCATTCCTAAGGATTCAGCTTTTGTACACCTTGTTACCACTTATTCGGCGGGTACAGGCAAAATGACCGATTATGTAAACGGAGAAGTGGCCGGGGAAACACAGGTTTTTCCTCCAAGTCCCATTGCCACAAACGATGCACAATTTCTCATTGGAGCAGCTCCATGGGAGCCAAACTCTTTCCAGTTTTATGGTGCCCTCGACGAGGTTCGTGTATGGAATGTTGCACGTACGGAAGAACAAATAAAAGAATTCATGTTCAAAGAATTGATGGGTGATGAAGATGGTCTGGTGGCTTATTACAATTTTAATACCGCCCACGATTCTATTGTTCCGGATGCCGGGCCATATCAAAACGATGGGGTGCTTCAAAATCCTGACGATGATTGCTGGTGGTGGGCCGATTCGTACATCCCGGTAGGAGATGACAAAATGTATGATATGCTTGAACCCACTGCAGCATGGTTTGGCAAGTCATCAGAAGAATTTAACAACGCTGTTACCGAAAACGGTTTTTCGCTCATTGCAAGCATTCAGGAAAAAGAATTTGATAAATACGTGGTTTTTGGCCATACCGATGTCGATGGCACAAATACAGAAAATGCACCGTTTATGGCACCAGTTGATTTTGTTCGTGTTGCCCGCGAATGGTATGTTAACCAGGGGGGAAATTTCGCCAGCGATATTTTCATAAATCTTGCTCAGGCTGCCGGTACCGGTGAACAACTACCCGAGGATGAAACAAACAATCTTTATATTTTGATGCACCGCCAGATTGGCGAAGATAATTACTCCCCAATTGCTCACCCCGATCAGGTGTTTAACGAAAATCTCATTTTCAACGACAGGGTTTTGTATGATGGTTACTATTGTGTTGGTTATTCAAGTACTCCCATGACGCCTGGCTATGAAGAAATTCAATTTGAGAATTTAGAAATTATCCCCAATCCGGCCACCAACTTTATAAATATTAAAAATGCTGAAGGTTTGAAAGTTACTATCAGTGATATTACCGGCCGTGAATTAATCAGTCAAACAATAGAATCAAATCATCAAACTGTTGATATAACAAGTTTGGGAAAAGGTATTTATTTTGTAAGCTTTGAAAAGAATTATCATCGTATCACGAAGAAAATCATTGTTAAATAATTAATATCGAAAATCATGAAAAACTTAAACACACTATTATTGCTTGTAATCCTGGCTTTTTCGGGAGGATTAATGCAAGCACAGAATTTCGCACTTCAATTTGATGGTGTAAACGACAAAATTGGGGTGCTGGACAGCCCGGAACTTAACCCGACTTCAGCCCTCACCCTTGAACTCTGGATTAATGCCGATGCATGGGCCGGAAGCATCTGGGGTGCCTGCCTGATAAGCAAACAAGGAACAAACCCTGATAAAGGTTATGGCCTTACCGTTGGGGAAAATGGCCGGGTGGAATTCAACCATTCGATGAACGAAAGTTGGACACCGGTACAAACCGGACAGATTTTAGGGCTCAACAGTTGGTATCACATAGCAGGCGTTTACACAGGCACCGAAATGTTGCTTTATGTGAATGGTATTTTGCAGGCTACGGCCGGTGTGCAGGGAAGCCTGACACCAGCCACCGGAGTGGTGATGAACTTTGCCGACAACCCTACCTGGCCCGGAAGGTTTTTTACAGGGAAAATGGATGAGATACGTATCTGGGAAGTTGCCCGAACTGAAGCCGAAATTCAGGAGAATATGACTGTGGAACTTAGCGGCAACGAAGCAGGATTAGTCGGTTACTGGAACATGAACGAAGGCACAGGAACAAGCCTCGGCGATGGCTCGGGGAATGACAACAACGGCATCCTGCTCAACATGGACGAAACAGACTGGGTTGACGGTTTTATGCCTCCCGGCGCCGATGTTGGTGTGCTGGGCATCGCTTCGCCTTCAATAATTGGAGCCGGTTTTACTGCCGAAGAATACATTAAACTGGATGTGAAAAACTTCTCGACAGAAGAAGTGAGCGGGTTTACCATTTCCTACCAAATTGATGGTGGCGATGAGGTTTCAGAAATTGTGAATGAAATCCTGCCTCCTTTTTCATCGATTGTAATTAGTTTTTCCGAGCCACTTGATTTATCAGCTTTTAGCGAAGTTGAAATTTCGGGGTCGGTTTACCTTGATGGGGATAGCAACCCGGAAAATGATGCGCTTACAGAAACTATTGCACAGACCACTGACTATTTGCTTTTCGATCAGGAGCAACATAATTTCAGCTCGGCAGGGCAAACGCATTTCAACACGATTTACATGCCCGAAGATTTAATAGCTTACGAGCATATTTTTATTCATGTTGACCTGGAATGCCCAAGCGGAGGGTGCGATCCCTGGGATCAACCCGCCATGCTTTACATCCTGCAAGAGGGCACACCCCTCGAAATTATCCGCTACATCACTCCTTTTGGCGTAGCCTGTGGAAACTGGGTTTGGGATATCACAGATTATAAACCCCTGATGACCGGCAAAACTGTGTTTCAAAGTATTATCCGTGTTTGGGGTGCCTCGGGATGGCTCGTAAATATGGAACTTGAATTTGTTCCGGGTGAGCCCGAATATCCATACATAAAAATTGATCCCTTGTGGAATGAAAATAATTGGGTGTATGGCGATCCCGGCATTAATTACGATCTCCCCGAGGTAAGCCTCCCGATTGCCGCAGAAACAGAAGCCGCCAAAATCAGGATGACAATTTCAGGGCATGGACAGGGAAATACAATGAACGCGGCAGAATTTGCCGAGTTTACCCACCATTTCTGGATTGATGGTAACGAAACTTTCGATATGCATTTATGGAAAGATGATTGTGCCGAAAACGCCTGTTCACCACAAAGCGGAACTTACCAGTATTCACGTTCAGGGTGGTGTCCGGGTCAGGACATTCAGGCCTGGGAGTATAACCTGGAAGGGCTGTTTACCCCCGGTTCGGATATGAATATCGATTTTGTGCTGGCCGAATATACCAACCTGCTCAACACGGGCTACAACGGCGGCTCCCACACCGAGCCTCATTTCAGGGTTCATGCCTATTTGCTGCAATACTCAAGCGAAATGTTCGTGGGGATGGAAGATCATAAGGTAAAAGACAACAATGGTTATTTTGAGGTTTACCCGAATCCATCAACAGGAGTTTTCAATATCTCGGGAACGGAAACTGAAATTGGAAGCATCCGTATTTTGAGAATTGACGGAAGCCTGGTAGGAATAGAAAATCCAGGCAATGTAAAACATTATACCCTGAACTTATCAGACCAGCCGGCAGGAATCTACTTTCTTGAAGTGCAGACTTCAGCAGGAGTATCGGTGGTAAAGGTTGCGAAGCGGTAAGAGTCATAGTCATTTGCTTTGCGTCATTTGTCCGCCAATGGGCGGACGTCATTAGTTGTCATTGATGGTCATTTGTCCGCTGGATGGCGGATGTAATTTGGCTATGCCGTCATTAGTTGTCATTGGTAGTCATTTGTCCGCCAGATGGTGGATGTGATTTGGCTACGCCGTCATTAGTTGTCATTGATGGTCAATGATAGTCATTGGTTGTTTTTTGGCATTTAAGGAATGAGAACTTCCGACCATAAACTGACTGGTAAAAGACATAAAAGTCCCGGATTCATCTGTGAATTTGGGGCTTTTTTTTGTTAATCTCTTTAACAACGAGCTTATGTGGGAAAACCAAGAAACAAAGAATCTCATCTATGGATACTTTCTTTTTAAAATTATACCCACTTCACCATAAGAATCACCTTCAATTGAATATGGGTCGGAGTGATATATATCGAAAAATTGTCCCAATTTGCTAGTCCACAACCCACTTGAAAGCTGTCTTGCAGCATGGGTACATTCCTTTTCCAGGAGTGGTAATTTCAAATTTTTCAAATCTTTTTTTACATAAAGAGCAACCTTTAATACTCCTTGTTCAATATTATGATTGATGGATTCTTCAAAGTAATTAAGTTTTCTAAATAGTTCTATGTAATTCCGCAATACATTATCGATAGGAAGGTCTGGCGGCCATCGATATTTAACACCTTCAAGGTTAGCCGAAATACCTGGCTGCCACCATTCCTCATCTTGAAGTCCTGCCCATGCAATACAATTATAATTTGGGGATTGGTTACTGGTAACTTTAGACGAACTATCATTTTTCAACCCAGGGAAGAACCTAACCACATTAACTCTGTTCAAATCTGAATCCAACATTTCTCTATGCTATACAAGACCACTTTTGCTACCCCATTTATACCACATATTGCATGATTCGGAAATTGTAATCCTTGATCGATCCGATATTTTCTTCCCTGTAATAATATTCAGAGCCCAAACCAAAGTGCTTGGTTCAGCAGAGATTTTTTTTAAAATAAAGGGTATTGCCATCTCCCCAATCATAATAATTTTTTGAAAATTTGAATTCTGAATAATTTCGTTGACATTAGAAATAATCAATGTTTCCTCTTTCCATGCATTGTAATATGATTCCAATTGGGATTCTATAATTATTTGTTTGGACATTTCGGAAAAGGAGAGTATATCTATATATTTACCAGTATTCAAATCCAAAGGAGTTTCCTGATTTATTACATATTCCTCAGTAAATTCCAGACTTGTAGTATTATTAACTGATAAATTAAATGCGGATACACCAATTAATATTGGTAAATATGAATGGACGTTACTAGATGTTAATATTTTCATTGTAGTCGTTCTAATAAATT
The DNA here is from genome assembly GCA_964593705.1 of uncultured Lentimicrobiaceae bacterium. Lineage (GTDB taxonomy): Bacteria > Bacteroidota > Bacteroidia > Bacteroidales > 4484-276 > SABY01. The sequence continues at coordinate 13,548 of CAZQIV010000129.1, read as the reverse complement.
TCTTGTTATTGATTTAATAAATCTTCGTTTCATCTCAATTTTAAGTTCGTTAAATCTTTCGATAACATCTAACTCGCTATATTGCTTTAATAATTCTGTATTGTGAACTACAAACTGCCTACTTTTCTAATATGCTCTCACGTCCTTTTTCTCAACGAAATTGATGAATGCCTTGTTAACTACTTTATTACCCCCGGCTGTAGGATAATTTCCCGTGAAATACCAATCGCCTGTATGATTGGGCAAGGCCGCGTGGAGGTCTTCGATGGTTTGGTAAATTACTTCCACTTTGGCATTTATACCAGGGGGAGTAACGATTTCGGCTATTTTTGAAGAAATCTGTTGCGGTGTAAAAGGTCTGAAAATATCCTTTACATAATTTACAACTTCCTCTTTGGGTAAATCAACCTGTGCCTTCGATTTTTTGTAAACTTCGTTTATCACACTTTCCTGTCCGGTTTCTTTAAGTAACTCGATGGCTGCCTTAAAGGCGACAAAATCACCAATTTTGGCCATGTCGATGCCATAGCAATCCGGATAACGGATTTGAGGGGCGGATGATGCAATCACAATTTTTTTAGGCTCCAGCCGGTCGAGAATACGGATAATACTTTGCCGGAGTGTGGTTCCACGAACAATGGAATCATCGATTACCACCAGGTTATCCACACCTTCACGAATAACACCATAAGTTATATCATAAACGTGGCCAACCAGGTCGTTGCGGCCGCTATCCTTCGAGATAAATGTCCGCAGCTTTACATCTTTCACAGCAATATCTTCAACGCGTGGCGAAAATGCCAGTATTTCACTGAGCCTTTCAGCGGTAACATTTGTTCCAAGTTCGATAATACGATCGGACTTAATCTGATTGCAAAAAACATTTACTTCTTCAACCAGCCCTTTAAAAGCTACGGCTGCAGTATTTGGGATGTATGAAAAAACGGTGTTGTGGATATCGTGATTGATGGCTTGCAAAACCGCGGGTGTGAGGAATTTACCAAGCAATTTCCGCTCTTTGTAAATGTCCTTATCTGTTCCCCTTGAAAAATATATCCTTTCGAATGAGCAGGCTTTTCGCACGCGGGGTTCATCGAATGGAGCCTCTTGTATGCGTCCGTCTTTTTTAATTATCAGCACGTGGCCAGGCTGTACCTCTTTTACATCAGAAGCTTTGATATTGAAGGTTGTTTGCAACACAGGTCGTTCCGAAGCAGCCACTGCAATTTCATCGTCAACATAATAAAAAGCAGGTCGTATTCCGGAGGGGTCGCGCATCACAAAGGCATCGCCATGCCCAACCATACCTGCAATGGCATAGCCGCCATCCCAGCCTTTTACTGAGTTGATTATTATTTTTTGGATGTCGAGATGTATTGCAATTTTTTCAGAAATCTCAATTTTCGTCAATCCTTCTTTTTTGAATTTCTGATAAAGCACTTCGTTTTCCTCATCCAAAAAGTGGCCGATTTTTTCGAGGATGGTAATGGTATCAGAAGTTTGAACCGGGAATTGCCCCAGTTCAACCAGTTTATCAAAAAGTTCGTCAACGTTGGTCATATTAAAATTACCGGCAAGCACCAGGTTGCGGGTAATCCAGTTGTTTTCGCGCAGAACGGGATGGAGGTTTTCAACACCGTGACCGCCAAATGTTCCGTAGCGCAGGTGTCCTAAAAAAAGTTCACCGGTAAAGTCCATGTTTTTTTTCAGCCAGTTAACATCGCCAAGCAAATCCGGTCGTGTTTTTTCCAAGTCCTGAAACCGGCTGTAAATATGATTGAAGGTATCCACAATAGGCGTTGAGCTGCCCGAACGAAAACGGCTGATGTATTTTTCGCCTGGTGAAATATCAAGTTTAATGTTAGCAATTCCGGCACCGTCCTGCCCACGATTGTGCTGTTTTTGCATCATCAGGTGCATTTTATTGAGGCCGTAAAAGCCGGTGCCATACTTGGAAACGTAATATTCTAAAGGCTTAAGTAGCCTTATCAATGCAATGCCACATTCGTGTTTTATGAGTTCGCTCATGAAGTGCCAATTATCAATCTTTAAGTTGTAAAAATGAAGGGGCAAAAGTAATATTTCTTGTAGAGCACGATTTTGTATAAGAACCTGTTTTTTAATTTTTACCACTAAGGCGCAAAGACACAAAGAAAAAACTCTGTCCCTCCATTTCTTCACAGCTTCTATAATTAGTGCATGTCCATAAAGCCGGAGCTTTTCAAACATTCAATATTTTAGTTTTGTAGTAAAAAAGTTAATTTTAATTTTATCACAATGCTAAACCATTAATTTTGCATTTTAAACTATTAAAATCTTCTACAATGAAAAATCTAATGTTTGCCATAATTTTTGTCTGTTCATGTTTGCTGACACAAGCACAATACACCACTCCGGGAACCGGTGTAAACTGGAATCTTGATGACCTTGTTGCAAATTCGGGAGGTGTTGTAAGCCTCGAAGCAAATGGCCAGTACAGCATAAGCCAGGATTTAACGCTGGCCACAAACGATACCTTAACAACTATTACAGCCGAAGAAATCAATGTTTCGGATGGTGTTCTCGTTACCGTGATGGGAACTTATATTTCGCATCCCGAAAGTGGAATTGTGTTTTTCAAAGCTTTGAATGATCACTACCTTGGTTTTAGGTTTGAGGATAGTCCCGGATCGGAACTAACGAACACCTATTTTAAAAAAGCCGGAGGCATTGCTGTTGTAAATTCAGATATGGCCTTTCATTATTGCGACTTTAACGAGTTTAACCAGGAAAATTCCACCGGCACTATCAACCTTTTCCAGAGTTCCCCCACCATCGAATTTTGCAGCTTTTCTGATAATGACGGCCCGGCTGTAATGTCGGGAGCTAACAGCACTTCCTCTCCCCAGATACTGAATTGCGAAATTAACTTTAATGTAGCTTCCAATAGCAACACACCACAAATTAACCTGGGCACCTCGGGTAGCGATAGCATTAGAATTATCAACAACGAAATTATTGGAAATCCCGAAAATATAATGGCCGGTGGAATTGCAATTACTACACTGGCAGGCGGCTCAATTGAAGCCAGGATTGAAGGAAATATTATCAGGGATAACCGCTACGGAATAACTTGTTATGGCTCCAATATCGGTTCGGTAATTTGTGGCAACGAAATCGTGGACAACAACACACAAAACCTGCCCATGCTTGGTGGAAGCGGGATTAACTTTTTTGGAACCGAAACAAACCAGTCGCTAGTTTCCGGAAACATCATCACCGGAAACCTTTGGGGAATTACTATACAGGGCACAGCACAGCCCAATTTTGGACTGTTGGAAGGAGAGCCTTTTAATCCGGGAGCAAATACCTTGATGAATAACGGGAACGAAGGCGAAGTTTACGACCTCTACAACAATACGCCCGGAAACATTATGGCGCAAAACAATTACTGGGGCACGAATGATCCCGATACGGTTGAAATGCATATTTTCCACCAGCCTGACGATCCCACACTGGGCATGATTGATTATTTGCCCCTATTCCTCCCGTTTGTTGGTGTGGATGAAATTTCAAACTTTGTTAACGAAACAAACATTTCTGTTTATCCGAATCCTGCCAAAGCTTATTTTATTATCGAGATAAAAAATCAGGAATTACTTGAAAATAACTTCTTGAGTGTTGATGTTTTCAACACATCAGGAGCGCTAATTAAAAGCAATCAATTTTCAGGAAATGATGATTTGTATAGGATAGAACTACCCGACAACTATGCCGGAATGGCTATTGTTAAGATTAGTTCGGGAAATAATACGATTACGAAGAAGCTTTTTGTCAGGCGTTAATTTCTGAACGGCTTGCAAACTGAAAAATCAATTTCAGGCATAATACCCGGCAGCACCGATGGTTACTGGTGGGTAATTGTCAGGTTTTATGTGTTCTTCCGGCATCCGTTTTGTCCGCAACAGAATAACTATTTGCTTCATTTCGAGTTCCAAGCCTCCGCCGGTTGGCGGATGCCTCAAAGTGAAATGACAGTGCCTAATAGATTTCTTGCCGCAGGTGCGGCATCGAAATGACCTGGTTATCATATTTTTTGGGGAGTTGAGAGTGGGCGCTGTGCGCCCACTCTCAACTCCCCTTGATTATAACTCCGGGCCGGTCATTTCGATGGAGCGCAGTCCCGCACGTGCGGGAAGAAATCTATTTTATCATTTGTAATCATTTTAAGTCAAAACAAAGCCCTTAAAAAATCAGCAATGTTTTTAGTTTGCAGGTTAAAATTTCAAGTGCAATTTTTGCAGGCATGATTTTTTTTTCGTTCAGGTAAAAATGAAATGCAGAACCAAACATTTATGCTTATAAAATGCTATTTTTTATACTTAAAACAGCTTTGCTAAAAACAATGTTTTTTATAACCTTTAAACCTCTATGCTTATGAAAACTTATTACAAATTATTGTTCAGTTTAATTCTTGCAGGTATAACGATGTTTTTGCAAATCGCTCTCTACGCACAGGAAGACATGGAAAGCAGGTGGCGACTTTCATCCTGATGACCCCGATCATATTTTTATGATTGACATTAATGAGAATTAACTTAGGAAAGTTGAGATTACAACGGCACAAACCATCGATAGTGTTTTTGTTGCGGTTCCGGTTCAAGGAGGAATTTGGTCAGTTCTTTCGATACATAAAACTTCCGGGGCAACTTCTTTTATCGGTAACCTCCCCGGCGAATCAACAGCTTTTGGGTTTCCCGGAAGTATGCCACCAGTTGAACACACGATTTTATTACCTGCAGGATGGGGTGGGATTTCAAGCTATATCAATCCGCATGACAATGATTTGGTGAATATACTCGATCCCGTATCGCAAGAATTTATTATGATGAAAAATGGGGATGGAGACATTTATTGGCCTCAACAAAACATTTCCACACTTCAAACCTGGACTTCATCCGAAGGATATATTATTAACATGAATCAGCCGGCAACACTAACAATTTCAGGATATCCTGTCGGAAACAAGATTCTGGATTTCAGTTCCGGTTGGAATATCCTGGCTGTAATAAGCCCTGACGAAGTTCCCATCGGGGAATTATTTGAAAATATCGATGGTTTTATGATGGCCAAAGAAATTGCAGGTATCGGAATTTACTGGCCCGAATATCAAATTAATACCATCGGAAATGTAGTGCCGGGAAAAGCTTATCAGATATACAGCATACAGAATATTACAGTTGAGTTTTAATTCGTGTCCGTCTTTTTAGTTGTCGTTGTTTTGGTGTATTTTAAGACTGTTTCATAATCTACCAAAGGGGTTTCTTTCCAATTTCACTAAATAATCGGTGTTCTATAGGATTCCATTTCGAAGCACCTGGAGGAAAATGACATACAGTAACTTTAATGCCATACTTATTGCAGATGGTGTTTTAATTTTTGGCAGACGCTTAGCATTGTTACCCGAAGCGATGCAAAAATACAATTCCATAAACTATCAATGGATGAACAATCTAAAAACGGACATTTTTCTGAATGCTACTTTAAAAACGGACACCAGTTCAACGCAAGGAAAATCTGATTCTTTAAGGTTTACTTTACCAAATAAAAAACCCCGGAGAATCGCTTCCCCGGGGTAAACTCAAAAACCTGTAACCCTCTATTGAGAAAAGTTAATCGTTTATAGTTCCGAAGCAGGTTTCTACACAATCTCTATTTTTTAATGTTTTTTAATTCTCCGTCTATTTCAGGATTAATTTATGAAAAGATGTATTTCCATTCAGCATGATTTCTACCATATAAATTCCCGGATTGCATTTTTGTAAATCAATCTGGAGTTTATCGTTTAAGCCGAACCGTCCTGAAAACACAAGCTGCCCATGAATATCAGTAATGGTGATTTCCGCCCCTGCCTGCACACCCGTAATATTAAAAGTGCCATTGGATGGATTTGGATAAACGCGAATATTCTCTATACTCAGCCCTGCTGTTCCTGTGCTTACTGCCTTGAATCCGGTAATCGCCGAAAGGCCATGCTCAACAAATTTCCCATTATAACTGGGTAGTGCAAAATCAAATTCCGGAATGAGTTCAAATTCTTCATTATTCAAGGGCTTGAATATTTTGAAGTAGATTTGCTCTCCATCAACAAAGCCATCTTTTTCAGCGGTCAGCACATCATCTCCAAAAATGGTGAGGCAGCCTGCTTTGCCATCGAGGGGAACAAGACCAAAACAATTTCCTTCCACATCAAAAGTCCCGATGATGCTACCATTTTCAATATTTTGGATGGCATCTTGAAAAAGAACAATAGAATGAGATGAGGCGGTTGGGTTCACCATTTTCCATGGACTTAACTCTGACAGGGTTTCCCCGAAAGCTTTCGGGACTGTCAGGGTTCCAGAGCCGTTGCTTTTCGCACAATCGCCAAAAGAAATTTCCACATCCGCAGTGGTTAGCGCATAATAGGCCTTTCCGGGATTAAGCGCTCCCAAAGTATTGATGCCCATGGCTGGCCAGTAAATGCCCAAGCCTGCAACATCTTTCACAATTTCGATATCTGAAATAATCGGAGCAAATATATCCTCCACATCCACCGGGCATTCCGATATAACCGGGATTAAATTCCAACCCTCAGCCAAAGCCAGCGTTTTATTCTCTTCGGGATACCCAACAATGTCAAGATTTGCTGCACCGGACATTTTTACCTTGTATGCCGAATGTTGTTGCCAGGTACCAATAGTATTGATGTTATACGCCGGATAAAAAACATTTTCTTCGGTTAGGGCAATCGTGAGATCACTATTAATTCCATCAAATAGAGCTTCAATATCCGTGTTTTTTGGCATGACAAAACTGGATAATCCTGTCCAGCCTTCTTCCAGACTAATTGAATGAATTGTATAAGATTCCTGGGTTACTGTTATAATAATATTGGGAATACCAGAAGCTTCAACAGTGATTTCCCCTACCCGATTTGCTCCTGAGATATTTTCGAGATAATCTACCGAAAGCATTTCATTATTGCTACCACTTGCCGGATCAACACTTAGCCAGTCGATACTTTCGGAAACTGTCCAGGATGTATTGGAAGTCAAATCGAAAGTGGTAGTTCCGGCTAATGCAGAAACATCCCGGTTTGCAGGAGAAATTTCTAAAATTGGAATAACACCTGACTGTGTTACTGTAACGTTTACACTTGTAAAGCCGGGAGATGAAATGTTTATGCTACCAATGCGGCTCAGGATTGTCGTGTTTTCATCATAATTCACGGTTACTGTTGCATTGCCATTGCCAGTCATCGGACTCACACCCAACCAATCCATTGCTTCCGTTATAATCCAGGCCGTATTTGAGGTAATTTCAAAAGTAACTGTACCAGCTTCCGCCGAAACGTTATGGTTGGAAGGTGTAACCTGGATGGCGGGCTCAAACCAGTGAATCCGGTTGTAGGGGTCTTCTTCGAACGCCTGACCTGCAAAATCACCCCCATAATTAGTGAAGGTGATTTCTCCTACATTCACTACTTTTTTAACATTAAAATTTTCAGTGCCATTTGTATAAAATTCAGCTCCATCAATTGTAAGCGTTTGGTCGTTGTTTATGATTAATAAGGTGCCGCCGGCTTTACCATATCTGAAAGTACAATTGTTTAAAGGGTTTGCAGGATCGATGCTTGCATCCAGCGTTATATTCAATCCGGTTGACCCCAAATATTCAAAAATTGCATGGCCTGCCGAAATGGTACCTTCTGCGTTAATGTTGATCGCATAGTTTCCTGTGATATGGGTAAACACAGCCTCACTGCCTGCTTCGGCTAATACCTCCAGCATTCCACCTGAATTAACGTTGATATCGCTAGTATTTCCCATACTTACCTGGCTTAAAGAATGTACGACAAGCGTCCCACCGTTATTAACTTCCACATTGCCAGAGCAAGTCATATCAAAACCCATAGTTTCCAGCATACCAGATTCAATGGTAGTTGTGCCATTGACCATTAAATTATCTGTGAGCCGGGCGTTTGTAGCATCAACCGGTGGGATGTTGTCGCCATTTCGTTTTTTGATAAGAGGCATCCCCTGATCCGTTTCATTTTTATTTACAAGCAAATCATAAATATAACCATCTTCAGTTTCGAGGTTTGATTGGGTGCTTCCAAATAATTCTATTTCACCTCCTAAAGGCGTGAACTCCGGTCGTTTGACCAAAAAATCACCATTTGTACGGATTGTACCTCCTGTAATATTTTCAGTTAAGGTAAACCCGAGCCGTTCATCAATTGTAACACCATTATCCAAAAAATTAAACTCACCACCCGACATATTAAACACAGTATTGTCTGAATAGCCCCAGAAACAAGCATCTTCGCCACCCTCTATAGTGACTGTCGCCCCGCTAATATTTAATGTTCCGTTAATATCCGGAAACTGTTCTTCGTCCTGTATAAAATATGCTTCACCACTATTAAAGTTATATGTCCCAAACAAGCCTTCATCAGCAAGGTCGTTGGCAATAAATGAACCCCCGTTGAGTGTAAATGTTCCCGAAGTCCAGTCGTAACTCTCGCAGATTACATCTGAACCTGTGGGGATGATGAGTTGGCCGGAGGGCTTGGCCAGTTCGATGGTTCCAAAAGTAGCATCATCGTAATTACGTAAATATTGGTCGCCGGTACCAACAAAAGCAAAGGTTTGTTCTGTATCGATGTTGTAATCCACACCCGCTTCGATGGTGCAATTGCCAAATATGTTTATCCTGCCCAGATTCAAAAACTCCAGACTCGCATCACCATACCAAATAATAATATCAGACGGATCGTTCCCGGCATTTAAGACATCTAAGGCTTGATCCATCACAAATCCTCCATCGTATATTGAAGTGCTACCCAGGACTGTTGCAGTATAACCTTTAAACCATAGTGCTCCTAACAGAATGTTTAAATCGTGGCTTATCAACAAATTTGCATTAAGATAAGCACCCCCCGATATGCCCCCGTAATTGACATTCAAATTATAAAGATAATTTCCGTTTGTACAATCGATAAGGCCATAACTATTTGCCAGTGTTTGTATCTCAACGGCACCTCCTGAGGGCTCAAAGGTTCCAGGTGTATCGGCCCTGAAGCCATTTGCCCTGAGCATCCCCCCTGAAACATTGGTTGTAGCTGTGGATTTCATTACCAGGTTATTTCTTACCTGTAACAATCCATCAGTCATTGTTAGGGTACCGTAATTGTCGGTATAGGAGTTGGTGTGGTTTTCTATGATAAACCCACCCCCCTTCAATAATCAATTCACCGGTGGAAGCAATTACAAAATTACCATCCACATAGCCATTGCCTTGTGTGCCAAGATCAAGTAATCCGTTTAATGTAAAATTGGAATAGGTTGAAATGGTATTTGTACTGTTTAGTGTTTGGGATGCGCCATCCATAATATCTAATGTGCCCTGTACAATGATGTCCACTTGTGAAGACCAAAAAGCACCGGGGAGATAGGTACAGAAACCTGCCACCCGTCGCGCATAAGTCCGACTGTCGTCTGGCGGGTTTTCTTTTGTTGGTTTATCCGCATTATCAATATAAATGCTTCCATCAATATAATATGTAGCTACATTGGTATTGTTAGCAGGAAGGTTTTCTTTTTGGGGTGCAGATTTGGTCCAGTCACCAATAATCAGGTTCCCAAATTCGGCATCCGGATCGTTGTTACCAATACTATGGTGAACATGTGCCGTATTTCCTGTGCCAAGCTGTGCATTGGTGCCATCTTCAAAAGTCCAGTATCGTGCATAAATGTTTCCTGCTGTAACATTATCATTTGATCCTGGTTGCCAGTAAATCCTGTTACCACATTCAAACACTCCTGTTGATTGGGTCATTTGCAATGTTCCGAAAATATTTACATACCGGCCAACTTCAACTGTTTGGTTGGTTACATCAAAAGTGCCGGAAATGATATCCAGATCATGGTTGATGGTCAGGTCGGTTTCGGCAGAGGTGTTGTCGTTGATCTCCAGGTCGTAAAAGAAATTCCCGTTGGAGCAGTTAATAGTTCCGCCTGCATAGTTTATCGACATATCCAAAACCCCTCCAGATGGCTGAAAAGTTCCTGCTTGTGTAGCAAAAAAATGGCCGCCAACACGGAATACACCATCGGAAATATTGCAGTTTGCTGTAGAAAAAATTTGTACAGAGTTATTGGTGATTTCAAAAAGTCCATCGCCGGTGAGGTTAAAGTTACCCTGGATTTTCTTATTGGTATTGTCGTAGGGATCGTTGCAGACCAGGCTACCATCAATAATATTGAGTGTTCCTATGGAGTAGAGTGCAAAATCACCATTAACAGTAGCTTCACCATCACCAATATCTAGCGTGCCGTAAACATCCATATCGTTGCCATCCTGAAGGCTTCCGTTACCAAGCATATCTAATGTAGAGAATGACCCGATAAAGATCCCGCCATCCACTATCAAATCTTCGTGTTGAATGTGGAAATTATTACTCGACTCCACTGACATTCCACCTGTGCAATGAACGGGGTATATGCTTCCCCCATTTATGTAGCTATTTGAGCCGGCAGTTTTCTGAATCGTCAAACTTCCAAAAGATGCATCCGCATCATAATTATAAATATTGCCTGACCCGGAATTGATAAACCGAACAATGTTACCTGATCCCAACTGAGCCCCGGTACCATTCTCAAAAGTCCAGTTGCCTTCAACATGAATTTCACCAAGTGTTACTTCTTCCGCAGTTGAACCCGATTTCCAAATAATGTCATCCCCGACAATCAATTTATCATCAGAATCGCCCATTATTAAAGCTCCAAAAATGTTCACATCCTTATCAACAGAAACCGTAAATCCTTCAAAGTAAAGTTCTCCGTTAGTAATTAAAAGGTTGTTATTAATTTGCAGATTAGATTTGACATTACCACCTCCAAAAGCTGCAGAGCAATTTATGGTCAGGTTGTGAAAATAATTGCTCGAATGCAATTTCAGGGTTCCATATCCTGTACTCTCCAGAAAACATTCAAATTCGCCTCCAGTTGGCTGAAAGGTATTTGCGGATTCTGCCATTATGGCGTGGGATCGCATAACTCCGCCACTAACATTTACATCGGCAGTTGATTGTATAACAATCGCTTCATTTGCAAAAAACAATCCATCCGAAATATTTAAGACCCCATAAATAGTGCAGGTAGAAATTCCTGTGTCGTAAGCAAAACTCCCGCCATCTATCGTAAGCTCGCCGGTTGAAGCCATATCAAAGTTTCCGTGGATAATAATATCACCACCGTCCACATCAATTTCACCTGTAAGATTCAGGTTTGAATTATTGATGAGCTCACCGCCCACATCTTCCAGGATTAATTTCCCGCCCGGGTCAATATCCAGGGTTCCATCAACGACCAGGGTTTCGGATTCCACTTGTAAGATGTTACTGTTTTTGATGTTTAAATTGCCGCCAATATGAATATCTTGTGAGCTGGCAGAAGCCAACCACAAAACGGTTGTACCTGTTTGATCGACAGCCACACTTCCAAATTCTGCATCGGCATCGTAGGTAGTGATAAACTGGTGTGCATTGCCTATAAAATTTACGGTATTCCCTGTTCCTAATTGGGCGTTGATTCCATTTCTAAATTCCCAGTCGCCACCTATATTAATCCTGCCTGCTGAAATATCGGCAGTAGAGCCCGGCATCCAAATAATATCCGCACCCAAATTAAAATCATTACTTGAGCTATTCATTTTTAAGTTTCCATAAATCGCAGCAGAATGCCCATTATAATCATAACTACCCATATCTAATGTTCCACCATCGATATACAGGTTGTCATACAACTCTACATTGCTAATTGCTGCAACCTTATTCCCCTTTATTCCATCGTGAAGAGTCCCATCCCTGTCTGTAAAAGAATTTACTTCACGGCCATCTTTATCTGCAACTTTATTGATTGCCAGATCAAAGAAGCGACCACCGTTGGAACACCTTATGTTTGCATCTGTCGGGCCATACATCTCGAAGATACCGGCATTAGGTGTAAAGTCTGCTCTATCGTTATACAAATAGCCGGCACATTTAATCCTTCCACCGGTAATGTTGTCGGTGAGGGTGTAAGTGGCCGTATTATAAATCTGAATTCCTTGTTCTTTGATGTCGAGCACCCCATCGCTCATGGTAAGTGAAGCATTACCTCCATAAGGCCAATAACTTGGAACATTGCCGCCATATACGTTAAACTCTCCACCATAAATATAAAGGTCGCCTTTTAGGTCGATAAATCCACCATTGTTGTGGAGGTTAATAACACCTCCAGAGTTCACATAAAAGCTTCCCTGGATGGCATTATCTAATAAATCGTTGGCTGTAAATGATCCGGAAAGCACATCCACAGATCCGGCCGTCCAGTCGTATTCGGCGCAAACAACATCGGTTCCGCTCGTTCTGAGTGCACCTGAACTTTTATCAATTTCAAGGGTATAAAAGGTTTCATCGGAGCAATACTGGTGCCCGCTTGCATTAAAGGTTACTTTTTCGTCCCTTTCGTAAAATCCTGCAGAGCCCACGTTGTTGTCCCAATCTCCGCCAACAATTAAATCCATGCTGTTTACGTCCAACCGTCCCGAGTTGATGGTGAGATCATTTTTAATTTCAAAGGTCGGAGTATTGATATTATTCAAATCCAGATCATAACTTCCGGTATTTACAATCAGATTATAGAAGTAATCCCCTGGTTGTGGACTTAAAATACAAAGTGAGGTGTTATCTGTAAATTCGATGGTTCCATTATCCATTTTAATTTCTACCGTGGAAGAACCATTAAGCAAATTTCCGCCAATTTGTATGGTTTCAGAAGATGAGCTGCTAAAATCGTAGTTAGAACCATACAAATTCACGTTGCCTTTTATTTTGCAAGTTGCCGTTGAAGCGGAGCCTAAGGCTATTTTAGCCGCGGTTTTATAAACCCAAATATCATTAAAATAACAATCGGCATCTTTACTGTAAATGTATTGGTTGTCGGTGCTCCAAAAGGATACCGTGCCATTGTCCAACTGAACATTTGCTCCAGGATGGTTATACCAGTAGCCCCAGATATAAAACCCACAAGTACCAGTAGTCTGTGCCTCCGAGCCGCTAAACCAGTCGATGTCATCGCAAACCAGTTTGGCATCGGAGTCGTACATGCGAATTTCGCCATACACATCCACATCTTGCGATACGGAAAGTTGCGCAGCGCCAATCCTGAGGTAAGCACCACTTTGAATGGTGAGGGATCTAATTTCCTCATCAGTACTTCCGGTAGAAGGATAGCGTGACATCCCGGAGGGAATCACCGCATCTTCGGTGGAGGTGGGAATATGGCCTTGCGACCAATTGTTAATATTATGCCAGTAATAGTTAATACTGCCATTCCAGGTGTTTGTTACTTTTTGTGAAAACCCTGCAGAGCAAACTAAAAAGAATAATAAAATTAGTAAAAATAAATTTTTCATATTAGATAGGTTTTGTATCCCCTCAAAAAATACAGGTAGAATAAATATTGCCTCTAAGGGCTTGCT
>CAZQIV010000128.1:0-19564 GCA_964593705.1 uncultured Lentimicrobiaceae bacterium | reverse complement strand
AAAATAGATTTCTCCCGGCAAAACTTGCTTCGCTGCGTTTTTTGGTCGAAATGACAAAGCATAGACCTTTGTATGGGATGGGGAAGGTGGGCGCTTTGCGCCCACCTTCCCCATCCCCAACCCCCTTCTGCGGCCATTGTCATTTCGACCGAAGGGAGAAATCTCTTAAGATCCAGATGTTTGCGCAAACATGTCATTTCGACCGTAGGGAGAAATCTCTTGAGAACCAGACGCTTGCGAAAACATGTCATTGATACCAAAGGGAGGAATCTGTTAAATTTACTCGGACACCAATGATTTTCTATATACAATATTACCTGCTGGACTTTCATTCAATTAACTATAAAATTCATTTTTCATAAACTTTTTTGCTCCAAGTTGTCCTTCGTCAATTAAGAAATATAGGTCAATAACCGAAGGTCTGATATTTCTACCAATCGAATATTCTTGAATAGTCCGCACAGTTTGTATTAGATTTACATCACCGCTTTCTTTCCCTACAATTCCAATTTTTTTCGCAACTTTCATAATAACCAAATCGGGTTTTACACAATCATATCCAGTTTCAAGTAAAAAGTGTAGCAATGAAGTTGTAGAACGAAAAAATGGAACTTTATTTGCTTTCATTATCTTTTTCAATTTCTTGAACCCTATCCAAAAATCATCAATGTCATTTTCCGTCTTAATCACCTTTGGTATTTCCGTTTCAGTCAGTAGTTTATTAAAAGAACCAATTTTTTTTATAATGTTGTCAATATGTTCAAATATCTCTGTTTTCATAATTTCTTTATCAGATGTAATATTTGTGTGTCAAACTAAATTTTAGAGAATTCTTTTTGTCCATTGTGAAAAATCTTTATCTATCATTCCGTTCTCTTTCTTCAGCCTTGCAGGTAATAGATAAATATCATCACTTAACTTTACAACTATTAACGATTACACGATTAATGCCGGGCTTTGCCCGAGCCCAGGATTCAAGAATCCCGGATTTGCAACACCCCTGCCTCGCCTAAACAAAAGCCTAAGCTGGCGGCAAGGCGGGCTCGAAAAATTACGAAAATTAAAAATTTTCTATTTTTCGGGGCTATTAACGATTACACAATTAACAATTACACGATTAACGATTAACTATTAACCCTATAACCATTAACTTCCCTCCCTTTAATTCAGCTCATCACCCCTGAGTTCCCGGAAACGTTTTCTGGCATCAACCACAAACAGGCTCCCCGGATAGTCGAGCATGAGCTGCTGATAGAGCAACATGGCCTGATCAGGATTTTTAAAATAGGTATCAAACAATTCGGCACGTTTCATCAAGGCATTGTCGGCCAAAATATCTTCGGGATAAATCTTGGTAACTTGTGCAAACAAACTGTCGGCCATTTCAAATTCTCCTATATTCATCATTATTTCTCCCTTACGGAATAAAACCTCATCGTGCAGGGGATGCCATAAAGCCACCATTTGCACCGAGTCGAGGATTTGGAGTGCCTCATCAAATTTATTCCTATAAATGTACAAATCGGCTTTCGAAAAATAGCTTAGTGCAGTATAGGAGCTATCAATGTCCATATTATCGCTAATCAACAACGACAATTCCATGGCATCATTGGCAATGAGCTTTGATGTGGCAGCTTTCAACACATCCAACTGTGCTTTTGCCCACCCAAACTCGCCGATGTAATAAGATAGTTTGGCATTCTTGTATTTTGCCCTAAAACCAATGGGATCATTTTTAAAATCATAATCAACCTGCGAGTACAGTAAAGTGGCATCCCATTGTTCACCGGAAAAAAGCAGAATGTCGGCAAGTTCTACTTTACAATCGGCAATAAGCTGGGCAGTAACCGATGGCATTTCCAGGGCTTTTTTCAGTAAAGCAATGGCTTCATCAATATTATCGAGGTAAAATGCCTGGAGGTGGGCAAGATATTTCATAATGGGCACAGTGCTTGAATTTTCGCCAAACTCATCAAGTGCATTATAATACTCCTTTTCAAGTGCGTTTAAATCATCATCAGTGTAATCGAAGCGCATGGTAACCTTTAGGTATCTTGAGTTAAGCAATCCGATCCGGGCATCAAGGTAAAATACCCCGCTTCTCCCTTTCTTTATAATATAATCGTAAGCCTCAATGGCCACATCATAAGCTTCATTGGAAAGGTAAACATTGGCAAGTTCGAGTATTCTTGAGCCATCCTCACCAAATCTCCTGTCGAGTGATTTACTTTGCATCAGAGCCATCTCAAAATCTTTTTGTTGCATCGAGTGCCATATCAGCATTTCGGAATAATAAACCTTATCGGGATATCGCTGCACCCTGCGCAGGAGCTCAGTCCTGATAGCATCACTCACAAGCCCCTCATCATCATCTTTAAGCGAAGACTGCAACCTTCCCCTGATGTAATCATTTTTTGAGAGATCCGATTCGAGCAAATCGAGGTACTCATTCACCATATCCTTATAATTATTCAGCCTCGAATAAATACTTGCAAGCTCAAGATTAAAATTATAATCATCGAGCATATCTCGCCCTTTAAGGTAGGTTTCGATAGCATAATCCGTTTGCCCCCTGCTGTTATAGGCATTTGCCAGGTCGCTGATCTGATTCTTGTTTGGGTTTATTTTATCCAGGGCTTCATCAAACAATTTTTTTGCTTTTTGCTGATTTCCATCCAAAGAATAGATGAAACCCTCGTCAACGATGTAACGCAAAGCATCGGATTTTTTTCGCTGTTCTTTACGAATAACCTTTAAGGCCTTGTTATAATCCTCTAATTCGATTAAGCAATAAAGGTAATAGGAGTAGAAAAAACGAGTTTGCTTTTCCTCGTATAACTTTTCATAAAGCTCAACAGCTTTTTCAAATTCTTTATTACGATAATACTCAAGGGCTATCTTATCATTATTAGGTTTCTCAATTTTCGATTTTGCAGTTTCAGCCTGTGGAAATGCAGGAATATCCTGTGCGTAAGTTGAACTGAATAACAAGACAAAAAGTAATATGTAAAATAATTTAATGTATTTCATAAAATAAGCGATTAGCGGATATCAAACCAACAAATCAATATAAATATTATAAATTGACAAAAATTTGCTGATTAAAATTTATTAAAAAACCAGTCAACAGTGCCGGGCTTCGCCCGTGCATCCCTGCCTCGCCTAAACACAAGCTACTCTAAACGGCAAGGCGGGCTCGAAAAATCACGAAAATTGTCCGAAGGACTCCTTTGGAGAAAATTCTCTACTTTTCGGAATCCACAGTCAGTATTTTCACGCTACCGCTAACGGAAAATTGAAGACTGAGAACTGAAGACTGTTGACTGAAGACTGAGGACTGAGGACTTTAAAATAGTAGATACTGACCCCTATAATTTTGTGATAATCCCATTTTTTTAATTAATAATATCAAATCCTGTGTACGGAATCAAAACCTCCGGGATGCGAATCCCATCTGGTGTTTGGTTATTTTCGAGTAAGGCAGCTACAATGCGTGGCAGAGCAAGTGCGCTGCCGTTCAGGGTGTGTGCTAATTCAGTCTTTCCCTCTTTATTTTTAAATCTCAGTTTCATCCTGTTCGACTGGTAGCTTTCAAAGTTTGAAACCGAGCTTACCTCAAGCCATCTTTCCTGTGCCATCGAGAAAACTTCAAAATCGTAAGTCAGGGCCGAGGTAAAGCTTAAATCGCCGCCACAAAGTCTCACAATTCTGAAAGGAAGTTTCAGCTTGCGCAATATTGAGGCAACATACTCACGCATTTCTTCAAGTGCCTCGTAAGATTCTTCGGGTTTTCTAAGCTGTACAATTTCAACTTTGTCGAACTGGTGCAAACGATTGAGGCCACGCACATGTGCTCCCCATGATCCGGCTTCACGGCGAAAACAGTTTGAATATGCAACATTTTTGATGGGCATTTCCTGTTCTTTCAAAATTACATCCCGATAAATATTCGTAACCGGAACTTCCGCCGTAGGAATCAGGTAGAGTTTATCTTCGGGGGCAAAGTACATTTGTCCGTCTTTATCGGGCAATTGGCCGGTACCAAAAGCAGAGGCTTCGTTAACCAAAAGCGGGGGCTGAATTTCGATGTAGCCGGCAGCAATCCCCTCATCAAGGAAAAAGTTGATCAACGCACGTTGCAACCTTGCTCCCTTGCCTTTATAAATTGGGAAACCTGCACCTGTTATTTTATTGCCCAACTCAAAATCGATGATATCATATTTTTTAATCAAATCCCAGTGAGGCATAGCATCCTTATCTTTTTCGGGAATGTCAGCCTCGGTTGAAATAATTTCGTTGTCTTCTTCATTTTTCCCGGAAGGCACACTTGGGTGGGGCAGGTTAGGCAATTGTACCAATGCAGCATCCAGGTTTCCGACAATTGTTTCCAGGGTGGCGCTCATTTCTTTGGACTGTTGCTTTAACCCGGCTGATTTTTCTTTAAGCTTATTGGCTTCAGCAGCGTTACCCGACTTGTACAACTGCCCGATACTTTGCGCTATTTTATTGGCCTCGGCCAGTATTTCGTTAAGATTTGTTTGTAATTCGCGACGATTTTCGTCCAGGGCAATAATTTCATCCACAAGCTTTGAAGCGTCAAGGTTTTTAACCTTCAACCTTTCGACTACTTCGCCCGGATTTTGACGGATGGTGCTTAATTGTAACATGTTGAAAATGATTATTGATTAAATAAAAAATCTCCTGCTTTTTTGTAAAACAGGAGATTTGTATCATGAAATGAAATTTTCTTAGTTAAGAGATGGTGTTTCTTCGTTAACGGGGACGATATTTACGTAAGACTTATTGCTGCTTTTTATCTGGAATTCAACAATACCTTCGCTTAAAGCAAATAGGGTATGATCTTTCCCTAAACCAACATTTAGTCCCGGATTATGGGCTGTTCCACGTTGTCTTACAATAATACTTCCGGCTTTTGCATACTGACCGCCATAGATTTTTACACCAAGTCGTTTGCTATGCGATTCACGACCGTTGTTCGAGCTACCTGCACCTTTTTTGTGTGCCATAATATTCTGTTTTTATAGTTTACTAAATAATTATTCGTCAAGAGCTATACCTTCAATCTTCAATTTGCTGAATTGCTGACGGTGACCATTTTCTTTCTGATAACCTTTTCTGCGCTTCTTCTTGAAGACGATAACTTTGTCGCCCTTTACATGCGAAACGATTGTTGCTGATACTTTAGCATTCTCAACGTAAGGCTTTCCTACATTAATTGCTTCACCATCTTCGATCAACATTACTTTTTCGATATCCACATTGTCACCTTCATTGCCATCAAGGCGGTGAACAAAAATTTCTTTATCTTTCTCAACTTTAAACTGTTGTCCAGCTATATCAACTATTGCGTACATTTTTATAATCTTTTTGAATAAATGTATTCTGAAAAAAGGAGTGCAAAAGTATAAATTATTTTAAACTAACAAATTGTTTTAAAGCTTTTTTTAATTAATTGTTGAAAAAATAATTCGCACATCAACATTAGCCTGCCATTGTAAACGTCAATGCATAAAAAGAAATATCAAGAAAAGACTTATTAATTTTTTCCTAAACAATTCCTGACAAAAAAATTAATTCGGTTTCACGGCTTTTTTATTCACCAAAAAAACTCCGGCTAAAATCAATCCTGAGAATAAAAAAGCTAATAGCGGGAATTTTTCGCCATCAAAAACCCCCCATATTAAAGCAAGCACCGGAACAAAATAAGTAACTGAAGATGCAAAAACGGCATTTGTAGTTTGAACCAGTTTGTTGTAAACTGTAATTGCAATTGCTGATGCAAAAACCCCAAGTATGGCAACATAAAGGAATGCAGAAAGCCCATTTTCGTTACCAAGTAGTTTATCGGTAAAATCGGTGAAGAAAAGCAACAGAATACCTGCGGGAATGCCAATGAAAAAAAAACCAATGGAGACAATGGATACGGGATTAATTTCATTGAGATAATATTTAATCATATTCGACTGGATGGCATACAACATGGTAGCAATAACAACTAAAGCTGAATAAAAAAAGTTTAATTCGAGTGAACCATAATTTGTTGCATAAATTAATCCCACTGCCCCCAGTAAACCCATAAAAACCCCCGTAACATTTAACCATCGCAGCTTTTGTCCAAAAAACAAAAACCCGGCAAGCATAGTAAATAAAGGTGTAAGGGAATTAAGAATACCGGCAAGTGAGCTATCGATATGGGTTTGAGCGGCTGCAAATAAAAATGCAGGAATTCCGGTTCCAATCACACCAATAATAAAAATGTATTTTATTTTCTGTTTTGGTATTTTACGAATCCATTTCAGTGCAAACGGCAATAAAACCAGAAATGAAACAAATATTCGAATCGCTCCAACCTAAATGCTTGTATAAACTTCAAGCCCCCTTTTTATAAGAATAAATGAGGTTCCCCAAATTAAAACCAGCATTATCAGCATTATCCAGCCAAAATACCTGGAAGTTTTAATTCGATTGGAAAGCTTAATTTGCATGAAAAAAATCTTAAGTTTTATTGGTAAAACGATAAACGGTGTGCAAATAAACAAAATTGATTAACAGGTTTTTAAATCTTGTGGCTCAAACCGGCATTACTAAATATGGTACTACACCGAATTTAACGGAAAGGCTTTATCGAGTCCTCATTCACAAGAAACTGCCAATCCCGAAAAATAGAAAAATTGAGATTAAAATTAATTCGAATTATTCCAAAATCAGCTTACCGATAGTTAATTTGGAGAGGATAACACTGTGTTGAGTTAAAAACTATGTTTGAAACATTAATGAGACCAGTCTAAAAAGCCACAATACCCCTAAATCCCCTAAAGGGGACTTTCCCAAACTACTGATTTTTAGTACTTCTCCCTTTAGGGTTCGGGGTAAAAAGGACTAAAAATCTGTAGTTTTTGGGTTTTTAGACTGCACTCATTAATTATTTGTATTTTGGCCGTTTTAAGAAATAGTAAAAATTCTATTTGATTTTTTCAAACTTAATAAGATCAATTACTTGAAGTATTCACATATTTAATATGCAAATAAAAATTTTATAAAAAAGATGTGTAAATATCAGGATTGTTTTATTTTTGCAAATCAACAAATCATAACAATAAAAAACACAAGCAAAAAACACATCAATTAATTAAATTTTTTAATGAACCAAACCTTCGACTATGAATAAAAAAACCAAACAAAATTTAGTTCCGCCTTAGCTATTCGGGAACAATTATCAACAACGAAATTTAAAATTCACTAATTTATTAACAAATCACATTTGATTATTTACTAACTAAAAACAATTTCTTATGAAGCAAATTACAAGTTTTTGGCTTTTGATGTTCTTTTTTGCATCAACAGCTTTATTTGCGCAAAATGCATCAACAAATGCATTGGAACAGTTTAAGATGGAGCAAATGCAAAATCAGACTACCTCCAATGATGTAGATGTTGAGCGTATTCTTACTGATCCAAGCCTAAGTCTTGGGACTGAACAAACACGAATGCAAGCGCGTAAAGTTATTAACGGTACGGATGCACAATGGGATGTTCTCTACACATTCAGCGCACAAGCACCATCGTGCCAGGCTGTTACTACCGATGGTAATAATTTTTATATGACTTATTGGAATGGTGCCGGACTGTTTGACAAATTTGATATGGATGGTAATTACATTGAGTCGTTTACTATTTCAGCAGCTTCTGCTATCAGGGATTTCGCTTATGATGGTACCTATTTTTATGGTGCACCCAGTGGCGGTATGTCCATAGCTGTGTTAGACCTGGCGAACCAAACATTGGTATCTACTATTGCTATTTCGAGTACAGCAGGAGTTACCGGTTCACGTCACCTGGCTTACGACCCTGGACTTGACAATGGAAACGGTGGTTTCTGGCTTGGCCAGTGGAGCGAGTTAGCTGCAATCGACATGTCGGGTAATACCATTCATGCTAACTCTGAAACACCTGCTGTAGCAAGCTGTTATGGCTCTGCTTACGATCCTTATTCAACTGCAGGTGCTCCCAAACTTTGGCTTTTTACCCAAAATGCAGGAGCCAGTACCTATGACTTAATAATGCTGGAAGAATTTGACATCAACACACTTTCTTTCACTGGTTTCACATTGGATTTATTTACCATTAGTGGAAATATTCCGGGATATATCCCGGGAACCTCTGCTTCTTCAACCATTGCAGGTGGTGCACAAGGCTATGTTGATGCAAACAACAAATATGTACTTGCAGTTAACTTCCAGCAAAGTCCAAACCTGGTAGCCGGCTTAGAACTTGGCGATGCAGGTCCGGGATTGCCTAATGATGTTGGTATTTCTTCTATTCCTTCCCCTGTTTCCGGTTACGACCTTACAGGCGCAGAAACAGTTACTATTAAATTGAATAATTTTGGAACTAATGCCCAGTCAAACATTCCTTACGAAGTAACCTGGGATGGCCCCACAGGCGCTCAAACTATCAACGAAACCTATACAGGTCCCCTTGCTGCAGGTGATTTTACTGAAATAACATTAGCCGCAACTGCTGACCTTTCAGCTTTTGGTGAATATACATTTACAGCTTGTACACAGTTAGTTGGTGACGAGAATACTACCAATGACTGCAAATCAAAAACTGTTTCTAATTTAGCTGCTCCTACTGTTGTCTATCCACAATCAGCCGACAGATGGACTGGTACAACCAATGGAACAGATATTACAGAAACAAGCCTTGTAAAAGGTGTTGATACCGAAGACGGCTGGTTTGTTTTTGATATAACAAGCATACCTGAAGGAGCTACTATTACAAGTGTTACCTTCCATGGATATGTGTATGAAACCTATTATCCATATTGGAGCTTAACCCCATTAACATTAGATCCGCTTACTGCCGAACCTGCAGCTTTGAAAGCTGAGATAGAAGCAAATAGCGCAACTGGTGTTGCTTATTCATACAACAACGAAGCAAGTACCTTTGCCGTTGGCTGGCATGAGTATTTACTTAGTGGTACCGCGAATGCCGACATGACAGCAGCCCTTGCCCAGGGATGGTTTGCCATGGGTATGGACAGCCGTGATAATTCAGCTACTTACTTTGTTAATTTTGAAGGCTGGAACGAAACCAACGTACCTTACCTTGAAGTTGAATATTCTGGTGGAAATCCTCCCACAGCATTTTCTGAAGAAACATTTGAAGACTACACAGCAGGTGATTACCTTATGCAGCAAGCTATTGCCCAGGGCAAAACATACTGGTCAACATGGAGTGCTGCTCCTGGTACTGCCGAGGATCCATTAGTTTCAAATGCAGCTGCTTACGCAGGTTCAAATTCGGTAGTTATCGAAGGAACCAACGATGCTGTTCTTTATCTTAATGATGAAGGCGCTTTTACCGAAGGTGTTTATACACTTGAATTTAATGTTTACATTCCAACCGGAATGAATGGCTACTTCAATGTACTTCAACTCTTTGACGGAGCAGCCAGTGAATGGGGTATGCAGGCATACTTTGATGTTGCTGGTGCCGGTCTTGTAGATGCTGGTGCTGCAGGTTCAGGTGTATTTACTTATACTTACGACACATGGCATAATGTTAAAATGGAGGTTGACCTTGATGCCGACTTTGCCAAAATGTATTTTAACGATGCAATGTTAGTTAGTTGGGTATGGAGTAGTGGTTCATTTGGAACCGGTACCCTCAACGAATTACATGCAATGAATTTCTATGCATGGGATGCTAATGGAACACCAGGTGCTCATTTCGATAATATTTCAATTACCGAAGGTGGCATACCTTCACCACTTGATCCGGTTACTGAATTTGCCGCAGCTTTTGTCGCTAATCAGGGAGTTGAAACCTCATGGGTTGATCCTCCTGTAGGGTCTGAAGGCACTTGGGTTGGTTATGACGATGGTGTTAATGTCGGCGGCCTTGGCCTTCAGGATGGTGGTACCTTCTGGGGAGCTATCCGTTGGGATGCAGATGATCTTACCCAATTTAACGGTAAGTATATAACTGAATTCAAATTCTTCCCCAATTTATTTGCCACAGAAGCCGAATTTACTTTCATGATTTGGGAAGGTGCTGATGCAGCAACCCTTGTTTATGAGCAAGCTTTAAGCGACCTTACATGGGATGAATGGAATACCATTAGCTTAGATGAAATGTACATGATCGATGCTTCAATAGAACTTTGGATTGGTTTGAAAGTAGTTCATGTTGAAGGTGAAAATCCGTTTGGCCTTGATGCAGGTCCTGCAGTTGCCGGATATGGCGATATGGTAACCTTTGATGGTGTATCATGGGAATCGATGTCGATAGCTTATGGTATCGACAACAATTTCAATCTTAAGGCATTTGTAGCAGATGAGGTTGATGGTGTTGTTGGTGATAAAACTCCACTTGCCATGTCAACAATCAGCAATCCTAACACCAATCTTGTTGTTGCTGATTTAAAACCCACTGTTTGTCCTTCCAACAATATGAGAGAAGACTTCCTGGGTGTTAATATTTACAGAGACGATGCGCTTGTAAATGATACTCCGGTTGCTCCTGGTGTTCAGGCCTACACCGATGCATACTTTGTTGGAGGTACCTATACCTATACAGCAAAAGCTGTTTATGATGAAGGCTTATCTCCGGCTACTCCCGGTGTTGAAGTTACAATTCCTACGAGTGGTGGCCCGGAAATAAGTGTTAATCCAACATCACTAAGCGAAACCCACGTTGTAAACAACACTCAGACTGAACAAACACTCACAATCACAAATACAGGAACTGGGCAGTTGGATTGGTCAATAGCAGTTGATCTTGGTGGAACTGATGCTCAACAAAGTAATGTCGATCCTATCGATCCTGCGGTTTATGCTCAGTTGCTTGCCCAAAGACAAGCCTCAGAAGGTATGGTTTCAAGTACCGGTCTTGCAACTATCAGCACTTATTCATCTACAAGTGAAAAAGCAATTCCGGAATACCTCACCAAATACATGAGCCGCGATATGGTATTTGCATACAATGCTTATGATCCCTCAGGTGCATTGGTTGAAGGCCCGATTACTTTCGATACTGATACCCCTGGTACTTTAACACTATTAGCTCCAACTTCAAGTACCGACTTTATTGCCGGTGGTTGTTGGGCTTTTGACACATGGTATGGTGTCCAGTACGGTGGTGGTTTATATTCCATCGATACCGAAAGCGGTGATATGACTTATGTTGGAGCATCTCAGGATATGAGTGGCCTTGCTTTTGATGGAACAACCCTGTATGGAGCTTCCATCACTGACCTTTTTGAAGTTGATCCTGCTACAGGCGTTTGTACACCTATTGGAGCACTCGGTACTACTGGTGCTTTAATGATTGGTATTGGCTGTGATGCCGGTGGTGACCTTTATGGTTTTGATATCGGTGATGATACTTTCTATAGCATCGACAAAGCTTCAGGTGCTGCTACAGCAGTTGGTGCAATGGGACAGAATTTCAACTATGCCCAGGATATGGCCTTTGATAAAACTAACGATATTTGTTATGTTTCAGGCTATACAACTACGGGTGGACTTTTTACTGTTGATGTTGCAACCGGAGTTGCTACTTTAGTTGGCAACTTTGCTGGTGGTGCTGAAATAACCGGATTTGCTATTCCTGGTGAAGGGATAACCTATACTAACGATGTTGGAGTTTCCTCAATCATGTCGCCTGTAACAGGTGTTGAACTTGGAAATGCCGAACCCGTAGTAATTAAAATTAAAAATTACGGAACAGCCTCTCAATCAGGTTTTGGTTGGGAAGTAACTTGGGATGGCCCAACCGGCGCAGGATCATTTAGCGGAACATTCAGCGGAACATTAGCTGGTGGAGAAACTGCTGAAATTACAGCAGGTAATGCTGATCTTTCAACAATCGGCGATTATGGTTTCGAAGCTTGT
Source organism: uncultured Lentimicrobiaceae bacterium (assembly GCA_964593705.1). GTDB lineage: Bacteria > Bacteroidota > Bacteroidia > Bacteroidales > 4484-276 > SABY01. The sequence goes on along the minus strand of CAZQIV010000128.1, from coordinate 7,643 downwards.
ACAAGCCTTTCAGGTGATGAAAATCCGGATAACGACTGCAAAACCAAAGTTGTTACCAACCTCGAACCAAGTTTGTGTATTGAAGATCTCTATTCATCAGGATGTACTTATGGTGATGGTCTCATTGCCTGGGATTTTGCTGATGTAAACGTTCCCGATATTCCTTGCGCGGGTACTCCTCCGTGGTATCACGATTACAGGGATATGGTACATAGCCTTGAAGCAGGCGAAACCTATACACTTACTGCTACAGCAGGTTATAACGATACTTATTTTGATGTTTGGATCGATTTCAACGATGACCTCTTACTCACCGATGATGAAATCATTTTAAATGATGGTTTCTGTGCCACAGCAAGTACTCCGGTAACATTTGAAGTTACCATTCCTGCTACTGCTGCTGATGGTTCTCACGTACTCCGTTTCAGAACTAACTGGACTGCAATTGTAGAAGATGCCTGTGCAACATATAGCTATGGTAACTGCTGCGACTTTACTGCCCAGGTGGGTGAAAACCCTCAAGGTGACTGGTTATCAGTAAACATTGATAATGGTTCACTGGGTACTGGTGAATCAACAGATGTTACTGTTACTTTCGATTCTCAAGACCTTGAAGACGGTACTTATATTGGAGCGCTTATGGTTTCAAGTAACGACCCCGGCACACCGATGGTTGATGTTCCTGCTACCCTTTTCGTTGGTGCAGAAGGACCTGCCATCAGCGTTAATCCCCAGCAGTTAGACGAAACACATCTTAACGCTCCTGAACAAACCACTCAAACACTCTACATTTCAAATGTTGGTACTGAGGCACTGGATTGGTCATTAGTAGTTGATCTTGGTGGAACTAATGCTCAACAAAGTAATGTCGATCCTATCGACCCCGAGGTTTATGCTCAGTTACTTGCCGAAAGAAGAGCTTCCGAAGGATTCCCCATCAGTTTAGCCAAAACCTCAAACCCCACTCCATCACCAAACCAAACCGATGATGAAGTAATCAGGTATGATGATGGTGTAAATAATGATGCCATTGGTCTCACTGCCGGTGGTACATTCCAGGTGGCTGCTTACTGGCCTGCCTCTACAATGGGACAATATGCCGGTATGAAGCTCTCACAGGTAGAGGTTTATATCAATGATTTACCAAGTTCGTTTGTGCTGAAAGTTTACGATGCCGGAACAACTACTGTTCCCGGTACACTACTCCACGAAGAAACCGTTGCGGTAACTGCTGTAAGCTGGAATGTTATTGAACTTTCACAACAAGTTGACATTAGCGGAGATGATATCTGGATTGGATACGAAGTAACACATGCCGTAGATGTGTTTTCTGCCGGTTGTGATATTGGCCCTGCTGTTGCAGGATATGGCGATATGATTTCATTTGATGGAACAACCTTTGAATCCATGGCAGGCTTAGGTCTGGATTATAACTGGAACATTGCTTCTACTTTGATATCAGGTGAACTCCTACCAAATGATGTAGGCGTTCAAACCATCCTTACTCCTGTAACAGGTGTTGAATTAGGTATGGAAGCTGTAACTTTTATCATTAAAAACTACGGCACAGCATCTCAATCCAATATTCCATGGACAGTAACCTGGACAGGTGTCGGAAGCGGAACATTAAGTGGTACTTTTGCAGGCTCACTGGCTGCAGGTGCAACTGCCGAAGTTAATGCAGGTAATGCTGATTTATCAGCCTTTGGTGATTATTCTTTCGAAGCTTGTACAAGCCTTTCAGGTGATGAAAATTCGGCTAACGACTGCAAAACCAAAACCGTTACCAACCTCGAACCAAGCTTGTGTGTTGAAAACCTCTATTCAACAGGTTGTTCATTGGGTGATGGCCTCATTGCATGGGACTTCTCCGATGTTAACGTTCCCGATATTCCTTGCGCGGGTACTCCTCCGTGGTATCACGATTACAGGGATATGGTACATAGCCTTGAAGCAGGCGAAACCTATACACTTACTGCTACAGCAGGTTATAACGATACTTATTTTGATGTTTGGATCGATTTCAACGATGACCTCTTACTCACCGATGATGAAATCATTTTAAATGATGGTTTCTGTGCCACAGCAAGTACTCCGGTAACATTTGAAGTTACCATTCCTGCTACTGCTGCTGATGGTTCTCACGTACTCCGTTTCAGAACTAACTGGACTGCAATTGTAGAAGATGCCTGTGCAACATATAGCTATGGTAACTGCTGCGACTTTACTGCCCAGGTGGGTGAAAACCCTCAAGCTGACTGGCTTTCTGTTGATCTGGACAACGGTACAATCGAAGCTGGCGGATCACAACCTATCGAAGTTACATTCGATTCGCAAGGACTTACTAATGGTACTTATATGGGTGCTCTCATGATTTCAAGCAACGATTCTGCCACTCCAATGGTTGAGGTTCCTGTAACACTTGTTGTTGGCGGCACTACTTCAATTATCTTCGAACCTTTTGAAGACTATGATGCCGACGATTATCTTGTTCAACAAGCTGTAAACCAGGGTAAAGAATACTGGACAACCTGGAGCAACAGCCCCGGTGGAGCTGAAGACCCATTGGTATCGGATGCTTATGCTTATGAAGGTGATAATTCTGTGGTGATTACCGGTACCAACGATGCTGTTCTGTTAATCAACCAAACAGGATTAACCACAGGACAATATAACCTTGATTTCTGGGTATTGATTCCAACCGGTTTTAATGGTTATTTCAACGTATTACAGGCCTTTGCAGGTGCTACCAGCGAATGGGGTATGCAGGCTTACTTTGATGCTAATGGTGCCGGCCTGGTTGATGCAGGTGGTGCAGGCGCAGGTGTATTTACCTACACCTACGACACATGGCACAATGTAAACATGATGGTTGACCTTGACCTTGACTATGCAGAAATGTATTTCAATAATGAGTTGGTTGTTAGCTGGATGTGGAGTAGTGGTTCATTTGGAACCGGCATCCTCAACGAGCTGCATGCTATGAACTTCTATGCATGGGCCGACAACGGAACACCCGGAGCACACTTCGATCACATTGATATTACAAGTGGAATTACACCAGTTGCTTCATGGGATCCTGGTGAATTTTTCTTTGCGCTTTATCCAAACCAAATAGATACCCAGTATCTTGAAGTTTCAAACGTGGGTACCGGTACACTTAACGTCAATATGAGTATTACTTATGGCGCTGCAACAGCCCCATCAACAACTCCTGTTCAGTATGTTAATGTTATAAATCCTGATCAGATTGGCCTTGCTAATACTACCACACCAACACCATCACCTAACCAAACTGATGATGAGGTGATCAGGTATGACGATGGCGTCAACAATGATGCAATCGGATTAACTTCTGGTGGAACCTTTGAGGTTTCAGCTTACTGGCCTTCATCTTCAATGGGTCAATATATAGGCATGAAGCTCACGCAAGTTGAAATTTATATCAATGATGCTCCAACTTCGTTAGTGCTTAAGATTTACGATCAGGGCACACCTACAAATCCAGGAAATGTGCTGCACGAACAAACTGTTAGTGTTGATCCTTTAATGTGGAACATGATTGATCTTACGGAGGAAGTAGATATTACAGGTGAAGATATCTGGATTGGCTATGAGGTTACTCATGCTGTAGATATGTTTTGTGCCGGTTGTGATGCCGGTCCTGCTGTTGCCGGTTTTGGCGATATGATCTCGCTCGATGCGACTACCTTTGAACCCATGTCAGCCTTAGGTCTGGATTATAACTGGAATATTGCTGCTACCCTTACTGGTGAAGCTTCAGTTGAATGGCTAAGTATTTTACCATTAAGCGCTGATATTCAAGCAGGACAATCAACACCATTTGATGTAATTGTAGATACCTATGGCTTTGATTTGATGGATCCAATTTACCATGCTTCCATTTGGATGGCTACCAACGATCCAGGCAACCTCATGGTTGAAATTCCTGTAACTTTAGATCTTATTGATGCAATTAACGAAGGTGAGGCCGGAAAAGCATACATCATGATGTTCCCCAACCCAGGCAAAGATGTTGTTAACATTTCAACCAACTACGAATTGAACCATGTAGTTGTAATGAACCAGGTTGGCCAGGTTGTTCTTGAAATGAATGTTAGTGGAAACTCAGTTCAACTGAATACTTCTAACCTTCAATCAGGAATCTACTTTGTGAAAATCAATTCAGAAGCTGGTGAATCCATACAAAAATTGATTGTACAATAATCCTTAATTGGAATACTAAAAATAAAAAGGGGGCCTTCGGGTTCCCTTTTTTTTTTGCATTTACTACATCTATATATTATCTTTATGGCTGTGTTTTGATTAAAAATACTAAACCCATTTGCCATGAAAAAACAAATCATCTTTCTATTTTTCCTATTACTATCGGAAGTTGGCATCAGCCAAACCTGGAACCCCATCGGCCCGGACACGGCAAATATCTCAAGAATTGATTTTGGGGTGGCGGTTCAGCGCCATGTACTGTGCGCCGACAATGGCTTTTACGTTTACAATTATGGCAACAATACCTGCGAATTTTTCAGCAACGGAGGTTTACCCGTGGCCGGGGCAGGTTATTTTAACAACGAAAAGATTTTGGTTGCCATGGGCGATGGCAGTTGGTCGGATGGCGTTTACACCTTCGATTTATCCACTCATGACTTTGAACCCATGGATTGGTTTGTATGGCCCAACTTTCTTCACTATCACGAGACAACTTCCACCTGGTGGGTTGGCAGCGATTGGGGTGGATTATGGAAGTCGGCAGATGGAGTGATTTGGGAAGCTGTGGAAACCTTCAGTACCTTTCCCTGCATCAGCCTCGCTTCGCAAGGGCAACATTTAGTTGTTCAGCTCATCAGCGATCTTACCAATGGCTATTGGTCGAACGATAATGGTGAAAGCTGGTACCCATCGGAATTATCGCCTGGATTTTCTGATATGGCTTTTCATTATGATGGCCAGTTACTTGGAATCTTTCCATATTATTCAAATTCTTCGGGTTTGTGGAAATCAGATGATTTTGGCAATTCGTGGCAAATCGAAATTTACCAGGACAACATGTCGGCGGTTTGTTTTGATGTATTCTCAGAAATCATCGTAGGATTTGACGGCGAAGGGGTCGGAATTTATCATCCCGGGAACGGTATTGATTTTATCAACGCTGATTTGCCAAACCTGAACATAAACAAAATCCAGGTAAATCAAACCATGAGCGCCCCGGCACTTTTTGTTTCCACCGATCAGGGCGCCTATTTTAGCTATGATTATTACGTGGGGATGGATGTGGATGAAAATAATGAGGCTAAAATTCAGCTTTCACCAAATCCGGCAAACGGCATCTTAAACATTAAGTCAGATATAAACTTGAAATCAATAAAACTTATCAACCCTTCTGGTCAGCTTGTTTACAAAAGAAACATTTCAGGTATGGCATTTCAAATCAATACCACCGAATTCAGCAGCGGCATCTACACCCTGCAACTGGAAACCGAAAAAGGAGTTTCGGTGCGCAAGGTGGTGGTGAGGTAGGTTGGCTGGTATAAAACTCTGACAGGGTTTAAAACCCTGTCAGAGTTCAAATAGAAGATCATCTGAAAACCTGTAGAGTACAATTAACAAAATAGTTATGAAAAATTATTATACAAAAATTGAATTTGGCAAGACTTACCACATTTTTAACCGTGGTATTAATGGAACTGACTTGTTCAGTAATAATGACAACTATGAGTATTTCCTAAAACTCTACGAAAAGCACATCCATCCTGTTGCTGATACTTATGCTTGGGCACTAATGAAAAATCATTTCCATTTTCTGGTAAGAATAAAAACATTACAGGAAATAGAAAAATCCTCCATCCCTAAAAAACCACTGAATGATGAAAATCGGGCTGAAAACAAAACAAAAAAACCACATCAATATTTTTCCAATTTGTTCAATGCTTACACCCAGGCATATAATAAAATGAACCATAGACATGGATCACTATTTGAGCGCCCATTTAAAAGGTTATTCATTGCTAATCAAAAGTATTTCCAAAATACTGTGGTGTACATTCACCAAAATCCCGTTCACCATTTTATTACAGAACACATTCTTGATTATCCATGGACTTCCTATCAAACTTTGATCTCTATGAAACCGAGCAAGCTATGTCGTAATAAGGTTTTAGGCTACTTTGATAGTCTTGGAAATTTTAAGGCGGCACATGATCAAGACATAGATGAAGATATTTTAAAAGAAATTTCGTTGGATTGATATGCGCTTTGGCTACAAACTCTGACAGGGTTTTGAACCCTGTCAGAGTTCCGGGTTGCAAAGGTTTTTCAATCTTGTCAAAGTTAAACCATTCCCTTGCGCCCCTCATCCTTTTAACTATTTTTGCCATCCAAAAATATTTTGCATTGGTATCCATAAATAACATATCCGTACATTTTACAGGCACATACATTTTCGATGATGTTTCATTTCTTGTGAACAACCGCGACCGCATTGGTTTTGTAGGAAAAAATGGTGCAGGAAAAACCACCTTGCTCAACATCATAGCAGGCGAACTGGAGCCCGAAAAAGGGTCGGTTTCTTTACCATCTTCTCAAACCATTGGCTACCTAAAACAGGAGATGAACCCAAACAGCCGCAGAAATGTATTGGACGAAGCAAAACAGGCTTTCAAAGAACATCTGGCGCTTGATGCGGAAATAAGGAAACTTACTGACGAAATCTCCACCAGAACCGATTTTCATTCTGATGATTATTTAAAATTGGTGACTAAACTCAACGATGCCAACGACAGGTTTGCTTTGTTGGGTGGCCATAAAATGGACGAGAATACCGAACGGATTTTGATGGGACTTGGCTTTGAACGCAAAGATTTCGTACGCCCCTTAACTCAATTCAGCAGCGGGTGGCAAATGCGCGTTGAACTGGCCAAAATTCTGCTGCGCATGCCCGATGTGTTGCTGCTCGATGAGCCCACCAACCACCTCGACATCGAATCCATCCAGTGGCTCGAAGATTTCCTTATCAACTACCCGGGAGCGGTGGTGCTTGTATCGCACGACAGGGCTTTCCTCGACAATGTAACCAACAGGACCGTTGAGTTGTCGATGGGAAAACTTTTCGATTATAAAGCTTCCTATTCCGAATTTGAAGCCCTGCAAGCCCAGCGTTTGGATAAAGAGATTTCCAGTTTCAATAACCAGCAACAGCAAATTGCACAAATCGAAAGGTTCATCGAAAGGTTCAGGTACAAAAACACTAAGGCCAAGCAGGTACAATCGAAGATGAAAATGCTGAAAAAGATGGACAAAGTGGAGATAAGCGAAAGGGACAATGCGATCATCAGCTTCAGGTTTCCGGCATCGCCACATTCGGGCAAGGTTACGGTGCGTGCCGAAGAAATGTCGAAAAGTTATGATGAACACCTCGTATTGAAAAACCTTATTTTCTCGATAGAACGGGGCGAAAAAATAGCTTTTGTAGGGCGAAACGGTGAAGGGAAATCTACCCTCTCGAAAGCCATTGTTGGCGAATTGCCCTTTGACGGGAAACTGGATCTGGGACACCTTGTAAAAATTGGTTATTATGCCCAAAACCAGCACGAATCGCTCGATCTGGATAAAACGGTTTTTGAAACCAT
>CAZQIV010000127.1:0-19575 GCA_964593705.1 uncultured Lentimicrobiaceae bacterium | reverse complement strand
TCCGAAGGGCTCCTTTGGAGAAAATTTTCTATTTTTCGGGGCTCTAAACTCTAAACTCTAAACTCTAAACTCAAACCTCTTACTGATGCAGTGTCCCGGTATTAATAACAGGCGAAGAATCATTATCTGAGCAAAGAACCACCATCAGGTTGCTTACCATAGCCGCCTTTCTCTCATCATCCATGTCGATGATCGATTTTTGCGATAGTTGTTTGAGAGCCATTTCAACCATGCTTACTGCGCCTTCAACAATCTTTATCCTTGCTGCAACTATGGCGGTAGCCTGCTGGCGACGAAGCATGGCACTTGCAATTTCAGAAGCGTAAGCCAGGTAACTTATCCTTGCCTCCAAAACTTTTATACCTGCAATGGCAAGTCTTTCCGAAATCTCATCTTCCAAAGCATTGTTCACATCCTCCCCTCCCGAGCGAAGGGTAACATCAGCTTGTTCATCATCAAAATTATCGTAGGGATAGTGGCCGGCCAACTTCCGTATGGCAGCTTCGGTCTGGATATCCACAAAGTGATTGTAATCATCAACCTCAAAGGCAGACTTAAAGGTATTATCAACTTTCCACACCAACACAATCCCAATCATTATTGGATTTCCCAATTTATCGTTCACCTTTATTGCTTCGCTGTCGAGGTTACGGGCGCGTAATGAGATTTTTTTACGGGTAAAAAACGGATTAACCCAGAAAAAACCGTTGGTCTTTACCGTACCCTTGTAGGCTCCAAATAAAACCAATACAGAAGATTCGTTTGGATTTACGATTAAAAATCCTATGGATAAAAACAAACCAAGCGCAATTAAAATAGACAGTAAAAACATTTTCAGGAATATCATTCCAAGAACAGGAACTACAATCAATAATAATACTACCATTAGCATCAGGTAGCCTGAACCTGGTGAATAAACTTTTTCTTCTTTCATTGTAAATAGATTTAGATTAATACTTTTATAATATCATTTTAATATCACAAAGATATACTTTTTAAAACAAGAAAGTCAGCTTTTTGTGTAAAATTGTTTAAATAAAAATCTAATTCAGTGATAATGTGAAGAATAGCTTTTGCAGGGATTTAAAATTACTGGACACCATTATTTTGAAAACTCAACATCATCTATTATTGAGACCAGTCTAAAAAGCCAGAAAATCCCTAAATCCACTAAAGGGGACTTTCCCAAACTACTGATTTTTAGTGCTTCTCCCTTTTGCCATTGGCATCCCTTCGGGGAGGGTTAGGGGTAAAAAGGACTAAAAATCAGTAGTATTGGAGTTTTTAGACTAAACACATTATTTAAATTAATAATAAATTATTGAATTTAAAAGTTCACATTAGGGCACTTTAACTATTGTTATTCAATATATTACATACCAACAACATCCAAGCAGGTTCATTTTAATAAAAAAAATCTATAAAAATCACAAAATCCGATGCCTAAAAATCACTATTATTGTGATGTCAAATGATAGCACATAACAATTAAATCAAAGGCCATGTACAACTTCATTTCAATATTGGTAAATTGCCCTGAGTGTGGCAAAAGCTTGATGGATCAAAAAAAACTAGTTGATAATGAACCCAGCATTAATCTGATTATTAGCAACGAAAACGAAAAGGGCATGATATGGTTGAGTTCCATTTATGGAAGTTACAACTACTCATCCGAAGTTGAAACGCCCAATGGAGAGTTGGTTCATTTCCATTGTCCACATTGCCATGTTGAGTTATCAAGCAAAACAAATTGTAATATTTGCAATGCCCCAATGGTTGATTTCCATCTCGACATGGGAGGCCGTGTAAGTATTTGCTCAAGAAGCGGATGTAAAAACCACGCCATAGCTTTTGAAGATTTATCGCTGGCACTTAAAAAGTTGTACCAGGAATATGGATTCAGAGGACGGGAATACCCCAAAAATCTGGATTTGAGAACACCTGCAACAAAAGTTCCGGTTGAAATTGACGAAGAATCGGAGATCATCGAATCAGGCACATTTTTACAAGCTTATTGCCCTAAGTGCAGGAAAAGTTTGATAGTAAATGAAATGCTCAAGTTAAAAATTTCAAATGGAGAAGAGGGCGATTTACTGCTCAGCCCTTATCTAAATGTATTTACCTCCAAATCCACCATTTTTCTACCTGAAGAAAAAACAGTAAAAGACCTTAAGTGTCCTAAGTGTAAAGAGAGTTTAATTGCCCACGAAAAAGAATGTGGAAAGTGTGGTTCACCGGTAGCAAGAATTATAATTAGCGCCCGTACCAAATTTATCGACTTTTACCTTTGTACCAAAAAAGGATGCCGGTGGCACGGCCTCAACGAGGAAGACCTTTACGAGATAAAACTTGAGGATAGTGATGAATGGTAAATCCGGAAGATTATAACAATCTTTAGATACCTTTCTTTTACAGAAGTTAATCGATAACAAGATATATTTTTCTTTTTCCAGTTTTTACAAACAGTCATTATACATAATGACGAGTTGTTGCATTTATGTTAAGAATAGTCTATCATAATACATCTGTAAACTATGTTTCAAATCGTAAGAAAGCAAACCATGGCAAAAGGCACCATCGTCCGCAATGATGTAAGTGCCCCAAAAATTGCCGCGAAAGTTCGGCCGGGTCAGTTCATTATACTCCGTGTTAACGAAACAGGCGAACGCATTCCATTAACTGTGGCCGATAAAGACTCTTTTGCAGGCACAATCACGCTCATTTACCAGGTAGTTGGAAAAACGACGGCTTTGCTGCGCTCCTTAAACGAAGGCGATACCATTAAGGATATTTCCGGCCCTTTAGGAAAAGCCGCCGAAGTTGAAAATATAGGTACTGTAATAATGGTAGGTGGAGGTACCGGTGTTGCCATCCTGCATCATGTTGCCAAAGCCTTTAAAGAAGCCGGTAACTATGTAATCAGCATTATTGGCGCTAAAGACAAAGAAATGCTCATCCTTGAACGGGAAATGCTCGCCATTTCTGATGAACTTATCATCACCACTGATGATGGCAGCTATGGGCAAATGGGTTTTGTAACCGATCCCCTAAAGAAATATCTTGAAGAGCGCTATGATGTAAAACTGGTCTATGCCGTTGGCCCCATTATCATGATGAAATTTGTAAGTCAACTTACAAAAAAACACAATGTTAAAACAATGGTGAGTCTTAACCCAATTATGATTGATGGAACTGGAATGTGTGGTGGATGCAGGGTTAAGGTAAGTGGCAAAACCAAGTTCTGCTGTGTTGACGGGCCCGACTTCGATGCCTTTGAGGTTGACTTTGATGAACTACTCAACAGAAACTCCCTTTATATCAAAGATGAAAAAGAATCGCTACTGGCTTCAATCAGATAAAACCAACAAGCTATGTTAGATCACGATGTAAAATATTTAAAGTTCAGATCATATCTGAGCACATACTGCCCACATTGCCACAACAGTTTCAACCGGGAATTGCAGGGTGATAAAACATTAAATTTTGATGCAATTTATGAAGGCGAACCGCTGGAATTAATTCTGAGTCCATATCTTGACGTCTTTGAAGTAAAAACCTCCACCAAGCTCAACGATGACGCAGTGCTGGATGATTTGTTGTGTCCAAAATGCAAGAAAAGCCTGATTAATAAAGAGGTGCCTTGTGGCGAATGTGGCTCGCCGGTAGGTGAAGTTATTATATCCGCCTTTTCCAAACTCATGCCTTTCTATATTTGCCTGCAACATGGTTGCGAATGGCATGGCCTTACCAAGGCCGATGAACGTAAAATAAAGCTAAAAATTCCCAGGCAGGATATGCCCGAGCAGGATAAAACCTTGCGCGTGCATAACCACCAGGAAGTGCCTTATGGTTATACTTCGGAGTTGGCTCTCCTGGAAGCAGGTCGTTGCCTCCAATGCAAAACCCCCAAATGCGTTGAGGGTTGCCCGGTAAATGTGGATATTCCGAAATTCATTGCATTGATAGCAGAAGAAAAGTTTGATGAAGCTGCCAAAAAAATTAAGGAAACCAACCTTTTGCCTGCTGTTTGCGGAAGAGTTTGCCCCCAGGAAAACCAATGCGAATCCAAATGTATCTTAGGACTGCGCGACAAACCCGTTGCCATAGGAAGACTTGAAAGGTTCGTTTCTGATTTTGAACGGAAAATGGACTTGGTAAAGCCCCCCATGATTACCGAAAGTATCGGCCAAAAAATTGCAGTTATCGGTTCAGGACCCGGAGGTCTGACCACCGCCGCCGATATGTTGTTGAAAGGCTACGATGTTACGGTATATGAAGCACTGCACGAAACAGGCGGTGTTTTAACCTACGGAATTCCAGAGTTCAGGCTGCCAAAATCCATTGTACAGTTTGAAATTGAATACCTGAAAAATTTAGGTGCAAGGTTTGAAATGAATCATGTAATCGGCAACATACTCACCCTCGATGAATTGCTCGAGCATTTCGACTCGGTTTATGTAGGAGTTGGGGCTGGCCTGCCTAAGTTTATGAACATTGACGGCGAAAGCCTCGGTAATGTATATTCATCTAACGAATACCTTACCCGTATGAACCTGATGAAAGCTTACAAGTTCCCCGAATACGATACTCCCATGCCCACCGGAAACAAGGTAGTGGTGGTAGGTGGTGGAAATGTGGCCATGGATTGCGCCCGGACTGCCATTCGTACGGGCTCGCTGGAAGTTACCATTATTTACCGCCGTTCGCGCCATGAGCTGCCCGCCAGGGGCGAAGAAGTGCATCACGCCGAAGAAGAAGGTATTAAATTTAAGCTACTCACTACACCCACCCGGTACATCGGTACCGACTTTAATACGGTAAAAGGTGTGGAGTGTTTACAAATGAAATTGGGCGAACCGGACGAAAGTGGACGAAGAAGGCCTGTTCCTATCGAAGGTTCAAACTTCACATTCGAGTGCGACCTTGCCGTGGTGGCTATTGGCACTGGGCCAAACCCGATCATCTTCCAGTCGTCGCCAAAACTAAAGCGCAACAAATGGGGCTACGTGGAAGTAAACGCAGAAACCAACGAAACCACCATGGAAAATGTGTATGCCGGGGGCGATATTGTTACAGGCTCAGCCACCGTAATCGAAGCTATGGGTGCCGGACGTATTGCTGCCAACGCCATGCACAAAAAGCTAAGTGCAATCCGGGAGCAAAAACTTAAAGAAAAAAAGAAGGCTGCAAAAAAAGCTGAGAGTTTAAATTAGAGTAAATACGTATAACCCTGTCAGGGCTACCCCGAAAGCTTTCGGGGCTGACAGGGTTTTTGTTGCCCACCCGTTTCAATGTAAATAATAAAATTGATCTAATATGCAAGCCCCATAAATTAATTTCCCATTAACATTTAACTTTATAACCTGCCTTGCCCGCTTCGCCAGCGAGCCGAGCCGGCGAGGCAGGCGATTAACTAAATAACGATTAACTCAATACCTATTAACTTTTTTATAGGCATTGAGTCACCCGGTGAATAACTTCAAGCATTAATTCTACTTCCCTGGGTTTTGAAAGAATTGCTTAAGCAGAATTCACTGGGCGACTTGTTTTTGTGTGCCCCCACATCGTAAATCTAAAATCTGACCTGCCTCGCTGGCAAGGTGGGTATCGGATTTCTGACATCAAAAAAATATCAGATTTCCGAAGTATGATGTCCGATGTTTGATATGCCCCACATCGTAAATCTAAAATCTTAAATCAAAAAAAATATCAGATAGCCTGCTCCGAAGTACTATGCCCGAACTTTTGAATGTCCCACATCGCAAATCAAAAATCTAACCCCGAAAAAACGGGGCAGGCAATATGATTTCTGACATCAAAAAAATATCAGATTTCCGAAGTATGATGTCCGATCTTTGATATGCCCCACATCTCAAATCAAAAATCTTCAATCTTAAATCCCTAAGTCCGGGCTACTCCACGAAAACCTTATTTTTTTTCCCCAAACCTTCGTAGAAAATCATCATCCCAGAGATTACATAACCTTATTCTCAAACACTTTACCTCAGTAGCTCAAATGATTAATGAGAAAACAAACCTTATTACCTTATTTTAAAGGCAATGTACGGCAGAATAAGGTAATAAGGTTAAAGGCTTCATCAGGGCAAAATTTTGTACTAAGGTTGGAAAATACAATAAGGTTTTATGGGTATAAAAAGCAGGCATCCGCCGGAACAATCCAGGTTGCTTACATTAAGCTGTTTCAAATTAAAATGAATTTCACAAGTTGAATAGGAATAGTACCAAAACATCAAATAATTTAGAGTTTCAAAATATTTAAAGATATGCCAAACCCGCTTTACACATTCGATGATCTGCAAACCCTCGAACGGTTTCAACCCAAAATCGTTGATGGTGTTTTTACCTTTGATGAAAGCATCCTCAACCTTGAATTTATTGACCTAAGCAATAAAAAGGAATTAGATAAAATCCTTTTCAAAAGCCCACAACCAAATTTACGCTACCTCGATGCAAGCCGGTGCAGCATCAGAAGCATTATCATCCCAGCAGGCTGCGAAAAACTGGAAATGATCTATCTGCATTCCAACCAAATTACAGAAATCACCATTGAAGGCGATTGCCCAAAACTGGAGTTGCTTGATCTGAGTGAAAATAAACTTACCCAGTTGAAGATGCCTTTTGAGTATAAAAGTTTAGGAAACCTGTTTCTCAGAAATAATAATCTTACCAACCTCACCAATTTAAGCCGCTTCTTTACCCACGATGATTAAGATTTTGTGGTTAATGAAAATGACAAGCTTTCTGCTCCGCCACCCGAGATTGTAAAGCAAGGAAATGAGGCTGTAGTGAATTGGGCTAAGCAAATAGTTAAGCACGGAGAAACTGAACTTTATGAAGCCAAAATCCTTTTTGTTGGCGAACCGGGTGCCGGAAAAACAAGCTTAAAGAAAAAACTCATGCAGCCTGATTGCACCCTGTCTTCTGAGGAAGATTCAACAATAGGTGTTGAGGTAGAATTTGGATGGAGTTTCCCGGTTAATGATTCAAAATATTTTAATGCAAACCTTTGGGATTTTGGAGGACAGGATATTCAATTTATGTTTCACCAGTTTTTCCTAACCTCTGGTGGGCTGTACCTTTTACTTACTGATAACAGAAAACAAAACACACACTTCAACTATTGGTTTAACATCATTCGACTGTTAGGGGCTGAAAGTAAAGTAATTGTTGTAAAGAATGAACACAAAGGTCAAAAAATAACCAACTTCGATGAATACTCATACCGGAAGTTTTTCCCTGACATAGATTTTTCCTGTTTTGATGTTGATTTGGCAAATAGTGCCGATGGGAGGATCAATGCTTTAATTGAAAAAGTTAAAAACACACTGCTTCAGCTTAAACATATTGGAAATAAAATTCCATCGGTATGGCCTGCAGTAAGAAAAGAAATTATTTCTATTAAAAACAAGAATTATATAAATTGGGAAACATATCAGAATATCTGTATTAAACACAAAATTACATCAGAAGAAGATCAAACTTATTTGCTGCGATATTTACATATCACTGGGTTGGTGCTATATTATCAGGATGATGATTTATTATCTGATATAATTTTCATTAATCCAAATTGGGTATTCGAAGCAGTTTATTCAGTTTTGAAACAAGATAAAATCATTAATAATGGTGGCCTTTTCAAAAAAAGATGGATCGAAAAAGATTGGACAAAATATAGTAAAACAGAAAAGGCAAAGTTGTTCAGGCTGCTTTTACGGGATAAATTTGATGTTTGTTACCCACTTGATGCTGATGACAATAAATATATTGTTCCCCTGCTTTTGCCACCGGAAAGAAAACATCCAACATGGGGTAACGAAAACAGAATTCAATATCGCCTGGAATACGAGTTCCTTCCTTATGGATTATTAGCCAGGCTTATTGTAAGATTAAACGAGTTTGTAGATGATGAAATAATATGGAAAAATGGAGCTTTGTTTTCTGTTAAGGAAGCAAAAGCATTGGTAACATTTAATGAAACAACAAAACGGTTTATTGAAATTGAGGTTGGTGGTATTCCTGATGATCGAAAATTTTTATTAGAGACCATCTTATTAGGCATAAGAAAAATTCATGAGCGAAGTTATCCGAATATTATCTTCGAGGAAAAAATTCAATGCAATTGCAGTGAATGTATGAGTAACCCTGATGCACATTTATATAATGTTAGAACACTTACAAACTGGTTGGCCAAAAATATTGATGATGCAAGGTGCGAAAAAAGTGGGGAAAATATTCCGATTCAAACCATTTTGGATGTTGTTTTCAGCAAACAGCAAATTGACGAAAGGATTCAAATGAAAGAAAATATTATAGGGAAACCAGATTCAAAATCAGAAACCTATCACGGTGGCACACACATTCATTTTGATCTGGATCAGGAAAATTCAACTGGTTCAAATCAATCTGTATCAGTTTCTGATTTATTGAATAGACCTAAAATAACACCGCAACCAAAGCCAGAAATAAAACCAACAAAGAAATGGTTTCAACAATTGTGGTTTATTATTTCTTCAGGTGTAGCAGTTACATCAGGTATTATTGCCCTAGTTTCAAAAGTCTTTCCAAATTTATTTGATTTATTTGTTAAATGGCTGTGGTTTTAGCCGATGGAGCACTTTCCCCCAATGATGTTCTACAATAAATAATTTGCTCCGTCTGCTAATCACCGCCCTATAACTATTATGTGAACTACCCGGTACAGCCCGCCCCGATTCTTCGGGGGGTTTAGGTATTGTAACTTGTATCCGGTTTTTCCAAAGTTCTTTACAACCCCGTACGTACGCATAGCCGTCAGGTTAAGAAATAGAAAATGCTGGCTAAAACCCGGTACGGGTTTAGGTATTGTAGGCTATAACTGATTATCCAATGATCTTTACAACCCCGTACGTACGGGGTTGGGGCTTTTTCCTCAACCCCGTACGTACGGGGTTGTTCAACGTTAATTCCTTAATTGACACTACAATACATAAACTCATACTGAGTTGTAAAGTATAATCTTCGACACACTTTAACTATAATACCTAAACTTTCCGAAGAGTCGGAACAGGCTATACTGAGTTTAATAACTTTACAAACACCTCAAATAACAATAATCCTCCTCCCAATCCAGGGTTTCCATCCCCTTCAGGGCTTGAATCCCTTTCTTTTATCATTATCCAAATTACCCAATTACCCAATATCCGATCACTAATCATCCAATTACTAATTTCTAATTACCAATCATCCAATTACTAATTACTAATCATCCAATTACTAATTACTAATTTCTAATTACCAATTTCTAATTACCAATTTCTAATTTCTAATTTCTATTATCTAATTTCTAATTTCTAATTTCTATTATCTAATTTCTAATTTCTAATTACCAATTACCATTCCCCCACCCCCATATTTATTTTGAATCAATATAAAATAAGCACCAGTTTTTTGCCCTGCTTTCAGCTACAAAACCCTCAACTCATTGAGCGCAAAAAACATAGGATTTAATAAAGTGGTTTTTGTTTTCATTAATCTTAATTTAGATCGCTTATAAATTTAAAATCAATCCTTTAGCTTATGAAAGTATATTTACTTTTACATCCTTCATAATAAATAGGAAACCATGCGCATTGCAAGATTAAAAGTTCAAACAGAAAAAACACTTCAGGATGCTGTCGATCTTTCGCTGATCGATGACCTGATTAAGAAATACAACGGAAAAAAAGGGAACATGATCCCGCTACTTCAGGGAACACAAGCCATGTACGGCTACATCCCTACTTTGGCATTCGAAAAACTGGCCAAAGAAACCGGATTGGAGCTCAGTGACATGTATGGCGTAGCTACCTTTTATGCCCAGTTCAGGCTGGCACCGGTGGGTAAGCATGTCATCAAAGTTTGCCACGGCACTGCCTGCCATGTTCAAAATGCTTCAAAGATTACCGAATCAATACAAGAGGCTCTGAAGGTTGAAGATGGCGGCACCACCGAAGATCGCATGTTCACCCTCGAATCGGTGGCCTGCCTGGGATGCTGTTCACTGGCACCGGTTATGGCGATTAACGAAAACACCTATGGCAATCTAACAGGTGCTGAAGCTGTGAAAATCGTGAAAAATATCCGCATCAGCGAAAAAACTCAGTAGCCTGCTATTTTTTATCAACTACGAAAAAAGGAACTTTAGATATGAAAAAAACCAAAGTTATAGTGGGGCTCGGCAGTTGCGGTATTGCTGCGGGAGCAAACAAAACCTACGAAAAAATAAGGCAACTAAAGGAGTTTGAAAACCTCGACTTTGAACTCAAAAAAACAAGCTGTATCGGAATGTGTTTCCGTGAACCCCTGGTGGAGATCATCGATGAAACCGGCTCGTACATCTATGGCAATGTTGACGAAGAACGTGTTGTGGAGGTTTTGGAAAAACATGTGGTGAATCATGAACCCATAAAGGAACTCGTGGTAAAAACCGACCTGTTCGAAACTAAAGATCACAGCTTTTTTGACGGCCAGGTAAAGATCGCCCTGCGACATTGCGGATACATCGACCCTGAATCCATTGAGGAATATGAAGCCCAGCAGGGTTATGAAGCCATTAAGAAAATTGCTGACGAAGAAATAAAACCGGACGCGGTAATCAACATGATACTGGAATCAGGATTGCGTGGTCGCGGAGGCGGAGGCTTTCCCACAGGCATGAAATGGCGTTTTGCCAAGAACAGCGTTTCAAAAGAAAAATATATCATCTGCAATGCCGACGAAGGCGACCCCGGGGCATTCATGGATCGCTCCTTACTCGAAGGCGACCCCCACGCTGTACTCGAAGGAATGTTGATTGGAGCTTATGCCATAGGCGCTACAGGTGGCATAATTTATTGCCGTGCCGAGTATCCGCTGGCCATCAAACGACTGAACATTGCCATCGAGCAAGCCCGCGACCAGGGTTATCTTGGCGATCACATCATGGGCATTGAGGGCTTCTGTTTTGATATTTATGTAAAAGAAGGGGCCGGGGCTTTTGTTTGTGGCGAAGAAACCGCACTTATCGCCTCTGTTGAAGGCGAGCGTGGAATGCCCCGCAAGCGCCCGCCATTTCCTGCTGTTTCGGGTTTGTGGAAAAAACCTACAAACATCAACAATGTTGAAACCTGGGCTAACATCCCCTGGATTATCAACAACGGTCCCAAAGCTTATTCAAAGTACGGCACTGCAAAAAGTAAGGGTACCAAAGTTTTTGCCCTTGCCGGGAAAATCAACAATTCAGGCCTGGTGGAAGTTCCAATGGGAATTACTATCCGGGATATTATTTTCAAACTTGGTGGCGGTATTCCCGATGGAAAAAAATTTAAAGCAGTACAATTGGGTGGCCCTTCCGGGGGATGTATTCCTGAGTACCTTGCCGACACCATCGTGGATTATGACTCGGTAAATGCTACCGGCGCCATTATGGGATCGGGTGGTATGGTAGTATTGGACGAAGACACCTGCATGGTGGATTTGGCCAAATTCTTCCTTAACTTTACCCAAAACGAAAGTTGTGGCAAATGTACCTTCTGCCGGATTGGAACCATGCGTATGCTCGAAATTCTTGAACGCATTACCGAAGGCAAAGGAAAAGAGAGTGATATTGAAACCCTGGAAGAATTAGCCTATCAGATTAAGGACAATTCGCTTTGTGGACTGGGGCAAACAGCTCCTAACCCTGTGCTTACCACACTTAAATATTTCAGGGACGAGTACACCGCCCATATTGTCGAAAAGAAATGCCCGGCAAAAGTGTGCAAAAACCTCCTTACCTACACCATTGTCGAAGATAAATGCACCGGTTGTACCGTTTGTGCCAAAAATTGCCCGGTTAATGCTATTACCGGAGAACGTAAACAACCCCACGTGATAGATCAGGATTTATGTATTAAGTGTGGCGATTGCTACTCGAGATGTAAATTTGATGCCATAACCATTTCATAAGCCAAACTATTTAACATCAAAGACCGATAGAAAAATGAACGATAGTTTAAATATTTTACTCAACGGAAAAATCGTAAACGGCAAGCAGGGAGAAACTATCCTTGAACTGGCCAACAGATACAAGATAAACATTCCCACCTTATGCAACGATCCACGCCTTGACCCTTATTCGTCATGCTTTTTGTGCGTTGTGGAAGTCGCCGGTCTTCGTGGATTGCAGCCTGCTTGTTCCACAATAATAAATGAGGGGATGAAAATCAATACCGAGAACGACAGGGTTAGAAAAGCCCGCAAAGCCGCTCTTGATTTGATGGTGAGCAACCATTATGCCGACTGCGTGGCACCCTGCAAAGAAACCTGCCCGGCCGGTGTGGATGTGCAGGGATACATTTCACTCATCGAAAAAGGATTGTACAGCGAAGCCGTGGGACTTATTAAAGAAGTAAATCCATTACCTGCTATCTGTGGCCGGGTGTGTGTACGCCCGTGCGAAGCTGCCTGCCGCAGGAATTTATTGAATGAAGGCGCAGGCGTTGGTATAGACTACCTCAAGCGTTTTGCTTCCGACATTGATTTGGAGTCACCAGACCGGTATATACCGGATGTAGCCCCTTCGACGGGTAAAAAAATAGCCATCATCGGTGCAGGCCCCGGTGGTTTGTCGTCTGCATATTTCCTTCAACAAAAAGGCCATCAGTGCGATATTTTTGAAGCAGGCCCCTTACCGGGCGGTTGGCTCAGGTATGGTATTCCTGAATATCGCTTACCAAACGATATTATTGATAAAGAGGTCGCGGCAGTTACTGAATTGGGTGTACGCATTTTTTACAATCGCAAACTTGGCGACAATCTCAATTATATGGGACTTAAAGAACGCTATGATTCCGTTATACTCACTATCGGTTCGCAGCGCGGAACCCTAATTGGTTGCGAGGGCGATGATGCCACAAATGTTTTCTCAGGCATCGATTTCCTGCGCAACATGGAAATAACCCAGCAAAAGTATGATTTAACCGGCAAAATAGTAGCTGTTGTTGGTGGTGGAAATACCGCGATGGATTGCTGCCGGACATCCATCCGCTGCAAAGCCGATAAGGTTTATGTTATTTACAGGCGTACCGAAAAGGAAATGCCTGCCAACCCCATCGAAATTCACGAATCTAAACTGGAAGGTGTGGAATACCTTTTCCTTACCAATCCTAAAAAAGTAAACAAGGACAAAGACGGGGCTGTAAAATCCATCACCTGTCTAAAAATGGAACTTGGTGCCCCTGATTCCTCAGGCCGCCAACGTCCGGTGCCTATTGAAGGTTCGGAATTTGAACTGGAAGTAGATTTTATTTTGGCTGCCATCGGGCAAAAAACCAACGTGAACTTCCTTGAGGATGTAAATGCTTATTCAAGCGACCAACAACTTAAGGTGAACCGCTGGGGCGATATTGAGGCTGATCGCACAAGCCTGCAAACCGGCATTCCATCTATGTTTGCTGCCGGCGATGGCGTTACAGGCCCTGCCACCATCATCGAAGCCATTGCACAGGCCAAAATTGCGTCACGCAGTTGTCATCAGTATTTGATGGGTGAACCGCTTGTTCCTGAAAAGAAAGAATTTATAAGCCGCCGGGACAATTTTCATAGCCAGGATTCCAAAGATTACATCGGACGCTACCAGAAACAACTCCGTCATGAAATGCCCACCATGGATCCTAACGACAGGATGAATTTCGATGAGGTGGAACTGGGTTATGAAAATGAAGAAGTGGCACTTGCTGAAACCCATCGTTGTTTGGAATGTGGTTGTAGCGAATATTTTACTTGTGATCTTAGAAAACATTCGACAGAATACGAAGCTGAACAACAAAAATATGAAGGTAAACACCGGGAATATGAAGTAGATTTCTCACATCCTTTTATCGAAATCGACAACAATAAATGTATTCTTTGCGCCCGTTGTGTGCGAATTTGCAAAGAGGTTGTAGGTGCCAATGCCCTCGGGTTGGTTGAACGCGGATTTGATACCTACGTGGCACCCAGTATGGGCAGCTCGCTCAACGACACTATGTGCGAATCGTGTGGTATGTGCATTTCTGCCTGCCCAACAGGCGCCATTACCGAGAATGTTTTGTTTAAACCGGGTCCTGTAAAAACCGACACCATCAAAACCATCGACAACTATGGCTCTGAAGGTTTTGAAATGGAACTGCACCACAAAGGCGGTTTTGTTATGCGGGCTACCGGACTGAAAGGTGAAATAAATAAAGACGGGAATATAAGCAGGCAGGCTAAGTTTGGATATAATTATTTGAACGATCAATCCCGCATCACCAAACCCCTGCTGAGAAAAGGAGAAGAATTCCAGGAGATTTCTTTTGAAGAAGCCTACGACATTATCACCGACAGAATAAAAGGTGTAAACCCGGACGACAATGCCTTTTTTGCAGGAGCACGCCTCACCAACGAAGAAATTTATATGGTTCAGAAACTGGCACGTGCCGGAGCCAAAACCAACAACATTAATTGCTTCCACTATTTGGGTCGCGGAATTGGATACGGACAAAATTCGATGGCAAATGTTCCTTTTGAGGACATGAAAAAGGCAAGCCGAATTTTTATCCTGGGATCAAATCTGCATATTGATCATCCTTTGGTAAACCACATTATTTTTAGTGCCCGTAATCGATATAAAGTTCCTGTAGAACTTGTTAGCAATGACGAAAATAGCGGGATGAAACACAAGGTGGATAAAGTTCACGACATCAAAGATTTTTACTACTTTGTAAAAGCCGTCAACTATTTTATACTTTCCACCGGATTGCAAAACCAGTTGTTTATTAATGACCGGTCGGTTCAATTTGAGGAGTATAAATCAAAATTGATGGATGAAGATTTTGATGACCTTTTCGAAAAATCAGGAGTTTGTTGCATTGATGAGCTGGCACAATTTGCCAAAGATTTCAACAATGAGCCCAATGCCGTGCTGGTCTTTTCAGAAAAAGAACTTTCATCCAACGTAAGTTTCGAACTCTTCAACCTGGCCATTATTACCGGAAAACTTGGCAAAACAGCCCAGGGATTGCTTGCACTTAAAGAGAAAAACAATTCGCAGGGTGTGATAGATATGGGGGGCTGCCATAAAATAGCTCCCGGGTTTCAACCTTACGACAATCCGCAGGTAATCAACAAACTCAAGCAAAAGTGGGGAGTTGCTGATATTCCCGTAAACATCAACAGCCCTTACAAATTGCTAAAAGAAGGTTTGTTAAAAAATCTCTTCATTTTTGGCGAAGATCCACTGGGATGCGCAGTAAATAAGGAGGAAGTAGAAGGATGGTTTGATAAGCCCGACTTCATCATGGTACAGGATTATTTTATGACCGAGACCGCCGAAGAAGCCGACCTAATCATGCCTGCATCGCTCCCCTTCGAAATAGGAGGAAGTTTTACAACTACCCAAAAACATATTCAAAAGTTTGAGAAACAGTTGGATTCGGCTGTTGAAAATCCTTCGCCAAAGCAAATTATCGACCTACTGGGTAAGTTGGGTGTAAACGGCATTGCCGATATGGAAGAAGCCTTGTGGGAAGCTTTTGGTTTGCTTCCCCCTGCCACCAATCCCGAAAAACGAAAATTCCAATTGCACAGCACCAAACACGATAATTTCAACCGGATGTTCAACCATGGCTGCGATATTGTGAATAAGCGTTTTGATGATGAATTTGAAATTTCATTCAAATAAGCAAATTGGGGGATTTAAAAACCCCAGGTCAAAACTTCAATATTTGAACTTAAACAGCCTCTTTTTGGAGGCTGTTTTTTTTTATATTTGGATTGAGTCACACCGTGAATAGCTCAGGGCAGTTGTACTTTATTTTAAAAAACCTGTTACACTTTTGGAAATAATTCACGGTGTGACTTGTGTGTCCCCCGGAATAGTCACACCGTGAATAGCTCAGGGCAGTTGGGCTTTACTTTTAAAAACCTGCTTCTCTCTTAGAAGGAATTCACGGTGTGACTTGTGTTGGAATGTAGTCATCCGATGAATCACCCCCGGGAGTTGCATTGTTCCCTTATGCAAGGTGTCAAATGCTTAAACACTATTCATCGGATGACTTTTCCCAATCTCAGGTTTTTAGTCATCCGATGAATTACTCCTGGAAGTGGCATTGTTCCCATGCGAAAGGTAACTGTTGCTTATACAACATTCATCGGATGACTTTCCCGGATTACCAGTTTTGAGTCATCCGATGAATTACTCCCGGAAGTAGCATTGTTCCCTTATGCAAGGAGTCAATTGCTTATGCACTATTCATCGGAAGACTTTTCCAGGATTATCGGTTTTTAGTCACACCGTGAATAACTCAGGGCAGTTGTGCTTTATTTTTAAAAACCTGCTTTTCTCTTAGAAGGAATTCACGGTGTGACTTGTGTTGGAATGTAGTCATCCGATGAGTCACTCCCGGGAGTGGCATTTTTCCCTTATGCAAGGAGTCAATTGCTTATGCACTATTCATCGGATGACTTTTCCTGATTACCCCTTTTCAGTCATCCGATGAATAACTCCCGGAAGTTGCATTGTTCTCATGCGCAAGGTGACTGTTGCTTATACAACATTCATCGGATGACTTTCCCGGATTACCCCTTTTCAGTCATCCGATGAATTACCCCCGAAAGTAGTGGAAATATCAAATATTCCCGCCAAAAGGGCGGGCAGGCTTAAATAATTATTAACACCCACGCCTGCCCCGACCCATCGGGGGACATGAATAAAATCCATTTCAATTTCTCCATAGGAGTCCTTCGGACATTCGTGCATCTCCCGAAAAATCGGGACAAGCTGTGGCTAATTTTATACAGATGAAAACACCCGAAAGAAAATTTGACCTTGAAGAAAGGCTGATAGATTTTTTAATAACTATAAGTGAAATACACAAAAACGCCATCGCCACAAACATCATACAATCAAGTAATTACCCCCCCTAAAGATAAATACAAAATATCACTTGAATTTTCAAAAAATAATTTGTATAATTGCCAGTCATAACATGTCCCTTTCATTGATAAAACAAAAATATTATGAAACCTTTTTCATATCAACAAAAGCTTATTTCTCTCCCCATTCACCATTCAAAATTCGCATTCTTTCACTTCCTTCGATATTCAATATTCATTATTCGATATTCAACATTCGCTTTTATTTCCCTCCTTCGATATGCCGACCTTTGGTCGTGCATGCACGAAGCTAAGCTTCGGCATTCGATATTCATTATTCTGTATTCGATATTCATGTCTTCTTACTCCCTCTGTGCCCAGCAGCAATGGACCGAGCCCATAAACATCTCAAACCTGGGCGGCTACAGCATGGATCCTGATATGGTGATTGACAATAATGGAGTCATTCATGTTGTCTGGAGATATCAGAATTCAGCTTACCACTGGCTTATCTTGTACACCAAATCCGAAGACGATGGCCTTACATGGACCGAACCCTTAGACCTTTTGCAAAACACCGACCTGTGGATGTTGCAGCCCCACATAGCCTGCGACAGTAAAAACAAACTGTATGTTACCTACACCCACGACGGTAATAGCTGGACACCCGAAGGAAGATTAATAAAAATGCTCACCTACGATGGCCACCAATGGAGTGAACCCATTACAGTTTCGGAAGGAATGCCGGGTTCGAATTATAGTTCAATTGCTATTAATCAAAACGACAAGCCATATGTTTTTTGGTTTATTGGTTCTCAAATGGGACAGATAGATATGTACTATCGTTATCTTATTGAAGATACTTGGAGTGATATTTATTGCCCTTTTTGTGATTCATCTGTTGCCCACCTTCCCACAATGTATTCAATTGAAGAACCTGTAATGCATTGGTCAGGGGTTTATCAAATTTTTGGGGTCGAAAAACCAGAGTATTTTATATTCGATACAGATGTAAATACCTGGGAGAATCCAGAAATAATCAGCCAGGATACAATGGTGGTTGACATCGATATTTCATTAAATACGTCAAATATTCCCGAAACCGCCTACCGAATGATATCCGTATTTCCACCAGGGATTGGTTTCGAGGGCACAATGCACACAAAAAAGGAGGGAACCTCCTGGTTACCACCCGATCTGGTTTCAGGAACTGATAAACGACAGGTAGGACAGCAAATAGCTATCGATCAAAATAATGATGTGCATGTTGTTGAGTATGAATATTACAACTCTTCGAATATGGAAAATATGCTCGTACACTATTATGAAAGTGGGAATCAATGGATAAGTCAACCTATTGATTCTGCATTGCACATGATAAACTTCCCGAAAATGATAATCTCAGGAAACCAACTTTATGTAGTGTATTATAAAGGTGAGGTTGTGTTATTGGGAGACATTTGGATATCAAAATATGACATAGTTACAAACATAAAAGATGTAGTTAGGCAAACAACCGAGTTAAAGATTTATCCCAATCCATCACAAGGCGATGTTTATATCGAATTTGAAAACAATGAACTCCAACATGTAAATCTGTCAGTAACAGACATGACAGGAAAACATATTGTTACACTCATAAACGAAATAAAACCACCCGGTGTGTACCGGCAATTATGGAAGGTTACAGGCAAATACCGAAAGGAGAATGCCCCCCATCTGTACCTCGTACGCCTGCAGTCAGGTTGGAAAACCGTTACGCATATCGTGGAGATTATTAAATAAATTGTGAATGCTGAATGGTAGATTTTGAATTAGCCAATTTATAATTCATAATTTACAATTTACAATTCAACATTTCTTAACCGGTATTTACCGGCGGCAAGGGAAGCGGCTGCTATGGTCTGTGAAACATCAATGCAGCCCTTCCCCGAAACCGGTAAGGCCACAAATTTAAATTAAAATGACAAAGAAAAATTTGATTTTAACAATGATCGTGGCGCTATTTGCCACTATGGGCACACTTGTAGCCCAGGAAAAGTACGCCATAATAATTGGCGGAAATGTAAACCCCGATGCCCAGATAATTCCACTGGCAGAACAATGGAATGGAGGTATTGATCCCGGAACTTATGGTTTTGATGAGATTTGGAATGATGCCTACCTTGCATGGGAAATGTTGATCAACGAAGATTTTGGCAAAGGATATGATGCGGACAATGTGCATGTGTTGTTTGGAGGTGATCCTGTTCAGGATTTTACTTTTACAGGACAAGACGGCCGCTACAAGGCAGGTGAAAATGGACATACCTATGTAGTTGATGAAAATGCCTATGATACAACAATTAAAAGCCGTTTCACTTCACTTGCCAGCACCATCACCGCCGACGATTTCCTCTTTGTATGGATAATGGGACATGGTGGCAGCGATGCCACGGGACACTACTTTTACAGCTACGACAATCAAAAAATTTATGCTACTGACCTGGCCAGCTTACTTAACGGCATTTCAGCGCACAAAAAAGTGGTTTATCTTTCTTTCCCCAAGTCGGGCGGTTTTGCCCCTGTTCTCGAAAATAGCGGAAATATCGTGATTACATCGAGCGGAGCTACCCAAGGCGCAAGCAGGGCGGATGATATGATGAACGAGGTTTTTTTGAATATTGAATATTGAATACTGAA
>CAZQIV010000126.1:0-19581 GCA_964593705.1 uncultured Lentimicrobiaceae bacterium | reverse complement strand
CAACATTATAACCGCGACCCACCACAAAATTATCTTCAAAGCTGGTGTTCCAGTTGCCATCATCATCTTTTGAGTTTATCCATAAATAGAGCGGTTCGCTGAATTTGTAAAAGTCATTATCATGATTGGGAATTCCATTATTTATAAATTCCGGGCGGATGGCCTGCGTAGCAAGCGGCGATGAAATATCGTGCCAGCCGACAGCACCCACGTATTGCGGAATAAATCGCTCGGCAGTGCCATCCACACCTGAAGTTTCATGAATCAGCGATGCAGTAGCGCCGGCATCTGATTTAAGTATTAATCTTGCTGTTCCATTTTGATTATCCAGATTGCCTGTAACTGTTAAGCTTGAAGAAGAAGAAATGCTTAATGATGCACTACTTTCGATACTTATATCAACCATTGTTTCTGCCTGATCTAAAACAACATCGTTGTTAATTTGCACCCTTGCCCAATCTTTTTCCGGAACGTCCTGCCCGGTATCCCAGGTGTTGGTATTGCTCCAGTTTGCATCTGCAATGCTTTGATAAGGAACCGGGGTTTTTGAAGTAATCCAGTCGCTATTGTCCATGTGTTGTAATGTACCGGTATTTATCATCGTAATATCGGATAAATTTGTTCCGGAGCTTTCGTTAAACTGCCAGTAGGCAACCAACCCCTGGTCTGTTGATGACGGTAATGTTCTATACATATTGGCTTTGATTTCGTCAATATCACGGGCATAATTCCAAATACGGACTTCATCCATTTGGCCATCCAGGGTTTCTGATACATGACTCAAGGTAAAATTTCCATCCGGGATGTACATATCCTTTTCCAGAGCATTGGTTTGTACCAGTTCCCCATTGTAGTATAACTTCATTACCGTGCCATCATAGGTTCCTGCTACATGTTGCCAAACATCAGTCTGAAGCACATTATTTGCCCTGATACCATAATTGATGCCTTCTGTATCTTTGAGATAAAAGTGCAGTTCATCACTTCCTCCATAAGTACTCCCGTCAAATCTTAAGACTACCACTTCAGGTTCGATGGTAATGTAGCGCTGTACTTCCTGTGGTAGTGAATTATGGTAAACCCAGGCTTCAACGGTAAAAGCATCAAGTGTGGCTGTGATTCCGCTTCCATTTACATAATCAAGATCACCATCAAAAGCCAAAGAATTTCCGGCTATCTGATCCGGAGTAACTCGTCTGCACACTGCCAATTGACCGTAGTCGCTAATGCTATTAAATGTTGTAGTGTTGTTTGCAGCATCAGCGCTGTTGGCATTGGTAGCATAAGTCCAGTAAGTGTCTGAATTTGCGCTTCGTGTAGAAAGTTTAAGGATTGCAGGGGAAGCCTCATCTTCGGTGGTGATGTCCTCGCTTAAGCTTAATGTGATGTTTGCATTGAATGATCCCGAGCCATACCCTTCGACGATCCAGTATTGCGCATCCAAAAGGCTGGGGCTAAGGTTTGGGGCCATATTAATTTTTGAAACCGTGACGGAAGTGCTTGCATGTGAATTGAAATACATCGACAATCCGGTGCTGGTAAATGTTATAGTTCCGTTTGCTTCGGTTTGGGTATTGCTTACTCCCTCACCTGCAGGGATACTGGATTTTTCCAAGCTTGAAGAGCTCATATTTGTAAGTGTTCCATTGTTCCCGCCAGCAATGTCGATTACTCTTCCATCGTAGTTTTGATTAAACTGCAGATAAGTAAGCAGACTATCCCTGCCGGGAGGAATCATCAGATGCATCTGTTCACGGATTTCCTGGGTTGAGAGTGCTTTGTTCCAAATTCTTAATTCGTCAATTTTACCCAGGAAATCTTTTCCAATGGTTACGGGCGTATTATTGTGGCTTAGTGAGCCTTCGTTATCCTGGGTTCCCCGGAGGCCATTTAAATAAACGGAAATGTCATAACCCTTAGTTTCACTTTTAGAACAAACACCTGCCACATGATTCCATTTATTTAATAATGCAGCCCCCGTAGTTTGGTAATCCCCAAATACACCATTGGAGGCCACCGAAAATTCGAGGATGGAAATGGCTTCGTTGTAAAATAGTTGCATTGCCCAGGCATCCCCCTTTTTCATAATCAGGTGATTGTCGGTGGTCATTTCATCGCAGTTCATCCAAAATTCTACGGTGAAGGATTCCGTAAAATCAAAGTGGCTTTCATTTTCAAGAATAATTAAGTCATCTGATTCGGTAAAATGGATGGCTTCTCCGGGGTATCCATCCGAAAAGCTTTCGTTTTCATAGCAGCCCATGTCGATGCGCCCGTTTTCAACTCTTGGATTATTGGCTAAATCGAGTGTTCCAGCTGAAATAGTATCCGTAGCTACATCTCCGGAATTCAGGCAGGGTGAGTGTTGTTGAAGTTGATAAAGGTATTCTCCTGAATTTTTAAAAACAGGATCACTGTCGATGTTATTCTCGAAATCTCCGGTGTAATTATTATAATATCCGCCAAAGCCATTTGTTCCTCCTTCCAGGTCGCAGTAATAGAAATTTGGTTGGCCTGAATCATCAAGCATATATACATTGTCGCCATCATAATAAATTACATAGTTACCGTAAATAATGCAATTTCGGATTACAGGTGATGAGTTACTGTTGCCGCTAAAGTGTAAGCAACCTGCGAAATTATCGGCATGGTTGTTACAAATGGTGTTGTTGAGCAGCAAAGGTGAGGCGTGGTTAAAGGTGATGCCTCCGCCTGCTGTACCTGCATGGTTTTCTGAAATGAGGTTGTTGATGATGTTCGGACTGCAATATCCCAAATCTATCCCTGCATGATAGGCAGCATAATTGTGTGTAATCAGATTTTCTGAAATGTTAATTGTCCCTCCTGAAACAACGATTCCACCACCACCCGAAGATATACACCCGGAAATACTGCCCGAGTTGTGGCTAATATCATTTTGGGTGATCTCGCCGCTGGTTCCTGTCAGGTAAATACCTCCGCCGAATGAAGAATGGTTGTGTGTTACATAGTTGTTGCTGAGCTGCAAGCTTAAGCCGTTGCAATAAATACCGCCACCGCCACCTGTGTCGGTACAATCGGTGGCTGTGTTGTTGCTTATCGAATCATTCCGGATCGTTAATGTTCCTGAATGTGCATAAATCCCTCCTCCTTTGCAGTCGGCATGGTTGTCAAAAATTAGGCAATTTGCAATGGTTGAGGTGCAATTGCTCAGGTAAATCCCTCCGCCGTGTGAGGCAGCGGTTCCATTGCAATCGCCCCACTGTGCTGTATTGTTATAAATATAATTATTGTTTACTACTAAGTTTGTCGAGGTGGCATAAATTGCAGCACCCTTAAAGGAAGTATTATTAATAAAGGTGCAACTGTCGAGGGCTATGGTGGCATTGCTTATGGCCAGCCCTCCTCCATATTCAGCGTAGTTATTATTAAATTCGCATTGGGCAATTTTAACTTTACTGTAATTTTTAATATATACACCGCCACCGTAAGTTGCATCTCCATATTCAAAAACGCAATAGCGAAATCTTGAAGTGTCGTTTGTGGCTGGCACATCTTCAAGTCTGATTCCGCTCCATCCCGGCCATGTATCTTTGGGTTTAAATATAATTT
This sequence comes from uncultured Lentimicrobiaceae bacterium, assembly GCA_964593705.1. Taxonomy (GTDB): domain Bacteria; phylum Bacteroidota; class Bacteroidia; order Bacteroidales; family 4484-276; genus SABY01. The sequence goes on along the minus strand of CAZQIV010000126.1, from coordinate 15,990 downwards.
GTTCTTCGAGGGTGCCTTGAGCTATCAGGCAGCCTTTTATATCAAGTTTGTATTCTCCCCGAAAATAGAGCATTACACCTTTTTCGATGGTAAGTGCTACGCCATCATTTACAGTAACATCTCCGGTTATTTCCACCGTGTCGGCACACCAATGAGCATCCTGGCTTATAATTCCCGCGAAGGAATTTGTAGCCTGGCTTTGGTTTTCATAAGCACCAATATCAATGCGTTCTTCACATCCCTCAGCAACACGAGGGTTTCCGGTAAGATCGAGTGCCGGTAAATGTAATCCGCTCAGGTCGGGGTTGCCAGCGTTTATACATGGTGAGCTAACCTGAATATTGTAGGGCTCATTGCCGTTGCCCTGAAATGCCGGATCAGCATCAATGTTGTTTTCATAATTTCCACTATATCCGGCAGCACTATCCCCACCAAAAGCGTTTATTCCGCCGCTCACAAGGCAGTAGTAAAAATCAGGGTCGCCGGCATTGCTTGTTACAGCTACCTCATCGCCGCCTTCATCAGCCGAATTGTTATAAAAAATACAATTGGTAAAAACTGGTTCACTGTCAACACCTATGCATACAGCACCTCCCCAGTATCCTGCGTGGTTATTAGCAAAGGTGTTGTTGGTAATATGTGGGCTTGAATAGGCAAAATCAAGGACACCGCCAAGGTATTCTGTCTGATTATTAATAAAAAGATTACCTATAATTTTCGGGTGGGAATGATTGAGTTCAATTGCCCCGGCATCCTCATCGGAGGTGTTGTTGTCGAAAATATTATTGATAATTAGCGGACTGGAATAATTGCAATATAATGCCCCTCCCAGGGTGAGTGCGTAGTTATTTTTGAATAAACAGTTTTGAATGCTGATTTTTCCAAAATAATTTAAATACATGGCACCTCCGGCTTCTCCACCGAGGTAGCTGTCGTCGATTGCTTTGCTATATTTGAATGAACAATAGCTGAATTTTGAACTGTCGGATCCTGAGGATGTAAACATAAACAAAATCCGATTCCAGCCGGTGGTAATATTGGAGGGGATGAAGTGAATGGAATCTGTTTGTGAGCCTTCAGCAATGATATTTCCAACAACCTGCAGGCCGTAAAATCCTGTAAAAGTAATCGTGCTGCCCTGGTTTATGGTCAGGGTTACGCCTTCATCGATATAGGTGTCGGCACTCACGTTTACATTGCCCGACCAGGTGGTGTTTTCGGTGATGTGTACATCGTCTTTACTTTGTGCGAAAATGGGGCTTGCCCCGGTGAGGTTTATGATAAGTGCAATGAACAGGCTGATTTGAATTGCTATGGTGGAAGATGTTTTCATGTTGAATGAAGTTTACCGGTTTACAATAATTTTAATACTTGATGTAAGTTGATTCTGAGTGAGTACACCGTTATAAATCCCCGGTGGCAGCAAGCCGGTGTTAAGTTCAAGCTCATAAGTGCCAGGCGAAAAATCCTTGTTTATCAGCGTTGCGATGTGCCTGCCACTTATATCAAACAGCTCAAGATTCACCAAAGATAAATCTTCAACATCGAAGGTTATCATGGTTTTTTCCCGACAGGGGTTGGGATAACATCTTATAGCGTTGTTTTCATCAGCATTACTCAAAGGCTCGTTCAAACCTACGAAATAACCGCTTTCCTCCACATCGCTCAGGTTGCCGTTTTCATCTATCGAAAAACTCCTAAGCACGAGATTCATGTAAGGATCGCCGAACATTACACCATTAAAGGGTTGAAATGTTGCATTGGTGGCAGCCATCGGAAATTCGTTGGTGAGCAACATCAGGGTATCTTTATTAAGATAAGAAAGAGCAATATCTTTAACCTGGTTGTTGGTATCGCAAACATACTCGCTGCCCGGGATATAGACCCATGACTTTGATGTTTCGAAAAGGGAGCCTGATAAAATATCAATCCTGCTTATTGCAGAAAGGGTGTCTTTTTGAGCTATCTTTTCAGCTTTAAAAGCAATGGCTGCAATTCCCTCATTGTTTATAGCAATGGTAGGGTATTGGATGTGATGAACCGAATCGGTGAGTAGTTGAGCCTTTGATTTTTCATCCCAGCTTTCCGAATCTTTGTCCCAGGCAAGCAGGGTCAATTTTTCGTAAGGCGATCGGATATTTTCGTTTTCGTAGCTCGAAATTACTATCACTCCCTTTTCATCTTTAAATTCCATATCGTAAAAGTTGGGGTATTCGGTTTCTGAAAAATCCAGCATTTCAGCCGGTATAGTCCACGATGTTCCACTATACAAACTATACATCAATTTTTTATCTGTTGCCGGCTGTTCCGAAAGTTGAATCCAGGTAAGCATGACTTTTCCATCAGAAATTGCAGATAGCTGCATTTGTGCTTTGGCCTCCGGGGACTGGAAGATCACTTGTGGTCCTGAGGCAGTCCATCCGCCGGTTTGTTTTTCTAAAGTGATATACCAGATAGCTGTTTCTTCGTTTTGCAGGTCGGAAACCTGCCAGGCAATTATGGCAAGGGTTTCAGAAATCACTGCAATCTTTGGGTTGGCTTCTGCCCGTCCGGTGGCCTTTCCCGTAAAATCATCTTCGATGGCCTCAATTTGCAAAGTGGTATTTGATTCCATATCATAAATGGCAAACCAGATGTCTAATGACTTGGCAAAATCTCCCAGGGGAGTGTCGGTTTTTAAACTTCTGAATGATTTGGGGTCGTGGCGCGATTGCGACCAGGTAAGCAACAACAAGTTTTCATCGATGCTCTCAGAAATTGGATTATGCAAGGCATAGTTGTTGATTTCGATAATTTCAGGAGTACTGAATTTTTGATTATTTTTATTAATATATGAGATTTTCGTGCTGCGCTGTCCATACTCATTACCACGTTCTATCCAGGTAAAAACCGTTTTGTTGTTCGATTGGGCTATGGCGGGATAAGGCACAGGTTGGTTCATTTTGGTAAACCAGCTTACCGGGGAAGTTTTTGTAGTTATGTCACTATAATCGAAGGTTTCGAGAGGGGTTTCAAATAAGTCTTTTCCATCGATAGGGGGGAAGCACTCCGAAAGGTCGTCGCCCCAGAAGTTATGTGAGTAAAACATCTTTGGTCCCCACACATTTTTTTCGTACCATCCCCATAAAGCATCAATGTAGAAGCGGCCATAAATTTGGAAATTCGCGGATTTTAATGGGCGGGTATCAGTTGAAGGTATGGTAACATAAGAATGGCCATAACCCAAGGCTACTCGTCCATCGATGCCAAAATTCCCGGAAAGTAAACCATCTAAAAGCTCAGCCCCTACACTAAATTCAATGCCAAAGGCTCCGGAATAGAAATGGTAGGATGCGCTATTTTCATAAGCTTCGGTATGCTCTGGGTTTGCATCGATATGCAGATTGCCGTAAGAGCCCCATTTCCCGGTTAAGGTGTCTATTATCATACGCTGACGGGCTGCATACTCGAACTGAACATTGGCTCCCAGGCTAAATGTTGGCTTAATTATATTGGTAAAGGGCTCAACCGATTCTACCTTATCAAATATCATGGCTATTCTTTTTACCACATCATCAAACACAAGCAGGTCTGTAACCACTCCTCCTCCCTGATAATGGTTTTGGATGGCAACAAGGTTTTTATCGTCATCCAAATAATAGGCGTTGTTTTGAGAATTGTTATAACTTAAACGAATCAAATCGGTGGATCCAAAACCCAAAGGAATGTACGATTGGTAAAATTCAGGGTCGTCAGTTAATTCCAAAGAATTTGTGGAAATGTTGTAGGCAAGCTCAGCCTTTATTTTTGGGCTTTCCATTTTGCTTTCCATTCCACCCACCATGGGTACCCATTCAGGGATTTCAACACCTACAAAATTATTAACGAGCCAGTTTTTTTGGAAAGGGGTGGAAACTTTAAATGTTACCTGACCGTTGGCTTCTTCTACATCAGTGAATGCACTGTCAGCCACGAAGTCGAACCATCGGGGGCGTGTTCTTTGGATCGTGATAGCTACGGGGCCTTCTACGGCTGCCGGATGTGGATTGACACCAAGGTAATATTCAAACCTGAGATAAGTTACCGGTGGCGACAGGCTTGCCATATCGTAAGTGGCCGTCCAAAGGGTATCAGTAACTTTTTCGGCCTCAGTAGTTCCTATTTGATTATTCTCCTTGTCGGTAAACACCAGCAGGATTTTAGTTAAATCCGTTAATGGCTCCATGGTAATTGTAAAAGTATTGTTGTGCTGCATGGTTTCCGGGGCAATGGCTTGAGTAAAAGGCCCTGGGGTACATTTTACCTTTGGTGGAATTAAGGGATGAATATATATAGGAAGGGCAGCACTATGGAAGGTGATTATTTCGCTATCGTCTTCCCTGTAACCCGATTCTACGCTTAGATAACTACCCTGAGGTGCATCGCCCATATCGATCAAAAAAAGTGCATCTGCCGGAGTGGTTGTGTAGTAGAAATAATCCTCGCCTATCAGTTCATGATCGGGAGTGAAAAATTTATAACCTATAAAATCGCTGTCCCAGTAAATATTTCCAACATAGCTTGTATCGGCATGAATAGAAAGTTCATTTGAAAGGGCAATGCCTTCACTAAAATATCCCTGCCCCAGCATCAGGCCAAAATTAAATGTTGTCCCGGGGTAGGGGTCTTTTACCAGGAAATTCCCAAGTAAGTACTCAGCACCGCCTTCCGGTGCATCGGGATAAAAAGCATTGGCAAAAAGTGTATATGTTCCGGGTTCATGGTTTTGTACTTTTTTATTCCAGTTCACATACAAGAGGTCTTTAGTTAAAGTCCAGATAGGTGCGTTGCCTTTTACTGTGGCAGTGTTGGTTCCTGCAAAATCGGAAATAGTATTCCCTGATCCTTCATTCAGTTTGTAATACAGGCTTTGATTCGGCTGTGTTTCGCTGCTGAAGCGTATGGCGTTAATTTCATCGTAATCGAGAGCCCGGTCATATATGCTGATTTCAGAAAATGTGCCATGAAAGTATTCAGCAATATTTTCTGGTTCATCCTTTTTGCTGGTGCAGTTTTTTCCAAATATCCAATACCCCTCAAAGTTAACTGGGTCAGATATGTATTCGTCATCCGACATACTGCCATCCACATACAGCAATGTACTGGTATTGTTTCCTGCCGATACCGCAATGTGGTGCCACGCCCCATCGTTGTTAATGTTTAAGCCGTATAAGGAGATGATCTCGTCAGTTGACTGGATTTTAAACCTGAGCGTACCATCGGTTTCAATGAATAGATCCCGGTCGTGCTGCGATATATTGCTACCATTCTTTTTGTCGCTAAACGAAACCAGTTTTCCTCCTACAGTAGAAGTGGTTTTCATCCAAAACATAATGGTGAATTCTTCCGGTGCATCAATTTGTTGTGATGTTTCGATGTAATTGTTGCTGCCATTTAGCGAAAGAGAATGGTGGAAAGGGATGGAGGTTTCGGTGTAGCTTACCGTGTCAAATAATACATCATCTTTTTTAAGGCCAATGGCAACTTTTTTGGTGTATTCAGGAAAGTAAGAAACGCTCACGGGTGCATAGGTTTTTGCTTTTTGGTCGGGAGTACTGTAATAGGTATTCCAGTTATACTGGGGTGTAGCTATTGGTTGTGGAGCAATGCCCTGCAATTTATATTCTGTTTCCTTACCCAAGGGCTTGTCGGGGTTATAATGTTCAATAAGTTTAAGTTTGTTTATAGTATATGGCAAAGATGCAATGTCGTAGGTAAGGCTACTTACGCCGTTGATTGTGATTATGGTTTGTTCGTCAATAATTTGATTTGAGCCTCCAATAAACCGAAATGTAACAGAGTCAGTTTCTATAGAAGAGGAAAAAACTTTTAGGGTGTCAATAAGCTGTTGAACAGCCGGATGCTGGGGCAGGAAATAAGCCCCACCTTTTAATAGCCCCATATTGTTGTTATAGCTTTTGTCTGAGATGATATTGAGCCGGTTTCTCAGATCATCAAAATTCCAATAACCAGTCAGATCAGGATTTTGGAGCGGAGCATGCCGGTTATGAAGAACAATTTCCTGATGCGATAATGCTTTCGACCACATCCTTACTTCGTCGATTGCACTAATCAAAAAGTCAGAACCTCCATATTTATTACCGATAATCAAAGCTTGGTTTTTTCTTAGCAGGTAGTAGAGATGGGAGTATTGCAGGATATTATCATAATTGAACTGATTGAAATCTATCCAGGGTAATAGATTGCCATCAAGATAAAATTTCCCGGTTGGATAGGCCTGCGGAGTAAAGCTACATGTAAAAGCAACATGATGCCATTCATTTCCATTTAGCAAACCCTTATCGAAGTTGATAGTCCAAAGTTCTCTCCAGGTTATATTTGATAGGGATTCGACACCCAAAACACAATTACCGAACTGGCTTCCACCGATATAAAATGAAAAGACAGAGTCAACACTCAAGATATCTATGGCCTTGTACTCGCTGGTAAATTGATCGAAATCAAACCTTATCCATGCCTCCATCGAGTAGCTGCTTTTTAAAAGGTCGATGCTGTAAGATCCTGGATAAATATCAACGTCTCTTTCCCCGGGGCCATTTTGTATTGAGGCATACATATCACTATCGAGTGCCAGCGCCTGTCCACTAATCTGGTTTTCGTAAAATGGTGGGATCGAATCGCTAAGTGTTTGTTCAAGAGATTTGAATTTTAATACCGGGCTGTGGGGCAAAATAATGAGATGCCTGGGATAGTGGAGGCCATTTTTTGGCCCGCCCTCGCAGTGTATGATAATATCAAGATATTCGGTGTTGGTGGGGAGGTTGTCCATCCTCACATCACTAAATATAGCCGAATCCAGATAAGTGCCTGTTTGCGCATAAACCATGTGGGATGATATTACAGCGGAATCCGTATCATAAATCTTAAACTCAATGGTGTCAGTACGTGGAGGTAGGTTGGAAACAGTAAATGTGTTTTCTACTTCCGGTGCTGGTTGCCAAAGTGTATCTGAAAATGTGTAATTATTTGTAGTAAATGGCCCCCAACCTTGCGAGGCGTTTGTAATTAGGGTATCCGGATAAACGGTATAGGGAAATTGATAAATGGCAATACTGTCACTCTGGTAATGTAATTCGATGTGAAGTTGAGGAGAGAGAGGGAAACCCATGGTGTCTGCCTCAAAACTCCAGGTTGCTGCAGATATATTGTTTCCCGTTTCAGTATAAGCTCCATTAATCTGTTCACCTTTCGAGTCGATCATCTTTATAATTACCTCATGGGTGGTAGTTGGTAAATCATAAAGTATAAAAAGGTTGGAGCGTTGACCGCTGATTATGTATGGGCCATATCCATTTAAAGATGTTAATTTAATTTGTGGAAGTGTGGTGGTGTCGGCATAGTGCTGCCCGTAAGTTTGCTTTGGTATCCAAAAAATGAATAAAAGCAAGCTGCCAATAAATGCAATTTTGTATTTCATAATTTATCAATTGATGGTGAAATTCATGTAATTTCTGATTTCATTTTCGGTAATTATTGTTTCCTTTATTCTTGGCTCAAAAAGACCCGAGAGGCAAAATTTTAGAAAACTGTCAAGATCGGATTTCTTCCCTTCGGCAAATATCCTGAAACAACCCTTGCCTAATTTATCAACCTCGCCCTTGATTCGGCATATTTGCGACAACTGCCTGACATGGTACAAAAAGTCGTTTCCCAGGTTTCCTGAAATAGTAATACACACATTTTTCATTGTAAAGGCAAAGCTATGCTATTGCGGATGGCATCACAAATTTTAGCTGTCCGAAATGGTAAAAGTTAGTTCGGAATCGTAAATATGCTGAATTTCCACCAGATATAAAAGCTGCCGGCTTCGATGCTAATTGTTTAGCTGTATGCCTCCTGTCGAACCGGCAGTAGGGGTTTATGATTTTATAGCTCTTACCGAATTGCGGAAATATGAAGGTGTGATGCCTGTAGCCTTTTTGAAGCAACTAAAGAAGGTTGACCTGGAATTAAATCCCGCCATCTGGCCAATACCTTCAATGGAAAAATGACTATTGTCGGGGTCGGCCAACAATTGCCGTGCAACTTTAATTCGGTATTCGTTTATATATTCATTGAAGTTTTTTCCGAAATGTGTATTAATAACATTGGATAGATAGGTGCGGTTAGTATTTAATTTCTGACAAATTTCATCCAGGGTAATTCCGCTAAAAAGAAAAGGTTTCTCTTCCAGCATCAGGTCTTCGATTTTACGAATTAAATCTGATTCGTTTGCATTGCTTAATTCGCCTGTTTTTAAGCCTTCCGTTTTTACCTCTTCAATTTCATCGCGAATAGCAAACTCAACTTCCGTTTTTGCCAGCAGGAGGTTTTGTTTTACGAGATAGTTATAGGCTTTTTGCTTTTTGTTGTACTCAATCATTATGATCCCAATAAAAACAGCACAAAGCACTATTGCTACAAATAAAATGAATATGGTTTTGTTCTTAATTTTCAATTGCATGCCAGCTATTTCATTCTTACTTTTAAGAAGGGTGTTTTCTCTTCCCGTTTTTTCAGTTTCGTATTTCGTTTTAATTTCAGATATTTGTTTATGTGTTTCGATATTTACAAGCGAATCTTTAAGCAGATGAAATAATTTATTGAAAGTAAAAGCCTTTTCATAGTTGTTAAGGGCAGCCCAGGCATTGGCCAATCCTTCGTAGCTGTCTTTTAATAGAGCTTTCTGGTTATTTTCTTTAGCATCATCAACGGCCTTGGTAAAATAATCAATGGCTGTTTTATTGGCACGCGTTGCATATTCGATCGTTTTGTCGAAGGCCGTATCATGGTGTAAAAAAGCAAGTGTGTTGAGCACATCAACTTTTTGTGCGCCCTTTGTGGTTTCCAAAAGTTGTAAAAGGCTGTCAATATTTTGGCTGATCTGCGCAAAACCGGCAAAGGGTAGCAAAAACACAATGAATAGGAGCTTTCTCATAATCTGAATTTGGAATGATGATTCCTTAGTGCTGAAAATGGCAAATCTACAAATTCAGTGAGATTAGGTGGTCATATCTTTATAATTAGTTATGAAAAGTGAAGAGTAGTCAGGGTTTCACTTTAAGAGTAGTCAGGGTTTCACTTTTAGTGAAGCCCTGACTTGGCATCAAAATTTATCCAAAAATCGTTTTATACAAATACTAAAAAGGATAATATTTTTTTGGGGGTTTTTGTAAATAGGCGCGAAAAGCTGTATCTTTCGAGCAATAAATCGGGATATCTGTTTGTCGCATTCCCTTTTTTATCATTTAATAATAAATACAATTGCTATGAAAAGAAATGTATTTTTTGAAAGCCTGCTGATGGTTTTGTTTTTACTCACCGTAAAAGCTAACGCTCAACCCATCATTGCCAATCACGAAAATATAATCCTTGCTGAGATTCCAGTGGATTGGATTGAAACTGCAAAATCTGACTTGCGAATCTGGTACGGACACACCTCGCACGGAAGCCAAATAACTTCGGGGATTACAAACCTTGAAACTCACATCGGTGAACCATATACCTTTAATAGTTCGGGGTCTGGTGGTGAGCTATCTTACCAGGAACTGAATGGCTACGACCTGGGGCATACCGGTGATCTCTACTGGGAAACGTTAACCCGTCAACAACTCGATAATCCGGCCAACAACCGCAACGTGGTGATCTGGTCGTGGTGTGGTGGTGCATCTGATAATACAGTGCAGGGCATCAATATTTATTTGAATGCAATGAATCAACTGGAGTTGGATTACCCGGAGGTGATGTTTGTGTATATGACCGGTCATCTCGATATTTGGTCGGATGCCAACCTGAAAGCCCGTAATCAGCAAATCAGGGATTATTGTCTGGCCAATGATAAAATCCTTTTCGATTTTGCCGATATTGAAAGCTATGATCCGGATGGGAGTTTTTTTGAATATGCCAACGATAATTGCAATTACTATGAAGGGCCAGGTTGGGGTTATCTCGGGAATTGGGCCGAAGAGTTCTGTGCCGAAAACCCCGAATCAGAATATTGCTGGAGTTGCTCCTGTGCACATTCTGAGCCTGCCAACTGTAACATGAAAGGACGTGTTTTCTGGTGGATGCTGGCAAAAATGGCCGGCTGGGGCGAGGAGCAAACAGTTTTTTATGTGGATAAAAATCATCCCGATGCCAATAACGAAAATCCCGGAACTGCTGCTTTACCCTGGCTAAGCATACAACATGCCCTTGATGTGGCACAGGCCGGAGATTCGGTGCTTATTTGCGAAGGAGTTTATCTGGAATCTTTAGCTACGCAAAATGACGGGAATCCCGATGATGGCCACATTGTTTTTGCTGCCTATCCCGCTGAGGCTGTAGTGCTTGATGGTACAGATGGGATCGAAACCACCGGTTTAAGAATCGAAAATTCTTACCTGAAATTTTACGGGATCGAAATACGCAATTGGCCTAACACAGGAATATGGATGACCGGTTCTGCTTTTGTTGAGATGCGTGATTTGGAGGTAAGCGAAACAACTTTTGGCATTGGCATTTCGGGCGGCTCACACGATTTTTTGATTCGCGATACCGAGGTTCACCATTATAGCTTATATGGTTTTGATGCTTCACCAATGGGTGATGACTTTTGTTATAATGGAACATTTATAAACTGTGTGGCACACACAGGCCGCGATCCAGAGCAAAATGTGGATGGTTTTGCCCTGGGACATGGCGAGCAAAATAATTTTGTGTTTGACCATTGCATTACCTATGATGTGTATGACGGATTCGACATCAGTTCATCGGCCACAAGCCTAAATGCATGCCTGGCTTACGATTGTTGGAATACGTGCTATAAACTGTGGCAGGATGAGGTGGAGCTTGTGAATTGCATCGGGCATGATGGTGGAATTTCGATTGTTCAGCTGGGGTGGCAGGAAGTGCCCACCGAGACAACCTTGCGGAATTGTACGTTTAGTAATGCCGGAGTTTACACCATCTGGCAGGCCAATAGCAACGACATTCTCAACATGTATAATTGCATAATTTCCGGGGGCGAAAATATTGGCCTTTGCTTTGAACAGTCCCCGGCGGCCAATTACCATGGCGACTATAACCTTTTTCAAAACAATAATGCGGCAAGAGCAATTTATATCGGGGGCCTTGCAGAGTTTTCGATTGCGGATATACAAAATGGTGATTGGAATGTATTTAGTGGTCAGGATGAGAATTCGCTGACAGCCACCACCACAGGAGAGATTTATATCAATCCGGGCGCTGACGATTTTCATTTAGCGCCTTTTAGCCCGGCCATCGATCAAGCCGGCACTGATTATGCCCCGGAAGCGGATTTTGATGGAAACCCGCGACCCTTTGGCGACAGTCCCGATATGGGCGCTTACGAATCGCTGCAGGATTTGCCAATTTACATAGTTTCTCCACAATCCATCAATTTCGGCACGGTCTTTACTAGTCAATCAGTTGCTGAAACTCTCACCATTAGCAATCCCGGCGATATTCCAATTACAATCGATAGCATAAGTATCGACAACGAAGTTTTCCAGGTTTCCGACCTTATTTTTCCATTGCAGATTACTGATGAAGTTGAGATTGAAATAACTTTTGAGCCTGAATTGCCCCAGGAATATTCGGGTACATTGACCTTTTATTCATCACAAACTTTTAATACGGATGTGGAATTAACGGGAACTGCCATCGATGAAATAATAGGAGGCTTCCATGTTTCGGGTAATGTTTCGGGGATGTGGCAAACTTACGACTCCATTTTTGTTGATGGCGACATTATTGTGCCCAATGGCGAAACCCTTACCGTGCAAGCTGTTCCCGGGGGGACGGATTTCATATTTACCGGACATTATAAATTTATTGTTTATGGTCGGCTCCGGTTGCTGGGCGATGCGCAGGATTCGATCAGGCTTTACAGTTTAAACAGGCAGGAAGGTTGGTTTGGCCTGCGTTTTTACGATTTGAATTACAATGGCATGGACAGCTCACAGGTGCAGTTTTGTTCGTTTAAATATGGTAATGCCATTGGCGAAGATTGGGATAATTATGGAGGAGGTATATTTATTTACGAATCATCCCGGGTTTCGGTTTCTGATTGTAGTATAGTGGATAATCATGCCGATGATAGTGGGGGAGGTGTTCACATAAGATATTGCCTGCCCCTTTTGAAACGGCTCAACATCATTAATAATTCGGCTCCCTTTGGTGGTGGAATCATGATTTGGGGTTCCTATCCACAAATATCCTGGTGCATTATAGGGAACAATGAAGCCGAAACCGGGGGCGGAATAAATATCAACGGGGGCAGCCCCGTGCTTGACCATGTTACCATCAGCGGGAATTCTGCAACGCAGGGTGCCGGAATATTCCAGATGGATGGGTCTTATCCTGAATTTTCAAATTCCATAATCAGGGGAAACATTGGGGACGACATTCATATAAATCCTGATGGTGGTGCGGTAATTGCCAGCTATTCCGATATTGGTGGCGCAGGGCTGCATCCCGGAAACGGAAATATAAATGCCGATCCGCTTTTTGCTGGTAATACCAACGGGGACTTTCGCCTTACCTGGGAAAATTTTCCTGTTCAGGATGAAACAAAATCTCCCTGCATCAATAGCGGCGATCCGGGATTCCCCCCGGATCCGGATGGGTCGATTACAGAAATGGGCGCTTTATTTTTTGAAGCTGAACAAGGGAATCATATTCCCGAAGGTGAAATTTCGGGCGTATGGGAAAATGAAGAAACTATTTGGATTGATGGAAATATTATTGTGCCTTTCGGCGAAACTTTGGAAATCGTACCCCTGGCCGGGGGCACTGATATAGTATTTTCGGGATCATACTCCATTACTGTTTATGGCCGGCTGCTTTTATCGGGAAATGTTAACGATTCAATAATTTTTAACGCCGAAAATACGGATACGGGCTGGAGAGGTATCCGGTTTTTGAACACCAATGAAAATGAACAGGAAAATTCGGAAATTCATTTTTGTGCTTTTAATAATTCTAATAAACTCACGAAAAACGATAATATGGGTGGTGCAATTCTGTTGTCAAACAGCTCCAATGTTATAATCACAAATTCACTATTTCTCAGCAATGAAGCCGAAAATGGGGGAGCGCTGGCGCTTGTGAACAGCAGCCCCATAATGAACGATTTGGTCGTGGCCGGAAATCTGGCCTACCTCGGGGGAGGGATTTATTTTGAAGATGATGCGCTTGTCCCAACTCCCGAACCTGCCGGATTGCTTCATGCTGAAAATTGGGAATACAAAGGCGCTTTTCGATTGCCCGAAAGTTCGGGGGGCAGCAACTGGAATTACTCGGCCTCGGCCTCAACATTTTTTCCTGACGGCGATTCGCTCGGGGCAAATGATGGCTATCCGGGTTCTATTTATGCCCTGGGGCACGACTGGTATTTTGATATTTCAGAAATTGACATTCCGATTCCGATAATCTCACCAACAAAAAATCCTGGCGATTTGAATACTGCAAATACACTTCAACCATTTACCAATGTTACCAGTGGAGTTTTCGATACCATTGCTTACGAAATTATAAGGATGGGACTGGAGTATATACCCGCGCAGGGATTACAAAGCTCAGGTAATTTATATATGTGCGTGGGGCAGCATCTTCAGTTTGTACACGATTATTCCCATATATCTTTAAGTACAGATTTGTCAAATCCACAAACCTCTGGTCCCTGGTATTTTGGAAACATTGATAATTACCGTTCCAATGATTATATGTTTTCGATTCCCGAAACGTGGGCGCAAAACCATGTGTCGGGCCGGATGCTTATTTGCGGCAGGTATCGCGATGGCGGCTGGAGTGGCAAGGGGCCAAATTTGTTTGCCTTTGCCCCCTGGCAGGAAGGAAACCCGCCACCTCCCGAATATGAATTGCAAAATATTACCCATTTGCTGGGATATTCTGATAATGATTCGTTGGACGGATATAAACATGCAGACGAATGGAACGGTGGCGCCTGGCTCACCTACGATACCCTTGCCTCGGTGGCAATAGTGGGCACCAAGGCTTTGGGCGACTGCTGGTATGGTTTTGCCGATGGAACCTTGTGGCCAAACGATTCTAATTATATCCCTCCCTATCCTTACGACCAAAGGGGTTGGTGGGCTGATGATTATCAGGCCAGGATACTGTTCTACAATCCTGACGACCTCGCCGCTGTTGCCGCCGGTTCATTGCTTCCATACGAACCCCAGCCTTATGATCATCTTGATATTGGCGAATTCCTGTATAATCCTCAGCACGATCTGGGGCAGTATCAATTGGGGTCGTGTTGCTACGATCGCCAAAATGGGCTGATTTATATATTTGAACGTATTGCCGATGGAGACAAATCGCTGGTACATGTTTTTCAGATTGTTTCCCCACCTCGTAAACAGGTAGTTTTGGAAGATACAAATGTTTTTCGAAATCTCTCTTTGTTAAACAACTGGGCTGATGGATCTGGAGGTGGTTTCTACATTAAAAATTCTTCGCCACATATCGAAAATATTGAAATGGAAGGGAATGGCGCTTCTGATTTTGGGGGCGCAATTTGTGTTGTTGGTAACGCTTCGCCTTCCTTGTTTAATTTATTAATATCTGATAACATGGCGGAATGGGGGGGAGCTGTAGCTGTAATAGAAAATTTGGGCATACCCGGATTCTTCAACAATACCATGGTCAACAACCACGCTTTTTCAGGTGGTGGCGCCATGTATTTCGACTCGGCCACGTCCTGCACCAAAAATTCCATCTTATGGTTCAATACTGCTGATGGTGAAGGAAACCAGGTTTTTATTCAAAATGAAAACTCCCACCCGGAGTTTCACTATTCCAATATCGGGGGAGGCGTTGAATTGTTTGGTGGCACAGGAGCAGGTGTGAATTATAACATGGATCATTACCAAAATAATATAGATGCTGATCCGCTGTTTGAAGACATTTTATGGAACTTCAGGTTATCCCTGCCTTCGCCATCCATTAATAGTGGCGATCCTTACACCGGCGAAAATGAACTGAGCAATGTTGACCTTGACCAGCTACCCAGAATCGCGGCCTGGGTAATTGATATGGGCTGCTTCGAAAATCAGGAGTTTGAAGCCCGGGAACAAACATTAATTATTCCGGCAGGATGGAGCAGTATTTCCATGAGTTTGAATCCATATTTTTCTGAATTGGAATCTATATTCGAAAATGATATGGACGATCTGATTATCCTCCAAAATATGACGGGGGTTTTCTGGCCCGGGCAAAATGTAAATACAATGGGTAGCTGGGATTATCAATCGGGTTATGTTATCAAAATGAGTGAAGCTGCCAATATTACTGTTCCCGGAGCAACAATCACCAACAAAACCATTGCTTTGCAGCAAGGCTGGAATTTGATTCCGGTGCTGTGCGAAAACGGAATATCGTGCAACGAAGTTCTGGAACAATTGGGCGAAAACCTTATCATCATTAAAGAACCGGCTTCTACAAATGTTTTCTGGCCCGGGATGAACATTCAATCACTTGCAATGCTCCAACAGGGTAAAGCCTACCTAATTTTGGTTAACTCTGCTGCGCAGCTTACATTTCCCGGGGAATAATTTTATTGATGGGTATTGGGTTACTCCGAAAGCTTTCGGGGGATATTCGTGTAATTGTAAAGGGTACTTCACTTTTAAAAAGACCTATTGTTTATACCGGAATAGAATAACAGGCTGCAAGCCTGAAACATCATAGTAAAGGTGGTACAAGAAGGTTACTCTCCAGGCTGAAGGCCTGAGACAAACTGGGCTTAATTATTTTTTACTGGTTACACCCTTTCATCGCCCCCAAAAATTTAAATTATTTTTCAATCATTACTGTCCGACTAAAAACTATAGGTTCTTTCCCGAAATTTCGGGACTCAGAATGACAATGGTTTTATAGGTCTTGGTCTAGGGAGGGGGTGGTGGGGGGGGGTGGCGCCCCCCCCCCCCCCCCAAAAAAAAAAAA
>CAZQIV010000125.1:0-19777 GCA_964593705.1 uncultured Lentimicrobiaceae bacterium | reverse complement strand
GAGCAAGCCCTTAGAGGCAATATTTATTCTACCTGTATTTTTTGAGGGGATACGACATGTTTGTGTAAGACACTGAAAACCTATCTATTAAACAGACCTCTCAGTCGCAAGCTCCTTCGAGGTGACAATGCTTCGGTTTGGGGTGTGGGAGGAGGGGAATCGGGCGCGTCGCACCCGATTCCCCTCCTCCCCCGACTATACCGGGAGCTTTGTCACCTCGAAAGAGCGAAGCTGCCTGCCCCGACCCTTCGGGGACTGAGAGGTCTATTTTTTACGCCTTACACAAACATGTCATTAGTATGCCGCAGGTGCGGCAAGAAATCTGTTTACAATGTTAGCCATTATTTACATCCACCAAAAAGGTAATAGAAACCAAAAATTAAATCATGGGATACGGATATCAAAAAAGGGATTTTGACATTATCGATTACAAACTATGGACAATGGATGGTTTTAAGCGACCATTCAGGGGGCCAAAACCTGATTCGTTAGAAAAGGATAAATTTTTCGCCTGTTTGGGAGCTGCCCAAACTTTTGGCTGCTATACCTTGAAACCTTTTGCCGGATTATTGTCGGACAAACTCGGGATGCCAGTATTTAATCTTGGCCATGCAGGAGCCGGCCCTTCGTTTTACCTTAACGATAACAGCTATTTTGATTGGATCAATAAATCAGCGTTTGCAGTAGTCCAGGATATGTCGGGAAGAAGCGAAAGTAATAGCTATTTTATTTCGCCGCAAGGCAGGGGCAGGCTCAGAAGAATTTCGGACGGGAAAATGATGATGGCCGAACCGGCCTATAACGAGCTGCTACAAAATGAACCTACAGAAAAAGTAGGAGAAATAGTAAAAGAAACCCGGGGAAACTATATTAAGAATATGGAGTTTTTGTTGAAGAAGATTACGGTTCCAAAAATCTTACTGTGGTTTTCAGAACGATCACCGGATTATATTGAAGGCTATGCTGATGCCAGGGAATTATTTGGAAAATACCCACAACTTGTTAACCCGCTTATGCTTGGCCAGCTTGTTCCGCTTGCCGATGCTTATGTTGAAGCCACATCAGTAGCAGGAATGCCACAGAAGCTCACCAACCGGTTTACCGGGAAAACACCCAATATTTACAAGGACAAGATTACTAAATTAAAAAATTCAACTCCTATTATCCATCACCCGAAATGCACACGAAAGCATACGAAATGTTATTCCCGGTTTGCAACACCCTTATCAACAAAACAATGAATTATGGTATTTAACAAAGATGTTCTTTTTATTCATCTTGGCAAAACGGGTGGCATGTCGATCACAAAATATTTGTGTAATGTTTTAAAACCTCCGGTGACTCATGTAGTTAAAGCAGAAGAATTTGAAAACGCGAAACAAGCCGGGTATGAGGTATTCCATCCCTGGAAACGACACGCTAACCTCGTTGAAATAGTTGGTTTTTTGAAGTCATTCGGGATTCAATTAGCAGATTTTAAAGTGATTATTTGTGTGGTCAGAAATCCTTTCGATTTGGATTTTTCGTATTATAAGCATCTGAATACAGCTAAAAACTACAAACGGCTATTGGGCAATCCCGGAAATCAAAAATTGCTTGCGGCTACCCAGGGTAAATACGAAAATTTTGGCAGACAAAAATTTACACACCACAAGGGTCAATTGAAAAACTTCTTTGAAATTGACGGCAAAACACCCGGTAATATGAAGATTGTACGTTTTGAAGAATTATCCAAAGCGATACCCGAATTAGTTAACCCTTTTGCTATTCATCAGATTCCATTTCCTCATGTCAACAAAAGTGACGCTATAATATTACCACAGTATGAATTGAGCAATCAGGCATTAAAAAGTATTTATAAAAAGTATGGCTGGATTTTCGAAAATTATTATCCTTCACTAATACCATCGGGCACAATAGATTTGCCATCAAATACATTAGAAACACCATCTGGCACTATAAATTTACCTTTGGACGAAAAGGACAAAAAATACCTGTTTATTGCCGGGTGCGGTAGGTCGGGAACCCCGGCATTAACCACAATTATCGGATCACATGCCAGGATTGTTTTGGGTATGGAGCGATATAATAGGTTAATGAGACCTGATAATTTTAAACTTTCAAAGGCACATTTTGCAAAAGAAAGATTTATTAATGTGCAGGATGGCGATACAGGATATGATGATTTCTATAGACACCAACTTCATCTCGATATACCGGAAAAGTGGGATAATAGTGAATTCTATGGGTTAAAGTATCCTCCTGCCGACAGAGTTTACAATAAACTGAAAGAAGCTTTTGGAAGTTTTCATTACCTGTATATTTACAGGAATATTTTTGATGTGGCGGAGTCATGGAATCGCAATGCCGCATCAGGCACGAAATGGCCTGCCAAGCAGGATTACATTCAAGCCGTTAAGCGTTGGAACACATCATTGAATAGCACACTCAATTTAATAAAAAGGGGAGAGCCAATAATTTGTATAAAATATGAGGATTTATTCTTTTCTGATAAATCCATCGAACCGGTTTTTGAAAAACTTGGTTTGCCAATCGATGAAAATGTGTTGAAAGCTTTAGCCACTGCCAGAAAACTTTCGGGCAGTAAAAAGCTAAAGAAGGGGGCGCTGTCAAAAGAAGAACATGACTATGTTGCGGCAAATGCCCGCTTTAATCTATACGAAGAATTCAACACTAAATACAATGTTCTGGTTTAAGAAGAAAAATAACAATATCGGGCAAAAGGCTGTGTTGCATATTGGTATCGAAAAAACCGGTACTACCTCCATACAAGAGTTTTTGCACCTTAATCGAAAACTTTTACAAGTACAGTCTATTAATTTTCCTTCCTTCCTTGGTACAAGAAACCATTTAAAACTTGCGGCCTTTTGCATGAATGATGATAATATAACTCAATTTGCCAAGCAAAATTCAATTGACACACCACAACAAAAAAAGGAATGGAACAAGAGTCTTGAAAAAAAATTCTCAAATGAAATAAAGCAAATTTCAAAACAGGTCTCAACTGTAATTTTTTCGTCCGAACATTTTGCAAGTTATCTAAAAAGCCAGAACGAAATTCTTAGGCTCAAAGATTTTTTAAGTACATTTTTTTACCAATTCCAGGTCATTATTTATATCAGACGCCAGGATTTAATTGCGTGTAGTATGGCAGGTACCATGGCAAAGGCCGGGATTGAAAACGGCATTGCTACCGGTAATAACATTATCAGGAAGCAATATTACAATTTCGACAAGACCTTGAAAAAATGGAGTCTGGCTTTTGGCAAAGAAAATATTTGTTTGAGGGTTTTTGAGGAATCCAAACTGCTGCAAGGAGATCTGATACTGGATTTTATGCACGCTGCCGGGATAAAAAATAATCCTGATTTTTCCTTACCTTCACGCTTAAATACTTCCCCATCGGCAATGGCCATCGAAGCAGCATGGCATTTTATAAAAATCTTCCCTGAACAGGATGACCTTTCACAATGGAAACTTATGAGGGATTTTAGGGTTGAGCTTATGCGACAGGTCAGCAACCGCTTTCCCGGGCCGCCGAAAAGATTGCACAAGGCCGATGCTGTAAATATTTATAATTTCTACCATAAATCCAACCTTCGGGTGGCTCGCCAATGGTTAGACAGGGAGGATTTGTTCATGGATGATTTTTCGATGTATCCTGAAACCGGTAACGAACCACAAATAGATCAGAAGCTTGTTGGCGAAATTGTAGATAATTTTATTGCCCGCAATCCAACACTGAGCCATAAGCAAAATCGGAAAAAGATATAATCAAGGTAAACTATGATGTCTGATAAAAATAGAAATAACAGGACAGTAATCATTCATAAGCATATTTTTAAAAATGCGGGCACTACTTTCGACTGGATTCTGAAAAATAATTTTGGAACCGATTTTTGCGATCATCGCGATGATAAAGCCGTGCGCAAGGGTGGTGAAAAATACCTGATAAATTATTTGAAGGAACACCCAAATATTAAGGCCTTGTCGAGCCACCATATTTGGTTCACACTACCAAAACATCCTGAGTTTGATTTTCTACCCGTTTATTTTATCAGGCATCCCATCGAAAGAATTCGCTCGGTATATAATTTTGAAAAGCAGCAGCAAACTAATTCTCTCGGCGCAAAAATGGCTAAAAAGATGAATTTTACAGAGTATGTAGCCTGGCGCATGCGTGAAGATGTTCCGGCCACAATACGAAATTTCCAAACAAAGATGATAGCAGGAATAAAACCAGGACTTAGCGCAACAAAGGATGATTTGAACACCGCCTTGCACTTGATTCGGGATGCTGATTTTGCAGGTGTGGTTGATTTGTTTGAGATGAGCATGAAATCGTTCGGGAAATCATTTGCCAATACCGGCATCAATATGAATATGTTTTATGAAGCTCAAAATGTAATGCAAGCTGTAGATATAATTGATGTTTATGAAAGAGCGAATATCATTCTCGATGAACTTGGCAAACTGGCAGAAGAAGTACTTAAAAAAAACGCCTTCGACCTGGTGTTGTATGATGCTGCCAGAAAACAAATATTGAAAAAACCTAAGTCATGAAATTACCTGACTTTTTAATAATTGGTGTGCAAAAAGGAGGAACAACCTCCATGTTTAATTACCTGACGCAACATCCGGAATTTGATCTTCCGCAACAAAAGGAGATTCATTTTTACATGGAAAAACATAGAAACCGGGAATCCCTGGCAAATTTTGAAAAAGCCATTGCCGCCGAGCCGCAAAGAATTGATCTTGATAAACTTTGCAACGACGACCCCGATCCGATTGCTTGTGCCAGAACCCAACGTTTTTCGTATTTAAACCGGGGGATGTACTATTCGCAAATTACACGTTGGCGTAAATATTTTCCAAGCAAAAATTTCTTTTTTCTGAAAAGCGAAAATTTCTTTAATAATCCACAGCAAATACTATCCACGGTTTTTGAGTTCCTCAACGTAAAACAAGTGGAAATTAAAAATCATGCTCCGATGCGTCAAAATAGTTATCCGCCAATGAAGACAGCAACAAGAAGCCGATTGAATGACTTTTTCGCACCGGAAAACAAAAAACTTGCCTCATTGCTTGGAGACGGTTTTATTTGGCCTGAACATCAAACCATCAAAAATGGAAAATAAAAAACAGATATATTTACATATAGGTTACAATAAAACCGGAACATCAGCCGTACAGAACAGTTTTTACCGCAATAGAAAGAGCTTGAAGAAAAACGGCGTTTACTATCCGGTAAAATGCCGGGGTAAACGCAGGTCGCCGGCGCATCATTCGCTTGCCGAAAGCCTTTTGTACCACATCGGCAAACCCTTGCCCAGGTTTGTAAACGCCAAAATCTACCGCGAATACCCCATGGATTATTACTGGAATCTGCTTAAGCATGAATTGGCCGACACCGATTGCCAGGCCATATTCATCAGCAGTGAAGCCTTCAATAGGCTGCGAGCAAATCCGGGGCAGATAGAATTTATCAGGGAGCATCTGCATGATTTTGACGTAAAGATCCTGGTGTATTTGCGAAGCCTGCCCGAATTCCTGGAATCGGCCTATAATCAGGCTGTAAAACGTGGCCGCGAATCCCGCAGCGTGGATGAATTGATGGAGATGGGCTGGATGAATATCAATTATTTTGAGGAAATTGAACAATGGGCTGCAGTTTTTGGTACAAACAACATGATTGTCCGCATTTTTGATAAAGAAACAATGAAGGGTGGAGTTGTTAAGGATATTATAAAAGTGTTGAAACAGGAAGGGCTAAACGTTGACACTTCCGGATGGTCAGCAAAGTTTTTTGATTTAAGGTGGAACATCCGCTTGCCCAACAATATGGTGGAACGGAAAAGGCGCATTAATGCTTCGGTCAAATTACCGGGGTTTCTCGACAAAGCAGTAAACCTGTACCTGCACTGGGTCGGGAGTTATGCCCCTGACGTTTCCCTTCTTTCGCACGAACAAAAGGAACAAATCAGAAACAAAAATTTCATTTCCAACCAAAAGCTGGGCGAAAAGTACTTAAACCTATCTTCTCCTTTTTCTGAAACAGATTAATCGCATGACATCTTCAATCACAAAAACAGCAAAAATTTCTACCGAACTCTTCATCCTTTTGTTTGGGCTTTGGACGATTGCCTCGAACCTTGCTGTTGTTTTTCAACTTCCCTTCCGGTCTCTCGCGTTATTATTTCCGGCTTTGTTCATCGCTGCCTTTTTCTTGTTAAAAAAATACCGGTTTTTTGCAGGGTGGAAAGTACAATTTGATATTAGTGCATCAAAAAAACCATTAGGAAACAACACAAACCGGGTAATCGGATTTGCTTTCCTCATCCTTATCATCACCATGCTTTTTATTGCGCTGTTTGCACACAGGTACAACTTCGATGATGCACATTATATCAGGACAAGCGTAGATATGGTGGATCATCCGCAAAACCCGGTACTTCTGAAAGATGCCCTGGGATTGTTTGAAGGTGCTCCATTGTTTATCCCGGTTTATAAAACACATGCCATAGAAACATTTTGCGCCGGTATTTCATCCTTCACCGGTATTCCGGTAATTTATGTTTTCCATTTTTTATTACCTGTAGTGGGTTTGTTTTTATCTGTAATGGCTTACCTGATGCTATTTCGGGTTTTAATTCCGCAAAAAGCCCTGTTGGCGACCCTGATTTCGTTTGTCATCATTTATGTGGTATCACTTAGGGCGATGGGTAATTTCACCTTAATCAGAATGCATCAGGGCAAAGGATTTTTACTTGGAGTAGTTTTGCCACTGACCATAGCCTATGGTTTAAAATCGGCAAGAGAAAATAAGGGACGAAACTGGCTTATACTTGTACTGGTGCAGATTTGCGCCATTGGAATGAATGCCACAGCACTATGGCTGGCACCTGTTGTTGCCAACCTTTCGGTGATTTCAGGCTCCCTTGCACAAAAACCCCGTTTACTGTTCAGGAACACCGCCTTAGGCATATTATCCTCTGCTTATGTGGTATTATTCGGCTTGTATATCGTAATCAATTTCCAGATGCCGCCCTTTTACATCACCCACGAAACAGAAGCCTTTAAACTAATCGCCGGATCGATACACCGGGTCTTTGGCAGTGGAATAGCCATGTGCCTCTCGATGTTCATTATCTTTTTTTGCTGGCTATTTGCACCCAATCGATTAACAAGAATCCTATGCCTGGTTTTCCCGGCATGTTTGCTGTTTATTTTTTATAATCCCATGTTGACAACTTTCATGGCACAAAATGTTATATCGGAACAAACTTATTGGCGCACGGCCTGGCTAATCCCGATCCAGATGTTTATTGGAATTATTGGGATAAGTGTATTTGTGAAAAGTAAACCCGGATGGTTGGCCATTCCAAAAGCGATTTTCGTTGTGCTGATGTTTTTCAGCTTTTTAACAGCCCCACCCACCAGAAGCCGGATTTTTGCAAAACACAGTAACGTAAAAATCAAACTTCCCGGCTTAAAGGTTAGCAATACTTATCGTGTTGCCGAAAGAATCAATAACTTGCTTGATGAGGAGGATGTGCTGATTTCCCCAAATCGGGTTTCTATATGGATATCCACTATGCATAACCATCCTGCAACACTAATTTACCGGACTAAATTCACAATTGGAGTTTTGTACCAATATTTAAAGATAATCGAAAAAAACCCGGAGGAAGAATTGGAAAAATTCACAACCTGGGTTTATTGGTACAAATCGAATAATTATGCTTATCCATCTTCAACAAACCTGACAAAGCAAATAAGGAAAATGCAGAAAAAAACCGGTGTAAACGCTTTGCAGGTATTGCTGGAATATGAGTTTAAACTAACACTGAAAGAATACATTAGCGGCGAAAGGCAGCCAAAGAACCCACAGGAATATTTTAGCTTGGGTTTGGATCATTATAAGGTTACTGCTGTTTGTTTGCCAGCCAATTTGCAATGGAAAAATGAGGCTACAGAAGTGCTTAAAAATTCCAATTTTAGGATGTTTGACACCATCGATAATTTTGAATTATGGAAAAAGGACTTTCCCAAAAACAAATAAACCAATAAGCTATGTCGTATTTTTTGGCTAATCTCAGAAAAACGCTTCGGATTTTCAGGCTTATTGATGCCGCCATATTTACAGCTATCCCTGCATTGGGAATATTCTTAGCGATGCAGCACGTGCAGATTCAGCATATCGACTACCTCAAGTTGCTGTTGTACATTTTTGCAGTGTATTTGCTCGCGATGCATGTATTTTTGATCAACGATTGGGCAGATTATTACCACGACAAAAACGATGTCGATAAAATCAGGCATCAGGGTTTTTCAAAAGGCTCATCTGTGCGTACATTGCTTATTCTGGCGATATGTACAGGTTTTTTTTCTCTGGCATTGCTATTATACTTCTCAGCCGAAGCATTTCTAACGGGTATCGCACTTTTTATGCTCAGCCTGCTGTATTCAACTTCATCCTTTTATCTCCATGGTAAAGCAGTCCCGGTGTTATCATCACTGCTGCATCTTAGCGGTGGACTGCTTGCATTTATTCTCGGCTATCTTTTTTATGGTCAATATTACTCCGGGATTCTGTTTGTAGGTTTAATGTTTGGTGTATTTTTATCGGCAGGGCATTTATTTCAGGAAATTCAGGATGCGCAAGGAGACAAGGCGAACAAAATACCGACAATAGCCAATACCTTGGGGAAACGTGTGAGTGCTATGCTGGGTTTGGGTCTGTTTTTTTCAGGGCATGCATTTTTCGAGTACCTCATCCACCTGGATTTTTTTCCCGATCTTACTTTAGTAAATTAGTCGGTTTTTACATTGGTAGCTGTTTTTATTTACATTTCAGTTAAAAATGATCTCAACCTCAAGGCTATCATGCAACTCCGAAACAGGTACCGGGTTGTTTATGCCCTTTTTGGATTTATCATTATCATATTTTTAAACTTACATTAATACATCAAACAATGAGTAGAAGAAAGCAAATATGGTGGATAGTTGTTGCGGCAGCAATTACTTTTTTTTTCATGAGCTCCTTAGTGCAGGCTTATGGACAGGACAACCTGGGCAAAAAGGCGTTATTCGCACAACAGAAACTGGTGAAAAGCCAAAATAAAAATGGAACATGGTGGACATTCTATAATTTTGATACTATTCCGGAGAACTTAAAAAGAGAGAATAATTTTTTCGTGGGTATGCTAATTGCCGATTTGTTGCAACCTTATAAGAATAATAAATTAATTGACTCTGTAATCGATGAAACCTTGAAATTTTCATACCAAAACCTAAATCCTGAAAACGGTTTCTTAAAATATTTCAAACGAATTAAAGCAATGCCTGAAGATAGTGATGATACCGGATTGTTTTGGTATCTTGCACAATCAGTCGATACCGGATTTGTCTTACAAGTAATCGACAGCCTGAAAAAGTATAAAACGAATACAGGTTTGTATCTGGAATGGTTAAAGAAGGGCGGAATAAAAAATATGCCTCAGGCCGGCATCAATCCCGAGACAGTAGAAATCATTCCCAATATCCATGTTTTTCTTTTCCTTGCGAAATACGATACCATTTCAGCCAGGGAATTATGTAAGTGTTTGCAGGCCGAAGGTGTGGTTTCCAACCCTGAATATTGGGTGTATTATTACAAAGCACCATGGTTATATTATTTACGGCAGGCTGATATGGTGCGAAACAACTGTAGTATTAAAAGTAATTTACCCGATACTGTAAAAGGCCCGGTAAGCCAGAATCACTACGTTTTGATATCAAAATTAATCCGCGATCTGTCCTTGAATAACATAACTCCCGGGCAGGAAGTTGAAATCCGGAGAATATTACGGCAGTTAAGCAACAATAACTTTGAATACATAAAAAGCAATCCCATATTAATATATCATAGCGATCTTACATCGCGATCACCGGCATATTTCTGGTCGTTCGACCTACCTTATGCTTTATGGCTCAGGTTGTATTATGAGTACAACAGTCGTCTTACGAAAAAGAAATAAAAACTAAAATTACTATCCCAAATTTCAATGTCCTTTAATTCGATCACATACGGAGTTTTCTTCCTAATTGTATTCTTTCTCTATTGGTTTCTATTTAACCGGAATGTAAAGCTTCGTAATACGTTTTTGCTCATAGTTAGTTATATATTTTATGGCTGGTGGGACTGGCGGTTTTTAATCCTGATTTTTATCAGCTCAATTACCGATTTCCTGGTTGGATTAGGGATGAATCAGAAGGATTTAAGCGCAATAAAAAGGAAGCAGCTGTTGTATATAAGTATTGTTGTTAACCTGGGCATCCTGGGATTTTTCAAGTACTATAATTTTTTTGTGGAGAGCTTTACTGACGCTTTCGCTGGTTTTGGAATCAACCTGAACATGACAACACTGGGAATCATTCTACCAGTCGGGATCAGTTTTTATACCTTTCAAACACTCAGCTATACAATTGATATCTACAGGAAAAAAATGCAGCCGACCAACGATCTGATTGCTTTTCTGGCGTTTGTCAGTTTTTTCCCGCAACTGGTTGCCGGACCAATTGAAAGGGCACACAGACTGTTGCCGCAATTCCAGGAGCGAAAGCAGTTTAACTACGAAAGAGCTGCTGATGGATCACGACAGATTCTCTGGGGTTTGGTGAAAAAAATAGTCGTTGCAGATAATTGTTCAATCATTGTCGATTCCATTTTTAATGATTATACAAATGTATCAGGGGGCTTTCTAATCGTGGGAGTGATATTATTTATCATCCAGATATATTGTGATTTTTCGGGATATTCTGATATCGCGATCGGTTCAGCCCGGATACTTGGTTTCGATTTGATGAAAAACTTCGATTATCCGTTTTTCGCCAGGAATTTTTCCGAATTCTGAAGGAAATGGCATATTTCATTGTCTTCATGGTTTAGAGATTATGTTTTTATACCCTTTCTCAGAAAAAACTATAGCAAGAACAACAGAATTTTAAGTTCTTTACTGGTTCTTTCTCTTGTTGGTTTATGGCACGGGGCGAGCTGGAATTTTGTAGTTTGGGGATTTATTCAAGGATTGCTTCTAATTCCTTATGTATTTTTTAAGGGTAGATTATTATTTAAAAAGTCAGCGGCAAACCAGAAATATTTTGTTAGTAAAATCGAAGTAACGATTAGGATTATCTTCACTTTCCTGATGTTTTCCTTCACAGGCTTTATATTCAGGGCACAAAGCCTGCATGAATCCTGGATATATATAACACATCTCAATTTTGATTTTAGTAAATACATCTCCAATAAAAATATCCCTGATTTAACCCAAATATTTATTTTTATAGCTGCCATGCTATGCATTGAGTGGTTTCAGCAAAAGCAAAACCATGGGCTTGATTTTGAGGGCATAAAATTGCCAATGCCTGTAAGGTGGGGAATCTACTTAGGCTTTACAGCGCTTATTATAATTTATGGCGGATCTGAACACCAACAGTTTTTCTATTTTCAATTCTAACCATGAAAAGATTTCTCCTAAAACTTTCCTTTTACTTTAGCCTGGTTTTTATCTTTATCGCTTATGTCGTTTTTAATATTGATGGAAACTTTGATCCTTATTATGTACTTTTTACAACTGAACAAAAACAATCGCTGATCATCGGTGTATCCAGAGCGGCACAGGGAATCAAACCAGAAGTATTAAACGCAAAGTTGCCAGGCCACCGGTTTTTCAATTTTGCTTTTAATGGATATATAAGTCCTTATGGCCCTACATACCTTAATGCAATAAAAAAGAAACTGAACCCAAAAACCACTGACGGTATTTTCATTCTCAGCGTGGGACCCGGTCACTTTTCAAGTAAGCGTAATATTAAGGATGATAGTTTGAGCTTCAGGGAACTCAACAACTGCTTGGCTAAAACAAGATTCGTAAATCTCAAGCCAAATATTTTTTACCTTTTAGGCAATTATAATAATTTTATTCGCAAATATTTCACTGACAGGAATCGGGAAAGCCGTTTTTTGCACGATGATGGGTGGCTGGAAGTTAAGACTAATTTCACACAAAAAGTGTTAAAAAAACGCAGTAAAAATGTTTTAAGGCAAATAAAAAGTCAAAGGAATAAATACCAATTCTCCATTACAAGGTGGCAATATTTTTTAAAAACCATCCAATTCCTTAAAAATCATGGAGAGGTTTATTTGGTTCGTTTACCGGTAGAACAACAAGTGTGTGAAATCGAAAACAACTTTTTACCGGAATATGATTCGCTAATTTCAGATATATCATCGAAATACAATGCCGCCTATTTAAATATGGCACTTGATGAGAATGATTATATCTTTATTGATGGAAGTCACTTACATAAAGAATCGGTGCCTGAGGTCAGCAGGTTAATCGGTGATTGGATTTTTGATAGTGAAAATAAAACAATTGATCATGAGCCTTTATAAACACATGGAGCATTTACCAGATTTTAATTCAATATTTAAGGAGAAATGAAATGAGATGGCTGATCAGTGAAATATCTTCATTTATTCGAGACCTGGTGAAAAACCGGAGGCTCATCTTTAAACTCGCCCAGCGCGATTTTAAGATAAAGTATGCCCGCAATTATTTTGGGCTGGCCTGGGCCATTATCGAGCCACTAGCCATGCTTATGATTATGCTCGTGGTGTTTACCTACCTCCGCAATCGAAGCCATTCCGATTATCCATTTATTGTATATCTGCTTTCTGGTGTGGTTGGCTTTAATTTTTTTAGTGCAGCTTTGGGGCAGGCTACGCATAGCATTAAGTCGTTTTCGTTTATAATAAACATCATTCATTTGCGCATGTCCTTTGTGCCCTTTATCAGCATACTTTCCACTTTTTTTACCCACTTAATTGTGCTGGGCATATCCATTATAATTCTGCTTCTCAACGGGATTGGGTTTTCGTGGTATTGGTTTCAGCTCATTTATTTTATGCTGGCTTCATGGCTTTTGCTGGTTGGGCTTACCTGGTTTACCTCGGCGCTCGTGGTGTATGTGCGCGATTTGCAATATCTTATCAGTATTGGCATGAGGGCCATGTTTTTTCTCACCCCCATTTTTTGGGATGTTAAGATGTTTCCCGAGCAGTACCAGCATTATTTAAAACTCAATCCGCTTTACTATATCGTCGAAGGTTACCGCATGAGTTTGCTTTACCACCAACCTTTTTGGAGCGATGGCTTTGCCATGGTTTCATTTTGGATGTTTACCTTGTTTTTTCTTTTTGTCGGGGCTTATGTTTTCAGGAAGTTAAGTCCCACGTTTATCGATCTTGCCTAACTGATGCTTGTTATGAATGATGAAACCCAAATAGAACTTAGCCATATTTTTAAAAAATACCGTCTGTACAATTCAGACCGTTCCCGGCTTTTCGACACCCTTTTTCCTTTCAGCAAATCCCGATACAAGAGTTTTACCGCCCTTAGTGATATTAGTTTAAGAGTGGGCAAAGGTGAAATTGTAGGAATTATTGGCCGCAATGGTTCCGGCAAATCCACGCTATTGCGAATCATTGCCGGTACTACTGCTCCTACATCAGGAAATGTAAAAGTTAATGGTACAATTGTTCCTTTGTTTGAACTGGGCACAGGCTTTCATGCCGAGCTTACCGGACGCGAAAATTTGCATTATTTTACTATCATGCAAAACTTCGATAAATACAAAACTGAAGATATTATTCAGCAAGCTATCGATTTTGCCGATATCGGGCATTTTGTTGACCAGCCCCTGCGCACCTATTCGCGGGGTATGCGTTCGAGGCTTGCTTTCGCGATAAGCATTTTTCTGGATGCCGACATCCTGATTCTTGATGAAGTAATGGCCGTTGGCGATGTATATTTTAAAGAAAAGAGTTACGAAAAAATGCACGAATTAATCAATTCAGGCAAAACTATTTTGATGGCTACCCATTCCGAGAAGGAAGTGCGAAAAATGTGTAAAAGGGCATTGCTGCTGCAAAATGGTGAAATTATTATGGATGGCCAGCCGGAGGAGGTTATGCAATATTATCGAAGATCAATAAAGCCAAACAAAATATCCAATAAAAATCCCAAAAATAATCGGCGAAAAAAGAATAGTGATATTCCGCGGGGAGATTAGATTATGAATTTTATTTTATTAAACATTTATCCATGAAGAGCATCTCTGTAATAATTCCGGTTTACAACGAAGCCGGGAATGTACGGCAACTCCACCAGGAAGTAGTAGCTGCCTGCCGGAAAACCGATGCACCTTTCGGGATTATTTTTATTGACGATGGTTCTACCGATTCCACGGCGAGAATCATTAAAACCCTGCATCCCGTTAAATTAATTCGCCTGCGCAAAAATTTCGGGCAAACCGCCGCTTTGGATGCCGGCTTCAGTTATGCTGTCAACGATTACATTGTTACCCTTGACGGTGATGGCCAGAACGATCCGGCCGACATTCCCCGCCTGATCAAGCACCTCGAAGAAAATGATTTGGATGTGGTTTCGGGTTGGCGTGTAGATCGTAAGGATACTTTCGGAAAAAGAATTACATCAAGTGGAGCAAATTTTTTGCGCGGAATATTGATAAAGGATGGCATCCACGACAGTGGCTGCACCCTGAAAATTTATACTCGTGAAAGTGTTTCTGAATTATCCCTGTTTGGCGAAATGCACAGGTTCATTCCTGCACTGCTAAAAATGAGGGGTTTCAGGATTGGCGAAATCCCCGTCAACCACAGACAACGCCAATCGGGGAAAACAAAATACAGCTTTACCCGCACATTCAAGGGTTTTCTCGACATGGTTTCGCTGTGGTTTTGGAAAAAATTTGCAGTACGGCCTTTGCATCTGTTAGGGGCGGGCGGGATACTTTTTCTCATCGCTGGTTTCTTTTCAGGCATGTACGCTGTTAGCGAATACCTTAATGGTCAAAGCATGTCAGATTCGACAGTTCCCGTGTTAACCGCGTTTTTACTTATTACAGGAATGCAGCTTTTTATCTCGGGATTAATGTTGGATATGATCTCAAAAATTTATTACAAAAAACACAAAGGACAATCCTATTTTATTTACGATATTACCGAAAACAACGAAGTATCTTCATAGGCAAATAAGTGAGCTTAATATAGTATTGCGCAGTTATAAAAAAGCGTTCTCATCAAACCTATAGTAATTTTAAAATAATGAACATCAGAAGCATAGGAAATTTTATAAAAAATCTTGAACATCATTCTGATGTGGTTTTCAAAGTTTTATTTATTGTCGTTTTTGGTTTGATAATAGGAATGGCTGCAACAAGTAAATTTAATGCCCACCCCGATGAATTTGTACATGTTAAGGCCGTAGAATACTATCAAAACCATTGGCTGCCTCCTGTGGTTAGCGATCCTGAAATTAGGAGTAGTTTCTCAGTATATGGGCATTCTCGTTTAAGCGAATTTGATTTTTATTATTTTCTGAATGGAAAATTTTCAGCCCTTGTAGATTATTTTGTTGATGATCCGGTATTTTCCATGCGCTTGTTCAACAGCTTTCTGTTTTTAATAATGGTGGTGTTGTTTTTTAAAGAAAGTAAAAGTGTTAAACCTCTTTTTCTTGTACTATTAATTTCCCCTCAAATATGGTATTTGTTTTCCTATGTTAATACTGATGCATTCGGCCTGTTTTTATCGATTATTCTTGTTTACCAGGTATTAAAGAATGCAAGTTTGTTTAACAGGTTTCTGTCTTCATCATCTGCCTTTGGACATATTGGGGGGGCAATAGTTATATCGGGTCTTTTGGCTTTGCAGCTATTTGCCAAATCAAACTATTATATCATTCTCATCTTTTTTGCAATTTTGTTGATTATGCATTTTATAAGAGAAAAGGATCATCGAAAAATGATTTTCATCAAGTATTTGATAATCGCCGGCATATCAATATTGTTTCTTGCGCCACGGTACTTATACGATGTAAAGTTGCATGGTTTCGACAGGAAAATAATTATTTCGGAGCATAAAGAGAAATATGCTGATAATCGATTCAAACGATCGAAATTACAGAATTCCACATCATATCTTGGGCTTCATTTAAAAGAAAAGGGAGTAAAGTACATCGATTTATTTTCGGAAAAATGGAGTTGGCATAAAATAACGTTTAAGTCCTTTTCAGGTGTTTATGGCTATATGTCAGTTGTTGGGGCAAACAGCTACTATTATTTAATGCTAATTCTTTACCTTATCCTTTTTGGGAACCTTACTTTTTATAGTATTTATCATCAGCCATTCATCATTAAACAGCTTCCCTTGTATTTTTATTTCCTCTTTTTTTTAATCATCATTTTGTCCAGCCATTTCTCCTGGACACAGGATTTTCAGCCACAAGGGAGGTATTTGTTTGCAATCCTTGGCGTATTGGGCTATTGGTTTAGCAAATTCTATGAAGTAAATAAAGCTACGATCTTCAAACTTTTTATTATCGCAATTGCTTTAGTTTCGTGTTATTCGTATGTTTTTGTGGCATTATCCGATATTCCTAAAATTTAATTTAAGGAGATTTATTCAAATAAGCGCCCGCAACAATTCCATAACTTTGATGAAAAGACCTTATTGAAAAGTGGTAAAGATTCAAAACAGGCAAAGGAAATTGAAACTTTAACGAAAGAAAAACAAATCCTCATAGATGAAATAGCAGATAATGACACTATGAAAATACAATTCTTCAAACCATTTTCAAAGCATCGGATACCAGAAAAAACAAAAAACCTTGTACGTAAGATTTCCAACAAACTCAAAGGAAGAAATCAAGCCTTTGATGACAAAAAATTGATAGCACAAAGTGGGTATTTTGATACTGAATATTATCTGAGCCATAATCCGGATGTGGCAAAGGCGGGCATCGACCCATTACTTCATTTTTTACAATCGGGTGGCCAAGAAGGGCGGAATCCATCGGAGAAATTTCACACCCTTTTTTATTTGGATACTTATAAAGATGTGTCAGATGACGGAATGAATCCACTGCTTCATTATTTGCTGCATGGAAAGAAAGAAAAAAGGCACATTGCCCCCAAACCTGGAAAAAATAACCTCGTTGATGAACGGCAAAAGAAGTTTGATTTCGATATGCAACTAATCGGTCACAGTGGATACTTTGATGGGGCTTATTACCTGAAAAGCTATCCGGATGTAAAAAATGATAATATGTCAGCACTTCAACATTATTGTCGTTTTGGCTACAAAGAACTCCGAAATCCATCCACGAAATTCCAAACCCATTTTTACCAAACCAAAAATATGGATCCTGATGATGCAACAAATCCTTTGGCTCACTACCTGATGATCGGCAAGAGGAAAAACCTGGCATGCAGAAATGTGGGTGAGAATGCAAAAATCAGGATCCTGAAAAACAAAACCAACGCACTCTCCAAAGAAGTTGTTGTTGTTATTCCCGTCTTTTATAAAACCGTGGAAGCACAAAACATATTTATACAACTGCTCGCGAGTATCAAAAAAGCTTACCCTGCGCCAATGGATTTCCTGCGCTTTATAATTATCGATGATGCTTCGCCGTATTCATCCGCAAAATCTTTATACCAAACCCACTCATTTTTTCAACGATCAGATATTTCATTCCACACCAATAAGCAAAATGAAGGATTTGTAAAAACCATCAATAAAGGCTTTGCCCTCGCTGGCAATGCTGATGTGATTATCCTGAACATGGATACACGGATTTTTGCCCGCAATTTCGAAGTAATGCAGGAGGTAGCCTACCGTTCGGGCAATATTGCATCGGTAACACCACTTTCTAACAATGCTACCATTGCCAGCATCAGCAACTGGCCTGTTGGTGAGGAAATTATTTTTGACACCCGGCACGAATTGATTGCCGCAAAAATTGATGCCTTGAAACTCGAAACCCCGGATATTGAGCTACCAACAGGTAATGGCTTTTGTATGTATATCAAACGAAGTGCCCTGAATAGGACAGGATATTTCAACGATAGCATTTTTAAAAGCGGCTATGGCGAAGAAAATGATTGGTGCCAACGGGCAATAAGACATGGGCTGAAAAATATATTAACCACCGAAACTTATGTTTATCACAAAAACAATGTTTCCTTATCCAGAGATAAAAAGGCTCGGCTGACCAAAGAAAACTACCAAAAAATAACACAACTCCATCCGGGCTACAACAAAGATGTAAGAAGCTTTATACACAAAGACCCTTTGGCCATCTGGCGCAAGTTGATACAATTCAAACTCAGCGAAATTCCAAGGAAAGCCCATGACAGCCAAACGCTGGCTTTCTTCCTTCACGAAGATCCGCAAAATCAGTTTGGAGGCATCGAATTTCATCACCGGGAATTAATAAAAGCCATAAAAAAACAAAATCCAAACTACGAAATTTTTGAGTTCTTCCCTGATACAAAGGTTGCCGGGGATATTTATTGCCTGAGGTATTTCAACACAAAAACCCACACACCTATCGACCTATGGCTCTATGAGGAACAGCTTTTATCCATCGCCTCCTATCTTGAAAGCCGAATCGATATTATTCACATACGCCATACCAAAGGCTGGAGCAGCAAGGTAATCGAGTGGCTGACAAAAATGAAAAATGTAAGAAAAATTTTAAGCCTCCACGATTTCCATTTATTTTGTGTGAATCCGAATTTGATTTATACTGATAATACTTTTTGCCGGCATCGTGCAAATATCCGGGAATGTAATAAGTGTTTTGGTAAACAACAGGTACTGAACAGGGAAATAAACCTGCAATTGCTTGCAAGTGTGGATCATATTATTGCAAATTCAGAAGCTACCAGGCGCATTGTTTCGGGTTTGGCCAAAACAGAGAGCATTAGCAAAAAAATTGTTGTTTTGCCTCATTTTTTACCATACTGCCAGGCGGGTCAAAAAATACCTACCGGGCGGACTATCGACAAACAATTGGTGGTTTTCCTGGGGATGCCTGCACCCATCAAAGGAATCAACTTGTTTTTGGAAGCAGTACCAGCCTTGCGCCGTCTTGGGTATTCACCCGAAATTTGGGGTGGTAAGGCTGATTTTTCAACGGATATACCTGTTGTGCCTTATCGCGGATACGAGGAATTAATGCATCGAATTAGGATGCCTTATATAGTTATACTCCCATCGGTGTGGCCCGAAACATTTTGCCACACCCTTTTCGAGTCCCTTTTTATATTGCAGGCTCCGGTTGTTGTAGGCCCTTATGGCAACCCTGCCGACTTTGTAAACCAACACAAAACCGGCATCGTAATGCCCGACACTAAGGCTGCCTGTATCACCGAAAGCGTACAAGCTATTGCCGCCCGATACAACGATTACAAAATGGCCATCCAAAAAACAATAGCCGAGGTCGCTCCCGATTATAATATTGAAAAATACCTGGAACGATACCTGAAATTGGTAGAGGCTCCTTCTGCCAATAGATGAAAAACTTACTCTTAAAATCTAACAATATTGAAAGACTCAATTACTTATTAACAGAAATAGATTTAAAAGGTAAAATTGATCTGGTTTACATTGACCCGCCTTTTGCAACAGGTAGCAATTTCACTATTACAGAGGGTCGTGCTTCAACAATAAGTAATTCCAGAAATGGTAACATTGCTTATTCAGACAAATTAATCGGGAACGATTTTTTGTTTTTTTTGAAAAAAAGATTGATTTTATTGAAAGAATTAATGTCTGAACAAAGCTCCATTTACCTAACTTGGACAAGCCAAAACCAAACAAGGTGATCATGTAAAACTTATG
>CAZQIV010000124.1:0-19952 GCA_964593705.1 uncultured Lentimicrobiaceae bacterium | reverse complement strand
AATATAGCAAAGATACAAAAAGATATTTAAACATCATATTGTAGGCACACCCTATGAAAATATGCTTACCCTGAAATACCAGAGGTTGTGAAATTGGAAAATAGTTAGGCTCTATTTGATAACTCAGTTTTAGCAACTCTCCCTGGATGGCATCTAAACTATTTGGATCTATCCCGATGCGTGGATAAATTGGCCTACCTTTCTCTTCTTCCAAACCAATAATAATGTAACCACCACCCCAGTCGTTAATATCATTGGCAAATGCACTCATTGTATGGATAATGGCTTTGGGATTCCATCCTTTTTTAAATTCAATTCGATCCCATTCTACAATGCGCCCGTTGATAAGTTCGTCTATATTTATTGGAAGTGCCATATCAAACCATAAAATTACAGGCTTTTTTTAACATTACTTGAGATTTACAATATTCAAAAAATTTACTCCACCACCACCTCATCCACAAACAGCCAGGCTGCATCGCCGGCACCACGATGCCACAATGGGCAAACCCCGAAATTGGCTGCGTTTACTTTTATAAAGCGAGCTTTTTGTAAGAGAAATTCCACCGTTAGCTCGTGGGTAAAAGTACCTTCGGTTTTGGGATTGATGCCGTTTTTTATATTCCAAACAACTTTAACTCTTTGATAAATCTAAAGTCTTTCACATTTAGCGTGAAAAAACCCAAATTATTTTCAATTGCCTTTGTAAAACTCGATGATGATATTAGTATCACATAGTATTAGTCCCTTTTCCATGCCTGCTCACGTAATTCGTGTTGAGAAATATCCCTTCCTTTCCATAAGCCGGCAGAACTAAAAAAATCATGAGATGCATCTTTTTCGGTTTGCTTTTCAATTTCGGGCAACTCAACAAAATCATAATATTTCAACATTTCATAAAGAAATAATAATCGTTCCCGGTTTTTCACTTTAATAATTAAAGTTTCCATGATTTGTAATTTTCAGTGTACAATTACAAAAATAACATTTCAAAGCGTTTGTTTAGTATTTAAATGAAGCAACAAAAAAATAATCGGATATCTCATTTTTTAACCTGCCAAAAGTTGATAGCTCCTATATCAGACTGTATTTCTGATAACTACTCCGCCATCACCTCATCCACAAACAGCCAGGCTGCATCGCCGGCACCACGATGCCAGGGCGGGCAAACACCAAAATTGATGGCTCTAACTTTTACGTATCGGACTTTTTGTGTGGGAAAACCAACAAATAACTCATGCGTAAAAGCGCCTTCTGTTTTTGGGTCTATCTTGTTCAATATCGTTTGGGGTTTTGAATAACTGTCTCCATCCGCTGATAAACTCACTTCTATGCCTTTGGGTAAAAATATCCAACTGCGCTCCCGCTGGAAAAATGAGCCAGTAACTTTGCTGATTTCCTTTTCGCTGCCCAGGTCGATTACAATATCCAGATCGTTACCATCAAAGCCCTGCCACAAACCATCGCCATGGTTGGTGCTGCCCTTGAGCCCGTCAACCAGCGTGGATTCTCCCTGTCCGGAATATTTAAAACTGGGTTGGTTCAGGTAATAAACTTTCGCGCCAAGCGCCTTATGAAAGACAATGGTTTTTTCAGAAAAGGTTTCGTTCATCACAGCCCCGTTAAATATCGCGGCGTGGATGGTGGTGGTTTTGTCGATAATTAATGGCTCGGTGTATAATGGTGATGAAACTGCAGGAATTGATCCATCGAGGGTAAACCTAATTTCTGGTTCCAGTTGCTCAGTATCGAAGGCTACAAGAAATTGATTATTTGCTTCATCAAAATCTGTATTAAAGTTCACAGCATAAGAGCCTTCGGAGTAATTCACTCCCATCGCGTCAAAACGATCGAACTGAAATTCGAGCCTTTGACGGAAATCTTCCCAATCGATTTTTTCTTTGGGCGACCACAATACTTCGGCAAGTGCTGTCATGCGTGGCGTGCTCATATATTCGACATGTTCGGGAGTGGGAATGTATTCAGTCCACACGTTGCCCTGCCCGCCGAGGATGTGTTTGGCTTCCTGTTCATTCAAAACCGGAGGTGTTGGGTCGAATGAATACACTTTTTTTAAGGTGGTAAATCTGCCAATACCTGCGGGTTCAAAATCGGGGTTAGCCTGGTAATAGTCGAAATAGCAATGCGAAACCGGGCACATCACCACATCATGACCCTGGCGCGCAGATTGGATGCCGCCATCAAATCCGCGCCACGACATCACCGTTGCTTCGGGAGCCAGTCCACCTTCGAGTATTTCGTCCCAACCAATCATTTTTTTACCTTTCGCATTCAGGTATTTTTCAATTCTTTTTATAAACCAACTTTGTAATTCATGCTCGTTGGCCAGCCCTTCGTCATGGATGCGTTTCTGGCATTTTTTACAGTTTTCCCAGCGGGTTTTGGTAGCTTCATCGCCACCAATATGGATGTATTCAGATGGAAACAGTTCGACAACTTCATCAAGCACACCTTCCAGAAAAGTAAATGTTTCATCATTGCCGGCGCACAAAATATCGATGTTGGGCCAGTACGATCCCGGCTGAACATAATATGGCCCATCGGTACATCCCAGCTCAGGATAGGCAGCAAGTACTTCACAACTGTGTCCGGGCATTTCAATTTCCGGTAAAACCGTAATGTGGCGTTCGGCGGCATATTGCACAATTTCACGAATATCATCTTTGGTATAAAAACCCCCGATGGTAGCTTTTTCTCCCGGCCGTGGCGGGTCTTGCTCTGTCCAGGGTTGGTTTTCACGATCGACATGCCAGGCAGAAATTTCTGTAAGCTTCGGATACTTATCAATCTCAATGCGCCAGCCATTGTCGTCGGTAAGATGCCAGTGGAAAACACTCATTTTGTGCATCGCAATCAAATCAATATATCTTTTTACAAATTCCTTATTAAAAAAATGTCGTGACACATCCAGATGCATTCCGCGCCAGGCATAGCGGGGTTTATCGTAAATGTTTACCCGTGGTAACTTCCATTCCACATTTTCAGTTTTTTGATTGCCATAAATTTGGGATGGCAATAATTGATAAAGTGTTTGCAGCCCACGAAATAATCCGGTAGGCTGATGGGCCGAAAGTTCAATTTTCCAGTTTTTCACATTAAGCAAATAGCCCTCGTTACCTAAAGAATCTGCATCTGGGAGAAGTTCGAAAATAATGCCCTGATCTTTGCGGCGGTTTTCAATTTCCTTGGTTTCAAGCTTTATGCCACTTACCAGGGTAAACTGGTCATTAAACATATTTGCAATATGTAGCACATCGGCATTGCCGGGTTGAACCAGGATTGTTGTGGAAGCAGACATTTCATAATATCCGCCACGCTCTTCCATCGAAACCGGCGTGGGTGTAATTTTTACGGGCAGAAAAGTGTTGTTGTCTTTGCAGGCCATCATCGAAGTTAGGATTACAAGAATTAGGAACTGGTTTAAAAATCTTTTTTTCAGGGGTTTGAAAAGTGGCCACATCCTGTCCCGATCCTTCGGGAGATGCACGGATAATAAATTAATAATTTTTGAAGGAGTTGATTTTTCACCTGGATTTTTCATAGCTTTATTTGAGTTGAATATTATTACTGCTTCTTGCAAAGTTGATCAATTTTTTGTTTCTAATGTCCGAATTTAAATTGCAGATTCTTTCCCAAAATTTTCAAGATTCAGAATAATGATGTGGAATAGATTTCTCCCTACGGTCGAAAAGACAGGGCTTCACACAGGGTTGTATGGGGAGAGGAACTTCGGGCGCTCCGCGCCCGAAGTTCCTCTCCCCCCCAGCTACATTACAGCCCTGTCTTTTCGAAGGAGTGCAGTCCCGCACGTGCGGGAAGAAATCTATTTTATCATTTGCCCGTCTTGCCGCGAGGCAGGTAATCAACTTGTTATAAAAAATTGCCATTGGTAGGAGTGCAACAACTGAGAGGTCTCTCTAACCAGCTCCATTCAAATACTTGTCATTGGTAGTGAAACAAAGTACAGCGAAGAATCTATTATTAATCTTTAGTTTTTCACAAGCAATAATGGTTTTTTATTTTGATTAGTGCAAAGTTGCCCAATTTTACTCTCTAATTACTTTCACATCCAGCCACTTCTCCAAGGTATCAAGCACCTGCCCGCGTTGGGCATCTGGAAGATTATTAATACGTGTGGTGTGCGAGCCGCCGGGCTTAACAATTTTCAATGCCCTGGTTTTTCCATCTTCCGGCTCAAAAGCCGTTGACGACCAGGGATCGTACTCTCCATAAATAAAGATCATGTTGTCATCATGATTTTTTAGGTAGCGATCCACTTTTTTCATGTACTTCTTTTTGTATTTGGGATCGGTATCCGGGGGAGCGCAAAAGGAAAAATCCAGGGTGGTGATATGATCAAAATATTGGCCCATGCCAGTGGTATCATAATCATAATAACCAATTTGGGTGAGCGACTGGTAAAAAAACGGCCACATGCCCGCTATGCCTTCATCAGCAAAATAATCCATGGGCGATACTGCCAGTAAATATTTGAGTATCGTTGAATCGGCGGAGTTTTCATCAGGGATGGTTTGGCAAGGGATAAAACCCCACTGCCAAAATGCAAAGGGAAATTCAAGCACAATCATCTCGTAAGCAGCTTCTGCTCCGCCTATGGTTTCGTAATGATAATTTTCTTCTTTTGCTAAATCATTAAAAGCATCCATCAAGTCATCACGTTTTTCGAGCGCAAGAACCTGAAAATTCCTGATTTTTTGCCGGCATTCTTCACCATCAATATTATTGATAAATGGATTTACCCTTTTATCGGCAATGCCAAAATTGAGCGGGCCAACATAAGGAATCCACACATCCACATCTTCAGGGAAATAATATTTATAGTACATGGTGGTTTGCCCGCCCTTACTGATTCCGGTGCTTACATATTTTCCCGTGAGTACTTGTTTCATGATTTGGTTGATGTTGTGATGGTCGTTTGCAGATTGCCCGATGGTGTGGTATTTCCATGTTGTAGTATCCGGGATGGATTGACCAAAATAACGATGCTCCACAAATACCAGGTTGGCATCCAGCAAAACACACAACTCATTTACATACTTTGGCCAGGCCGCATAATTGGCGGCATAACCTTCGGTAACAAAAATGGTGGGCTTGGTGCGGCCTTTAAATCCCACAAATACTCTTTGGGTAAAAATGCCCCTGTTTTTCTTTTTATGATTCACTGGCTGCTCCACCCGGACAAGATATTTTTCAAGAAAAAAAGTATCACATTTTAAAATTTCGACACTTTGAACACCCTGAAGATAAGCCAGTTCGCCTTTGATGGAGCTGATGGGCTTTTGGGCATGAGCAAAAAATGAGAATAATAATGCTGCAATAAGGACAGAGAGGTAACGAAGTTTCATTAATGATTTGTTTTAAAAAATAACGTTGAAATCAATCAGCTACAAATTTGCAATTTTTTATGATAAAATGGCACGAGTACTCAAATAACCTGTTTTTTATTTTTGTTTTCCATTTCAATAGTTTTGTGATCTCATTATTTTTATATCAATAGGATGACACATTATTATATTATTAACATCAATTCATTGATATTTTTTAATACTATTTGTGTCAATGTATTGATATTTTATTCTACCTTTGCGGTGATAAAATATGGAATTATGGAAACATTGAGCCAAAAGTTTTTTGAAAAATACGCCTTTACACAAGTCAAATCAGTTAGGAACTTTATAAATACAATCGACTGGTCTAATCGTTTTATCGGTATTAAAGGAAGCCGTGGTGTTGGAAAAACTACGCTCTTATTGCAGCACATCAAACAAAATTACAAAGCGGATAACAAAGTATTGTATGCCAGCCTCGATAATATCTATTTTGCCGAAAACCGGCT
Organism: uncultured Lentimicrobiaceae bacterium; assembly: GCA_964593705.1. Classification (GTDB taxonomy): domain Bacteria; phylum Bacteroidota; class Bacteroidia; order Bacteroidales; family 4484-276; genus SABY01. Next base: position 14,074 of record CAZQIV010000124.1, on the reverse strand, counting down.
ATATAATCTGGCAGATGTTTTTTATAAAAAAGGTGGTGAATTACTCGTCCTTGATGAAGTTCACCGCTACCCTGACTGGGGGGTTGAGTTAAAAAACATATACGACGACATGCCCGGCCTGAAGGTAATATTTACCGGATCTTCGTTGCTACATCTGCAAAAAGCAAGAGCGGATTTAAGTCGCAGGGTTGTGATGTACGATATGCCAGGCCTTTCATTCAGGGAATTCTTATCGTTTGAAGCAAAAACTAACTTCCCGATTTATAATCTCGATGATATTTTAAATAATCACGTGGAAATCACTATGAGTATCCTGCAGGAGATCAAGCCACTGGCGTACTTCGAAAATTATCTCAATTACGGCTACTACCCTTTTTATCTGGAAAACAAATCATCTTTCCATCAAAAGCTGGCCGAAATAATTATGACAGTGCTCGATGTTGACATCCCGCAATATGAATCGGTACAAACTTCCGGAATTATTTATCTGAAAAGATTATTGAAAATCATTAGTCGATCTGTCCCATTCAAACCCAACATGAACACTTTGAGCGAAAGAACAGGAATTAGCTTGAACACCATGAAAAACTATCTCAATTACCTGAAGGATGCCGGATTATTATCGATGTTGCATTTTCCTGAAAAAGGGATAAATAATTTGAATAAGGCTGAAAAAATTTATCTTGAAAACTCAAACCTGATATATAATTTAGCTGATAATGCACCGGATATTGGAAACATACGTGAAACATTTTTTCTGAATCAGGCATCGAAAACTCACAAAGTAAACGCCATCAAAAATACCGACTTTCTAATTGATGATCATTTCAGCTTTGAAATTGGCGGAAAAAACAAAACCCGAAAACAGATTCGTGATATCACTGATGCATACATAGTGAAAGACAATATTGAAATCGGTTCCGAAAACACTATTCCCCTTTGGCTTTTTGGCTTCATGTACTGAGATAAGTTGATGGAAATTTTTAATACAAAATTTTACCAATTCAACCTTCTACTTACATATTTGTTAAAAGGCTGTAAAAGTTGCCAAGTATAGAATTTTAGGTACTACTGCGAATTTAGTGGAAAGTAAATTATTAATGATTTCATAGTTGTTGGTGATAAAAATTTGTTTACAGTGATATCCTTATTTACATCCACAAAAATGGTAGTAGAGCCTAAATTGCAAATACCCAACCCAAAAAGTCTAAATAAAAACCATATTCTCTTTCGATGTAGTCTTTTCGCAATAGTGGCAGCGCAGCTTTAATGCACCTTCGTCTTTCAGCACCTCAAATTTGGTTTCGATTTTCTCAACGTTGGTGATACAGTTGGGGTTGAAACACTTTACAATTTTCCCGACATAATCGGGGATTTCAACCACGGTTTTATCCACCACCTTATAATCTTTAATTACAATAAGCGTTGCTGCCGGCGCTACCAGTGTAATTTTGTTGATATCTTCTCTTTTAAAGAATTTATTTCTTACTTTAATGATGCCTTTTTTGCCGTATTTACCACTTTCGAGGTTATTGCCAAAAAGTACCATATCCTCAATTTGATCGAGGTTAAGAATTTTGATTACCTGAAAAACGCCCTGAACGGGAATATGATCGATTACCGAGCCGTTTTCGATGGCCGATACCTGCATCTCTTTTCTTGTTTCTTTATTTTCCATGATGAATTTTCGATTTTAAGTTTTAATAAATTATTTTGCTCCAAGTATGGTTGCCAGCAAAGCCTGACGAACAAAAACACCATTTAAGGCCTGTGTAAAATAGTAAGCTTTTGGATTGGGGTCAACATCCACCGAAATCTCGTTTACCCTGGGCAGTGGGTGAAGTACGCGCATATTATCCTTAGCATTTTCGAGCATGGCGTTCTCCAGGTTGTAGGCATTCTTCACTTTTTCGTAATCCATCAAATCCGAAAATCTTTCCTTTTGAATACGTGTCATGTAAATAATATCCGCTTTCGGGATTACTTCCATCAGGTCGGTATATTGATGGTAGTCAAGATTTTTTTGCTTGATGTGCCTTTTTACATAGCTGGGGAGTTTAAGTTCCAGTGGCGACACAAGGTGAAAGGTAGTGTTGTATTGCGTTAGCGCCATGGTGAGCGAATGTACGGTGCGGCCATATTTAAGGTCGCCAATAAAAGCAACATTCAGATTGTCGAGTGTACCCTGGGTTCTGCGAATGGAGTACATGTCGAGCAGGGTTTGCGTAGGATGCTGGTTTGATCCATCACCTGCATTGATGATAGGAACGGGTGAAACCTCGCTTGCATATCGGGCGCTGCCGTCTTTGGGGTGGCGCATTACAATGATATCGCTGTAGTTGCTCACGGTGAGAATGGTATCTTTGAGCGATTCGCCCTTTGATACGCTTGATGATGCTGAAGACGAAAACCCGATAACCTTTGCCCCCAGACGGCTAGCCGCGCTTTCGAAGCTTAATCGGGTACGGGTGGAAGGTTCGAAAAACAAGGTAGCAACTACCGAGTTTTCCAAAATCTTCTGCGTGGGGTTCTTTTCAAACTCCTCGGCAGTATCCAAAATTTTGATTTGCTCCTCTTTGGAAAAATCATTGATCGAAATTAAGTTTCTGTTTTTCATGAATCTATCTTTAAGTTTAGCTTAATGTACGAATTGAAATGGCAAAAAAAAAGAAGCACCTTTCGAGAAAGTACTTCTTTTTTGCAGTTTATTTAAATCCTTAAGTGGAATCGTTACCATCTTGTTTTTGGAATGCAAAAATAAATAATGAATATGGCTTATGGCAACATTTTTTTTTCGTAGTTATCAACAATCGTCCAAAACCATGCATACCAATAGAAAACTGTAAACTTTCGTTAACGAATTGTTATAAAAAAATGTACTACTGCGAATTTAGTGGAAAGTAAAATATTAATGATTTCATAGTTGTTGGTGATAATAATTTGTCAATAGATTTCTTCCCGCACGTGCGGGACTACACTCCTTCGAAATGACACGGCTTTGGTGGGTTTGTTGGGGTGGATGTAGGCGGGCGCTTCGCACCCGCCTACATCCACCCCGTGTAAAGCCTTAGCCATGTCATTTTGATGCCGCATTTGCGGCAGAGAAATCTGTTTACAGTGATAGCCATTATTTACATCCACAAAAATGGTAATAGAATCTAAAAAAACGACATTCATTTAAAAACAATTCCGGTTCTGAGAGGTTATTATGGAAACTTTAAAACTATGCAAATTACAATTTTTAAACTCGTTTTCACATTTTTATCAATCCTATTTATTCATCAACTAAACGCACAGGATAATATGAAATACAACAAATTAACACCTGAAGAAGAACGCGTGATTTTACATAAAGGCACCGAAATGCCTTACACCGGAGAATATTACAAAAACACAGGAAAAGGCATCTACACCTGCCGGCAATGCGGCGCTGAACTTTACCATTCTGAAGACAAATTCGATGCAAGCTGTGGCTGGCCAAGTTTTGATGACGAAATTGACGGCGCGGTAAAACGTGTTACTGATGCCGATGGACGCCGCACCGAAATAATTTGCTCAAATTGTGGCGGCCACCTTGGTCATGTTTTCCTGGGCGAAGGCTTTACCGATAAAGATACCCGCCATTGTGTAAATTCTATTTCGATGGAATTTGTACCTACTGAACTAGGAATCAATAAAACGGAAACAGCAATTTTTGCGTCAGGATGTTTTTGGGGAACTGAATATTACCTTCAAAAATCTAAGGGTGTAATTTCGACCACTGTTGGCTATACCGGGGGAAAGGTAAAAAACCCAAGCTACAAAGAAGTTTGTACTGGCCGCACCGGACATGCCGAAGCCGTGGAGGTAGAATTTGACCCTTCGGTGATTTCGTACCAAGAACTGGCCAGGCTCTATTTTGAAACCCACGATTTTACGCAGGCAAACGGCCAGGGGCCGGATATTGGGGAGCAATACCGCTCGGTGGTTTTTTATACAAATGATAAACAAAAAAAAGTGGCTAAAAATCTGGTGGAAGAATTGGCTAAAAAAGGATATAAAGTTACCACATCAATCGAAAAGGCAGGTGAATTTTATGAAGCTGAAAATTACCACCAGGATTATTATTCAAAATCGGGTGGAACGCCTTATTGCCACATTAAGCGGGAGATTTTTTAGCCTGATTACTACGGTAAATATTATTGGAGATTTCTTTGTGACCCTTAGTGCCTTTGTGTCTTAGTGGTTTTTGATTTTTACCACAGAGACACAGAGACACGAAGATTAAAAAACCCCACCAAATTTTACTATTTGAAAATATTAGTTTTAGTAAAACTCTGTGTTGGGAATTTAACACAAAAGCAAACATTAATAGAAATTAACTGAAAGCTATTAGCACAGTCCAATAATTTAAAATAACTTTTTCAAAAGTAGAGTTCTGCTGCTATCTCCCCGGTTTATTTTACCAGTTTCGATATTTTCTTGAAAACTTCGGTTCCTGAATAACGGAGCAATTCGAAGAGCAAGGATTCGTAAGTGGTGATAATTGCCCCTTCGTTGCGCATGCGTTCGATGGCAATGGCTTTGTCGTTTGGTCTGCGCGAACCCACACAATCTTCTACGATTACCGGTTTGTAACTGCTGCTGATCAGGTCGATGGTGGTTTGGAGTACACAAACGTGGGTTTCGATGCCGGCAATAATTACATGCTGGGGACTAGCAACGGCAAGTTCTTCATAAAATGTCGGCTCATCGCAGCAACTAAAAGCCTGCTTTTCGATAAACTCAATATTGGTAAGCAGTGCTTTTAACGGTTGGATGGTAAAACCCAAACCCTTGGTATATTGCTCGGTTACCATTGTTTTAATTTCCAAAGCCTTGAGGCCTTCGATAAGTATTGCCGTGTTTTTGGTAAGTTGATCGGAGTTTTGAATAAGAGGGTACAATCGCTCCTGCATATCAATAATCAACCCGATTGATTCTTCAGCTAATATTCTCATAATTGAAGTATTTTAAGTTTGTTTTATTAACGGTCGGTTTAGTTTTATCAAGCACTAAACAAACTCTTTCTTTTAAAGTTTGGATTGACAATATTATATAAACGGCTTAAAAAGATTTGGTCTTAGCAAAATCCTGAATGCTCATCCTAAGCATTGTTAAAGGTAAATTGTATGAATAACATATTTCGTTATTTTTCCTATCACACCATGGTTACCCCTAAGGCTACCGGGGGAGCAGGGCTACAATCACTGCAATTATTTATATAAAATTTGAGGGCTGGGCTTTATTGCTCAAGTCGCTTAATTTCTGCCCTGATTTCGTTAATTACTTTAATTATCTTTTGCAAAGTTTTTACCAAGTTCAATTATATGCTCCCTTGAACAGACTTTAGAAAAGTAGTATTCACGCCATTTTTCAAAGGGAAGCGAATTTAATAGATTAATTTTTATTTTGAAAAAAGTTAGAATAAATACTATTTCTCAACTCCATTAAATCTTTTGATTCTTCACAAAGAGAAATGTTTTTGTAAAATCCATTTTCAATTCTTTCCTGAAAAACCAAAATGCTTAACGAATAATTGTTCATGATAAATTCTTTAGCTTCCTCAAAAGAATATTCATTGTAAATTAATTCTCGGAATAACTTATCAAAAGTAAATCTATCATTAATCTCTTTCATTTTATTCAGTAAACTTAAAACTAAGGTTCATTCTGCTTTTTTTCAGAGTTAAATCCATACTAAATATATTATTGACTTCAATCCCCAAAGGTGTCAATAAAATTTTATCATAAGCAGATGTGGATTTAATCCTTTCTATTAATCCTAATTCCTCACAATAGTTTGAGCACCATGTCAGAAACTCTTTCATGGTTCTGTGATTATAGGAAACTTTAAACAAACCTCTTGCTATTTCTAATTTGTCATTGTCAAATGGATATGTTTTTGGTAACCAATTCCCATCAGTTACTTCAATAAATCTCATAAACCAGTATAAATTCATTTTGTGAATCTTGTCTTCCCAAACTCCATTAGTTAGTATTTTAAGCAAAAGTCGCTTTTGCTCATTTGTTAAATCAATAGAAGCAATGTTATTTGTGTTATTAAAAAAAGGGCTGAAATTATTAATGTATTCTTCCCCATAATTTGTTAAATGAAATTCATAATTTTTTTCTTCAATCATTTCAAAATCTAATGCTAACCGCTTATAACAATTGAAGTTTGTCATTCCTGTAAATTGACTAAAAATCTCCTGAAAGGATAAAGTGTTTTTTTGAAAATCTTTGAATGGCTTGAGGATTTTATTTAACCAACGTAAGTAACAAATTGTATAATTTTTAGGGTTTGGAAGAGCCAATCCAACATTTAAGCTTAATCGGTTAATCGTTTCGGAGTAAAGTTGCTTAATAGAATTAAGGGAATACTTCCTAATCAGGACTCCATTCTTTTTTCCAAAATTTTCAATTTGCTTTTTACTGGTTTTTGACGTCTCATCTGCATAAAGAATACAATATTTAGTATCTTCTGCAAACCTAACATTGCAATAATTCAAAACTTGATTGAAGCAATAGTTTAGTTTATCTCGTGTATTTAAAATAGTTTCTAATTCAACAATTAAGTGTTGTTGTCTATTGTTTTCCAGCACAAAATCTATACGCCCAAAATCCGTAGAAATTTCTTGTCCGACTTTTTTTGAAAATGGGAACTGCAAGCATTCGGAAAGATAGTGACCATTATTTAACAATATCCATTGAACTAATGCTTCTTTCATAGTTCTATGCTGCCAATGAAGTTATACCATAGTCTTTAAGTTGCCAATATGGTGGCGAAGTGATAACCAGTTGTACAGACTTATCAGGGACAAGATTCATCTGTCGGCTGTCTCCATTGATTATTTTATGAATCGTTTTCAATTGTCAATTTTTATTTACAAAGTTAGTCATAAAATAGGGTTTACTGACTGGTTTCACGAGTATCTAATCCTGACCCCTACATCAATGCAAACACCAACTATTTCCAGAATCTCAACAAAACAACTTCGGCAAGTAAAAAGGCCAAAGCGGCAATTAACAGTATTTTCCACAACTGCTTTCCGCTGTTAATTTCTTGTATTACCGTAATTAGTGATTTGTTCTTGCTTGCACTGAGCACCGAAAAATTTGTTAGCCTATTATCCAAAATTTGATTTTTAATCTCTTTCTCAGGATAAACCTCAAGTTTCGATTCGGCCCTGTCGTAGTTAAAGGCTATTTGAGTGATGAGCTTACCATTGGTATTCAAATTATAAAACCCGGCATCTTGTATTTGAGTCCCGGTAAAAACACTGATTTGTGATCCTACAGATCTCACTTCCGGGATGATTTCAAAATCTTTTTCGACACTTTTAATTTTAATCACATTTCCTTCGCCGGCGTTTTCTGTTTTCACTAAAACCACTTCATCCTTTCCGGCAGTATAGTAGAGTTTTGTGAGCGGTTTGCTGAGCAAGGCAATTTTGTAAAGTGTAGGAACAAAAATGGCATGTCTGGGGAAATTGCTCCACTCGGGATTGAGCGGAGTAGAAAAAACATAGAGCATTCCTTTTCCCACGGCTTCGCGACCAAGAAAGATGTCGCCATTTTGCATTTCGAGCAACACTTCGGTCATCGCTTTTGTTTGACGCTGGATGGAATAATGTTTAAAAACCACAGGTAAATCTATGTTTTCAGGAATGGCTTCAAATACATCATCATAAAGAACACTTTGCAAATTAATATTACTTATTCTTGTCTGGAAGGTATCTTTCACGAAATTAAAAGGCGTTTCCATGTTAAGGAAAAATTCGCGGTAGCTCGACATATCCATATTTTCTCCCGGGAAAACAACAATATTGCCCCCACCCCCACTGAATCTTCTTAGCTCCTGCGACAGCCCGGAGGAGATAAAATTGAGCCCGTTCAGCAGGATTAAATTATAGCTGTTGAAGGTATTGTAATCCAGGCGGTTCAGGTCGGCATTTTGGAAAACAATCAACGAATCATTGTTATACAGCGAAGCGAGATACATATTCTCTTCACCGGGATTGATCGCCATTACAGGAATTTCGTCCAAAACATCGTAGGTGAAATAAAAGGTATCATCGAAGGTAACCGGAAAATCACTAATCGTCAATTCACCAAACTGATGCCCGGAAGTATTGTTGGAATACGGTAAGGTGATTTCAACTTCTTCTCCGACCCGGATATCGAAACTTGAAATTGCCCGGTGCACTCCATTCAAATTTAGCCTGACCGGCGTTTTTTCGATATCCTCTTCCGAATCGTTAACAATGCGAACATGCAAGGTGGCCAACTGATCGACCCGGTAAACGGGCTCTTCAAACCAAACGCTGTCGATGTAGAGGTTTCCCGGCGTACCGGAATAAACAGGAATAACAAAAACATTGATGGTGGTATCGGCGTTGATTTGGGCCAGGTTTGAGGTAGTTTTCTGGAAATCAGAAATCAGACAAGCCGTTTTCGAGCCCCGGGCATCATTGTTCAGGAAATCAATCTGGCGTCCATAAATTTCGGAGATTTTACGGGTAACCGGCGAAAGTTCAACTTCGCCCAGCATATCCAAAAAATCCTCACGATTAACAAAGCGCTGGTGTCGTGCTTCAAAATCGTTGGTCAGCAATTGAAATTGATCTGAATTGTCGTACGCTTCGGCAACATCCCTGGCCTTGTTCAAAGCCTGATCGAGAAGCCGGCCTTCGGGCGCTTCGGCTTCCATGCTGAACGAGTTATCAACATAAATGCTGATGGCGTTGGTGGTAGTCCGGTCGTTTTCGCGTTCTTTAACAGGAATAAATGGTTGAGCAAAAGCCAAAACTAAAGCTGCAATGGCCAGGATACGAAATAACAAAATTAGCAAGTGCCTGAGCTGCGACTGCTGCCGGGTTTGCTGTTTGAGTTCTTCGATAAATTTCACATTGGTGAAATAAACTTTCCTGAATTTCCTAAAATTAAAAAGGTGAATGATGATAGGAATAGCAATGGCAATAAGGCCATAGAGAAACAAAGGGTTTGCAAATTCCATAATTTTTTATCTACTGTTTAAATTTGTTGTGGTAAAACGCCGGCAAAAGTAAATATTATGTGCTTAAGCGTTTTTAACCTGACCCGGAAAATTAATAAATTTTCTACGACTAAGTAATACCACCATAAAATAAAAAACCCGGGGTGTAAGCCGGGATTTGTCGATATCATTTTTAAAATCGAATGGTGGCGTTTAATTCTCACGCAATACAAATTCATCATATTCGAGTTCGAAGCGAAGTTTGTGTTTTGATTCATCGATGGCCAGGGCCTGGAATATTTTCCGAAGGTCAGCAGTGGGTGCCTTTTCGGAAAGGTTGGTATAAAGCTTAAAAGCATTCTTTTCGCGTTTCATGGCAATAATCAGCGCTTCTTCGTAAGTCATATCAGGGCGAGGCACAACGTCAAGCAAATAATCGCTCATTTTAAGATCGAGCACTTTTTGATCCTGAACGTTGTAAGTTCCTTCAGTTTTAATTCTCAGCAGCCTTGCTTTATGCCCCATTTCTTCTTTGGCAAATTGGGTAAAAACTTTTTCCATTTCTTCGTTGCGCGAATTTTTTGCCAATTCGGTATAAAAATCTACGGCACCTTGCTCATTGTCGATGGCAAAATCCAGGATGGAGTCGATTGATGTAAAATCTTTCATTTGTTATTAAAAATTTAGTTGTTGATTTCTAATTTTATAGCTGACAAATTTAGGAAATTATGTGGTTTAGGATGAGGAAAAAATCAAATTTTTGTTTTCCGGTTTTTGAACTGCTTTACATCTTTGAATATTTAAGTCTTCAAAGTTCTAATTTTTATAGTAATGTCTTTGTTTAACTATAATTGGCGTTAACGGCTTTAATATGGTGCGTGCCGCATTTTATCAATAATTTTCTTTGGTTTCTCTATCGTTCAAATTTATTAAATCTTTCTATATGAACCACTAACTGCGGCATGCACTACATTTTTTGTTGTGGGTATGTACTTTTAACTTTTTCAATAAATTCATTCCTGTTCCGCCCAATATTTATTTCTGCCAGATAAAAATTCCCGCTTCCAATTAACCAAAATATCTTATCAACTTCAAATGGTGTAATATTGTTTTCTTTAGCAATTTGGTCAATCAGTTTTAATATTTGATAATCTTGTTTAATTGTCGATTTTTCTTTTGGGTTAATTAAACTCAATTCCTTGAATATCTCTTTTAAATGAACGTCAGGCTTGCCATATTGAACATAACCTAATTCTTTTAAGAAAACACAAGCCAATGGAAATCCTATGCCCGTAATTTCTATACTTATCATTAATGGTAATGCAGGTTTTGCTCGTAAGTCATTTGCAAAGAAGTCAGCCCACTTATAAAAATCTTTTGCTTTTTCAAACTCCTGAAGAAAATGGGCAGAATCAATTACAGATTGACAGAACTGAGGCCAAAGACTTCTGTTTGTTTTTCTAATCTCACCTTTTGGTTTGAGTTCTTTAATAATTATTTTTAGAAGTCTTTCTTTATCTGTTTTTGAATAAGTATTTGCAACTTGTTTAGGATTAAAATCAAATAAAACAGTTTTTAAATTTTCTATTCCACCAATAGATTGACCGATTACCTTATTGCTCATTTGTCTGTTTTGAGCAGAAGCACAAAGTTGTTTATAAATTGTATTTATATTGTTAGGCTTTTGATATTCAGAGACTAAATGCCTTTTAATCAATTCATCAGTTACTATTTCTTTTGATAATAGGAAATTATAAGCAAAAATGTAAAGTTCTTTGTAATTCATATTTTCTAAACTCAATACTTAACAAATACAGTTTCTCTTTCTCTTAGAGTTTCTATTATCTCATTTTTGAATTCGGTAAACCTTTCTCTTAAATCAGAATGAGATTCAAGTTGTTTCTCGAAATCACCGGTTTCATAATTTCCTTCTGATTTTCCACTGTCAAAAAAGATAATTTTATCAAAATACTTTCCGTGCCTATTTAATTTATTTTCTGTACTACTCTTTCTGTACCTCATTGCTAACCAGTATTTACATTCTGGAAATATTGATTTAATATCAGAAGCGTAATCGGAATATGTGATTAGTCCGTGAGAATTAATCCCATTATACTTTAATTCACAAATCAATTTCGGGATTATCATTTTATCTTTATTACCAGAATTATTATGAATAAAAATATTTTCAACTTCATAGAATTTGGATATATCCATTTCCTCTTCATAAAAAACTATGTCTTGGTCAACAAATCCAAATTGTATTTTAAGTTTTCGTGAATTTTGATTTTTATTGAGAAAAATATCTTTAAGAATTTTACCCTTAATAATTTTAATTTTAGGAAATTCTTCCATTAACTCTTCTTTTAGAATTTCAATTAAATCTATATTCCAAATTTCTTCGTCTGTCATTTTATTCTCGGTTTCTTGGCATTACCAACAACGTTGGTGTATAGTAAATATTCCTTTTATTTCTGTTTTACTCAGTATAAAACTTACACCTCTAATATCAGAGCAAATGCGGAACTATGTGCATTGTTTTTTAAATGATACCGTCCAATGTGGTTTTGGTTATGCATGCCATGATCCAATATAATTTCCGGAATCATCATCCTAAAAAGAATTTAATTTTATATCTGCCAAAGTTAGGGAAATATCCTTTTGGAATGGATATAAATTTTGAAGCTATTCAAGGATTGCGAACCCTCAGAAGAGTTTATCAATGATCATGGGCTTTATTGATTTCAGATTAGTGATTTTAGAACTGAGATTTAAGATTGTTTTGATTTACAATAATATTTGTTTGCGTTATCCAAATGGCTATCTTTGCAGGGTGTTGGTCAACGAGATAAAATGAAATATTCAGAAATTGAAAAGAAACTAAAAAAGGCCGGATGTTACCTGATGCGTGGCGATGGAAATCATCCCGTTTGGTTTAGCCCTATTACAGGGCGGGGTTTTACCACAAGCCACCACAAAAGCCAGGAAGCAAAAAAGGGTACAGTAAAATCAATTAGTAAACAATCGGGGGTTAAACTTTAAGCCCTCTAAAATTTTATTAGTTATGAAAGCAAAAGCAATTATTGAAAGAGGGAAAGACGGCACGTATGATATAAATTTAGAATTCCGGGAAGATTTAAAATTTGGCTTATTAGGTCAAGGCGATACAGTGCAGGAAGCTATTGAAGATTTTTACCTGAGCCGCGATGACATTCGGGAATATTACAAGGAAAGCGGAAAAGACTTCCCCGAAGATTTGGAGTTTGATTTTAAATATGACATGGCCTCCTTTCTTGAATCGTACAGCGATAAAATATCTTTGGCAGGATTGGGCAGGTTAACAGGCATAAACCGTAAACAGTTGAGCCACTACCTTACAGGCAAAAGAAACCCCAGCCGAAAAACAATCGAAAAAATAGAAACCTCCTTACATACGTTTGGAAAAGAAATCAGCGAGGTACGTTTTATTTAGACTCTCTCCATAAAGTCATCATTTTTTAATAATAAAAAAAGCCTCCCGCAGATTTCGCTGATTAGCGCAGATTTTATCTGTGTTAATCTGCGAAATCTGCGGGAAAAATTACTAAAAAGACGAGTACTATTTATACTAATATCCGGGCTGTTAGCACTATCAATATTTGGCGGTGCTTTTTTTGTTAGCATTTTCCCGAGGTCAGGAAAATGATTTTGATTAGTAATTCAAAAAAAAAGTCATAAAAAGCATACTGTCTATTTAGGCAAAAGTCATAAATATATTACATTTGTTGCGTGAAAGTAAGGGAAGCAATAAAAATAATTGAGCAGGATGGTTGGTATTTGAACAGCCAGCGCGGAAGCCACGGGCAGTACAAGCACCTGGTAAAAAAAGGCAGGGTAACAGTGGCCGGAAAGCCATCGGATGAACTTGCTCCCGGGACATTAAACAGTATTTTAAAACAGGCAGGATTGAAATAGCCCTGCCACAAACACAAGCAAAATGAACCAGATAAATGTAATAATCGAAAAAACAAATACCGGGTATTCGGCATATTCGCCGGATATTACCGGATGTATTGCCACAGGCGAAAACGTTAGCGAAGTAAAAGAACAATTTTCCGGGGCACTCGAATTTCACCGCGATGGCATTAAAGAAGATGGCGAAACCTTGCCCGAAGCATTACAAAGCGAATACACATTAAATTTCACCATCGACCTCCCCACGTTTTTTGCATGGATGCACGGGGTGATGACCAAAACAGGCATAGCCAATATTGCAGATATGAACCGCGACCTGGTAAACCACTACGCCAACGGGCGGCGAAAGCCCAGCCAAAAACAATTATTTAAAATTGAAACAGCATTGCACAAACTCGGGCACGATTTGCTCGGGGTGCAACTTGGATAAACCAATATGGCAAACCGAAAACAAGACATGATAGACCAGGCTGTAAAAACCATCGAAAAAATAGAAACTTCCTTACATGAGTTTGGAAAAGAAATCAGCCAGTTTCGTTTTATTTAGACTCTGTACATAAAGTCATCATTTTTTAATAATAAAAAAAGCCTCCCGCAGCCTTGCCGGCAGGCAGGTCTGCGGAAAAAATTACTAAAAAGACGAGTACTATTTAGACTAATACACTTATTAAATCCAGGCTGTTAACACCTTCAATTTTTGGCGGTGCTTTTTTTGTTAGCATTTTCCCGATGTCAGGAATAGGATTTTTGAACAAAGATTTTAGATTGTTTTGATTCACGCTAACATCTTAAATCTAAAATCGCCAATCTTATTTCTTAAATCAAAAATAGTTACAGATCGGGTAAAATAAAAGCCCTGAATGCATTTGCATTGCAGGACTTTCGTTGGTTGTGGGCCCACCTGTCCCGATCCCGATGACTATCGGGACGGGAGAACCAGGGACCACTTGTCCCGATGGCTATCGGGAGAGTCAAGTGCTCGTTTGTTGTTTCAATTTATCCACCAATTCAGGGTATTTTTTTAATCTGAAAAATTCATGAATTTTTCACTCTGCAAGCTAAAAAGCCTGCAGAGCCGAATTTCCAAAGGAAATTCGAGGATTAA
>CAZQIV010000123.1:0-20113 GCA_964593705.1 uncultured Lentimicrobiaceae bacterium | reverse complement strand
AATCAAACCAACTATTCATGGGCATCGATGTAAGTAAAGGATATGCAGATTTTGTTATACTGACATCAAATATCGAGATCAAACAGTAAAAAAAGAAAAGCTATGCTTAAGCCTCAACCTTCAATTATTGAAGAACATGCGAGGTCATCAAAACATAGCTTGGTGCAAACATAAAAAAAAGTTTGCATTTTATTTGGAAATTGACGGTATATCTTTTTTGCAAATTGTTGATAAATAGCCACTCACATAGTGATGCCCGCTTCGCGAGGCGAGCCTATGGCATAAGACTCAAAGACACAAAGAAACACTAAGTTCTTTAAGATGAGTTTTGCGACATTTAGATTTACGATAGTATTGGTGTAACTATTTGATTTCTAAAAGATGGATCAGGAGGTCTGAGATTAGATTAGGAAAGAATAAAGGATTAGATCTTTATTGGAATTATGATTAGTCAATTGCCACGTGGCTTTAGCCCGTGGATAAATTAGGTTCATCTCATCAAAAGTGGGCTTTAGCCCTAAGATGTTAGAAGTTAGAGGGTGGAGGTTAGATGGGAAATAAACAGCTCGTAGAACTTTCCAGGGATTAGTCACCCGGTGAATAACTCCTGGCAATCGTTTAACCGTATTTTAAGGATAGCTCCGCTGCTCAGCGCAATTCACCGGGTGACTTGCGAAACACAACTCGTACGCATTTCTCACAATCACCCCAAAAGCTAAAGCGAAGCAGCAAGGCTTGGTTTTTTCTTTTCTTTCAACTTTTTTACCGCTTCCTTAAAGGTTTTATCAATCTGGTGATAGATGGGATAAAATCCATCATCATCCAAAATATTGCGGGCTATAAGCGCTTTGAGCAACGTTTGGATATCAGCTTTACGGGCAGCTATGCCTGCATCATCTCTTTTTACACCATTCTCTTCGGCGAAAGCCAGAAAGTCTTCGAATATTTTATTATCTATAACAAAGTCATTATCGAACGTTTCAATATTTTTATAGCGGGCAAGCTCATCGCGATGGGTGTCGGTATATTCAAATGCAAAATCATATACTACCCCACGATTGATCAGCCGGTTGTAATAAGCCATCTGTTCGCCCGATTCGATGGGGACAAAAATGTCGGGCATAATACCACCCCCACCGTAAACCACTTTCCCGCCCGGTGTAACGTATTTTAGCGAATCATCAAAATGGATGCTGTCGGCATGAAGTACTTCGCCATTTACAAACCTATCGTGAAATTCTTTGTAGTAATCTTCGGTACCATGTTCATAAGGCTTCTGGATGCTGCGCCCCGTTGGGGTATAATACCTTGCCACGGTAAGCCTGAGTGCCGATCCATCGTATAAGTTCAGTTGTTCCTGAACCAACCCTTTTCCAAATGACCGCCGTCCCATGATGGTGCCACGGTCGTTGTCCTGGATGGCTCCTGCAACAATCTCACTCGCCGATGCCGAGCCTTCATCAATCAAAACAATAAGATCTTCATCTTCAAAGTTACCACGTTTTGTGGCATAGGCAAAATTGCGTGGGCGATTTTTCCCTTCGGTGTAAACGATCAGCTTGCCATCACCCAAAAATTCATCCGAAACCTTAATCGCTTCCTGCAAATAGCCGCCGGTGTTGTTGCGTAAATCCAGGATGAGTTTGTGCATGCCCTGTTTTTTTAGTTCCTTAAGTGCTACCGACAGCTCATCATAAGTTGTAGCCGAAAACTTATTGAGCTTTGCATATCCAATCGAATCGTCAACCATGTAGGCGATGTCGAGGCTATAGGTGGGGATAACATTGCGCGTGATGGTGAAATCGAGCAAATCGGGCTCGCCCCTTCTAAAAACCTTAATATTTACCTTTGTTCCACGTGGGCCTTTAAGCACTTTCATTACCTTGCTGTTGTTAACGCCCACGCCTGCAATGGTATCATCTTCCACAATCACAATCCTGTCGCCGGCTTTGATGCCCACTTTTTCGGAAGGCCCTCCTGCGATGGGCGAAACGATCATCACCGTGTCTTTTTCTATTCTGAACTGAACGCCAATGCCTTCGAAATTACCTTCGAGGTGCTCGCTAACTTCGTCAAATTCGCGGGCTGCAATGTATTGCGAGTGCGGGTCTAATTGTTCAAGCACATGCTCGATGGCACCTTCCTCGGTAGCATCTATATCAACGGTATCCACATAATCGCGTTCGATCATCGACATAATATCGCTCAATTTGTCGTAATCGGAAAGCTTGACCGAGTAAATGGGCGAACCTGATGAACTGTGCGGTGCCAGCCGAAGTCCAACAAGGATTCCAAGGATGAGCACAAGGGCAAAAAGCAGGGGCAGGTAAATGGTGATTTTATATTTAAATCTGCTCATATTTCGAATTTCAAGTTTTATGGTGCAAACGCATAATCTGCAAAAATATCTATCTTTAACGCAATTAAACGAAAATTGCATGTTTCTGTTTAATTTTGTTTTGAATAATTGAAAATAATATGTCGAAACTCTACATCGTACCCACTCCCATAGGCAACCTCGGTGACATTACCCTGAGGGCGCTCAATGTATTGAAAACCGTGGATTTTATCCTTGCCGAAGACACCCGAAACTCCGGAAATTTGTTGAGGCATTACGAAATCAGCAAACCGCTGTCGCCCTACCACCTGCACAACGAGCACAAAGTTTTTGAAAGGTTTGCCGAGCGTATCGCTGCAGGCGAAACGGCAGCACTGGTTAGCGATGCAGGCACTCCGGCAATTTCTGATCCCGGATTTCTGCTGGTTCGCGAATGTGTAAAAATAGGCGTTCCGGTGGAGTGCCTGCCGGGCGCTTCGGCTTTGTTGCCGGCATTGGTAAACTCGGGTTTGCCTGCCGACCGCTTTTTATTTGAAGGTTTTCTTCCACACAAAAAAGGCCGCAAAACAAAGCTTGAATACCTGGGCCAGCTTCCCTACACCGTGATCCTCTACGAATCGCCCCACCGCCTGCTCAAAACCCTGGAACAACTTAAAGAGCATTTTGGTGCCGGGAGGCCCGCATCGGTTTCACGCGAACTGACCAAGGTTTACGAAGAAACGGTGCGAGGCACTTTGCAAGAAATCATCACCCATTTCACCACCAACATTGTAAAAGGTGAGTTTGTGATTGTGGTGGGAGGACAGGAAAAGTAGGGGGAAATCGTTAATCGTTATCCCGAAAAGTAGAAAATTTTCTCCAAAGGAGTCATTCAGACAATTTATATTAGTTTTCGAGCCCGCCTTGCCAGCCAGGCAGGCCCACCTCGCTCGCCTCGCTGGCGAAGCGGGCTGGCGAAGCGGGCCGCCAGCATAGGCTTTTGTTAAGGCGAGGCAGGGATGTTGCAAATCCGGGATTCTTGAATCCTGGGCTCGAAAAAATTTGAAATCAAATCCCGAACCTTCGGGATGTTTTTTCGGCATTGGGTTATTAGTATAGTTTCACACCTAAGCGGATAAATCGAATAATTGATACCGTCTATAATATAAAATTAAAAGGCTGAAAGCCTGCAACTTCAAAGAAAAGATAATCTTGCCAGAAAGATTACCAGGCTGAAGGCCTGTCCATTGGACTCCTTCGGAGGGACAAAAAATTGTTTCTATGTAGGAGTCTTTCGGATAGGCCTTCAGCCTGAGGGGTAATTATCCTTTCGTGTTAAAGAGGAGCGTTGCTCCTCCTTTTGATGTAAAAGGCTTTCAGCCTTTATTGTGATTTTTACTATCCTAAATTTAAAAATATTAACCTGACGGCTATGGGATGGCCACCCTGATTTGATGATGGGGACAGTTTTTGGCACAACTGATTATTTTGGCTTTTAAAACATACCACGAAAAGCTCTTACAGAAAAAGAATCGTTATCTTTGAGCTTGACAATTTTTAAAAATAATTATGACAAAAGAAAATGCAATAAAACTATTTCAGGATCAGCGGGTACGAGTTGATTGGAATGGTGAAGAAGAAAAATGGTATTTTTCAATCATAGATGTTATCGGAGTCCTAACTGAGAGTGATAATCCAAGAAAGTATTGGAGTGTTCTGAAAACCAGACTTAAAAAGGAAGGAAGTGAAGTGGCTACAAATTGTAGCCGTTTGAAATTAGCAGCAACTGACGGTAAAATGAGAATGACTGACGTTGCTGATACAGAACAATTGTTGCGATTAATTCAGTCGATTCCCTCACCAAATGCAGAGCCCTTTAAAATATGGTTGGCGAAAGTTGGCTATGAGAGGATAGAAGAGACCGAGAACCCTGAATTAGCTTTTGACAGAGCCATGCAGACCTATTTAAAAAAAGGCTATTCAAAGGAATGGATCAATCAACGCTTAAAAAGTATTGAAGTTAGAAAAGAGCTTACTGACGAATGGCAGGTAAGGGGAATGAAGGAGGGATTGGATTTTGCGATTTTGACCAATGAAATAACAAAAGCCTGGGCAGACAGAGATGTAAAAGCATATAAAAAACTGAAGGGTCTGAAGAAAGAAAACTTGAGAGATAACATGACCAATTTGGAATTGGTTTTAAATATGTTGGCGGAGGCATCAACAACCGAAATTTCAAAAGAAAAGAAACCGAAGGGGCTTAATGCAAACAAAGATGTAGCAAGAAAAGGAGGACATGCCGCTAAAAAAGCACGTTTAGAAATTGAAAAGCAAACAGGAAAATCAATTATTTCTCTTAAAAATGCTGAAGGATTAAAACAGATAGGTGATAGTGAAAACAAAAGCATTGAAGAATAAATAATTCATCGAATGAAGTTCCCGGAAATCATTTTGGCTTTTGAATATTACTTTAAACAAAGAATTAGCCTAAACGTTTGCAATTTACTACAAATTGTGTAGTTTTGCGCAAACTGAATAATGAAAAGAAAATCGACATATAGCTACCTTGAAAACTATGCCCATCAGTTTCAATACTAAATGATTTTTTTATGAGAAAATGTTCTTGCGGAATTGCTGCTTAAATCTATACCCACAATAAACATAGTAGAACCAAAAAAACAAAAGAAAGTCACACCGTGAATACTCCCAGGCAGATGTGCTTTACTTTTAAAAATCTGCTCCACTCTTAGAAAGAATTCACGGTGTGACTGTGTTGGAAAATAGTCATCCGATGAATTACTCCCTGGAGTGGCATTGTTCCCAATAGCTTGGGGTCAGTTGCTTAAACATTATTCATCGGATGACTTTTCCTGGTCATCCGATATGAATCGCACCGTGAATAAGCCCGGGCAGTTGTATTTTATCCAGATAGCTATCGGGACTGCACTGCTTTTTGAAATGATTCACGGTGTGATTTGGAAGCTTGTACAAAATGAAATTTTCTTGTAAAGATGCCCGTCATTTCCAAGGGCTTTAAGGATCGCAAACTGATAACATAAATTGGAGGAAGTACTTTTTTTTAGTCGGCCTGCACTAAGCCAAATTAATCTTCGTTTATTCTTTCAAATCAATAGTTCATACAACTGAATCAAGCCTATGTAAATTTTTCTACACTCAATTTTCTTTCTGATTATGATCCCCCTGCTTTCGATGGGACAATACAATGATGGATTTCTTGGTGGGTTCTACACCGGAAGAATTCCCAATGCCCGGGCCGAAGCCATGGGCAAAGCTTACACTTCAATTGACGGCGATCTGACTGCAACTTTATATAACCCTGCCGGATTGAGCAATATAAACGGCCTGGAAGTTACCGGTGGCTATGCCTCTCCTTTTGGCATATTTGGCAAAAATTATTATTTGCAGGCAGGTGCCGGGTATCGGCTCAACCAATACATGCAGTTTGCAGTGTCGAGTGTTCAATACCGGATCGATAATATAACAGTAAGTGACATTGAGGGCAATTTGGTTAACACTGGTGACATGAGTACGAAAAATTATACGCTTACCCCGGCTTCGGAGCCTTTACAAAGATTGTATGTTGGCCTGAATATGAATTATTTTCTCTACGATTTTGTGACTGACGATCAATTAAAGTCAGTGTATTTTGATTTGGGAGTAATCCGAAAATTTATGCTACTGGAAAATGAGTTCAGCAAGCACACAGCATCCCTCGCAATTAGTGTAAGCAACCTGAACAGCGCAAAGACATCAGGGGAAATATATGGTACGGAAGTTGACGAAGCGCTTCCCATAATTGCCAGGTATGGTGCAAATTACCAGTTTGCCCTGGATAAAAATTTACTGATTAAAGATCTTACTTCGTTGGAGTTTCTTGCCCAGGCCGAATACCAGGATTTGTGGAATTCGGGCTACCACTCATCCCTCAGGTTTGGTGGCGAAATCAGGTTGCTCGAAATACTTGCATTACGGGCCGGTTATTATACCGAGCAAGTTAACGACTACGGGTATCCGGAAGCAAATAAAAATGAAATCGAAGATTTTACCTACGGTTTTGGTGTGCAGGTACCTTTGGATAAATTGACCAATATCCCGCTCAGGATAAACTTTGATTATGCTTCTTTCCCACAAACATCCTATAGCAAAAATGTACCTGATTCGGAGTGGGATAACTTTACAGCCTACAATTTGAAGGTAAACTGGATGATTAACAGGCCAAACAAAGAATCCACAGCACAAATGAATTAAATGCTGAGAGTGGTGGAGTGATGGGACAATGTGGCAAGATCAAAAATCTTACATCATACATCGGACATCTGATATATCATAAAAAAAATCAGATGTCCGATGTATGATGTTTGATATAGGATTGTACATTTTCAACGGGATTATTTTTAAAGTATCATTTTGATTTATTATTCAAAAAAGACCACAGACGAAAGTCATCCGATGAATTACTCCGGGAAGCAAAGCAGTTCTAAAAATTTCGCCCAAGCGCCAAAGCTTATTCACCGGGTGACTTGTATTCTAATATTCATAAACCTGACAGGTGGGGTGTTAAATCTGTATTTTACTTTTACGTTCCATTTATTATATTTTCCTCTTTAACTCTCCTTTCATTAGATTATCATTTTCATAAAGATAGATTTCTCAGTCCCCGAAGGGTCGGGGCAGGCTGCTGCGCTCCATCGAAATGACAAAGCTCATGAATATCAGGTAGGGAAAGGGAAAGCGGGCGCTCAGCGCCCGCTTTCCCTTTCCCCCAAACCAATAAACTACAACCTTGTCATTTCGACCGAAGGGAGAAATCTCTTTGCAAAAACCCTTGAAAAAATTCAAAAAGCGGAACGAAAAGGTGTTTTTTCCTATAAATCTTAATAGCCACATAAACAGAAAGATACAATTTTCAAAAAACCAATTTTTAACACCCCACCTGACAGGTTTACCTTACAATCCTCATCCAAATCTTCTCAAAACAGATACGATCAGGAGACAAAACCTGTCAGGTCTTATTTCTAATATAAGGGTTTAAGGTCACGTGGTAGAACGAAATCACATTAATTTTTACTATTAATTGTGCGACAAGAAAAGGATAATTTTCGTGCCTAAAAACAACCATTCCTGAACTATTGAACCACAAGCCGATCCCTGAATTGCAATTGGCCGCTTAAAACTTCAATGATATAGATTCCAGGATGCAGCATTGAAATATCAAACCGGCCTTCCGTTTGAAAATGTTGAAGTACCTTCATTCCATTGAGATTGTAAATGTTGAGCTCATTTAATTTTGAATAGTCAATACCGAAAATATAAATTTCATTTTCAGCCGGATTGGGATAAATTGAAAAATTTAGTTCGTTGCTCTTTTCAGGAACGGACACTCCGGTGCAGGCATCTTCAACTTCTTGTTGACTATTGCAACCGAAAGCATTATCGTGGATATCTACCGTTCCGTTCGGTGTAACCAGGTAATCGCAAATGCTTTGAACATGGCATGTGGATAAAGATGAATTAAAATTTAGGTCCAGATTTGTGATTGTTGAAGCAATAATATTGTCAAGACCTGTTAAATTCGTCAGGTTTTGATTTTCGAATACTTGTATGCTTCCACCAACAGAATTAAGGTTTTCTAAACCCGTTAATCCTGTAAGTGTGTCATTGTCAAGTATTTCAAAATTTCCTCCAATAGATAACAGATTTGATAATCCCGATAAATTTATCAAAGAATTATTATTCCAAATTCTCATCCCCCATGGGATGACAGTTAGATTATTCAAACCATTTAAATTGATTAGCGAGTTCATTCCTCGTATCCAAAGATTACCTCCAATGGAAGTCAGGTTTTCCAGCCCAGCTAAACTTGATAGTGAGCTGTTAAATGGTCCTCCTGCAGTACCATCGCCTATAAATAAACTTCCTCCAATTGAATTAAGATTATTAAGCCCAGATAAACTTGTTAATAAAGGAACTCCCGGGTTCCATGATCCAATATAAAGAGAACTATCGATTTAGGTTAGTACTTGCAAACCATCAAGATTGGTGATGTCGACACCAACAATAAATACGTTGCCTTCAATCTCATTACACCAGGGATGATTGACCTGAAAATTATCAATCTCCGCCTGGGTAGTAAATGTAATCCCTTCCGGCAGGCAGGAAGAATTTATTGGCGCAGCGGGAGATAGTAATGAATCTAAAAATAAAAAAGCATTTTGCCTGAATTCATTGGGCATGGAATGGCCTCCTGCATGGTCGTAAAATTCGTAAGGGATACCATATAATTCCAATGAATCTTTCACTGCCAGTGTCCCCGGGTATAAAAACCATTCATCCTGGCTCCCGCACCCAAAATAAATCCCGAGGTCATCTTCCGGCGACAACTGGCTTATCATATACACAATATCAAATGCCTGAAATTTAGAAATCACCGTATCAATGGGATTGCCCAGTTCATCCAAACTGAATTCAAGAATAGCAGGATTAATGTATTGTTGTGGTGTGTTTTGATTAGGGGCAAAAGCGCCGCACATTAAAAACTGGCCCTTAGTAAACAGACCGGTTGAATTAAAATCATAGAAATATGGCGGGCCCGCATTTTCCTGTAAAACCATTTGAATGTTCTGCGAAAATGCATAATCATCACTAAAATTAATCAAACCGGCACAGGATGTTAATGCCCGGTAATGATCTTTATAAAGAATCCCATACCTGAAAGCGCCATAACCCCCCATGGACATCCCGAACAACCCCCTGTAATTCCTGCCGGGCATGGCACGAAATGTACTTTCAATCCAGTTCGGCAGGTCGTTCACCATGTAAGTCTCGTAATCCCCCCATAATTCTGAATTTACATAATAGCTTCCCCCGAAAGGCCCGGTGTAATTATCCGCACAAACCATGATTACCGGATCGATTGTACCGGAATTGATCAAACTATAGGCGGTGTTTATGTAATTATTCCCCGTGTTTTGATTTCCACCCCAGCCGTGCAGGACGTAAATTACCGGGTAATACAGATCAGGATTTTCTTCATAACCCGGAGGCAGGAATACATCCACCATTTTGGTTTGTTGGAGTGATTCGCTGTTGAATGAAGTGTCCACGATGTTAATCTGAGCAGATACGATTTTTGCCATTAACAAAATTGCCGTGATAATTGTAAGTTTTTTCATAGCCTGAATTTTTAAATTTTACTGAATTTGAATTGCAGGCTAAATTACATCAGGCAAGTGCCTTATGTTTATGAAATACCTAAACGCAGGGGTTTAATTCCTGAACGTGCGGGATTAATGTGTGAACGAAAAGCAGGAAAATTGTTAACCAAAAGATTGATCTGGTTTCCCATGCTTTTTTAACCTGCAGAGTGAAAAATTCATGAATTTTTCAGATTAATTTGCTCAATCCAAAAAGACCTTACTATCGTTGAAAACATATTTAACATGGTACTACTGCAAATTTAGTGGAAAGTAAAACATTAATCATGAGTAGTAAAATAATATTTCTCAATCCCCGATTGGTCGGGGCAGGCTGCAAGCTCCTTCGAAATGACAGGGCTTTGGCGGGTGAATTGGGGTGGATGAAAGTGGGCGCAAAGCGCCCACTTTCATCCACCCCTTGAAGAATTCTATCCTTGTCTTTTCGAGACTTCACCCAAATTTTTGGGCATAATGAGGTAATGACATTATGGAATAGATTTCTTGCCGCACGTGCGGCATCGAAATGACCCCGTCCACGGGTTGAGTTGGGAGGAGGGGAATCGGGCGCGAAGCGCCCGATTCCCCTCCTCCCACTCCCCAAACGGAAGCATTGTCACCTCGAAGGAGCATGCGACTGAGAGGTCTGTTTAATAGCTACATTTTCAGTGTCTTACGCAAACATGTCATTGGTACCGTAGGGAGAAATCTCTTGAGAACCTGACACTTGCAAAAACATGTCATTGGTAACCGCTAACTGGCGGTGAGACCTGCCTCGCCAATACCATTGCTTCTTCTAACGGCAAGGCGGGAATCTGTTTTTCAGTAATAGCTATTATTTACATCCATAAAAATGGAAGTAGAACCTTTAACATTTTGATGCCCAACTATAAAATACATTTTCATAATAACAATAAATTAATGTAGGAATCCACGACTTTCAAACCTCTCCAACTCCTTCAAATCATATTCAAGTCCCATCTCCAAAAAAATGGATCTGGCTTTCTTCAGATATGCTTCGCCGGAAAGGCCGTTCACTATTCTCATTCCATTTGACGACAACCGCTTGCCCAGTTCAAATAATGTTCTTGACAATTCAAGTTTACCATTCACCCTTTCTGCTTCGTTGATGGATTTTACATAATGATTGATGGCCTGTTTCTTTTTCCCCGTCATCCACATTGCATTTCCCATCACACGATGGGATTCGATGAGGTTGTTGGGAACCATCTTCGCTTGTTTTATCGAAGACTTACAAGTGCAGATCAATTGTGATTTTAAACTTTTGTTTTCAGGATCTCTTCTAAACTCTTCAGTTAACAGGTACGCTTTTGCAAGGAAATATGTGCTATGCCATATTTTAATGCGTTTTAAGGGAGGCATCAGTTTTTCAATTTTCGGCAGTAATTTCCTTGCGGATTCCAGGTCATTATTTTTGGTTGCGGATATCAACCGCATACAATAAATAATTTGAAGCATACCACGATGTCCGGTTCTGAGGGTGTATTCTATTCCTTTGGTGGTTTTAGGATAGATTTGATCAAACTCTCGGAATTTATACAATGCAACTGCCTTTAAACGGTGATGTTGAGCAAGAGAATGGTCGCTTTCAAATTCCTCACCAATTTTGAGCATATTATCGATGATTTTAAAAGATTCGTTTCTAAGACCAAGTTCGATACTGATAAATCCACAAAACAATAAGAAGGGTCCAAAATTAAAAATATCCCCGCTCTCAAGAAAAGTGGTTTGTATATTCTCCATATTGGGTTCGGTTCGCCAGTCTCCTTCAAGAAATTGGTGCATTTTGGAATAGGTATGGTGTTCGTGTTGAACCAATATGGATTTTGATTGAATTTTTATACTACTCAGCTTAATTATTCTTCTCGCTACTGATAATGAAATCCCGGTCCAGTTGAATAAAATACTATATGCTGAAAATGTTGCCTGGCTGTATTCATTGGAGTCAAAGCTATAACGGGAAAAGAACCTGAAACTTATTACCGCGTTTTGAAACCAGCGTCTTGAATCAAACGAATATAACGCCCTTTGATAAAAATAGATAACTTGTAAAAGCCATTTCTCTTGGTCACCGGCTTTTTTATTAAACCTTGTCCAGGGGAAATAGGTATATACAAGCATTATCACAAAATTTATTGAAATACTGAACAAAATACCAGTTTTAGTTGTGGGTACTTCGATTTTATAATGCCTTAATACCTTTTCGTAATATTCAATAGCCTCTTTATTTTTACCCCCAAGTTGATAAGCATCACCTATTTTGCTGTAAAAAATAGTTACTTTTTTGGGATCAGGTTCATCGCCGGAGTTCTTCAAATAAGTTTTAAAAGCTTCCTTAAAATAATCAATAGCTTCCGTAGAGGCTGCTGAATTCATTGATTCATCACCGGCTTTAACTAAATATTCTTCGGCTTTTATAAAATTTTCAGCCTTGCTGTAATGCATAGCCAGAGTTCCATAAAATTCGTTTATCCTTTCAGGGAAAACCTTTTCGATGGATTCAGCAATTTTCAGGTGAAGCGATTTCCGCTTTTTCTCCATCATCGAATCATAAGCGGCCTGGTGTGCCAGTGCATGTTTAAAAACATATTCCAGGTTTTCTTCACCCCCTGATTCCTGGATAAACTGCATGTTTTTAAGATACTGCAGCCTTTCACTCACTTCACCAATGGTTTCCGCAGCTTCATCCAAAACCTTGAAATAAAAATTCCGGCCAATGACCGAAGCGGTATCGAGCAGGTTTCTTGTTTTTTCATCCAGTTTTTCTACCCTCGATAACAGAACTTCATTGATGGTTTCGGGAATCTTAACTGCATATATTTTATGATTAATTTTAAAGACTTTGTCAGAAAACTCAATCGCACCCTGATCGATAAGGGAGCGCAGTACCTCTTCAATAAAAAACGGGTTTCCTTCGGTTTTGGCAATCAGCTCTTGCAAAAAAGGCATGGGAAGCTGTCCGGATAATATCAGGTTTCCAATAAGTTCTTTAGAACGGGCAGGATTCAGGTTAGTAACCTCTATGGTTTGCAACATTTCAGCATGATTGGCTTCCAAGTATTTAACAAGCACCCCGGAAGTTTCTTCATATCCCGGTCGCATGATAACTATAAACAGGATGGGCTGTTTGGATGAAAGTGCAAACAACGACCTCAGCATCTCCATGCTGGATCGGTCAGCCCAGTGAAGATCCTCGATGGCAATCACAATCGGTTTATTGGATGATGATTTTATAAGAAGGTCACGCAGAGCCTTACGCATCAACTTATCCATCGAATCAGGATTGATTCCGGTGAGTATTTCGCTTGCCCGTTTATTTAACGCCATACCAATAAAGCGACCCATAAAAGCAAAAATACGTTCCACTTCATCGGGCAGAATTCTTTCAATAGCATTTCTCAATTTAAATTCAACCGATTGGGGATTTTCTTCTTCTAAAATACCTGCCCATGATTTGATTATACCAGCAATAGGGTGATAGCTCAGGTTTTGTCCGTGGGATAAGGCACGGCCTTCAAACCACACCAATTGATCAACGACTTTTTCTTTTTTAATTTCAGCTACCAGTCGGGACTTGCCTGTCCCCGGTAATCCTATAATGTTTACGATCCCTCCTTTTCCTTTGGTTAATGATACCAGGACTGCTTTGAGTTGTTCCATTTCGGCCTCCCTTCCCACCATTTCGGAATAAATTGAACGGCCGGCCTGATCCTTTGGGGCAAATTCTTTTTTCTTTCGCTGTAAGACTTTATAAATGGGAAGTGGATCCGGCTTTCCTTTGATAAAAATAGGTTCAAGGGCTTGGAAATCGAAGCTGCTTTTATTTTGGTCAAAGGTGTCGGAGCCAACAAGGATTTGCCCTTTGTTGGCCATTTCCCTGATCTTTGATGCAATATCCACTGTTTCTCCAATTACCGTAAATTGCTTGTTTGCGCTTGGACCGATATGTCCAAACAAAACGGTACCGGAGTGAATACCAGCTTGAAGTTCAAGCGGTACATTCAGGGGAATCTCTTTTGATATTTCTGCGATTTTTTCACTGATCTCAAAAGCAGCAGCCAATGCATTGTTTCTATTTCCTGTCGAATCAACCTTTTCTTCAAAAGCAAGGATGGCACTTTTCCCGGTGAAGTGAATGATTTTTCCTCCATAATAGTTAGCAACAGATTCGATGATATCATTACAGGTGTTCATCAGTCCAGCCGATTGATCAATGGATTCATCTTCCTGTGGCCTAAAAATCCCATGAATATCGGCACATACAATTGTGGCCCGCTTTTTTTCAAGATGTGTGTGTTGAGCTGTCATGAATTTCTATTATTATATAAAACTATATCATCAAACATGCGATTAGGTTGGAAATACCTGAACGCCCAGGAAAAATACCTTAACGACTGGGGATAATAGCTAAACGTTATTAAAATCATCCTCATATTTAACTTAATTTTTCCAGTAATTCTATAACGGCATCCCTTTTACGTGAGGCAACCGGTACGACTGACTCATCAACCATAACAACAGAACCCCCTTCCGCCTTGTTAAAATACTTCAAATGGTGGATGTTGATCATGTGCGATTTGTGTATCCTAAAAAAGCCATTTTCAAGTAAAGTATCTGCAAACTCACTACTGGATTTCGAAACAATCACCTTTCTTCCATCTGTCATATAAAAAGTGGTATAATGACCATCTGCTTCCAGCCTGATAATATCCGAAGGCTTAACTGAGTGTATCTGATCGCTGGTACGCAATATGATATTCTCGGCAGCCTTCATTTCTTCCATAGTATGCCCAAGCAATTGAAGCTGGAGCTTTTCTTCCCTTGTTATCCTTTCTGTTGCTTTATTTATGGATGTGGTAAACTTCTGTTCGGCTATTGGTTTCAGTAGGTAAGCAATGGCATTGTATTCGATTGCTTTTATGGCATATTCCATGTATTCCGAAACAAAAAGCACCTTAAAATCAGGTTTTTCAAAATGATTTAGCAGATCAAACTCACTGCCATCAATCAGAAATGTATCAAGGATAAGCAAGTCCGGTTGATTTGTGTTAATTTCTAAAACACCGTTTTTTATATCTCCAACCAGAGCACCAACGCTAATGTCAGGGCAGCATAATTCAATGAGTCTCTCAACTTCCCTGGCTGTTTCCTGATCGCCTGATATAATAAGTGCTTTTACCATAAATATTCTTGTCAAAAATAGTAAAAAAAACAGGCAGTCAAAAGCTTAATCACACACAATCATCTCACCACCTCAACCCACTCCCCTTTTTGTCGGGTGTATGTTTTATTGTCGTACATGGCGTGGAAGGAAGTTCCGGGCATCGAGAATCAGACATCTGATATTTCTAATAAAATCAGATGTCCGATTTATGATCTTTGATCTAAGATTGTACATTTTCAACGGGACTATTTTTAAAGTATCTATTTGATTTAATATTCAAAAAAACAAAGGAAAGTCACAGCATGAATAACTCAGGGCAGCAGTGCTTTACTTTTAAAAAACAACCCCACGCTTAGAAATAATTCACGGTGTGACTGTGTTGGAAAATAGTCATCCGGTGAATTACTCCCGAAAGTAGGACCAGTACTAATCGCATAATGTCTTTTGCTTAAACATCATTCATCGGATGACTATATTTTTCATCAACCCCAAAAATTTAAATCCATTCTCAATAAATATTTCCCTAATTTTGTGAGCCTAAAAATTTAATATCCACCGGATGAGAAATCCTGAAATAAAACTGGCTTTCGACACACACCGCAACCAAGCTATGGTGAGCCTGAGTTTTGAAAACCTATTCATCCATCATTCCCCCACTGCTTCGTTTAAAAAAGTCCACCCTTTTTCTTTCAAATTGAATTTCTTTCAATACTTTTGGGGGAACGATTGATAAAATACTTAACCGTTATAAGCTATACAATTAAACAAGACAAAAAATTAAGAAAATGGAAATACCAAAAATAGGAAACGCTAAAGGGATTTTTGAGATATTCATCCCTGGTTCATTTTTACTTTTAAATATAGTTGGACTTCCAATCTTGTTCTTTTTTCCTGAAATAAGCTATGCAATAAATATCAGCACAATTGAATTAAATTACTTACTGAACCCAATTATTTCATTAATAGTTTTAATTTGTTTTGGATACTTAACTGGTATGATATTAAGGTTGCTTAAACCTGGAAAACCAGACAAGCTTTCTGCTAAAAAACTAAAAGACTCCAATAAAATGGATGATGAAGTAATTTATACTTCGATTTTTCCATACATCGAATTATTGAAATATCAAATGGATAATAGTTACTATAATAAATCCATGAATGATTTTTTTGAAAAAACTTGGTTAACAAGAATTGATAAAGGAGAGTATTCAAATCATCATTTTTTCAACTTTTATAAATATATGACATGTTTTAACGATGAAAACGCAGCGATTGAGATATTATCTGCTGAATCGTTAACAAGATATTTAACAGGTATTTTCTATGCATTACGTTTTTCACAGATTTTGTTAGCAATTGGATTTATTATACTGTCAATTAAAACTGTCCTTCAGATTCTTGAAAACATATATTCTGTTTACAATATTACGGCTTTAGCTATTGTTGCATTCGTTTTTATTTTATATTCGTATTCAAGCAAGATTTTATTGGAAAACTTTAGATTTATTAGAATTAAAGAAGTCGTTACAGTACTAATAGGTTCATATAAAAATAGGGACTTATTTATTTAAAGAGTAAAATGAAAGTACAGCTTATAACAGCAAATCATGGCTCACAGCCGGTTAGCGGTCATCTGGAAAAGTGAGTAGAAAAGGAAACATACAAAACACTAAAAACCTTTCGATAAGTGGGCGGCTAAGAGCCATATTTGCGGAACGTTACCAACAAGCCTAAAAAAAGACAGCGACATAATGAAAATTGACAAGATGATATATAAAGGCAGAAAAGAAAGACAAATCGGAATGACTGCCGACCACACCAGCCGACCCGATAAAGTTTTATTTTTTGCCAACCCGCATTTTTTGTTTTTAAGGGCCGACCCACATTGCACACATTGGCAAGCCCCACGAGCCGACACACAAACCAAAGGTTGCCAGAAAGTGCAATTTGCCAAAGCTTTTTTCTATTTTTGAAGCTTTTAACGATAATGCAAAATGATAAATAAAGAAGAAGCATACAAGAAAATATCTGAACTCGTTGAACGGTTTGAGGAACAATTTACCTCATATAAAAAAGTTGACTACAACGAAACCCTGACAAGGCGCGATTTCATTGACCCATTTTTTAAAGCATTTGGATGGGATGTTGACAATTCAGAGGGTTACGCAGAGGCTTACAGAGAAGTGATTCACGAAGACAAAGTTAAAGTTAGCAGAGCTACAAAAGCACCTGATTATTCTTTTCGTTTGGTTGGTGGAAAGCGACTGTTTTTCGTTGAAGCAAAAAAACCAAGTGTTGACGTAAAAAATGATATTCCGCCAGCATATCAAATTCGTAGATATGGATGGAGTGCTAAACTTCCCATGAGCATCATCACCGACTTTGAAGAATTTGCAATTTACGATTGTACCAAAAAACCAAACCCAACCGACAAAGCATCTGTTGCAAGAATAAAGTATCTTACTTTTAAGGACTACCTCAAAGAGTTTGATTTCCTCTGGGAAACTTTCAGCAAAGGGAGTGTACTTAAAGGAAGTTTTGACAAATTTATTGAAGGAAAAGCGAACAAAAGAGGAACCGCCACCGTTGACAAGGAATTTTTACAATCGCTCGACAATTGGCGCAAATACCTTGCAACAAGTATAAGTTGGAATAATAAAGAACTTGATGAAGACGAAATAAATTTTGTCGTTCAGCAAACTATTGACAGAATTATTTTCCTGCGCATTGCCGAAGACAGAGGAGTTGAAATTTATGGTAATTTACAAATCGCATTAAAACAAGGCGACTATTATCAAAATCTTTTCAACACTTTCAGGGAGGCAGACGAAAAATACAATTCAGGTATTTTTGATTTCAAGAAAGACAAAATCAGCAAGGGAATAAAGATAGACAACAAGGTAATTAAAAACATAATCAACGAATTGTATTATCCTGAAAGCCCTTATGAGTTTTCTGTTTTATCTGTTGAAATTTTAGGAAGCGCTTACGAACAGTTTCTCGGAAAAGTAATTCGCATTACGCCTGCACATCATGCAAAGATTGAGGAGAAGCCCGTAGTAAGAAAAGCGGGAGGAGTTTATTATACACCACAATATGTTGTTGAATACATTGTAAAAAACACAGTCGGAAAACTTATTGAAGGCAAAACACCGAAAGAAATAAGCAAAATAAAAATAGTTGACCCAGCCTGCGGCAGCGGCAGCTTTTTAATTGGCGCTTATCAATATTTGCTGGATTGGCACAAGAACCACTACAGCGAAAACGGAAAACCATCTAAAGGGAAAAAAGATAATCCGCTTACACCCGAAGGGAATTTGACCACATCAGAGAAGAAAAGAATTTTGCTCAACAACATTTTCGGGGTTGACATTGATGTAAATGCAGTTGAAGTAACCAAGTTGAGTTTGCTTTTAAAATGTATGGAAGGTGAAACTTCTGCCTCTATTGCTCATCAGTTATCCATGTTTCACGAAAGAGTTTTGCCGACACTTGACAGTAATATCAAAGACGGCAACAGTTTAGTTGATACAGATTATTACGATAGTCAATTAGATTTTGGAGATGAGAAAAAAATAAAGCCGTTTAATTGGAAAAGAGCTTTTCCTGAAGTGTTTAAAATTAAAAAGCCCGAACTACAACAAGAATATAAACTGCAATACAAAAAGGTTAAAAATCTTGCGGACGAAACAGACGGGTTAATTAGAAATAAATTGCAAGAACCACAAGTAGAATACGGACTTAATGCTGGTTTTGATGTAGTAATTGGAAATCCGCCCTGGGTAGATTTAAAAGGACATCTGCCTGAACTCACGAAGTATTATTTTGATAAATACAAAACAACAGAGAACCGAATTAATCTTTACGCAATATTTATTGAAAGAGGACTTCAACTTTTAAATTCAAGAGGCAAATTTGGTTTTATTATTCCTAATTCAATTTTATATCAGAGTTCCTATGAGAAATTGAGAAAATTGATAATTGAAAATTTCGGGATTGAGAAAATTTTGCGTATGCCAGACAATACATTTCAAGGTGTAAAGGCAGAAACAGTAATCATTACAATTGGAAGTGAGACAAAAAAAACAGAATGTATTATTTATGACAGGAAAGATACAATCACCGAAATAACTTTAGATAATGCCAAAGAAGTTAATTATTTGAATACAAAGAATTGCTTGAAGAATGAATTTGCCTCGCTTGATATTTTTACAAACGATGAAATAAAAATATTGCTGAAAAAAATTGAAAAGGGTAAAACGGACTTGCAAAATTTATGCGACTTTACGCTGGGAGTAACTCCATACGATAAATATCAAGGACATAGCCAGAAACAAATAACAGAACGGGCATTTAATTCAACAACAAAAAAAGATAAAACATTTAAGCCAGTTTTAGAAGGTGCTGATGTTTCACGGTATTTTGTAAAATGGGGAGGGAAAGAATATTTAAGTTACGGAGATTGGCTTGGAGCACCAAGACAAAAAAGATTCTTCACGGAGCCGAGAATATTAGTCCGACAAATTGTAAGCGGAAATCCTTTACGGATTTATGCGGGTTATTCAGAAGATGAATTATACAATACACAATCAATTTTCAATATTATATCGAATGACAGCAAGATAAATATAAAATATCTGCTTGCTATCCTTAATTCCAACTTGATGAATTTTTATCACGGCAATAAATATCTTGACTTATCCAAAAATCTTTTTCAGAAGATACTAATTCAGAACTGCAAAAAATTTCCAATCAAAATAATTAATGAAAAGAATAAGGAAGAAAAAACATTGCACGATGAAATAATAAAACTTGTTGAGCAATTACTAAAAGTGAATGAAGAAATAAGAGAACAAAAGTTGGAAACGAAAAGAAATCAGACCCAATCAAAGATTGATTATTGCGAAAGCAGAATAAATGAAATTGTTTATCAACTCTACGGATTGATAGAAGACGAAATAAAAATAGTAGAAGGAAAATAATACTGCCTCATAGAATTTCCGATTTCTCAAAGATGTATTATGATGATACGAAAAAGGAAGGACTGAAAACTTACTTTCAACATACACCTTCAACAATAATTAAAGGAAATGATTTAAATTGGGAAATGGGAGACCGTATTGTTCCACCAAAAGAATTTGAAAAGGATAAATCAATTTTTGACAGTCAAATTGGTATTCTTAAATCGTGCGAAAAAAGGTTTGAAAGTTCATTGTTTGATATAAAACAATTGTTACAGGCAGATATTTTTGATTCGGAACTTGAAGCTGCACAAGAATTAAACAAGAAAGGTTTTACAGAGGAGCTGGAGCAGTTGCAGGAGTTGTTTTAGAAGGACATTTAACACCGATTTTCGCCGATACTACTTTTACCATAATTTATTCCTAATTTATTCCT
>CAZQIV010000122.1:13021-20332 GCA_964593705.1 uncultured Lentimicrobiaceae bacterium | reverse complement strand
GCTTGAAGTATGAAACAGTCGCACTCTAAATTACGATAGTATTAGTTGTCTGAATCTATTGCGGTTTCCATTTTTCCAGTTTGATGGCAGCAAGAAAAAACCCAATTGCTTTGCTGAAAAACTTTCACCAACTTTATCAAAAAGGCATAGTACTCCCATCCCGGCCAATTTGACCAGGTTGAGTACTAAGATTATGCTGGCAATCATCGATTCGCTTGTTCCCATGAGCCTTGCGTGTATGCGGTCTAAACCGTATGCCGTTTTTGCTTGTCCGAACTTTCCTTCGATAGGATTCCTTTCGCCTGGTCTTACGTGATTCGACACTGCCGGTGGTCTGCCAAGGGGCTTTGCAATAAGCTTGATGCCCAATAGCTTTAAGTCCCTTCGGTTATCACGGGTGCAATAAATCTGATCGGCAAGTACTTCTTTTGGATAATATCCAAACCGGATTTTGTACTTTTCAATGTAAGCCATCATGTGGCTACCCTCGTTGAAGGCTTCCCAGCTGATTTCGTCCAGGAATGAAATACCATCAATCAACGACACGTGAATCTTGGCCCCAAATTCTACCTTTGCCTGGCTCTTGCCCCGTACCATCGGCCTTATATATGGTTGGTGGGTGTTTACAATACGATGATCCACACGATGGGTGTGATTATCGTACATTTCTTTTTGTTGCTGGTAAACGGTATTGATGACCAGCAAATACTTGTAATCCCGGTTTTCAAAAGGAATTTGTTCGTAAGTGTCCAAAAACTTGTTTATGGAATGGAGGTTGCGTGCCAGGTATTGCAACTGCCCGCTAATAGCCTTCCGGATGGTTTTACCTGATTTAGATTTTTTTTGCGCAGTATTCAGGTATCTTTTTCGTGCTAACCTGCGATAGGTTCTTGGTTTTTGCTTGTGGAAATCTGGATCATAAAGCAAGTCTATCAGGTACTCGCTCTTTTCCCTTGCATCTGAGAGCAAATTCAAGTCGGTTGGATAAGCAATGTTTTGGGGACACGCCGTAGCATCCATGAGTAAACGCCCTTTGTTGATTGTTGGAGTTTCAGCATGTTGCTTTTCGTCCTGGGCGGTTTGTGAATGGCTTTCAGGTTCTGGGCCTATTTTGGGTGTATCGTTATCCTTTGGTTTATCCCCCTTTGCATTCAGTTTTGCTTTGAGCGAAACGATCCGCTCATTTATTGCATTGACTTGTTCGAGTCCAAGTCGCTTACGGAACTCAACAAAAAGTGAAGCATCGAAAGGTGTTTGATTGGTGAAACTTGAATACCCCAGGAAGTATTGCATGTAAACGTTTTCCGAAATCTGATCAACGGTTTCCCTATCGTCAAGGTTACACATATGCTTGATGATCACTGACCCTATTACAATCCTGGGGTTGATAGGTAGCCGGCCAGTGGTGCTTACGCCAACATGCTTGAGGTAAAGGTTGCTTATTTCATTCCAGGGGATCTTGTTCGCCAATATAACCCACCGGTTTTTTGGATTGAGCAACTGTTCGAAGGGTGTCTCAAATCCTTCCAGGGTAAGCTGGTTTGGACTGACATATTCGGGCGCAGATGCACGCTTTTTTCGCTGTTTTATCATTTTTCCTTGCTTATACTCCAACAAATATACGCTGAATTTACCAACTGACAATGGTATGGGGCTTTATCAGCAGACCCTAATTAAAATCAGGATTATCAGTCTCCGGCACGGCAATAGCCGAAATCCATGAACCGGCACGGTAAGGGCTCAAAGCACGATAGTTGATTGTCTCCAATAAATTGTTTTGGGTTTGCCCTGCAAGGCCACCAAATATTATTGCGAATACCCAAAGTAAAATAGTCCTTTTCATCTCTTGCATTTTTTAGGCTGTGAAGATAAATATTTTGATATTTCTAAGGGGATACATTCAACTATAAAAATTTGCTTAACAATGCTGCTCGCTCGGAATAATTTTCCGGACTTATTTTAACTCTGCAAGAAATTATGCAGAGTTACCGTATTTGCTGGATATCATTTTGGAAACGCCGGAATTGAGGACATATAAATAGGGAAGGATTTTGCACTCGGATTACATCCCGATTTTTATCGGGATCGAGCGAGCAGGGTAATTAATCTTCACCAGTTTGATTATAGCCAATACGTTTTCTGTTTTTGTATTCAAGCTCTTGTTGTTTGGTTTCTTCAAACTGTTTTATATATTCAAAAATCAACATTATTTTATCATCTTGTTCGATGTCTTTTCTTTATTGGATATCACAATTTGTGATTTACAATTTTTTCGTCAGGGAGGATTTGCGTATTTCCTTTTCCTTGTTCCATATTATTTTTATTTCATGCAAAAATATAATCTTTAATTGGACATCACATATTAAACATTAACCTCACCCTATCGCATTTGCACGCGAATATTGAAATATCCATTATAATCTGGTTCAGGATATGATAGTAGAAAAAGCCGAAGATTATATGTTTAGCTCTGCAAGAAATTATGCAGAGTTACCGTGTTTGCCGGATATCATATTGGAAACACCGGAATTGAGGACATACAAGTAGGGAACGATTTTGCACTCGGATTACATCCCGATTTTTATCGGAACCGGGCAAGCGGTGTAAACAATGTCTTGGGCAAACCAAAACAGGAATACACCATAAATTTTACATGATTACCTTGTTTGGTTTTGGCTTGTCCAAGTTAGGAAAGTGTATCGGAATTATTCTGCTGTCAGACTTTTAAGTATTTTTTTTGCAAGTGGTTCTTTAATATCTGCGTGCCGTGGCACTGCTTCAATATTGCCGTTTTTCGGGTTTATCCATAGCGAATGGGATGCACCTTCACGTTTTAGGTAGCAACCGGCAATTCTTAATTTCTTTTCCAGCAACTTTCTTTTCATTCCACAGCAATCGTATCAACGACTATATCATCAGGAAGCCCTCTTTTATAATCTTCAAGTTTATCTTCAAGCAAAAGTTTTATGGCATCCTTCAAATTGTTTTTTGCCTCTTCGATGGTTTCACCCTGACCATTTGCTCCCTGGATTTCTGGTGACATTGCCCAATAACCCCCTTCGGGTGCATGTTCAATAATTGCTGTGAATTGCCTTTTCATGATTTTATCAATTTTTTAAAACAAGCTTAACGAATTCAGAATCCATTAAGTCCTCTGGCAGGACAAAATTATACCTGCCTTTTTAAATTTATTATGTTTTGATGAATATTAGCATTACAATGCTGTTTTTGTACATAGCAAAATTAACCATTAAATTGGAAGAAACACTTTGAATGACCAAAATTTCAATCGGGTTTCAAATCTTTAATCGGATATTTTTTTAATACATTTAGCATCTACTCAGTATCATTCGCACAACTTCTTACTGGCATTAGTTTGAAATAGGGCTCGTATGTACTGGTGTACTTTCAATATTCCTTATTGATCCATCAACCCCATCTGCAACCCGAAATCAACCATCGATCAATAATATCTTACACTTTGATCATTCAAATTAGTTTTACTGTAACAATACCTTCAACAACTCGTTTAATTTGTATCTGTCCATAAGCTCATGGTATTGAAAATCAAAATTTACCCCAACCCTAAAGGGAGTTTTGATCTTCAATAGTTTACACCCTTTAGGGTTGAGGTAACTAAACTGTTGAAAATCAGAACGGAGTGCTTAATGGTAGATGAAAATATTGAAATATA
Organism: uncultured Lentimicrobiaceae bacterium; assembly: GCA_964593705.1. Lineage (GTDB taxonomy): Bacteria > Bacteroidota > Bacteroidia > Bacteroidales > 4484-276 > SABY01. The sequence goes on along the minus strand of CAZQIV010000122.1, from coordinate 16,638 downwards.
CAAAGCAAAACAAAAAGGATGAGACATCATTCCTGCTTACCTTCCAAATTAGTGATCGGGCTGCTGAAAAAACTGTTTTTTTTAGTGTTGCTTTGCGTGTTGTTATCTGTTCAGCTTTATGCCCAGAAAACCACCATCCGCTTCAACCGCCTTACCATCGATGATGGACTTTCGTTGAGCTCGGTGTATTGCATTTTTGAGGACAGCAAAGGATTTATGTGGTTTGGCACCGAAGACGGCCTGAATAAATATGATGGCAAATATTTCACCATTTATCGCCCACAGGCAGGAAACGAAAACAGTTTAGCCTATAAATGGACTGAAATTATTTTTGAGGATAGCAACGGGCTCTTGTGGTTTGGCTCAAAGGGCGGGCTTACTGCTTTTAACCCGGTTAATGAAACTTTTATTCAGTACCACCAGGAGGATAAAAAGGGGAGCTTATCCAACGATACCATTACGGCCATTAACGAAGGCATTGATGGAAGCCTGTGGATTGGCACCCTGGCAGGACTCAACCGTATTGAACCCAAATCTCGGAAAGCCGAACGGGTTTCACTAATCGGCAAATCCATCATTTTTCCCTCATCACAAATATTCGAAATTGTATGTGAGCCGAATGGTGATATTTGGGTGGCCACTGAAGACGGCTTGTTTTTTGCCTCCGAAAAAAATCCTGTGTTTTGTTTACCTGCATCGAAAACAGCTTACTTAAATCGAAGTGTTTACGCATTGGTTTTGGATAAGAAAACATTATGGGCTGGCATCGACAAAGGGCTTGTAAGCTATGATATAAATTCAGGTCTTGAAACCCTTTTTGAAATTGGTCTTTGCGGAGAAAATGCAGTTTATGAAAACAGAGTTGATAAGCTTTTGCTTGATAAGCAGGGGAAAATCTGGGCGGGAACGCCGGGCGGGCTGTTTTTGTTCAACCATAAAACTGGCGAATTTACCTGCCTTGCAGAGGCCAGGGATGCAAGCCAGAGTTTGTCGGTAAACACGGCAAAGCCAACTTGTCTGGACAGCCGCGATAATTTATGGTATGGCACTTTTGGTTCAGGTTTATACCGCATCAATACTGCAACACTTGAAGTTGAAAATTACCTGAACAATACTGCCGATCCGGGCAGCCTTTCTCAGAATTCCATCAATTGCATTTTCGAAGACCGCTGCGGCGTGATTTGGGTTGGTACCTTTGGCGCAGGCATTAGTGTTTACGATCGGCTTGCCCACAAATTCAGGCTTATTACCCACGACCCGCTGGATGACAACAGCCTGTCGAGCAATTTTATCTGGACAGTTTTTGAGGCTGACGATGGAACGCTTTGGGCGGGTACCAACACCAACGGGCTCAATCGCTATTCCCCAAAAACCGGACGTTTTACCCATTTTGTCCACGATGATGCTAAGCCCGGTTCTTTGTCAACAGCATCTGTCAGAAAGGTGTATCAGGACAGCAAGGGCATTGTTTGGGTAGGCACTGATGGTGGAGGTCTCAATCGTTTTGATCCAAAAACTGAAAAGTTCATCAACTATGTTTCCGATCCCGAAAATCCGCAAACGCTCTCCAGTAATTCCGTCAGGGTAATTTCGGAAGACAGGGCAGGGAATTTATGGATCGGTACCCGAAACGGCCTGAACAAATTTGACAGGAATACAGGTATCTGTAAGCGTTATTTGAATGATCCGGCAAATCAGGCAAGTATTTCTCATAATTTTATTTATTCCGCAATTTGGGAAGATCGTCTCGGAAATTTGTGGATCGGAACTTATGGTGGCGGTTTGAACAAAATGGATGTTAAAAACGAGACTTTTAAATCGTACAGGTATAATGCTGAAGTTGCCGGGAACATATCCAATGATATTGTGTTTTCGATTTACGAAGATGACAATGGGATTTTGTGGATTGGCACAAACGATGGCCTCAACAGGTTCGATCCACAGCAGGAAAAGTTTATCCGTTTTGGGATTGGGCAAGGCCTGCCCAACGAAGTGATATATGGCCTGCTTCCGGATGGTAAAAACAACTTATGGCTCAGTACTAATCTTGGGATATCAAAATTTAACCTTGTAGATTATACTGTTGAAAACTTTGATTCGGGAGACGGACTACAAAGTAACGAATTTAATGGAGGGGCTTTTCATGGTGGCATAAGTGGCAAACTATATTTTGGAGGAGTTTACGGGCTTAACATCATCAATCCGGGAAAAGTTTTGCAATCGAGTAACAATGCTAATGTTGTGCTTACAGGTATTGATATATTAGGGAAAAAGGTGAATGTGGGAATGATTCCCTCAATTAATGCTCAAGGCCATCGTTCAAATTCATTGGTAGAAACAGAAGATCAATTTTTGATGGAAACTGCACTTGCATATTCCCCCGAAATAAAGCTGGATTATAAGCACCGTTTCCTGGGCTTTGAGTTTGCTGTGCTCAACGTCCCTCCCTCCGAAAAAATGGCATACAGTTACAAAATGGAAAACATGGACGAAGACTGGAATAATTCAGGTTCTCGATCCTATGTAACTTATGCAAACATGGCTCCCGGAAATTATACTTTTAAAGTGAAAGCTATGAATGAATCCGGCGAAATCTCACCCAACATTGCCCAACTCAAAATTGCCATCGCCCCTCCTTATTGGAAAACCTGGTGGTTTTACCTGCTTGAAATGATTGTTGCTATGGTCATTTTTGCCTTTGTTTATATTTATCTGCTGAAAGCCAGAACCAACAAATTGCTTTTGGTTCAAAACCAAAAAATTCAGGAAGCCAACAGCCAATTGTCAGCCTCTGAATTGAAGCTAAAGGAGTTGAATACTACCAAGGATAAGTTCTTTTCGATTATTGCCCATGATTTAAAAAATCCATTTACAAGCCTGCTTTCCATCAGCGAATTATTGTCGAAAAATTTTGAAACGCTCGATGAAGAAGATAAGATAGAGGGGATCAATGGATTTCATAACTCCGCCACAAGAATTTACTCGCTATTGGAAAATCTACTGGTTTGGTCGCGAACACAAACAGGCAGGGTAAAATTTAGTCCGGTGGAATTTGATATTTCTGAACTTGCCGAAGAATGTTACGATTTGTTGGCTTTATGTGCCGAAAAAAAGGAACTTGATTTTCATATTTGGGCCGATGAAGGTTATAAAGTTTTTGCGGATCGTGAAATGATCTACACGATAATCAGGAACCTGTTACATAATGCCATTAAGTACAGTAAGCCGGGAGGAAAAGCTACGCTATTGGTAAAAGAAATTGAAGACGGTTTGTTGAAAATTGCCGTAAAAGATGAGGGTGTTGGGATTTCACCGGAAAATATGGGAAAACTTTTCAATCTGGCCTCCAAAGCTAATTCTGATGGAACCGCCGGTGAAAAAGGCACCGGCCTGGGCCTGATTGTATGCAAGGAGTTCGTGGAGCGAAACAACAGTAAATTACTTGTAAAAAGTAAGGTGGGAAAGGGGAGCGAGTTTAGTTTTTATCTTTCAAAGATTTGATTTGCCTTGATTTATTCACGGTGTGACTTATATCGGGTTACCAAGAAAAGTCATCCGATGAATAATGCATAAGCAAATGACATTATGCGAGTAGTATTGGTACTACTTCCTGGAGT
>CAZQIV010000122.1:0-12921 GCA_964593705.1 uncultured Lentimicrobiaceae bacterium | reverse complement strand
AATTCATCGGATGACTATCTTGAGCAGAGTCACACCGTGAATTTTTTCTAAGAGTAGAGCAGTTTTTCAAAATACCAGCTTCCCAGTCACACCGTGAATTATTTCCGGGAGTAAGACCGCTTTTTTAAATAGAGCACAACTGCCAGGGCTTATTCACGGTGTGACTCATATCGGTTGACCAGCAAAAGTCATCCGATGAATAGTTCTTAGGCAACTGACACCTTGCGCATGAGAACAATGCCACTTCCTGGAGTAATTCATCGGATGACTATCTTGAGCAGAGTCACACCGTGAATTTTTTCTAAGAGTGGAGCAGTTTTTTGAACATTCATTCTGTCATTCATTCATTCATTCTGCCATTCAATCAATCATTCATTCTGTTCCCGCAAGGGCGGGATTTCCCTTCGCTCAACATTCTTCTGTTTCAATCATTCAATCATTCATTCTGTTCCCGCAAGGGCGGGATTTCCCTTCGCTCAACATTCTTCTGTTTCATTCATTCATTCATTCTGTCATTCAATCATTCATTCATTCATTCATTCATTCTGTCACTCCAATACTCCATCACTCCAATTTCTTTCCTCTCTCATTTTAATCACTTTTGCTATATTTTCACATCCAAAATCATTAAATATTTATTTACTTTGTGAAAATTAAAAATTTATAACCAACAAATTATACAATAATGAAATATCTACGTAAACTTGTTACAGCCACTATTTGCCCCGAATCTTCGGAGGATATGAATAAAATTTCATTCGTGCATCTCCCGAAAAATCGGGACAGGTTGTGGCCATTTTTTATCCGGATGAAAAAGTTATTTACACCCGGATTTCTGGTAGTTCTCGGCATACTTATTTTTACTTCTCCAATCCTTGCTCAAAATGGGGAAGTTGATCTTGCCAAAAAGAAAAAAAAGTATCACGAAGTTTACGATGATCCCTATCTCCCCAATGCTTACGGTAATAAGAAAACCTCGCCGGCATTTAAAACCCGCGATGATTTTTTCTTTACCACGCAGGTAAATGTAAATGAGGACGGTGAAAATATTATTGGCGATGCTGCCAACGAACCTTCCATTGCTGTGGATCCTACCAATCCCAATCGCATGGTTATTGGCTGGCGGCAATTCGACAATATTACAAGCAATTTCAGGCAGGCAGGCATTGGTTACACCAACGATGGTGGCGAAACCTGGACTTTTCCCGAGGTGATTGATGGCGGCATATTCCGCTCCGATCCTGTGCTTGATTCGGATAATGATGGTAATATTTATTACAACAGCCTCACCAGCAGTTTTGGCGACTATACCTGCGATGTGTATAAAATTGCCGCCGAAGGTTTTGAATGGGACGAAGGTACTGACGCACAAGGCGGCGACAAACAGTGGATGGTGATCGACAAAACTGAGGGTATTGGGAATGGAAATATTTATTCGTTCTGGACTTCTTTTTTCAGTATTTGCTATCCGGGGTTTTTTACGCGCTCCACAAACAGCAACTTAAGTTATGAAGATTGTGTTGAAGTTCCCGGCGACCCCAACTGGGGGACTATGGCGGTTGGCCCCGAAGGAGAACTTTATATCGTTGGTGAAGGTTATGGCTCCGAAATTATTGTTGCTAAGTCTTCTACCGCTATGGATACACTGTTCCCGGTAGCTTTTGATTCGTACTCCGAGGTTGACCTGGATGGTGAGCTAAGCATTTATCCCAGTGTAAATCCTTCGGGTTTGATGGGGCAGGCCGATATTGATGTGGATGTTTCGGATGGCCCCGGCCGTGGAAATGTTTATGTTCTTGCTTCGGTTTACAGGTATTCAAACGATGATCCCGGTGATGTGATGTTTGCCCGCAGCACCGATGGCGGCGATACCTGGGATGATCCAATTCGTATAAACGATGATGAGCTTGTTGGGGATCACCAATGGTTTGGAACCATGTCGGTGGCTCCCAATGGCCGGATAGACGTAGTGTGGCTGGACACCAGAAATTCTCCCGGAAACTCAGTTTGGTCCCAATTATATTATGCCTATTCGCTTGATCAGGGCTACAACTGGTCGGCAAACTTTGAGTTGTCCGAACTTTTCGATCCTCATATTGGCTGGCCGCAACAGGAAAAAATGGGCGATTACTTTGATATGAAATCTGATGATGAAAGTGCTCACCTTGCCTGGGCAGGAACTTTTAACCAGGAAGAGGACGTTTATTACGGTAGGATTTCGCCTTATGTAACTCAAATTGAAGATTTAGCTTCTTCCGAAAATCCCCTCTCACTTTCGTGCGTACCCAATCCTGTAAAAGAACAATCGGGCATCCGTTTTACTGTGCCTCATAATAGCAAGGTTAGCCTTGTGATTTATGATGTTTATGGAAAAGAGATAAGTGTGTTGCTTAAAGATTTTGCAAGTACTCCACAAAATCATATAGATTTTAATACCTCGGATTTACCCAATGGTTTTTATATCTGTAAACTTGAGGCGGGTAAATGGTCGAAAGCTATTAAAATTGCTGTGCTGAAATAGGACGGTAAGACATGACTTTTTATTTTGTTAATTTTGTTATTAATAAATTGATTTTTAAAATAAATAATTTAACATGATGAACTTGCAATATATTTCTGATAGTAACGGACAGACAACCGGCGTTTTTATTCCGATTAATGAATGGAACCAGCTAAAGGATAAATATAAAGATATCGCTGAGGGAGAGATTAACATTCCCTCATGGCATATTGATATTGTTAGGGAAAGAATGGAAGAATATGCCAAAAACCCTGATACAGCAATAAATTTTGGTGAGGCAATGGATGATATCGAAAGGGAATTATAATGTATAAATCCCTTATCTTACTCCTTGCAAAAGAAGATATTCGGAAAGCAGCCCTGTGGTATAATAATCGGCAAGCCGGACTCGGAAAAAAATTCTCGTCTGAAGTAAAGAAAACAGTGCGTTTTATTGAGCAAAACCCAAAGGCTGTTAGTATTCGATATGATAATGTAAGAACTGTTGTTTTAAATGTATTTCCTTATATGATTCATTACACAATTGATGAGGCTAAGCAAACTATAATCATTTCATCGGTATTTCATACAAGTCGAAATCCGGAAAATTGGAAAACCAGATAACATAGCAACACCCTGTTCGATAAATGCATAAGGAAGATTTCTTGTTCCGCCCCAACTTGATGTTCCAAAATGGAATATCAAGTTATCAAATTCTTCTGGCGGAATGATTTTTTTCGTGGAGATAAAAGAAGTGATCACCAGAATATTTAGCCTGTGTTGAAATACTTGAAAGTAATTTTCAACTCCTCAGCTTATCCATCACCCAATTGGTGCGCGAAGCAGTGAGTCCGGTACTAGGGCAGAGGCCATTTCCGTTAAGCTCATCAATAATAGTTTGAATTAAAGGCTGTTGAATATGTTTTGGATTGGGGAGGTCAAGCTCTCTTTTTCCTGTTACCGTTTCTACAATTACCGGGCTGTTGCCGAAGGTAGCGAAAGTGATTTTTCCTTTATCACCCACAATTTCGGTGCGATCAATATCAGCGAAAGCACTAAAGTTCCAGATACCGATTCCATGAACCCCCGATGAAAAAATGAAGTTCCCGCTAACGATGTCTTCAGCAGGGTAAAGGCCGGCCTGGTTTCCTGCATGGCCATCCGCTGAGATAATATTCCCTAAAAAAAACTGGAGAATATCGAGAACATGGCTACCGAGATCAACAAAATACCCACCTCCCGAAATTTCAGGGTTAACACGCCAATTGTCTTTTCCGGGGAGGTCAGTTTTCTCCGCCTTTTTGTGAAACAGTACATTAACAAGTCTTATGCTGCCTATTTCGCCATAGTCGATGATTGATTTAATTTTTAAAAATCTTGGTAATGCTCTTCTGTAATAAGCTACAAAAAGGGGAACATTAGCCTCACTAAAATAACGAACCATCTCCTTGCTTTCCCTGTTATTAAGTGCCATCGGTTTTTCAACATACACAGGCTTTCCGGCTTTTGCTGCCAATAATGCATACTTTAAGTGTGATGAGGGCGGTGTGGCGATATAAACAGCATCAACCTCAGGATTTTGGATTAAGGCTTCGGCATTGTCGTACCAATATTTTACTTTGTGCCGGGAGGCATAATCTTTTGCCAGTTCGCCATTACGGCGCATTACGGCAATAAGCTCCGAGTTTTTGGCCAGCCTAAATGCCGGCCCACTTTTTACTTCTGTTACTTGGCCGCACCCGATGATGCCCCAGTGGATAGTTTTCATTGTTTTGAAGAGGTTAGAGGTTGGAGGTTAGAGGTTGGAGGTTAGAGGTTAGAGGTTGGAGGTTAGAGGTTGGAGGTTAGAGGTTGGAGGTTAGAGGTTAGAGGTTAGTGATGGAGTGATGGAGTGCTTTCAAGGTTGTGATTTGTTTGGGAAAATAAAAACTTCAGGAACTTTGCCGGGGTAGAGGTATCCGCGGAACATGCCGCTTGTGTTGAAGGGCATGGTGATGTTTCCGTTTTTGTCCAATACAATTACTCCGCCACTGGCACCAATTGCTTTGAGTTTGTTGTTGACGACATCGTTGGCAGCAACTTCAGCGCTTTCGCCTTTGTATTTCATGCGGGCTGCAATGTCGAAAGCTACTACGTTTCGGATAAAAAACTCGCCATGCCCTGTGGCTGAAACTCCACAGCTATTGTTGTCGGCATAAGTGCCTGCACCAATAATAGGAGAGTCGCCCACGCGACCATATTTTTTGTTGGTCATGCCACCGGTGGAAGTACCGGCAGCAATATTTCCCTCCACATCCAAAGCCACGCAGCCCACAGTTCCATTTTTTTTAGTTTCATCTTCAAGCTTTTGTTTTTCCCTGTCTTTTGCTTTTTGCAGCGATTCCCATCTGCTATCGGTAAAAAAATATTCAGGATTCACCAAAGCAATGCCTTGTTCTTTTGCAAATTTTTCGGCTCCATCGCTGATCAGCATTACATGAGGGGATTGTTCCATAACCTTGCGTGCAGCGGAGATGGGATTTTTAATTCGTTTTACATTGGCCACTGCTCCGGCATTCAGTGTTTTGCCATCCATAATTGAAGCATCGAGTTCGTTCATCCCATCCGCATTAAATACAGCGCCTTTTCCTGCATTAAATAAGGGGGAGTCTTCGAGGATATTTATGGCAGCTTCTACAGCATCTATTGCTGTGCCTTCGTTTTTTAAAATTATAGCGCCGGCTTCAAGCGCTTCAGAGAGTTTATCCTTGTAAGTCTTTTCCTTTTCATCGGTAAAATTATCAGGATCCATATTTCCGGCTCCTCCATGCACCACAATGACCCAGGCAGGTTTTCCGGTTGATGCGATTATAGTTTTTTCTTTTTGATGTTGAGTACATCCTGTAAAGAAAAACAGGATTAAAAAGCTGAATACTAAATTTCTCATGATGTTATTGATAAAGATTGAACAATAGCTTTAATATCGATGATACCAAAAAGGTGGGCTGATGTAAGCAGTATAACCACTACAATAACCCAACGTACAAAGGCAGCACCTTTTTTTACGGCCATGCGCGAAGCAATAAATGCACCCGCTACATTCCCGATGGTCATCACCAGGCCATAGGCCCAGTTTACCTGGTCGTTCATTACAAATACCACAATGGTAAAAGGTGTGTAGAGTAACACTATCAAAACCTTAATGGCGTTGGCTTTTACCAATTCATATCCAGCCCCGAGCACGATGCCTGCCAAAAGGAAATAACCTACCCCCGCATGTATGAATCCACCATAAATGCCTATAAGGAAAAAAATAAGTATTTGCCAGAAGGTGATGTTTTTGGAAGTTAAATCAGTACGCTCCCTGATCCAGCTTTGTGGTTTATAAAGGATGAAAACCAGCATCAATATCATAACTATAGCTACAGCCTTTTCAAAAATTACTTCGTTAATATCCACTGCAATCCATGCGCCGATAACTGAACCGACTATTGCAGGAATAGCGAGGGATATTCCCTTTTTTACTTCCAAAACTTTTTGCTGTCTGAAGCTGGAAACGGCGGTAAGGGTTTGTACAGCAACGGCAATGCGGTTGGTGCCATTGGCCACGGTGGCCGGCAATCCGAGCATCATCAATACCGAAAGTGAAATAATGGAACCGCCTCCCGCAAGCGTGTTGATAAATCCCACCAAAGCACCCGATCCAATTAGGGCAATAATCTCCAATATGCTCATCGTATTTTTGTTAAAACGATCGCAAAAGTAATGATAAATGTTTCAGTTATTTCAGGGTGCAATCATTACAAGGTAATATTTCGAAGATCGATAAAATGCTTTTTCCCCGACTATAATCTCAAACTATGCTTGACGGTTCATTACATTATTTATAATATTGCAATTTTAAAATTACATCATGCATCGATATCCAAAAACTAAATAGCTATTTATTTTAAATCTAATAACCGAATAACGATTAATGCCGGGCTTTGCCCGAGCACCCTCGAAAAATTACGAAAATTAAAAATTTTCTATTTTTCGGGGCCATTAACCATTAACTTTCTATCATAAATGCAAAAACGTCTATTCAATCTTCACAACCATTCACATTACTGCGATGGCTCATCTGCCCCGGAGGAATACGTGAAAATGGCCATCAATAAAGGATTTGATACCCTCGGGTTTTCGAGCCACGCACCTGTGCCTTTCAAAAACAAATTTGCAATCAGGGATGAGGAAAAGTTGCTCGAATATGCTGCTGAAATCAGACAGCTTAAAGAAAAATACAGGAATAGCCTCAACATATTTTTGTCGCTTGAAATTGATTACATCCCCGGGATAACACAGGACTTTAAATATTTTAAAGATCTCGTAAAACTCGATTATACCATCGGGGGTGTTCATTTGGTAAAAAATGAAGGTAAACACGGGCTTTGGTTTATTGATGGTCCCCTGCAAGCGACTTATGATAAAGGATTACGCGATGTGTTTGATGATGATATTAAAAAGGGAGTAACGAATTATTGGGAACAGATTCGTGAAATGATCACCACTCAAAATCCTGACATCATTGCCCATCTTGATAAAATAAAAATGCACAATAAAAATCGTTTTTTTACTGAGGATGAACCCTGGTATGTTGATCAGATCGATCGTACTCTCGAATTAATTTCGCACACAAAGTGTATTGTAGAAGTGAATACCCGGGGGATTTACAAGGGAAGGTCGGATGAATTGTTCCCGGGGAAGGCGGCTTTAAAAAAGATTTATGAAATGGGGATTCCCATCACTTTAAATTCAGACGCCCACAAGCCCGAAGAGCTTTCCGCTTATTTTGAAGAGGCCAGACAAATATTTAAAGATATTGGATTCAGGTATTTAAAACTATACACCGCTGATGGTTGGGAAGATACGCTGATTTGTGAAGGTTAAAATCGAAAAATACCAAATAGCTTTATGTCCTTGAATCCGAATTATTTTTTGGCCACTCTATAGAAAAACACTAATTAGAGTTCGTCAATAAACTCGCCATCCACCACACACCCCTCTAACCTGCCTAGCCGGCAAGGCTGGCTTCCCTGAAGGGGAGAACCATCCAACGCACTGGTAACGAGGAATTTCCCCTTTAGGGGATTAAGGGGTTGCGCAAGCAAATTCAGAAAATAGCCGACTTTAAAGACGAACACTATTTGAACTCAGGCAACCTGATGATATCCTGGATAACAAAAGCATTGGGGTAATCTTTCAGAATTTCATGCATGTAGCCTTCGGCCTCCAGCTTTGTTCTAAAATCGCCAACCCGCACTTTGTAATAAGGTTCGGTAAACGAAATATATGCTGTATCGTTGGGAAACAATGTTTGGTATTGATTAGCTTCAGTCTCTGCTTTGTTGAGGGAGTTATTTCCGGCATCAAAAAAAATCTGGACTCTGTAGCCTTGTATTCCTTCAAGCGATTTGTTGTAGGCAATGTGCATCTTTACAATACTGTCAATTCTGCTATCGCGAACAATTTCCACATTTCCTTTTGAATTTCCAATGGTATCTGAAGGCATGCTCTTTTGCTCAATCTGCTGATATTTGTAGTTCTGAGCAATTGTACTCAGGCCAACAAAAAGAAGGAGTATTGACAGTAAGATATTCCGGAAGATCATTAGGTTTTAAATTTTATCAAACAATTTTAAAGTCTTTTTGGCATCATCCACATGAACACTCAAAACAGGAATTGGGGAGTGGTTAACCATTTGCTGTGCACATGGGCCAAGCAAACCGCTGTCTCTCCTTTCATCCTGTTCGGTCATGATCGAAATCAGGTCAGCATCAATCATCTTTGCGTGATCGATGGCTGATTTTGTTGCGTTTTGAGAATGGATGTGTTCCACGTCGTAACTAACGTTCTCATTGTCGAAGTATTTTTTTGCCTTTTCAGTATAATTTTCAACACGCTTGTTCATGGTTTTCAGGTTGGTCGAAAAAATAACAACAATATGCACCTCTGCCTTAAATAGTTTGGCAAGCATGGCTGTAAACGGGATTTTAATCAGGGTGTGTTTTGATTGGTCGATGGGAACAACAATTTTCTTCAGGGTATCTTTGATCTCAAATCCGTTTCTAACCGTAATTACCGGGCAAAAGGCATGTCCAACCACCCTGTTGGCGTTGCTGCCGATCCAGAACTTTTCGAATCCTGACACACCATGAGAACCGGAAATAATAAGATCGGCTTTTTTTGATTTTGCAGTATTTACAATTTCCGAAAATATTTTTCCTTTACGAAGTTTATAATCCAGCTTTCCTCCGGTTAGTTTTGGTTGGTATTCCTCAATGAGCTCTCTGAACCTTTTGATGACTTCCCCCCTGTAGCTTTCGACCGACGAGGAATAAATGGACTCCGGGTTCGCAGTTTTATCAACCCAAATCATAAGAATGCTTGATTTAGACATGTTTGCAATACTGATGGCATATTCAAGAGCATGAATGGATCCCGATGAAAAATCTACTGCTACAACAATTTTTTTCATACGCTATTTGTATCAAGAATAACTGCTAATATTTATTGATCATAATTATTTGGCTAAATTATAAAAATTTTAAGTCTCCTGAAATAGAATAGTTTATAATCCACCTTTTTTCTTTTTTATTATAACCTGATTAGTTCACAAATTTATCGAATTTGTGAACTAATCACCGAAGGCCGAAAATATTTAAAAGAAATACTTTCGAGGGTTAACCCTCGAATTTCCAAAGGAAATTCGGCTCAGCTATGCTGAGTGAAAAATTCAGGAATTTTTCAGGTTAAATATTCCAACAACACTATTTTGCTAATTTTGTTGAAAATTATCATGATACCAATGAATGAAAATTTAGATGCTACGGGTAAAAGTATGAGCCAGGGCGAAGTTGAGATTGAAAAGACGCTGAGGCCTTCTCATTTCGAGTTTTTTTCGGGGCAAGGGAAGGTTGTGGAGAATTTAATAGTTTTTGTGGAAGCGGCAAAACAGCGTGGTGAAGCACTCGACCACACGCTTTTGCATGGCCCTCCCGGACTTGGTAAAACCACCCTTTCGCATATTATTTCAAACGAACTGGGAGTAGGGATAAAAGTTACCTCCGGCCCGGTGATGGATAAACCCGGCGATTTGGCAGGCTTACTAACCAATCTTGAAGAAAACGATGTGCTTTTTATCGATGAAATCCACAGGTTGAGCCCGGTGGTGGAGGAATACCTCTATTCTGCAATGGAGGATTTCAAAATTGATATCATGATCGAAACCGGGCCCAATGCCCGAAGTGTTCAAATTACGCTTAATCCTTTTACGCTTATCGGGGCCACAACAAGATCGGGTTTGCTCACGGCGCCGCTGCGTTCGCGATTCGGCATTAATTCCAGATTATCATATTACGATGCAGCCACTTTGAAAAAGATTCTTATTCGCTCAGCAGGCATTTTAAATGTTGTTTTGGATATTGATGCTGCCGATGAAATTGCCAGGCGAAGTCGCGGAACGCCAAGAATTGCAAACCTTTTGCTGAGGCGTGTCAGGGATTTTGCCCAAATAAAAGGTGATGGCAAGATTGATATGAAGATTTCGCAATACGCCCTGTCGGCACTTAATGTGGATAAAAATGGCCTTGATGAAATGGATAATAAGATCCTGTCGGTGATTATTGATAAATTTGGCGGAGGCCCTGTAGGACTTACCACTATTGCAACTGCAGTGGGCGAAGATCCCGGAACCATCGAGGAGGTTTATGAACCTTTTCTAATCATGGAAGGATTTTTAATGCGAACACCACGTGGGAGGGAAGCTACCAAAATTGCTTACGAATTGTTGGGGAAAATTAAAAATCCTGAACAAGGGAAACTGTTCTAATTTCCAATAAAAAAACCCAATTTCTTTCTGGGAATTGGGTTTTCATTTAATATTCTAATTTTTCTAATCCTCCTGGTCTGCTATAAATCTCTCAGCTTCAAGCGCTGCCATGCAACCTGTTCCTGCTGCTGTTACAGCTTGCCTAAAAGTTTTATCCTGAATATCGCCGGCTGCAAAAACACCGGGAACATTGGTGGCGGTAGAATCGGGTTTGGTAATCAGGTAGCCCGTTTCATCCATGTTAAGTTTTCCTTTAAAGAGATCAGAATTTGGTTTGTGTCCGATGGCTACGAAGAAACCGTCTATATCAATTGTTCTTTCTTCACCGGTTTTTGTGTTTTTTACAATAACTCCGGTAACAGCTTTTGAGAAGCCTTCCTGCTTACCAATTATTTCTTTGGGGGCACTATCCCAAACCATTTCAATGTTTTCGGTTTTGAATACCCTTTGCTGCATTGCTTTGGAGGCTCTCAGTTCATCGCGACGATGAATGAGGTAAACTTTTTTGACAAGTTTAGCCAGGTAAGTAGCTTCTTCGGCAGCAGTATCGCCACCTCCAACTACTGCTACTACCTTGCCTTTATAAAAATATCCATCGCAGGTAGCACACGCCGAAACACCATAACCGTTGTATGCTTGCTCCGAAGGCAGGCCAAGCCACCTCGCTGATGCTCCTGTTGAAACAATTACTGTTTCTGCCAATATTTCTTTACCATCATCAGCTTTTAATTTAAATGGTCGTTGTGTTACATCAATATCAACAATTTCGCCCCAGCGTATGTCGGTGCCGAAACGTTCAACTTGTTTCTTCATGTCTTCCATCATTGCAGGTCCCGCAGTTCCATTAGGGTAGCCCGGAAAATTTTCAACTTCGGTGGTGATAGTTAACTGACCCCCGGGCTGCATTCCCTGGTACATAACAGGATGAAGTTCAGCCCTTGCAGCATATAGCGCTGCTGTGTATCCGGCTGGCCCGGAACCAATAATCAAACATTTTACTTTTTCGATATTTTCGCTCATTTTGTTTAAAGTTTATAGGAACAAGCCGAATTTATTATTTATTAATTTCCGCAGGCCGAACGAAAATTATACCAAAATCAAATCTCTTTAGTATCACTAACTAAAAGTTTGTTTACTGACAAAATTTCCTGAGAATTGTGTGGCCTTGTCAGTCAAGACCTGACATAATAGGGGATGATGTGAATTATTCGTAAATAAAATGCCTGAAGTTTTTCATAAACTGTACCCTTTCATAAGCTGCAGGATTTCCGCTCTTGGCCTGGCTCAGTTTGCCCCTGAAATCATCAAGGGTTTTATAACCTTCATGATCCATCCACCGTGTCATTTCATCGAGCATGGTTTTTATAAGTCCAACACCTTCTTTGTAAAGCACCGAAACTACCTGGACGGCATCAGCGCCGGCAAGAATTTGTTTTATCATCGATTCGCCATCATGTACGCCGGTTGAAGCTGCAAGATCGCAGTCAACACGATTTGCCATCACGGCAATCCATCTTAACGAAACCGACAAATCTGAAGGTTTACTCAGTACATTGGTCGAAATTACCTGGTATGTTTCCAGGTTGAAATCCGGGCTGAAAAAGCGGTTGAACAGTGTTAACCCTGCAATTCCTGATTTTGAAAGTTTTTGGAGCAATTGCCCCAGGTTTGAGGCATAATAGCTTACTTTGAGCAAAATTGGAATATTTACTACTTTTTTAACTTCCTCCACGATTTCAAAATACAGCTTTTCATTATCAGCAGCAGTCCTTTCAAAGTCGGTGGGAAGGATGAACAGATTCAGCTCGATGGCATCAGCGCCTGCATCAGCAATTTCCTTTGCAAAGTATATCCATTTTTGAGAAGTAACACAGTTAACACTTGCGATAACAGGAATATGCACAGCATCTTTTGATTCGCGGATTAACCTTAAATATTTTCTAATGCTGTCTTCATCATCTTCACCATCCATGTAATCAAAGGTTTCGGGGTAGATAAACTCCCTGGAAGTCATGCGGTGCATGGCTTCTTCCATCTCTGCAATAATTTCTTCCTCGAAAAGCGATTTCAGAACAACTGCTCCTGCGCCGGCTTTTTCGGCTTCTTTAATTTTTTCGACTGAATCAGTCAATCCTGAACTTCCCACAATAAGTGGATTACGAAGGGTTAAACCCAAAAATTTTGTTGTAAGGTCAGCCATACATTTTTTATTTTGATAGATTATACATTTTATTTTTTCAATGGACACGATGAGGACTTTTTACCCATCTAAAAGTGAAGTCCAAAAGTAGTACTTTTTTTTAGCAATTGCGAAATCGTTTATAGCAAGAAGCGCATACATTTTATGATTTTTATCACTATTGTCCGTGAAAAATATAAGACTAACAATAGATTCTTCGCTACACTTCCCCGAAATGTTGGGGCAGGCTGTTTCACTACCAATGACATGTTTGTGTAAAGTGCTGAAATTCCTACCATTAAACAGACCTCTCAATCCCCGAAGGGTCGGGGCAGGCTGCTACGCTCCTTCGAGGTGACATGGATTTGGGGGATTTGGGGGTGGGTGAAAGTG
>CAZQIV010000121.1:0-21064 GCA_964593705.1 uncultured Lentimicrobiaceae bacterium | reverse complement strand
GCGACTTTAGCGAACGAAGAGACTTTAGCGAACGAAGAGACTTTAGCGAACGAAGCGACTTTAGAGACTTTAGAGACTTTAGCGAACGAAGCGACTTTAGAGACTTTAGAGACTTTAGCGAGCGAAGCGACTGGAGGGAACTTAAAGACTTTAGAGAACTAAGAGAACGAAGCGACTTTAGAGAACGAAGCGACAAAAACAACCAGGGTTTCTTCGAAGAAAGGGAAAACCCCGAAACGTCCACAGGGTGTTTCGAGCGTTAAAAGTATTTAGCGTTTTTTAACATGATCAATACTCACGGATGTTTTAATTTTATATGATCTACTCACAATTTAAAACAAAACGATTATGAAAAATCTCCTCACTCTCGCGATGTTCATTTTTTGCTTTTCGGGCTTAAATTCTCTAAATGCCCAGAGCTTTTCTCCACCCGAACCCTTTACCCAGGGCGAATCCAACAAGGCCAATGCTTATCTTGGTTTGGCAAACTACGATTTCCTGCTTTTGTGGGAGCAAAGTATCGACACCTTTTCCACGGCAATTTATTATAAGTATTACCTGGATGGGGGCGAACCACAACTGATGGTTTCAGAGCCCGGTGTACATTTTAAAAAACCAATGATCCTTAATTGGGGAACCCCTGGCGACACAACATTTATGGTAATGTTCGAAAAAGTAAGCAACAATAAAACCGAACTCAATTATATAAAATTTGCCGGTGATGGCGGGCATACCGCACCGCTGATCTTTGCAAACACCGGTAATACAAATAACACGCTTGCCCTGCCCGGCGATTTTTACACGACATTACCCATCGCCTATAATTCAAATGGACACCTACTGACGACAAGGATTGAATATAACAATGGCATTATTTCCTTCGCCAATCCTGACACGCTCTATTCCGGGATAATTTCTGACATTCAGGTAAAAATGAACGTATTGTATTGGATAAGCAACGATAGCGACAGTGCCAGATTGATGATGGCACATGAGGATTATCAAAATAACTGGTCGGAGCCCGAAGTAGTATTTGTTGCCATCGAAATGGGAACATTTGGAAGCGCCAATCACTATGCAGACGATCAGGTTCTCGCCTTCTCGTACAAGGAAAACAACCAGTGGCATATCAATAATTATACTTGGGCCAATGGCTATTCAGATTTTACTCCGCTTGATATTGTAAGGGAAGACCCCTTTGATTATGGCGTTTTTTCGACATATTTTGGAGTAGATGACGGCGACCTGCAAATTTACCACTTGGCCTACGTGGACGATACCCTGGGCGCACAGGAAATTTTTATTAACCAAGAATATTATTCTAATGAATATACTCAACTGTCATATTTGGGAACAACAAGCCGAAATCCAAAATTTTATTTGGGTGAAAATGAATACAACTACGGTAACTGGGGATATTTAATTTGGGAGGCTTATGTTAACGGATTTTGGCAACTTTATTATTCACGTGCTCCTTTTACCTGGGGCAGCATTAACGAAAACCAACAAATTGTAGGTGTAAAGGTTTCACCCAACCCGGCTACAGGTTTAATTAGTATAACAAATAACCGGGAATTGGAATTATCCTATAGCTTGTACGACATCACCGGAAGAATCCTGATAGAAGATGTGTCATCGGAAATTACCATAAACTTAAATACCTATAGTTTTAAGCGTGGCGTTTATGTGCTGACCATCAGGAATGGAGGGGAACAAAGCAGTCAAAAAATCATTTTGGAATAAGTGTTCTTTTGAAATATTTTAGCCACGAAAGTAAGTGATGTTCAGCTTAATTTCGTGGCTATGTTTAACTATTAGTTTTAACTTTTACCGGTAACAAATTACTGGAAGTCGTCAGTAGCAGCTTCTTCGTAGTACAGCTCAACAACAATTCTGGCATCTTCTACAAATTCATCTGCAACATAAACATTAATACCGCCCCGCGTATTTGGTGCATGATCCATGGGCGCATCTGTACCCCAAATCTCATCACCAAGAAACGCTTCAATCTCATTGTCCATCAGCATATCTTTAATTTGATCAGCTTGCCATGCCGTTCCCGAAAAAACCTGTTTGGGTTTTTGTTCCTTTATATCCATATCATTGGCTTTTAAATAAATTAATTTCAAGTTATAAAGATAACATTATTTCAATCTCAAAATTATTAAGCACAAATAAAATTTCAACAGACTTGTTCATAACTCCGAAGTTGTAAAATTCCGACACATACCCATCCACATAACGTTTTGGATGAATGCAAATAACCGGTTGTTTTTGTAAAATATGCAACATGATTCATCCTAATTAGTATCTGCAAGAAAACTATTAATGTTGAACATCAGAATTCACCCAGACCCTAACTCGCCTCGCTGGCGAAGCGGGAGGGAGTTTTGATTTTCAACAGTTTACTTCCGCCAATTGGCGGATTAGGGTGAATAAACTGTTGAAAATCAAATTGTCGGATTTTTCTTGCAAACAACAATTACAGGTACAATAAAATTGTAATTTTGATCTTGAAAAGAAAAAAAACCATGTCCACGAAAACATCTTGAAACCACCAAAACAAATGTCCTCGATTTTTCTTTACTTTTGCCCCCCTGAATTTGAAATATGCTGAAAGAGAAAAGGAACTTTTTTTTGGGAGCTATTGCTGTTAGTGTCTCCGCAATTTTTTGGGGTTTCGATGGTATTGTGCTCACACCACGACTTTACAATCTAAATGTGGGTTATGTAGTGTTTATGTTGCACGCCATTCCCTTTGTTATTATGAATGCTTTCCTGTTTCGTGAATACAGATACCTGAAGACTTTCTCGCCAAACGATTATTTATTTTTAGGATTAATTGCTCTTTTTGGAGGTGCCATTGGCACCATGGCTATCGTTAGGGCATTATTCCTTGTTAATTTTCAACACCTTACCATCGTTGTATTATTGCAAAAGCTGCAGCCAATATTTGGAATAGCGCTGGCGGCCATTATATTGAAAGAAAGAATAGGAAAAAACTATATCCTCTGGGCCTCAATAGCAATAATCGGGGGTTATTTTCTAACTTTTGGTTTCCACACCCCAAACATCAAGGAAGGGGCAAACACAATTTATGCTGCCGGTTTCGCGCTCCTGGCCTCATTTTCTTTTGGCAGTTCAACGGTTTTTAGTAAAAAAATCCTCAACAAATACAGCTTTAAAACAGCCACTTTTTACCGCTACGGCTTTACCATGGCCATAATGCTAATAATAGTTTTAGTTACAGGCAAGCTCGATGAAATTAAAAATACCACACAACTTAATTGGATAATATTCGGAGTAATTGCAGTAACGACTGGTTCGGGGGCAATTTTTCTTTATTATTTCGGACTAACACGGGTTAAAGCCATTGTGGCAACAATTTGCGAACTGCTTTTCCCAATCTCAGCCATCGTGTTCGACTACATATTTAATGACGCTAAACTGAGCCTTGTGCAGTGGATTAGCGCCATAGTGATGATATTTGCAATTGTGAATTTAAACCGCGAAAGAGCTAAAAAAATTGAGAAATTGAAGAAAGCAAAAAAACGATAATTAAGGCCTGCTCAAAAATCTGTAATACATTAACAACTTGGGTACTGGCTAAAAATGCTTTGCTTCAAATGCAAGGTTTTTATTGATTGCCTTTAATATTCCGGTGCTCCGCACCTTAACTTTCTATCAGGGAACATCCTTGCTACAAAGATTGTCGGTGCGCTGCACCTCTCACGTTTCTTTAACTTTGTCCTGATTAGTCAAATACTGAATTATTTGAGCGGCAGAGCCGCGAAATATGCCGTCCGAAGGACGAGCATGCACGATCAGTGATCGGCATTTGTAGCAATAGAGGGTTCATAAGAACCACCTAAGGTGCAGCGCACCGAAATATTATTATTCTGGATTTTTCAGAAGACTCTAATTAATGTCTGTCTTTAAAGTCCCCTTTTTTCTGATTTTGCCCACGCGACCCCTTAGTCCCCATCAGCTGACGGGGAAAATCCACGCTACCAGTGCGTTGGCTGGTTCTCCCATTTAGATTAAGCCATTTAGTTAAGCAAGGATTTTTTATATCCTTAAAAGAGCCCACTTTAGGGATGGGCACAAATTAGTTACTTCTGTATGGCCTACCTCAAAAAGTTTGCAGCTATCTCAAAAACTTCATCAATCTTCCGATTCACTTCTCCCTGGTATTTATCACTTAAGGGGAAAGGGTTTTCGTGGGTGTAAGGAAAATCAAAATCCATAATTTTGACCTCCACCGGCAAATTCCTTTCGGTTCCCTGCAATGTATTCAACACCTCATAATAGGGCACCACGGTGTCTTTTTTCAAAACCAAAGCCATCAACCTGTCACTGATTGCTCTAATTTTTTCTTCACGCAGTTCTATCATTTTATTATAGTCGATCATCGACCTGAACACCATTCCTTCGGGGTGCTGCCAACTAAAATAATGAGCAAGGCGGGAATCTGTTTTTAAATAATTTTCGAGATGTTCTATAAAAAACGAATAGATTGCAATATTGGCCTCACTGTCGAGGATTGTTTTATTTACCGGCGACATTCGATTAAATACCGGGCCACCACAAAAAATAAACAACCTGGATTTATCCAAAAATCCTCCCGGACTGTCCATCATCAGCACTTCCATCAAAAATGCACCAATGGAGTAAGCAAAAAAATCGATACTTGCATCATCTGAAATTAATGGATGCACACCACTCCTAACCTCCTTAAAAAGCTGAATAACATCGTAAAAGGTTTGTACACCCGACCAAAAAAACCGCTGTGGAAGAATATGCAGGCGTGTACTAACGGCCACGTTTGCAAACGAAGAACCCACAACGGCCGGGAATAAACCTTCACGCACATATTTCAAATCGTTCATTGTACGAATATGCGACCAATCCTTTGGTGCCCGGTTTATATGAAAGGCAATGGGAAAGAGTATAATGGCCTTACCTGTTTTTTCCATCAGGGTCTTAGCCCAAACCAGGTATTTATCCCAGTTTTTTTCGTTTAATCCGTGAAATAAAATAATTGCCCCTTTAGCTTTTTTGGGAATCGGGGGCTTAAAAATGGAGTATTTGAAGAACCTGTTTTCGTGTACTTTTGAATCAGCCAGATTTAATATTTCATTAATTTCAGGAGAAATAGCATTCTGATAATCCGGAGTTTGCGGAAATGTTAATTCATGATCCTGGTAGGAACTCTCACCTGGAAGAATTTTAAAATTCTCCGATTCGAACATCAAATTGTGGATTTTGTACTTCCCATTGTATATTTCGATGGAATCTTTTTCGAGGTCAAACTCATTTTTGAGGTAATAAAAATCATCTTTGTAGGCCATTTGGCAAAATTAACCTGATTAATTCACAAATTCGTTGAATTTGTGAATTAATCACCGAAGGCCGAAAATATTTAAAATAAATATTTTCGAGGGTTAACCCTCGAATTTCCTGCGGAAATTCGGCTCTGTCGGCTTTTTAGCCGACAGAGTGAAAAATTCATGAATTTTTCAGGTTCTTTTTAAAAGAAACAAGTAAAGAAAAAGGTTGGATATTATTAAAATAAATTATCTTTGCGCCCCCAAAAGCGGGTGTGGCGAAATTGTGGCGAAAAATAGAAACCTTTGGTTTCGTGATTTTTCGTGCCCAGGATTTAAAAAATCCCGGATTTACAACATCCAGGAAAATTTAAATCAAGCACAGCTTGATTTATTTTCGGGAGTTGACGCACCAGACTTTTGAGTGAATTTGAAATAAATTGCGGATGTGGCGAAATTGGTAGACGCGCTAGACTTAGGATCTGGTGTTGAGAGACGTGGGGGTTCGAGTCCCTTCATCCGCACGAAATTAATCTTACGAACCATTGATAATAAATACTTTATCAATGGTTTTTTGTTTTGGGGGACGGTTTGGGGGACGGTTGGAGAAATCAGATACAGGAAAAAAGAAAAAAAATGAAGTGAGTTAAGAAATCGGGATTATCGGTTTGCGTGTATGTGCAGTAGTGGATTAGAAGCATTTTCCTTTCCTTATAGCAAAAAGTTTTTTAGGTGCAAAGACCTTCGATATACCACTGCACAAGCTATTGCCACATTCCTGCTGTTAGCTATTCGCCATTTTACTATTTTATTTTCATTAATACTGTTCCTAACTTTAACTCAAGATACGTGGATTACCTGTAAGAATATCCAATCCACTATTCTTGAAATCCATGTCATTTGTGAGTATTACAAAACTATTTTCAGAACAGATTGAAGCCATTGCCTTATCAACAAAATCTAATTCATCAACAATAAGAAAACTCTCAATTTTTTGCTTATCGAAGGATTTTCCAACTACATTGAAACGGTTTAGAATATTATTTTTAACAATAACAAAAATATCTATATCTGCAAGCTGTGAAAAATCCTGTAGTTTGTAATTCGCTGCCATATTATTAATCTTCAGTTATTTCATCTATACTTCTTTTAAGTGCTTCAGGGTCTCTGTAATACAACTTTGCAGTATCTACTACTCTTTTTAATGCCACTTTTCCTGATACAGAGATTTTGGAAACCTTAAGATTTTCTTTTATGTAATCTTCTTGTAAATCTTTGTATAGTTGCCCAACTGCTGTGTTTAAAAAGGCTGTAGTCAGCATTTCTATATTTTGAAAAGATAGGGTAACTTTCTTTTTATCTGAAAATGCTTTAGCAATAAGCTCAAAAACTTTTTGCCCATCTTCGGCTTCTACTCCATAAACATCTCCAATGGTATTAACTATATTGATTGTTGTGTTTTCCATATCTTTAAAATATATCGTTTATGTCAATTTCACTTTTAAGTGAATAAATCTACTATTTATTTTTTCCCTAAAGCCTATCCCTTTATCAACGATTGTAAATTCAATCTTGTTTTTAGCTGGAAAAAACTGGCCACAAGTATAAATAAACTTGGTTTCACTGTGCATTTGGGCATTTACGAAAATCTCATAAATAGCCTCTAAGATTCTTTCTTTCACACCATCAGACATTCTTGGTAGATCAGCCGTGTGTCCTTCTATTAATTCTTCAATTACATAATTCTTAAAATACTTACCATCGCTTGGTTTTAGTTTTTGGAATTTGATGGTGGTATTGTGGACATCAATCGCTCTTTTTTTTCCATAATAGGTCAAAAAGTCGTTTTTTAATAGAACGGCTTCTATTTGAGGACTTAGGTAGTCGAAATGAATGTTGTTAAGATTTGCTGTGAATGTATCCAAAACAGCACCCAAAGCCGCACTCATATTGGCAGCAAAAAAATTACGAATTTCAAGATGAATGTCACCAAACAACTCCTCTTTATATTGTTCAAAAAGTGAGATTAAGCTTTGATAGCTATCGTAAGTATTATTTATGGATACCAATCTACTCATACTACTTCTAATTGCCTAATAATCAACATTAGTAAAAGTGTGTCTCGGGTTTGCGTAAAGAATTAATTAACAGATGGCCGGCATTTCAACTTCCGTATTGCCTTTACGAAAATCATGCGTATTAAAAATACGTCTGAAATCTTCATTAGAATCAAATGAATGAGATAAGTCAGGTGGGATAATTGGTTTCTTAAGACTTTTCTTTTTAAACTCCCAACCCAATTTTTCAAGATCCTTAATGAGAGTCCCTTTATTTACAGTGTACCTAAAATACTCATCCAAAACAGTTTTAAAAGAATGTTTTGCGTCTTCTTCAGTTGGACCATATCCGGTTAAATCCAGTGGCGGACAATAAAGAATCTGGAAACCATCTTCTTCGAAAAGAATGTAGGGTAATTTTAAAGTGATTTCACTTTTTTTATTACTCCAGGTGGCATTTACTTCTTTTGTCATAGGTTTAGCATTAGTATCATATCAAGATGCAAATTTCAATTATTTTATTGAAATAGAAAACATTATGAATAAAAATACAACAAATTATAACAATAAAACAACTAAAAGAGATGAGAGTAAACTATCCCTTCCCTCTTAAGAATTAAAATACAATAATTTTCCTGATTTGAATCTGTTGATTATTCACCATTAGGCTCTTAGAAAACAACTAATGCTAACATGTTAACGATATTTATGCTGCTGTTTTTTCCCTGAAAGGCTTTTTTCTCTCAGGGAAAAACGTAGTGTCTTGGTGTCTTGGTGGCTACTCTTGCTTAATTTGCCCCTAAAACGGTTTAGCAAAAATCTTCGATGATGTTTATTGGGGTTATGACCACAGGCTGAAAGCCTGTCCATAGGACTCCTGCGGAGAAACATCAAAGCACAAAAGCACCCCAATGATCACCGGCAGGCCGAAGGTCTGCAATAGACTAAGTGGGAAAACTCTCCGGCTGAAAATTATTTTTTTTGGAAATGGGTTTCAGCCCTTCAGGCTGAGGGGGGGGGTGTGGCTTCCCTCGTAAGGTCAGGCATCGCCTGACCCCTTTGATGTGCCAGCCTTTCAGGCTGCGGCATTGCTTTGAGCATTAAGAGCAAATTTTAGAAACTACCCCTTATTTCCTTGCCACAAACATATAAGGCTCGAAGAAACACGAAGGAAATAATGGTGTTTTTTAAACTAACCTTTGTGAACCTTAGGCTCTTAAAAAACCACTAATGCTAACATGTTAACGATATTTATGCTACTGTTTTTTCCCTGAAAGGCTTTTTTCTCTCAGGGAAAAACGTAGGCTCTTATCTCTAATATTCTGCCAAAAAATGGCAGAATATTAGAGATAAGGTATCCAAGCAAAATTTAAAATGCATTGACGTTAATCTTGAAGTTTAAAAAGTGCAATCATTCCTGCCAAAAAGATAATCATATTAATTATCCTCATCACACTTTCGTTGGGTCCTGTAATATTCCAGATTTTCGCAGTTATAAATCCATTCCTTTAACTTTGCTGCCAATCATATTGATTATTATGCAAAACATCCGACAATCTTTATCAGTAATAAATCAAAAATTTGATCCGGGCAACCTGGCGCTCAAGCGAAGCACAAAAACATTTATCGCCATTTTGATTTCACTGGCAATTTTTTGGCAAACACCCGGCATGGCCATGTTTGCCGCCATCTCTTCCATGCTTCTCAGCAGGTCGCAGGTAGGATTTACCATCAACGAAAGGCGCTTTACCATGTTGGCTACAGGAATAATTATGATTATTGTTTCTGTACCTGTTTCGCTGATTTCACAAAACAATTGGCTTGCAGTAAGCTTCGTAGTCGTAGCCTCGTTCACAACCTTTTTCCTGGTTGGCAATCGAGTGGTACCGGATTTTCCTGCCATATCAATTTTGGCCTTGAGTGTAGTTGAAATGGCTTTTTCGCATACACTGGAGTCTGGGCTCAAATTCAGCGGATTATTTTTAATGACCACCACTTTGGTTTATACCCTCCATTTTATTTTGTGGCCTACCCGCCCACGCAAGCGCTTAAAAGCGCAAATTGACATCATTAATTCAAACCTTAATAATTACAACAAATCCATTCATGCCACCCACCCCGATGCGGAGACAGGCATGAAGAACACTCTGGAATTGAGCGATAATGTGCGCCGGTCAATTGGGGACTTTAGAAGACTATGGCAGCTTTTCAAGGTAAAAACAGGTAATGATAAAAATATCGAATCAAGGTACCTTGATATTTATACCGGATTGGGGAAAATCCATGAGTACTTGATTTTGTTGTGGCAATTCAGGGTTAGTGCCTGGAATTCGGATTTGTATAATAAAATGATTATCGATGGGGAACAAATAAATCAAATTATCAATTACTTACTTGCACGGCACGATCCGGATATCGTTAAACCCAGCGATAAAAAACTTCAACAACTTAAAATACAAATTGAAAAAATTGGCAATGAATATCTTGAAAAATTTAAAGCTGATTTCAATGACGAAACCCATCGGGGCTGGGTAGCCATAATCAATGCAGTGAAGGCACTTGAAACGCTAATTGACGATTTACAAAGAATGAAAATGGATGCGGAGTTTGAAGTAGTCAGTTTTTCGGTTTCCGACAAAATCAAATCCTTTTTAAAAAAATTATTGGAAGCCGTTAAAAATGTAAAGTTTTCCAATCCGGCTGTAAAGTTTGGAATAAGATCATCAATAATTATCGGGGCAACGGCAGCTTATGCAGCTTTTTACGAACCTGAATTCGGCTATTGGCTGGTACTTTTTGCAGTTTTGCTCATCAGGCCAAATATCGGGGTTTCGATTAAAGCCGGCAAAGACCGGCTAATTGGAACAATTGCAGGAAGCTTGCTGGCGATGGTATTTTTGATGGTAGTTCCCGTGGCCCATGTCGTCTTTTTTATTTTCCTGTTTTTAAGCGTTTTTTTGATGCTATGGTTTATCAATCTCAACAGGATGATTCCAATGGTAACAGCACTTACATTTATGATTGTATGCCTTTTTTACCTGTTGTATCCCAGCAATACAAACCTGGTGTGGCTCAGGATTTCATATACACTTTCAACAGTAATGCTGGTGATTTTTGTTTCTTTTTTATTGTGGCCCGAAAAAGCACGTAAAAAGTTTGCAGGGGCGCTTGCAAGTGCCATCGAAGTTGAAAAAGACTTTTTCGGGAAAATAATGAATTCAGCCATTTATGATCAAATAGGAATCCTGACAATCCCGGAAAAACAAAAATTTCGCGATCATATCCAGCAATTAAACGCTGTGATTGAAGCCACAAAAAATGAGGTAATCCAGGAAAGAGTAATTGTACATGGCTTAAATATCAGATTGTTTATTCTGCGGCTGCTCAACACCCTCCAATCCATGGATTCTTCATCGAAAACATGTAGGATAAACCCAAAATTTTCTGAACTTCGTCCTTCACTTGAACGTTTTTCGAGTGTAACATCTAAAGCCTTCGAGGTACTTATTGTTGCACTGAACGAAAGAAAAACGGTAAATGATTTCCCTGATTTAAGTACAGCGTTCGAAAACCTCCGGCTGCAATTTCGGGAAATAAAATACCGCAAGGGAGAAGTGAGTGAAAACATTACCCAATATTGGGAAAATTCAGCATTTATCTGGAATCTTAAACCCCTGACCCTTGAACTTGAGGGCATTAAAAAAGAAATCGAACTTAAAATGGCCGAAGAATGAAAAATGCGATTAGCGAAAATTATTTTAACCGGACATTCGATCTTTAAAGGTACTACTGCAATTTGTGTGGGTACAGAACGAGGGCACGATAAAAAGTATATGGCAATTTTGATTTGTAAATAAGTTTTGATTGTAGATAATTGAATGATATGGATAAATAAATATAACCTTATTCTTTAATTTTTTACCTTAGTAGAAAAAATATCCCACATTTGAAATCGAAAAAACAACACAGCAAAATTCAATTAATTTTGCTCAATAAAATCATATACGATGGAACTATTCAAAAATTTAAATAATTGGTTGATTTTAGATACAAGTCTTGAAAGGCTTGTTGCACTTGCTGTTGTAATAATTATTTTGTAGTTGATTGGGTTTTTTATTAAAAAGATAATTAATAGGATTTCAAGAAAATACACCCTGGCCGATAATTCGATTTATGCAGCCTTTTTAACGGCCATTGCAAATTCGGTTTCGGTACTGCTTGTAACACTGGGTTTTACCATTGGACTAAGCATTTTACATTTTCCACCTTCATACAGCGATATTGCACAAACAACCAAAGAAATTATTTTGGTTCTTGGAATTGGAAGTTTGGCCATAGCGCTTGCCGCACAGGACACGCTCAAGCATTTTATAGGATCGTTTGTTATTGCCGGCGACAAGCCCTTCGAAATTGGCGACCGTGTGGTTGTTGACGGGCACGATGGGCCTGTTGAATCTATTGGCTTGCGAAGCACCTGCATCAGGACTCTGGAAGGGCATCTGGTTACTATCCCCAACGGCGAATTAGCCAACCGTACCATTCAAAATATCGGCAAGCGGCCCTATATCAGACGCCTTGCAAATGTTACTGTACCTACGACACAACCCCCGAAAAAATCCAGGAAGGCATCGAAATAATCAAAAAGCTATTGGAAAATCATGAGGGCATGAATCCTGATTTTCTGCCACGGGTTTATTTTAACAACCTTAACAGCGATTCGCTCAACATCCTGGTAATTTTTTGGTATCATCCACCTGAAGTTTGGAAATACATGGATTTTTCTCAAAATCTAAACTTTGAAATCGTTAAACGTTTCAATGCAGCAGGTATCGATTTTGCCTTTCCCACACAAACTGTTTACGTGGCCGGCGACAAAAAAATACCCCTGGATTTTGGTCTTCTCAACCAAATTGAAAAAGAAAAAATCCAATAGCACTTTGATAAAACGTGATAAAATAAAAAGGGCAACTCAATTTAATTTAGCTGCCCTTTTTTATTTTTGGTTCTACTACTATTTTAGTGGAACGAAACTTTTATTTCCAAATTCTAAACTCCTTATTTAACTTAAATCAAGTTTAGTGAATAATGCATCTAAGTGAATCTTTGTGCCCTCAGTGCCTTAGTGGTAACTTTTTAAAAATCAACACGTAGACACATAGTCCACTAAGGGGCACTAAGAATAATTAAAACATTAAAATGAAGACACAATAATTTACGATAAAAATTGCGTAACTAATTAATGTTCAATTAATGGGTCAGGGGATCTGAAATTTTTAAGTGGAAAAATATTCATTTTACTCTTTCCTGTAAAAGTCGGTACTTTCAAAAATTTTATCTGCCGATTTGGCTATAAAACCAGGATATAATTTCCCGGTGCTGTCGGGATACCTTCTTGCAAATTCATAATAGCAACCCGGGACTTCAAACGACCCTTCTTCAAAATCCACAGCAACAATCTCCGATTTTATACTCGACTGCTCAAGAAGTTCCTGGGGCGTTCCTTTAATTTCGCCACCCGAATCGTTGATGAGATAACCGTTTTTCTTGAGAAATTCGTTAACCTTTTCAACCGAATTGAGTTTTTTGAGGTAGTTGACACTCACCGTAAAATGATTGGCACAAAAACCATAAACGTAAAGCCATGCAGCGTATTCCGACTCATCGCGCAATTGCCGGTAAACTTCAAAAGATGGCAATCCCCAGGTATTTCCACTAAAAATCAATTCGTTGGAATTTAATAAATCACCATCAATTTTATCAGCCAATGCTTTTACAGTGTCCTGCAAAAAACTGCTAAACTCAGCGGTTTTGAGCTGACTGATAAAAACCCTCGGGGCTTTTTGGTCGGTTTTATGCTCATAATGCTTTGCATAAAGTTTTTTGGCTTCAAAATGATAATCGCCCTTTTCTTCGTAACCCGCCATAAGGAATGGCTTAGCCAAAACCTCAATATTGATGCGTGGATCGTCGAAAGTGCGAAATGCTATATGGTCATTTTCAATAGTCTCGCCCTCATTCACAAAAAGGTTATATACTTTTTTAACCGATGGATTTTGGGCAGTATAAATTTCCCAGAGTTTCCCGAAAAGCACTTCTTTAGTCATGGTTTATTATTGATAATTTATAAATATGATTTTTATTCGTTCGTTCTATTTGCACAAAAAGTGCGGTCATTAAAACATACCGTTTATAAACTCTTCCTTGCTTACATTTTTAAAATACTGTTCAATAGCAACGTTTTTTAAACAATGAGAAATTGCTGCTTTATCGTGCTGCTGATTAATAAGTATTTTTTCGATTACTGAAGTTTCGTGAAGACTAAAATAATCGCCAAAAATTTTTGCCTTTTCAATGATACCATCTTTAACATCAAAGTTAAACTCGATATTTCCGCCATTGGCTTTCACCTTTTTTTGGAAGTTATATTTTGGTGAATAGCCAAAGTTCCATTCCCATGTTTTGTATTTGGTTTCGGCAAGTTCATTTATTTTCTGAACATCCTCATCCGAAAAGTTAATGATTACCATTTCGGGATGTTGTGCCTTGATATGCTCCTGAATGCGATCTCTAAATTGCAAAACATTCATGTCGTTGAGCAGGTGCTCACTTATATTCGTAACCCGGCTTCTTACCGATTTCACGGCTTTATCGCTGAATTTTGAAGGGTCAACATTAAGCGCTTTGGAGAGATTGCCAAGCTGAGCCGAGAAGAGTAAAGTTCCATGATGAAGTACCCTGGTTTTATGAACATGTTCTGCATTACCTGAAAACTTCCTTCCGTTAATTGTCAAATCATTTCTACCTTCAAACTTTGCATCTATGCCAATCTGTTGCAGTACCTCCAGGATGGGTTCTGTAAATTTTCTAAAATTAACAAGTTCGTCAGGCTTTCCATTTTTAATAAAGGTAAAATTCAGATTGCCAAGGTCGTGAAAAACAGTACCTCCGCCGGTAATCCTTCTTACGACTGGAATATTGTTTTCACGAATATAATCAAGGTTAATTTCAGCCAGGGTGTTTTGGTGTTTTCCAACGATGATGCAGGGCTCATTACGCCAAAGCATAAAAACATCTTCATTAAATTGCTTTAGCACATACTCTTCGGCAGCAATATTAAAATATGGATCGGTGTAGTTTCTTTCTATACAAAGCATATTGTCAAAGGTTTGAGCATGCAAAATTAGAGTGATTATCGCATAAAGTAAGATAAACCAATAAGATTTAGAAAAGTTTAACAGAGAGGGTTTTGCATTACAGGTAACAGAACAAAGCCTTCTTAGTGCTTGTCCATAAAGTCATCATTTTTCAAGAATAAAAAAAAGCCTCCCGCAGATTTCGCTGATTAGCGCAGATTCTATCTGCGCTAATCAGCGAAATCTGCGGGATAATTACTAAAAAGACGAATACTACTTAGGATAAAATATTGAATTGTGATGGTTCAGAAACTAATTTGACCAATCTACTTTTGGAACCAAAGCTATTTATCATTTTCATCCATGTCCTGGATATCCTCTTCACCGCCGGCAATGGTATCATCATCGTCATCGTGGCCATCATCATCATCCTGATTTTCGAGCCTTTCGAGTTCCTCGATGGAATCTACTTTAATGTTAATTTTAATCATGTAGGAAGTATCTTCTGTTTCGACCGTAATGGCATGGAAAAAACTCTGATTAGCTTTATTAACGCGTATTACCACATTTGTCCACCCATCCGGATATTTTTCACGAATAGCCTCTTTTACCTCATCGGAGATGTTATCAATATTCTTAATTACCTTTTTTTTATCATAATCCAGATAAAATATGATTGTTTAGCAGCTTGAGAAAATTAAGTTTGGGTTGGGAGCAGGTCAATCTTCATTAAAAAGTGAAGTACTCAGGTATCTTTCACCCGTATCGCAAGTTATTATTACAATATTTTCCCCATGGTTTTCGGGTCGCCTGGCAATATTTTTTGCAACCCAAAGAATAGCTCCGCTTGAAGTTCCTGCAAAAACGCCTTCGTCGTTAACCAATTTTCTTGCTGTTTCAATGGCATCTTCATCCCGAACCTGAAAAATCTCCTCAATTATTTCACGATTGAGAACTTCCGGGATAAAACCTGCCCCGATACCTGCAATTTTATGTTTGCACCTGTTTCTCTACTGCTTTCATTGAGTTTAAGCAATGGCATAGCACCGGTTAGCTCGGTAATACTTGGTGGCTGTTTTCATCATATTAGAGGTTTAGTTCAAGATCAGAAAAAAATATTCTGATGATATAATTAACAAAATAAAGTCGGAGGAGTTTTTCGCCAAAAGCAATTAGCGCGATGAAGTTGCAGCGGCAGAAACCACTGCCGAGGTTGTAATAGTGGTTATTACAGCAGCCTGAACAGCAGTTACAGTGCTGTCGAGCATTTTAGCCACTTCATTATTTTTCATAATTTCCTTCACCCTTTTCCTTGCTGTTGCCCGATCCTCGCGCAAAAAGAAACTACCCTCCATTTTGGTGGCTCCAATCAAAGCAATCAGCATCAGGATATCTTTATTCCCGATTTGCCGTTTGATGATAACATTATGGATTTCGCCAATGAGATGCCTCCGGGGACGTGTATTTCGGGAAGGATACCGGTTATATTTAAAAATCAGCAAAGCCGTTTTCTCTCTTTTGCTCAAAATTCTTTTGGCCATGAGGCTTTCGAGAATGGCGCGTTTAACTTTTCCTATCGTGCCCGATTGGACTATAAAAGATATCCAGGTGCTTAATTTCTTTTGTTTGGCTGATTTGGCAATGCGCTGTACAACAAGGTCAAGCGCTTTATCGCCTGTAGGTTTTGTATCATTTAAAACAACCCTTTTGTTTTCAATTTTATACTTTCCCATGCCTGCCAGTTCAAGCATAACAGCACCGGCAATTCCATAGGATGCGTAATGTGCTGTATAGAGCATTCGTCCCTTTTCGGGATGAAAGCAGAGCAGCATGAAATTTTCTTTGAGTGTAAGATTGGTTATCATAACTATGTATTTTTGGATGAGTTTTACAAAACTATCAAAAAAAAGATCAATTTCTAATTTAGAAATGATTAAAATAACAATAAAATTAATTGTAGAGAATTACTACCTATATCCTTTTATTAACAGGTGTTTAGCTACGTTAAAGTTTGTTAAAAGGGAAAATATCAATTTTTTAAGACGTTTAGAATTTTGTTGTTTTGCACCCGCAATAAAAAATACAGGAATATATGGATATTGTAGTAGAAAAATTAACAAAAATTTATGGAACCCAACGGGCAGTTGACAATATTTCGTTCCGTGTCAACACCGGTGAGGTACTTGGATTTCTTGGCCCAAACGGCGCAGGAAAAACCACCACCATGAAAGCCATCACCACCTATCTCTACCCCAACGAAGGTGATGTGAAAGTTGGGGAGTTTTCAGTACTCAAACAACCTGAAGAAATTAAAAAGAGGATAGGCTACCTACCGGAAAGCAATCCCCTTTACCAGGAGATGGCAATTATCGACTATCTTGAATTTGTGGCAAAGCTCCAGGGAATTGAGAAATCGCGCGTAAGGGAAAGAATTCTTGAAATGGTCCGCCTTTGCGGCCTTGAAGGCGAGAAACACAAAAAGATCGCGGAACTTTCAAAAGGTTACAAGCAGCGTGTCGGGCTTGCACAAGCCCTGATTCACGACCCCGAAGTACTGATACTCGATGAGCCGACCTCAGGTCTTGACCCTAACCAAATTGTGGAAATCAGAGAACTGATTAAAAAAATTGGAAAAGAAAAAACTGTCATCCTGAGTTCGCATATTCTGGCCGAGGTTGAGGCAACCTGCGACAGGATTCTGATTATTAACAAGGGGAAAATTGTTGCCGATGGAACTGCCGAAAACCTCCGCAAGAAAGCACACGATAAAGAGCTTGTAAAAGTTGGTGTTGATGTTGAAGGCCAAACTGTTGAAACCGATGACATTTACAATAAGTTAAAGTCGATCGATACTGTTGAAATGGTCGATATTATCAATCGGGACACAAATACATTTGAAGTTCAGAGCAAAGAAAAATCTTCTTCACTTAAAGCAATTTTCAGGCTGTGTGTTTCAAGTGGCTGGACACTTACCGAGCTTTCGCCGATCGAGACTAAACTGGAAGATGTGTTTAGAGAACTCACCATCAAATCATAAATAAAACCTGACAAAGTGAATATTTTAAATAAAAACTTAACACAAAATCAACGATAAAATGAAGCAGATTTGGGTTATAAGTAAAAGAGAGTTGCAATCGTTTTTCGATTCGCTAACTGCTTACATTATGCTGATAGCATTTTTGGGCTTCAGCGGATTGTTTACCTGGCTATACGGTTCCGATATTTTTTTCGTAAAGCAAGCCAGTTTGCAGGCATTTTTCGGAGTAGCTTACTGGACACTATTCTTTTTTATTCCGGCTTTGACCATGCGTCAGTTTGCCGAAGAAAACAAAACCGGTACCATCGAGTTGCTACTTACCCGCCCGGTTAACGACTGGCAGGTTATAATTGGAAAATTCCTGGCAACACTGTTATTGATTGTTATTGCACTGTTGTTCACAATTCCATATTACATTACAGTTGCCAACCTTGGAAATATTGACCACGGGGCAACCATAACCGGATATTTAGGTCTGATTTTAATCAGCGCATCTTATGTTAGTATCGGAATTTTTACAAGCAGCATTTCCAACAACCAGATTGTAGGTTTCCTCCTGGCGCTGGCTATTGGTATTTTATTCCACTTTTTATTCTCATTCCTTGCACAAGCTGCCGGAGGGATTTTTAGTGATGTCCTTTATTATTTAAGTATCAGTACGCATTTCGAATCCATTTCGCGAGGTGTTATCGATAGCAAGGATATCATTTTCTTCTTCTCGATAATTTTTATCGGGCTTGTGAGTACAGAGGCTATGCTTCAAAAAAACAGGAGTTAATAACAAATCAAAAGAAATTATTGAATTATGAGAAATAAAAAATCAATTGCATCACAATTAATTTTGATCGTGCTTGCTTTGGTTCTTATCAATGTGCTGTCGGAAAAATACTTCGTGAGGCTCGATTTTACCGAGGACAGGATTTACACATTAAGCAATGCAACCAAAGACATTTTAAAAGCCTTGCCCGAACCTGTAACGGTTACGGCATATTTTACACGGGGCAGCCAGCAGCAGATCGAAAAAGCAAGAACCGACTTTAAAGACCTGCTCATCGAATATACCAATGCCTCGAAAGGCATGTTAAATTATGAGTTCCTGAATCCCAACGAAGACCCCCAGGTTGAACAAGAAGCCATGCAAGCTGGGATTCAGCCGCTGGTGATAAGTGTAAGGGAAAAGGATCAGGTAAAACAACAAAAAGTTTTTCTTGGTGCCAAGATCACGCTGGGCGAACAAACCGATATTATTCCGGTAATGCAACCCGGAGCGGCCATGGAATATGCACTTTCATCAGCACTAAAAAAATTATCGGTAATGAATAAACCCAGGGTCGGCATTGTTCAGGGGCATGGAGAGCCCGCGATGAACACATACGCGCAGGCTGTGCAGCAACTCCAGGTTTTGTACGATTTACAGCCCATCCAGCTTTCAGATTCAAGCCTTAATTTAAATGAATTTATTACGCTTGCTATTGTGGCTCCAACAGATTCATTTCCACAAAACGACCTCCGGAAATTAGACCAATACCTCGCCCAGGGTGGAAACCTTTATGTTGCATTC
The DNA here is from genome assembly GCA_964593705.1 of uncultured Lentimicrobiaceae bacterium. Classification (GTDB taxonomy): domain Bacteria; phylum Bacteroidota; class Bacteroidia; order Bacteroidales; family 4484-276; genus SABY01. The sequence continues at coordinate 1,949 of CAZQIV010000121.1, read as the reverse complement.
AACAGGTTTAACGGGGATTTCCAAAGCATGAGGGGCAACCTGGTAGAAACAAATTTTGCGCAATGGCTTGAGCAAAAAGGCTTGAAAGTTGAAAATAACTGCGTGGTTGATGCCAGCGCCGGAACTGTTGGCGTACGGCAGCAAACCGGTTTTATGACCTTTACCCGCCAGATACCTTTCCCCTACTGGCCATTGATCAGGAAGTTTGACGAGGATATGCCCATAACAAAAGGGCTTGAGCAAACCATGTTGCAACTTGCAAGCACCATCAACTTCACCGGCGATACCTCCCTGACCTACAAGCCATTTTTATTAACATCGGATAAATCGGGAACACTTCCTTTGCCTGTGTATTTTAATGTTCAGAAGCAATGGGGCGAAAATGATTTCCCACTTTCCAATCTTACCATCGGGGCAACCCTGGAAGGACCAATTGCAGGAAATGTTAATTCAAAAATTGTATTGATTGGTGACGGCGATTTTGCCATTAACGGCGAAGGGCAAGAAGCCCAGCAACGCCAGCCCGACAATGTGAGCCTCATGGTAAACTCGATTGATTACCTGTCGGACGACACAGGGCTAATCGATTTAAGAACAAAAGAAGTAACCTCAAGGCCTTTGGATGAATTGGAAGAAGGACGCAGTACATGGTTGAAGTGGCTCAATTTTGCTTTGCCCCTCATACTGGTAATCCTTTACGGAATTTTAAGGTCGCAAATAAGAAGAAATAAACGTAAAAAAAGAATGGAGGTAGGCTATGTTTAAAAAATTGAACAGCAAAGTATTGATTGTTATTCTTATTGTACTTGTTGGGATTTATTACATTTCAACATTAACTGATAATAACGACAGATCATTCAGAAATGTAATTGTTGCGATAGATACTGCGCAAGTAACTGAAATTAATATTAACAGTACCAAAGAAAATCTCAATATCAAGCTTACAAAAACCGGTAATTCCGACTGGGAACTTGCAAGTGCAGGCAACAAGTACCCGGCTGATAAATCCATTGTAAAAAGTATTTTGGGGCAGTTCAGCGAAATGAAACCCAAAAGGATTGCCGCTACTATAAAAGATAAATGGAGCGATTTTGAAGTAAGCGATTCCACGGGGACAAATGTTATTCTTAAAGATGGAAACAAAGAACTGACCAATATTTACATCGGGAAATTTTCTTATACCCAACCGCCACAGGGCGCTCAGCAGCAACAATATCAACAGCAACAACCACGTGGTATAATGACTTCTTTTGTAAGATTGGCTGACGATGACGAAGTGTATGCTGTTGAAGGCTTTCTTAAAATGTCGTATCAAAGTGATGTGAACTCTTACAGAAACAAAAGCCTGGCGAATGTAAACAAAGATGATATTTCGAAATTAGAATTCTCTTATGCCGACCGAAAGATAAGCCTTACCAAAGAAGGAAATGCCTGGATGATGAACGGGCAGCCGGCAGATTCGGCGAATACGGTGAAATATCTCAACAAGATTTACAGGCTCAACAGTTCCAATTTTGTTGATCAATCCACACAAAAATTGGGTGATGCTACCTATAAATTATCAATCGAAGGAAATAACTTTTCGCCTATCGAAATTCAAGCTTTTCCTGCCGCTGATACTACCATTAAATATGTGGTAACTTCATCGGTAAATCCAGGTGCTGAATTTGACGGGGCCAAGGCAAAACTCTTTGAGAAAGTTTTTGTGGATGAAACAGCATTTTTGCCAGGGGTAAAATAATATTGCCACTGATGCACGGATAAAGCTTTAACCTGAAAAATTCATGAATTTTTCACTCTGTCGGCTAAAAAGCCGAAGGATATAATCTTTCGGCTTTTTTTATTGGATGAAATTATTTTAATATATCGGTTCTACTACTATTTTGGTGGAAAAATTTGGCTCTTTACAAAACTAAGTGGGTAAATAGTATTTATTAAGTTTTTGAAAT
>CAZQIV010000120.1:0-21287 GCA_964593705.1 uncultured Lentimicrobiaceae bacterium | reverse complement strand
TAATATTGGTTTTCTGTGAATTAAATTACTCTTTCTTAACTTAATGGCATTACCCCCCCCCCCCGAGAACACATGCACTTTGATAGCCTGGCCGATTTAAACAGGTTTTATTGGCTTTACAGCAAATCTTCGTTCAAGCTCCAATTCATGCCATGTTGCACAACAAAACACATTTTTTGGCTGGGGAAGAATAAATTTGTTTAACTTTTCCATCCTGATTATACATAGCTTTTTTTGGGATGGAATTTCCGTTAAATAAATTTAAAATTAACTCTATAAAAATTAATAAATATGAAAAAATTTAAATCTGTAGTATTTGTCGTAGCACTTACAATTACTATTGCAGTGTTTGCAATAGCAATATCTTGTTCAAAGCAAGATGATAACAAACCCATTCCTCAAAATACTCAGGAGGATAGTTTTTCCTATTCAAATTCCGGGTTTGATATAGATCAGATTATGTTGGATGCATACAAAGATCATTTAAATAATAATAGTAAGGGTCCGGTACAATGGTGGAAATGGCTTGTGGCTCATTCTGGTGTTGGACCATATCTAATCAATGGCCAAATAATTCATTGTGGACTTCCTTTGCCATGTGGCGAATGTCCAGGTCTTTGTTTAGGTGGTACCACAAAGGGAACTGATAACCTAATTCCGGTTAGCAGTGATTATTTAGTAAGTGATGATGATTACGATGATGGCGAAAGGTTAATTCAGATGGCTTTTTATTCTGATACACTTTTTGGAATTACATTTATTCATCAGGACTTAACATATTATGACACCCTAAATGTGATGGAAGAATTCTATATTGGAGATGTTGCATCTGAGCTTTTTAATAGGGACTCAGTTATAATATTACCTGGTAGATATCCATTAACCTACTCGCATTCCGACAATGGAAGCACTGTTATTAGAGTAAGAACCTATAATGATTAATCGTATATTAATTCGAAAATGAACCAATTAAAATGTTGTAGTGCAATTATGCTAAAGCTGATACAAAGTTTAATTCTTATCATTTTACTGTCCTTAAGTGGTTGTGGTATTGTCTATTACTTTAAGTATGGTGTAACACCACGAAAGAATGAACCCCACAAGCAGCAAATCGAATACCTGGTTTCTGAAGGCTTTGACACGCTCAATGTATTTAGTATTAAGTGTAGCTATATGGATAGCCTCTCAGATGAAAAATTTGCAATGAATGCTTATAAGCTGGAAACAGGTGCAAGTGCAGCAGCAGTTCAAATTAGGATGTACCGAAATAATGGGTTATTCATTACAGGGTGGACACAGTGTATGGGTGGCAATCCACGTGCTCATGGAATGCTTGATTCTTTACCGATGTATTCTCCACCTTACCTTACCATAAACTATAATTTGCACATGTATTCTGATTTGGATTTGTTTGATATAAGTAAACTTGAAAAAGCAAGCTTGATCGAACAAAGCCAAAACACAGATTATACAATCGTCATTTTTTGGGCAGAATGGACTGGGTCATTCTCCGATAAGACATTTGCTGATGTATATGATTACATTTCCAAATATCCTGAAGTTGATTTTTTAATTCTAAAACTAAATACCGCTACCTTTTGTGATAGCAAATAGATCATAATAAACGTTTGTCAAATTTCAGAAGTGTTTTGTTATCATTTGCATTTGACGATAAAAAACCAACAACCGGATCAAGATGTTTCGGATTGTTGGTTTTTTTTTCACGATTCTGTAGGAAATGTTTTGATCAAACAACAGTTTCATGACGCTTTTTGGAGTTTCCTTTCACGGTCGGCAGCAAAGGCCAAACATGCCCTGATGTCGTTCATGTCCAATTCGGGAAAGTCGCTTAATACTTCTTCGAAACTCATTCCGGCGGCTAACCAACCCAACACATCATAAACAGTAATTCGTGTTTGTCGGATGCAAGGCTTACCAAATCGTTTGTTTGGATTACTGCTAATTGTTTTTGTATAATCAATCATTTTTATAAAATCCTTTTCACAAAGATACCCAAATTTCCAAAGTATTCTACCTCCAAATTTATAGTGAAATTGAAATGGACGACAGCGCTGCCCGCGAAGAGTGGGGCTGGAATCCAAAATGAAACCTCGCCCGCATGACGCAGGATATGCGAAAAGTGATTAAAGAAAAGCATGAGAAGGGGCTGATTTAATTTAAAGATTATTAGTCAGGGCTTGACTTTAAGTCAAACCCTGACTACAACCCATTATGCAAGCGTAATCCCCACCGGGCAATGGTCGGAGCCCATAACCTCATTCAAAATAAAGGCATCTTTTACTGAAGGCATCAAAGCTTGGCTAACCAGAAAATAATCTATTCTCCAGCCCACGTTCTTTGCCCTGGCTCCGGCACGGTAGCTCCACCATGAATAGGCCGCTTCTTTTTCGGGATAGAAATGTCGGAAAGTATCCACGAGGCCGCCTTGCGTAAAACGATCCATACCATCAATTTCTTCCTGCATATATCCTGCGCTTTTGTTGTAATTGGGCTTTGGGCGTGCAAGGTCGATGGGTTTGTGGGCCACGTTAAAATCGCCGCAAACAATTACAGGTTTCGTTTTTTCCAGGTTTTTCAGGTAATTAAAAAATGCCAGATCCCATTCCTGGCGATAACCCAGTCTTTTGAGATCGTTGCCCGAATTGGGCACATATACGTCCACCAGGAAATACTTTTCGTATTCAAGGCAAAGTACACGTCCTTCGGTATCATGAATTGCTATGTCAATATCGCGTGAAACGCTGATGGGTTCAATTTTCGATAAAATAGCCGTCCCCGAATAACCTTTTTTCCCGGCCGAATTTGAATACATCTTATAATCATTAATGCCAAATAAGGTTTCGGCTACCTGGTCGTCCTGGGCTTTGGTTTCCTGCAGGCACAACATGTCCGGTGCCATCAATTCAAAATCACTAAAAAAATCTTTTTTGGCAACAGCCCTGATGCCATTTACATTCCACGATATTATTTTCATACGCTAAATTTTGGCAATAATAAGAAATTAAATGATTTAAAGTTTTGAGAATAATGTCTTTGTCCGGATATTTTTATAACAAAAAACAAATCATTGAAGCTATGTTTAAAGTAAACGAATATTTTGACGGCAAAGTAAAATCACTGGCATTTAAAAACAACGAAGGTGCAGTAACTGCGGAGGTTATGGCCCCCGGCGAATACGAATTCGGAACTTCCACTGTTGAATACATGACTGTTGTTTCGGGCGAACTGGTGGTGCAATTACCCGGCGAAACCGAATGGAAAAGCTACAAACCTTTCGAAACGTTTGTGGTTGAAAAGGATAAAAAGTTCAAGGTAAAAGTAAGCGGGCAAACCGCATACAAATGCGTTTACAAATAGAAACATATTAAGGGGAAAATGATCTCCGGCTTAATATCAGGGCTCAGTGAATAGAAGGATTTGGCGTAGTTTTATGTTTCCTGATGTTACAATCATCGGGTTTTCAATTTTTTCATGTCCCAAAAAAACATCCGCTCCACCTTTTCCCTTGCCCAGGGTGTTTTTCGTAAAAGCTTAAGGCTTGATTTCATGGTAGGGTTATTCCCAAAAATGTGAATGTTGGTTCTTGTTTCCAATTCTTCCCAACCATATTTCGCCACCAAAAACTCCAGCATATCCATCAGCTTAACCCCATGCAAAGGGTTGTTGGGCTGTTCCTGTGGTGTGTTATTATTACTGTCCTCTGTATCCATACCACAAAATTAATTATTCCGAGTTATCATAAGCTATTCAATTAAGGATGCCATGGGATATGTTGGCATAGTTTTATAATTTTACAGCCTTGACACAATGTTTTTATGAAACAAAATGCGCTAAAAACTTCAGTGTTTTTACTTGTTATGATGCAAATACTTGCTTGCAACCAGAAACATCAAAATTCGCAAAAGCAGTATGATAGTGCGATTACATCTGAAATTGAACTCCTGTCAGGGATCAGGGATGTATTGCCTGAAGTGGTTTTAGAAAAAGAAACAACGAGACCTTCTGCATGGTAACAGGTGGAAATGGCTCTACCGGCTGGGCGAAATTCTATCTGCAGAATCCTACCAGTTTTGAAATACTTGCTCCCAAACCAAACGGGCTTTACTTTTTGGGTGATGATTTTGGGCCTGATGGCACCTGGTATTGCACCGAATTTTCAGAAAGTATTTTCTAATTATAATGTAATTACCCGTAAGCTGGTGATTGAATAGATAGTTAGTTAATCAGTCAGGGCATGACTTTGAGTCATACCCTGACTTGTCAAACGCCCTGATGTATAAAAACGAAGGCAGTTCATGTTTTTCTTAATGGTGAACTTTAAAGTAATTCTCACTAAGTTATAGCAAGGATTGTATCAAATATTTGACAAATCAAAGCCTTTCAACGAAAGACTATGATGCAGGAAAAGTCATAATAAACTTTGTCCCTGTATTGAATTCACTTTCTACATTGAGCTCCCCATTGTGAAGTTCAACAATCCATTTGCAGATGGCCAGCCCCAGCCCACTGCCACCCAGGGCACGCGATCGTGATTTGTCAACACGATAAAAGCGATCAAATATTTTAGGAATCTCTTCGGCCTGAATTCCTATGCCGGTATCTTTTACCATGATAAAAATCCCCGTCTTATTTTGCTGTAAATCTATTGTTACTTTTCCTTCGGGCTTGTTATATTTAATGGCATTGTCACAAATATTCCACAAAAGCCGGGTAATAAGTTCCTTGTTACCATTGAATTTAATATTCTCATCAGCCTTAAGCTAAATGTTTAATTTCCGATCCGAGGAGATGATTTCAACATCCTGGTAAATTTCATGCATCAATTCGGAGAGCTTGATCCGTTGGAAGTGATATTTAATCTTTCCTGTATCCATGGTATGGATCAGGAGAAGCCTTTCGGAAATGGAGGATAAGTATTGAATTTCTTCAAGCACGTTTTCAAGCGTTTTCGTGGTGGGTTCATCAATTGGGTTTTTGTTTAGAAGTTCTTCTATTTCTCCACGAATAATTGTTAGGGGGGTTCTGATTTCATGCGCCGCATCCTGCGAAAATTGTTTGGCCTGTGAGAATGCTTTTTCCAATCGATCAATCATCGAATTAAGCGTTAGGATTAGGCTTGAAATCTCATCTTTTCCCTTGGGCATAGCAATACGTTTGCTTAAATTGGTAGATGTTATGCTCTCCGCAGTTTCTACTTCAAAACGCTCATGTTCGAGCCCCCGGCGAATGAAAGCAGAAACCTTTTTCTCGTCTTCAATAAGTAGAACTTTCATAACTATATTACTTTTACTGGCGCAAAATATTCATTTTTTCGGCAACACAACATTACAATTTTGTAATCAAATGGAATGAATTATTAAAGGATCTGTAATTTTTTGTGTTGAAATCCATAATACATTTGCATCATAATATTTCAGTCATGTTCATTAATTCGTATTTAACAATAACAAAAAGTAAAAGAATCATGAGAATCAACAAATTATTAAAAGCAATTTTTAGCGTAGTCCTCATTCAAATAATGTGTGTTTCCTGCAATTTTGGACAGTCGGAATCAGCACATAATGAAGAGGGAGAAGAGTCGGGCAAGCGTTACGACAAAAACGAAGTTTGTGAAGATCTAAGAAAAGGGACGAAGCTTATTTTGAAGTATGATGAATCAGCTTTGGCCTTTGTTGGAACGGTGGAGAATGTTTCCACCAAAGTAATTAAAAAAGTAAGGGTTGAAGTTCATTTGTCGAATGGTGTAGAGTTAGGCCCTACAAAAAAAGTTAACCTGGTGCCCGGAGAAAAAACAGAAATTAATCTTTCAGCCAAAGGTCAGTCATTCGAATGGTGGTCAACACATGCAGAAACCGGAAATTCAGAACATGGCCACGGAGAAAATGGCGAACATGGTCAAAGAGAAAAAGGTGAACACAGCCATGTCGAAAATGGTGAGCATAATTAGTGTCCATCCATAAAGTCAGCTCTTTTCTGATTTTGCCTGCGCGACCCCTTAGTCCCCGCCAGCTGGCGGGGAAACCCCCGCCACTTGTGCGTTGGGTAGTTCTCCCCTTCAGGGGAGCCGGCCTTGCCGGCTAGGCAGGTTAGGGGGGTGTGCGGCGGATTACGAGTTTATAGACTGACACTAATTAGAGTTCGTCTTTTTAGTCAGGTTTCCCGCAGATTTCGCCGATTTGCGCAGAAAAAAATCAGCGCAAATCAGCGAAATCTGCGGGAGATTCTTTAGCCTCGGATAGAAATAGTTGACTTTATGGACACGCACTAATTAATCTTTAGGCTAGCTTCACTAATATTAAAATAAAATATGAACAAGAATTACACATGCATTTATTCCTATTCCCACAAAACTTGGTTGGATTTTAGGTGATCGCATGTTTTTTCAAATAGTTTGTTCACCAAAGCCGGGATGTCTTGTTGCCTGATTGCTTTTTTAATTGCCGGAGGTATTTTCTCATCATACTGTTTCGCTTTTTCAAATTCTTTTTGGAAAACTTCATGGTCAATTTCAGCAAAACATTCACTTAATGTGTTTTTACCTTTTAATAGGATATTCATATATTTCTTATTTTCAAGGTTTTGAATTGTTGCCGCTTCTGCGCCTTTCAGTTCTTCTAAAGCCACGAAAAAATTGTTCCATTAAATTATTTGTTCTTTGTGGTTGGATAGCTACACCTCCATGTGGTGTTTTTAAAGTTATAGGATCGGCAAATAATTTTTCCCAATACTTTTATTTTCACTATCACCGATCAAAATCAATTTGACTTATGGATATCTCTTTAAAATTTGACAAGTTATTCTGCTCACAAAGATAGCATCTAAAGCTCAAATCAGTCACTATTTGATCTGTATGAAGTTTTAAAATGAGCTACAATGGATGGCAAGTTAAATTGCAGGGCAATCGAAATCTCCTTTGCTTTTTCTCCACAGTCTGCCTGTGCGTCTGGGGCAGCTATACTCTTTAACAAGCATTGTTGATTTTATTATCTGCGTAATGTACTGCTAACCGTCCCATCTACTTCGCCTGTGTTGTCAGTTCGTAAATCTTATACCAATAAAAGAAAGCCTCTGGATTGGATTTCTTCAGTTTGTTTAATTTGGTATTCATTTCCTCTCCAATTTTCCAATCCTCCAATTGTTTTGGATTTTTAAATTTCTCAATAGTACCAGCGTCAAGTAAAATTAAAGAAACAATGTAAGCTGCTTTAGAAGCATGGACAATTGCCTTTTCCAAATGGTAACTTTCAGAAAATATGAATCCGGTAATTCTGCGTATTCCAAGTTGCAATTGTTCAAATTCTCCTTTTCCATCAGTTCCCCTTGTAACAATACAAAGTGAGGTCTGGAAAATATCATCCAGCACATCATTTTTCTTTAATCCTTCTGTATTCCTATAAGTTAATTCAGTTGCCGCAAAGATCGAGAAAGTAGTTTTTATTATTTCCAAATCTTCAACAACATCAAAAAGGTTTCCAATATCATAAAGCTGTTTGATAATTTCCATACTCATGCTATCCGTCTTTTTGAAGTATGGAATACCTGTTGTATTTGGAGCAAACGCTGTCAGCTTATCACCTAGCATATCTTCCAAAGAAGGGACATTCACATTTTCAGGTTCTCCAACAATAGGCACAAAGGATGATTGAATGGGAATTCTTTCAAGTTTTGTATAGCCCACTTCTTCGAATAATATGTCAAGCAAAACATATTCTTCCTCTTTGTTTGATTTATGAATTGGTGTATAAAAGAATTTATAATGCTTCTTTTTAATTTTCAATTTTGTATCTCTATGCTGTAATTCTTTCCTTAAGAAACCTTGTTCTAACGAAAGCTTATCAAGAATTTCATCAAAATTCTCTACCTCATTTGGTAGAATTATGTCTATATCGATGGATAGGCGTTTTGTTGAATTAAGGTGAAGCATTAATGCCGTTCCTCCTTTAAATACAAATGGCACTTCATGTTTCACAAGTCCTTCAATCAATAGTAATGCTTTAATTACTTTCTCAACAAGAATTTTATCTGCCTTTCGGTTTTCTTTCGAAACTTGATTAATCCAATCTATTGTTATTTTTTCTTTACTAATCATATTCTATAATTTGGCAGCTTTATTTTCATTGCTGCCGTAAATTTGAAACGAACATAAATATTCTTCAAAGACCTCTTTTTTTCTCCTTCTATTAGCATAACGAAGCATTTTACTCTGATTAACTGAATACTTAGAGAAGGCTTCATTGAAAATAGTTCTCATTTCTGAACCCTGTTGTGCTGAAAAAATAATGTCATCACAAAATATATCAACCAATAATTTCTCAATCGAAATAGTTGTTATTCCATTTACTAATTGAGTAGGTGATTCAGAAACTAAAGGTTTAATAATAAATGCCTCTTTATCTATTGGTAGATATTTTTCTAAAATATCACTTGTTGGTTCAATAAAAACAGGATATTTTAATTCTTTTAAGAAATAGAATACGGATTGTGTCACATCTTTCTCCACTTCGATAATAAAATTAAAAACACTTGGTTGGTGTATCATAAATTCATTAAGAATCGATGTGTTCCAAATGCAAATGTCAATATATGGGAATTCTTTTTTGAGTTTATTATAAACCAATTTTAGTTTCGCAGTAATATCAGGAGAATAAACTTTAGTTTCGCCTAAAATAAACTTCCCTCTTCCAATTCGAGTTAATACCCCCATATTAATAAGCGCATAAACTCTCCAGTTTATAGTAGTTTGCTTTACGTTATCTTCTAATTCTCTATAAAACTCAACAATATCCTTAGTTGTAAAAAAAGAATAGTCTTTGAATTGAGAATTTAACTTATCGATATGTAATTTGTCTGTTTTGATATTTTCTATTTTTATTGCAAATATACAAAACTATATTACGGCAGCAAATTAATTTTACTGCCGATAATTAGAATGCGCAACGGGAAAATTGCATTCTTTTGCATCCCGAAAGCTTTCGGGATTGGTTGGTGAGTGAACTCGTTCGATTTGTCCCGATAAAAATCGGGATGTGCAATGGACGTGGGCTTCCCCAAAAATGATTCGAAGGGCAGAAGCGGGCGGGTAAAAATTGTCATCATAAGGATTTGTGATTTGGTCTATTTCTTTTTTGGAAACAGATGTGTAAATACCGGTAGCTTCAGATTTTGTTTCAGAACCAAAAGCAAAAGCAAGCCTTAGCCCACTACACCGGCTGTGCCGGACTTCTTTCTGCTTAATCAGGCTAATAAACAAACACCAGCATTTATCAAAACCAAGGCTCACTAAGGGTTTTTCACCGTTATTCCGGGAAAGTCCAATTGAATAGGGTCAGCGTTTTTTTAATGGTACTACGGCGGATTTTGTGGATAGTAAAATATTAATGATTTAATAGTTGTTGGAGACAAATATCAGTGATAACCATTATTTTCATCCACAAAAATGGTAGTAGAATCAGAAAAATAAAGGATTTATCAATGAAATAAATTTACAAAGTCTCCAATGCTGTTTTCAAACATGCATCTTTTTCTATTTTAAGACCTTGTTTGATCAAAGAAGTTTCGATGGCTTTCAAGCTTGTAATCACTTCGTTTTTGCCGGTCATTCCCATGTGGCCAACCCTGAAATAACGGTTTTTTATTTTCGGCAATAAACCGCCGGCCACAACAACGCCTTCGTCTCCGATTCCCGAAATTACTGCCGGGCCTTCAACGTTTTCGGGGAAATAAGGTGCAGAAAGGGTGTTGGCTGCAACATCATCGTTAACTGGAATAATATTTAGCCCCAGGCTTTTCAATCCTTCGCGAAAAGCATGACCCACCTTGCGGTGCCGCGCAATACGTTGCTCCATGCCTTCGCGCAGGATGAGTTGCAAACTTTTTTCGAGGGCGAGGATAAGGTTTACGGCAGGTGTTCCAAAATAAGAAGGCTTGCGCTGCATATAGGCTCCCATAATGGGTAACCAGTTTCCGAAATCGGCATAATAATTCCCAACAGGTGTTGAGCGGTTTTTCCATACTGCCATAGCTTTTGGTGAAACCACCAGCAAAGCCAGCCCGGGGGGAACTCCAATGGCTTTTTGAGAAGCCGTAAGCACCACATCGATACCCCAGGCCTCTTGTTGAATTTCTTCGCCGGCCACCGAACACACTCCATCAAGAATCGTGAGCACATCATACTTTCTGCCCAATTCCCCGATGGGTTTTGGGTTGTTCATCACTGCGGTAGAAGTATCAACATGCGTAAAGGTCATCAACTTATAGTTTCTTTTTTTCAGTGCGGCTTCAATTTCATCCATTGGGACGATGTTGCCAACAGGAGCTGTGAGCAGGGTTACATTTGCACCATAGCGTTTTAAAAGATTGGCAAACCGTTGTCCAAAATATCCGGTTGAAATTACAAGGGCATGATCGCCCGGTTCAATCAGGTTTGATCCGGCAATATCCATGGCCAGGATTCCGGTGCCTGCCACTACAAAGGGCTGCCCCGTAGGACACATCCACACCTGCTTCATCATTTCGACGCTGTGGCCAAAGCTCTCTATAAAATCAGGGGCAACATGGCTGGGTGTGGGAATGCTCATGGCATCCATAACTTCCGGTTCAAACTCGATAGGGCCCGGAATCATTAAAAGTTTTCTTTTCATTTTATCCAATGCCAGGTTTTCATCCCGATCGAACGAAGTAGGCAAGGGAGGGAAAATTCCATTTAATTGTATCATGTTTTAAAAATTTTCACAAAAATAGATACTAATCCTGTGGCAGGAAAATGGATTCGTTGGAATATTTGATTTTTTTCCATTGAAGTAAACGACTATTGTGATCGTGATATTTGTTTCGATGGTGGTTTAAAAATATCCTCTTCAAATAATATTACTACCAGGAAACTGGTGATTGAATAAAATTTAGCTTAGTTAGTCAGGGCATGACTCAAAGTCATACCCTGACTTGTTTAAGACCCCGGTTCGTTCGCCAGCTGGCGGACGAATTGGGGCTTTTAAAGTTTTGGGATGTCGTACTATTTCAAAATGAGGAAATCAACTACTGAACCCGAAATTTATTCTACATTTGTTTTTATGGGATCAGGAATCGAATGTTAAATAGAAAATGAAAAGAGAAGTATGAGGATTTGGAAAAAGACACTGAAAATCACAAGCATTATTATTGTTTCTATTATTCTTTTCATGGTTTTGCTGGTGTTTGGAGCTAAAATGTTTGAAAGCCAACTGGCCTCTTTTGCCATCGAAAAGCTTGAAGGCGAGATAGATGCCCCCATGTCGATTGGTAAAGTTTCCCTTATCCCGCTTTTTTCATTCCCAAGGCTTAGTGCCGAAATAAACAACTTTTGGATTGGCGACCCCAAAAGTAAAAATGGAGACACACTATTATTCATCCACAGTTTAAAAGTAGGCCTTGATACTTGGGATCTTATTGATGGAATTTACACCATTGATGAGATGAAAATCTCCGGCTTGGATTTTGACTACATCATCGATAAAAAGGGGCAATCAAATATCGACTTTCTTATTTATGCTTTTGGTGATACAACAGCCGCTTCAGATACCATCCCGGTACTTCCCCGCGATGTAGTAGAAGCTCCCCTTGACCTTACGGCAGAGAAACTTAGCTTGGAAAATATTCGTATTAATTATTATGACAGCCTGGCCAATATAGGTTCGCAAGTGTATATTCCGGAAATTACCATGAAGGCCAAAACCAAAAACGATATTTATACAGGCAAAACGGAAGGCGGCTTTATTTTAAGCAATATGCTTTTCGAAGATACGAAGGTTGATCAGATGAAGTCGTGTACAGTAAAATTTGAACTGGAGTATGAGGATGGTGAAGCCACCATTAAAAAGTTATTAATCAGCAGCGAAGGCATTAATTTGGGTATGGAAGGAATACTCACGCTCAGCGATACACTTAGTGTTGATGCCAGGCTTGAAGCTCGTGTAGTGGATTTTAACATCCTAAAAAAATACATTCCAAAGGATTATACTTATCTTTTTGAAAACACAAACTCTGGTAAGGTAGCAGCAAGCACGGTAAATTTAGAAATGGAGTTTGTGGATGATGAGGTCTGGATAAAAAATCTGTTATTTAAAAGCGAAGGGATTGATTTGGGAATGAATGGGACTTTCAGGCTCAGTGATACCATTGCTATTGACGCAAACGTTCAAGCCCTTAGCCTGAATTTTGATATTTTAAATAAATTCATTCCACACCAGTACATCGAAGAATATGGAATAATAAATATCGGGGGAAAGGCTGATATTTCGGCAAGCATAAAAGGCCAATATGCCGTCTCTACCTTATTGCCCACGGTTAAAGCCGATGTGAACCTCAAAAACATCAGCCTAAATACCAAGGATTATCCTGAAATCAGAACACTGAACCTTGAAGCTAACATTACCAATGGTGAGAAATCGGATATGAGTGAGGCAGTTGTCAACATCAGAAACCTTACGATGAATACCGCGGCAAGTTCTGTTCAACTCGAAGGAACTGTTAATGGAATAGAAAATCCTAAATATAGCTTCCGTTCATTGCTAGTTATAAACCTGGCGGAGTTTAAAAGCTACATCCCCGACAGCCTGGCCAAAAATGTGCAGGGAAACATAAGGGCTACTATTAAAACAAGCGGTATTTTGCCCGAAACTATTCCCAACGATTTTGCCGATTATGTTTTAGACAGAACCACCCTCTCTTTAAACTTTAGCAAAGTATCAGGCTTGCTCATCGATTCGTTGCAAGTAGATAATTTTAGCGCCGGTTTTTCTTATTCGCCACAGTACTCGGGCGATAAAAACATCAACATCAATAACCTGAACCTGAAATCTGAAGTGTTAAATATCGACCTTCAAAAATCCTCGGTAACGGCGATTCTCAAAGGCAGGGTTTCTGATCCTTTAAAAATGGCAGCCGACATACAGTCATTTCGAATTCAAAATGGAAACAATCTTATGAGTGGAAGCGCTGATATAAAAAATTTTGAAGTTCCCGAGTTTGATATCAATACAAACATCACACTTAAACTTGAAGAGTTAATAGCCTTTGCTCCCGACTCGATGATAAATAATATGTCGGGATCCATTAACGCCAATATTCAATTAAAAGGAAAAATTCATCCCGATTCAGTGGAGGCTCAAATCTATCCGCTTATTTTTGAAAACAGCAGTTTCGGTCTCACTTTTAATAATGTTACCCTCTTATTTCCTGATTCTACTATGGACGTTCAAAATATTTCGGGGAAAATGAGTCTGGAAAATGATGAGTTGAGACTAAATGATTTTTCAGGAATCTATAATAAATTAAGTTTTGAAGCAGACTCAACTATTGTGCAAAACATATACAAAGCGGTGCTATTAAATCAAAAAGAGGAATTGTATGTTAAAACCCGGCTCAAGCTTGGCGATATTTTTTACGATGATTTTAAGTACCTGATGGACACAGACACAACAAATGTGGTTTCAGATACATCCACAAACTCAACCATTACAGATGTATCACAAAACTGGACCTTCCTAATCCATGGGAGCGCTTCGGTGAATAAATTCGTTATGGATTCAACGGTACTTGAGGGCTACAAAATTAACCGGCTTCACCTCGATGATATGTCCACACTTTTTAAGCTTACGGATAGCTCGTACATTTTCGATCAATTTAAATTCAAAGCATTCGAAGGAGTAATGAACAACTCGTTCCATTATAAATTACGGGAGGATGGCAAACAATCAGTGTCCTCCCACAATGTAGTCAAAAACATGAATATCCGCACACTGCTTAGGGATTTGGATAATTTTGGGATGGATTCGCTGATCACCTACAATAACCTCAGCGGACGATTGTCGTCTGATTTAAATATGTTTATCCCAATTGATGATTCCGCTTTGATTGATAAAATGATGATCAGTGGTGATCTAACGCTCGAAGAAGGTGGTGTTTACAATTATGGCCCCGCCGAGGAGATGTCAAAATTCACCAGGATTAAGGAACTGGACAATATCCAATTCAAAACCCTCCGGAGCAATATTTTTATGTTTAAAAACAAACTTTATGTGCCAAGAACCAATATTGTTAGCAATGCCTTGGATATAGCAGCTTTCGGAATGCAAAGCATGGAAAATGATTATGAGTATCACCTCGAAATACACTTGAGCAATATCCTTTTTGGGAAATCGAAAAAAAGGAATAAAAAACAAGATAAAAGCGGGGAAGAAATTGATGAAAAGTCGCTAAAGAAAAGTTCTCATAAAGTTAGATATGCTGATATAGAAGGAGATTCAAAGGCAGGGTGGGATACAAAAGCTTCACGCGAAGAGATGATGAATAAGATTAGGGTACAACAAAAAATGCTGAATTTCATTTTCTTTCCAAAAAACATCCACTATAACACCGAGGTTGATAAAAAGATTTAATTTTGCTTTGAGAAATTCAAAAGCTATTCATATAAATAAAAAATGATGAAACTATTAAAATTATGGGCGGCCATCGCGATTATTGCTTTAATCCCCGTGGCATTTTCAGGTTGCGAAGATACGCCAGAAGATACGATAGATGAAAGCTGCGAACAGCAGGATATGAACGAAATCTATGACTGTGGCGCTGAAAAAAATGTGGAAGTGTGTTGTGTATCAGGAGCTGATTGCGTTTATAAATACAATGGCGTAGATTATCCCGACACTGATACAGGACTTAATAACCTGGCGGATGCACTGGGTTGTACCTACAAAAGTTCAGATGATTATGAAGAGCAAAATGCACTTCTCATTAAATCGTTGATTGCATTGAAGGAACGGGCTCGGAATAGAAGTTATTAATCAATTTGCTCATATATTTTGCTGGTCGAAATAATGCGTTTTGGCAAAACAGTTGATGGTATGGTGTTGTGCGGGATTACGAGACTATTTCCTATCAGCTAACACCAACTTATTTTACGAGCCACAAACCTACGGAAACCTCTGAAACCCGCATGAGCTATGCCGCATGTTGTGGGGCATATTTATTCTGTTTCTATCGACAATACTTTTGATAATCCAATTCGTATCTCATCCATTATAAAATCAGATATCTCACCAAGTCGTTTTACAAATCTATCTTGTGATACCGAACGCACCTGAAAACAGTCAGCCGAAGAATCTTTGGTTAATCCGTTTCTATTGTTTGGCTCAATTTTTATCATCCATGGGGCTATCTCATATTTGTCTTTCCAATCAGTTGTCGGCACGATTATTTTTAAGGGTAACTTGCCCAAAGAATCATCATTCACTATAATTGCCGGTCGTGTCTTTTTAATCTCCGCTCCAACTGTAGGATCAAGGTTGATCAACCATACTTCATTTTGTTTCATAGAAATCTTCAAAATCAAGGTTGGAAAAAGCCGTTAATTCCTTATCGGTTTTGTAATCAGAGAATAATGTATCTGCTGCTTTTTTCATAATATTATTATCCTCTTGAGTCCGAATTAAATGTATTGTTTTTTCAACTACATAAATCCTCTTAGAAATCGGTAATCTTTGAATTTCCCTTATTAAATCATTTGTCCTCATATCAAATCTATTTATTTTGCAAGATACAAAAAAAACATCCGTTTAATTTAACAATCTAAGCTTAAGTGTCTGCCACTATGTCACACAACAGTATGATATAAATTTTAAAACCAAAACCAACCGCCTTTTTTCATGCGTTTCAATTTCTTATTTAAAGCTTGAGTACTCAGGTTTATGGCGATAATTTTACCCTCGCCATCAAGCAGTACACTCGAAGGAATTTTCCTTATATTGTATGATTTTGCTGCCACACATTTCCATCCTTTCATATCGCCTACATTAAGTAAACTGTCAATTCTGTCCTTTTTAATGCTGTTTTTCCAGGCAATTTGGTTTTTGTCGAGCGATACATTAACAATTTCAAATCCCTTTTCCCCGTCTTCAAAATCAGCGGTTTTATACATATCAAAAATTTCGAGTAGTGCCGGCGATTTCTTACGGCATGGTGCACACCACGAAGCCCAGAAGTTTATCAAAACCAGTTTCCCATGTAACTCAGAAAGTTTAAAATCCTCACCATCAACAGTTGGGAGCGCTATTTCAGGCGCCATATCCCCAATTTCAATTCCTTCCAGGTTTGCCTTCTTTTGGCCGTGTAAGTTAATTGATAAAAGAAAGAATAAGGCAATTATTATGTTTGATATTTTTTTCATACAAATAAGAATCTGAAATTATTTCTTATCTAAATAATGATAATAAATTTTAAACCAGGCTCTTTTGCAATTATTGAGCCAGCCCATGGCAGGCAAATATAGTACAAGAATTAATAATGCTTAACGGGCTAAGTTAAAGCCATGCTTCTCTTATGTTATAACTTTAATCTCATTTTTTCCCGTCCGTCAGCTGGCGAACGGACAGAGCTATTGAAAAGCCCCGACTTTAAAGAACGACACTACTTAGTGTTGGTCTTTAAAGTAAGTTTTTTAAAAAATATCAATTGCCACATCCTTTAGGGTGTGGATTAAATTGAGGTGATGAAGCCCCCGCCTTTTCGCTGTCAATGCCTTCGGCATTGACAGCGAAAAGGCGGGGGAGGCACTGTTAAATTCATTAATCCCCGGGCTAAAGCCCGGGGCAAGTGAAAAGTATCGACATTATGGACACGCACTACTTAGTGTCGGTCTTTAAAGTCGATGTTTTCACTAATTTCCTCCGCGACCCCTTAGTCCCCTAAAGGGGAAATCCTCGCAGCCATTGCGTTGGCTGGTTCTCCCCTTCAGGGGAGCCAGCCTTGCCGGCTAGGCAGGTTAGAGGGGTGCGTGGTGGTGGGCGACTTTATGGACACGCACTACTTAGTACCTTTTCTCTAATATTCTGCCATTTTTTGGCAGAATATTAGAGAAAAGGTACTCAAGCAAAATTTAAAATGCATTGTCGATAATATGAAAGGTAGGTGAATAATAAAGCTCTAAATTGCAAAATATGCATTTATAAATTTTGCCGACTAACTTGGACAAACCAAAACAGGAATACACCATAAGTTTTACATGATCACCTTGTTTGGTTTTGGCTTGTCCAAGTTAGGGATAAATACCGTAAGTAGCGCAATCTTTCAATGTAAAATCACTACTGAATGGTTCTAATTTGTCCGGCTAAGGTATTTGCTTAAATTTGTAATCCAAAATAAATGAACATGAACAGGGTCTTCCTACGGATTGAAGCACAAATAATAGTTTTCATACTGTTCGCAATATTTACTGCAAACCCGTTTCTTTCTCCCATTTTTGCCCAAAAGGAAGTTTTAAAAAAGAGCACTTTTCAACATGATGCTTCATCATTAAACGATTCTGCTGAGGCCCTGCTCGACAGCGATCCGGATAGATCTATCATCTATGCAAAGCAGTCTCTCGAATTGGGTGAGGGAAGAAATGATCATATCCAAAAAGCCTGTTCACAGCGTATTATTGCCGATGCCTTGTACTATAAAGCAGATTACCTTAAAGCCATCGATTTTTATAAAGCTTCCGCTGAAACTGAGAAAAGCGTAAGTGGTAAAATGGCACAGAATTATCAGAAGCGGCTGAGTGATGTTGGCTTTTGTTATATGAAACTTGCTATTTATGAAAAGGCAATCGAATACTATCTGCTTTCGCTCGAAATTGCACGGGAGAGAAACGACATCGAAGAAATTGCCTCCAATCTCAACAATTTGGGCTATACTGCATTTTGCCAGGGAAACTATAAGCAAGCCATCTCCTTTTTTGATCAAACCCTGCAAATTGACCGTGAAAGAAAAAATGATGAAAACATTTCGATAGATTTAAACAACATAGGGAAGGTTTACTTTTCGTGGAAAAAATATGATAAATCGCTTGAGTATTACCAGGAATCGCTCAATATGGCCATTGCAGCACAAAATGAAAATATGCAGGCTGTGCGGCTCAGCAACATTGGCCAGGTGTATGAATCGATGGATGAAATTGACAAAGCATTAGACTACCTGAATCAGGCATTGGAATTGGATCAAAAGTTAGGCAACACCGAAAAAGTGGGTATTCGGCAAAGCCATCTCGGGGTGGTTTATCTAAAACAGGGGAAGTATCAGGAGGCTTATGAAAACTTCACCAATGCCATTGGCATATTTGAAAGGAGCAATAATATACCCTCAAAAATTATCACGCTCAATCACCTTGGCGATTTGATGAACGCCCGGGACATGCATGATGAAGCACTAAGCTATTTTTACGAAAGCCTTAAGCTATCCAGGCGTTTAGGGCTCAGAGCACAGCAAATGCGCTCGGCAAAAAGCATTTCAAATACTTATAAGGAAACCGGGGATTTTGAAAAATCCCTGAAGTATTTTGAAACTTATACCCAGCTTAAGGATTCCATTTTTAACGATGAAAAACATCGTCAGTTGGCCGAATTTGAAGCACGCTACGAAACTGAAAAAAAAGAGAAAGAGAATGAGTTACTCAGGCAGGATGCCAATATTCAACGCAAACAAAAAATCATCTTTATCGTTTCGGGGATTGCGCTACTATTATTGGCCGTTTCTTTTATCATTTTATTTACGGGTAAACGCAAATCCCTGATTCAAAGCCGTATTCTTCATGATAAGGAAAACCAGCTCCACCAACTTGACCTGGAGAAAAAGGAAAAAGAAAATCAACATTTGCAGGATGTGCTTTTTGCCGAAGAGCAAATAAATAAACTACAAACCGAAAAACTGCAGCAGAAAAACCGGGAGCTTTCCACGGCAACAGTGCATATCCTTAACAAAAATGAGGTGTTGGGAAATATTCGGAAAATGGCAGCTAATTGGATGCGTGATGAGGATTTTGATAAAACCAAAAACATGGAAAAACTGATAAGGGAAGTGGAAAACAACACCGACCTTGATGAGCAATGGAATCAGTTTAAGCTGCATTTCGAATCGGTACACAAAGGATTTTTTGAGCGCTTGATGCAGAAATACCCGACTCTGACCCAAAATGAGTTGAAGCTTTGTGCCTACCTGCGCATGAATCTTTCGACCAAGGAAATTGCCCAGATGTTGAATATCGGCACCGAATCGGTTACCACAAAGCGCTACCGTTTACGCAAAAAACTGGCGCTTGATAAAGAGGAAAACCTGGTGGGGTTTATCGGGGGGTTTTAATTGGAAAAGGTAATTCGCTTTGCGTCATTTGCCCGCCAGCCTGCGGGCGTAATTAGTAGTTATTTGCCTTTGGCGTAATTTGTCCGCCAGATGGCGGACGTAATTGATAGTGTTTTTTTGCTTTTTTGAATATCATACTAACGACTGAGAACTGTCAACTGAAGACTTAACCATGGCAATTTTGAAAATTAAAAATTCTGAAATCTACTACGAAATTCGCGGTAAAGGAAAGCCATTAATCCTACTGGCCGGGCTGGCTTCTGATTCGCAAAGCTGGTCAACGGTGATGAACAGGCTCTCAAAAAAAAATATGCTAATTATGCCCGACAATCGCGGGTGTGGCCGCACTCTTTGTCCCTTGGATGAAATCACAATTCCGGGTATGGCCGGTGATGTGATTGCGCTGATGGATCATCTCAAAATTGAAAAAGCTGATCTGCTGGGGCATTCGATGGGTGGATATGTTGCGCTGCAGCTTTGTTTGGAAAACCCCAATCGTTTCGATCGTTTGATTCTGGCAGCAACTTCTGCTTTCACAAATAAACGTAACCAGGCCTTACTCAACGATTTTGTGAGCTATCGAAAAAATGGAATGGACATTCATGAGTGGTTCCGGTGTTTGTTTTTCTGGATTTTTACACGCAAGTTTTTTGAAGATGAAAAAATGCTCGATTTAAGTTTGGACTATTCGGTCGAATATCCATATCTCCAGAGTTTGGAGCAATTTAAAAAGCAGGTGAATGCTTTGTGTGATTTTGATGTTTCAGAAAGGTTGGCTGAAATAGATCACGAAACCTTGATTATTTCCGGGAAAGAAGATATTCTGTTCGACCCGTTTGAATCTGTCCGGGTTTTATCGGCCATTAAAAACGCCTCAGTTACCCTCATCGAAAATGCAGCCCACTCCATCCACGTTGAAAATCCCAAGGATTTTGTGAGCACAGTTATTGCCTTTTTATCGACATCAGGATTATGAAAAGTTATGAGAAAGCTATTGTATTCTTTTTGCGTGTACTACATTTTTAATAACAACTTTGTCAGCCTCAACTTTGTAAATGATGATATAATTATACTCAAATGGAACACACTGAAAATTTCTTTTTGCAAACGATTTATGTCGACACAACGGATGCTTATCGGCCATTATGGAGAGTGATTTAATAAACAATTTTAAACGGGTGAGAAATTTTATTGCGTTTTCAGGATAACCTTTATCAGAGATATATTCTCCTATTTTATTGATGCTTTTTTCTGCCCTGGGAGAAATTTTTACAATCATGCAGAAAACTTCTTAAGCAGTCTGTCAAAAACTATATCAAAATCTTCACCATCAGTTTCTTGTTCCATCATCATTGCCAATCTTTCCTGTTCCTCATCACTTGCTGATCTTCCACTATCGAACCAGTCATCATCAGCTATTGGAATATCATCTGATAAAACATGATAGCCATTTGCCTTTAAAAAGGAAGCAAGGGCAATCGCTTTTTTGGTGTTGTTTATTTCAACTGTAAGTTTCATTTGAAAAATAATTAAGTTTACAAAAATAGGCCAAAAGATATTTTAAAGCAAGATTTAAAAACATACCAACTTAATATACTTCAGCCTGTTTTTCCTTTGTCGTTTTTATAGACAAAGTATGAACGTTTTCTTAAGGCCACTAATTCAATGTTTTACGAAAACAAAAATTTGCCGGTGTTCATACTTTGTCTATACCCAAAACTTGACAAAGGCCTATATGATTTCGGATATTTGTAGAAGAATAAAATCTATGCTCTATGACCACGCATTACCACATCGAAATACGAGGAGAGCTTAATAATTTGGGATACAAATTACAAACAATGATCCTGGCAAGGGAGCATAATATTTCAGGCACTGTATCAGAACAAAATAACCTGATAATAATTGAAGCCGAGGGCGAAGAAAAAATGCTTGATGCTTTTGTAGCCTCGTGCAAGGAAAAAATTTCAAAAGAACACGATATTGAAATGCTTATCGAAGATCGTATTATTAAATATTTTGATGATTTTATCATTCTATAAATATCAGTCATTTACATTAAAACCTAGTATCCCCTCAAAAAACAGGGGTAACAAATAAGTATAAGAAGCAGTTATCAA
>CAZQIV010000119.1:0-21633 GCA_964593705.1 uncultured Lentimicrobiaceae bacterium | reverse complement strand
TTGCATGTGTTAAGCCTGCCGCTAGCGTTCATCCTGAGCCAGGATCAAACTCTTCATTGTAAATGTAAATTTCTAAAATGTCTTCTGGATTTACCTTCACAAATCAATAAATTAATCTGTGGATATTCGCTACTTTTGCTGCACTTCAATTTTTTCAAAGAACTATTCTTTTGTCTTGTTTTTCAAAAGGGTTGCAAAGATAATACTTATTTTTAATTTGCAAGCTTTTTTTAAAAAAAATTCAAGAACTATTATTTCACTATTTGTTTCGGGTATTCTCATTTTGTTACCTAAAAAAACCCGATGAACGACCTTTTCAATATTTAAAGCGAAAAGGGCTGCAAAGATAATACTGTTTTTTTAATTACCAAATAAAATTTAAAAAATATTTTTTAGCAATATTTTCAGATCAATCTCCTGAAATCAATTTATAGCTTGAATTTCAGAGCCAATTTGCTTTTCAAAATTTTAAAGAACGTCCCTCAAATGCGGGTGCAAAGATACGATCATTATTTTCAAACAAACAAGCTTTTTTTCAAATAAATTTAAAGTATTTTGCAAAGTATTGATTTACTGTTATTAACAAGCTAAAATAATTTGCTTTTCATGCTCATTTTTTAATAATCCATCCTTTTTCAAATCCAAAATACCCAACCCCGAAGGCTAAAAATGCGCATCCTCAATCAAAAATGCAAATTCCCACCAAAAATACGTTGATCAGTCTCTATTTCAGCGATTAAGCTTTTTTTTATCCTCAACCATCGATTCTTATTACCTTGAATTACATCACTTTACTACAATCAAATAAAAAAACCCAAACCTGAACCTTCAATGAAGAAGGGCCAGATTGGAACTTCAAATGGTAATTGTCTTTAAAGTCGTCATCCATCGCACACCCCTCTAACCTGCCTAGCCAGCAAGGCTGGCTCCCCTATCTGAAGGGGAAAACCAGCCAACGCACTTGTAGCGAGGGGTCTCGCTGGCATAATCATAAAGGAGTTGACTTTATTGACAGACTTTAGATAATGTCGGGTCAAGCTGCTTAGTTGTGTGTTTGGATGGGAAGAAAGAAAGCAACGTTGAGCTTTTCGACCAGGCGATTAAACTTGTCATGACACCTAATAATTTTACAACTATTATCACTGCACCTATTAATATAGTCATTCAACAATTAACAAACAACGATTAACTCTGTTGGTACTACACCTATTAATAAGGTCATGTTTATTAAAAAAATCCTTGCTATTCGGACAATCACTATGTATCTTAGCACGCTCATTTAACAAACCATGCATAGCAAATGCAAACCAATATTAAAATATGGCTGCCCGGATTCCGCTTGTTTACATGCTTTTGCTTTAGCACAGCCCTTCCCAGCGATTCCATTTACAGTCGCTTGCAGCCCGCAAGCTTTTTTCGTTGGCTGGCATTAAGGGAAGGTAGAAGAGAAGAGAAGGAAGCAGCAGATTAAAATTTATCAGGCCGGACTTTCCAGAAAATTGTACCCTCCTTAACTTGTGAAATCGAACATTGTCGGATTCAATTTAAATTTCAATTCCTCAATCTTTAATTAAAACACAATGAAAACAAGAAACATAATTTTGGCTCTTTTGTTTGCAATGGCATGCACTACAGCCATTTCGCAATCCACATTCAGAAAAACAATCAACGTCAATGACGGGGATAAGGGCAAATACATTTGCCAAACCAGTGACGGTGGATACATTATTACTGGAGATACCCATAACTATGGATACTTAGAGAATATTTTATTAGTAAAAACCGATATGTATGGCGATACCCTCTGGGCCAAAACTTATGAGGGTTTACACCAGGAATACTCCTATTGTGTGAAGGAAACTTTAGACAAGGGTTTTATAATAGCGGCACATACTAATTTTGGCGGTGGGAAAGCATGGATTATTAAAACCGATGCAACCGGAGATACACTTTGGACAAGGTTGCTGGAGGGAAGGATATACAACATTTTACCCACTGCGGATTCAGCTTATCTTTTGGCAGGTTACGAAGATTACAATTCAAAGGCTGTGTTACGAAAGATGGATCAATCCGGAGAACTCATCTGGACGAAAAGCTATGGTTTTAGCAAAATATTTTATGAAATGATCGAATTATCCGGTGATAGAATTATGGTGGGTGGATTGTCCCGCTTGAACGTGGAACCTTTTTCGACAAGCATCGAACTTTTTATGACCAACCACAATGGCGATTCGCTTTGGGTAAAGCAATACGGCGGTGTTTACATTTATCACTTTTTATCATTACAAAATACTTACGATGGGGGTTACATTATTTCCGCTACCAAAACGCTTGTCTTGGAAGATGACAATATATACCTGCACAAAGTCGATTCTGTCGGCAATACCCAATGGACCAAGGTATTTGGCGAAGACTATTTTGAGGACGTTTCCCGCAGTGTAGTTCAAACCCCTGACTCCGGGTATTTGCTGACAGGTGCCAGGGAGAATTCGGGGATGTTTTTACTCAAAACAGATCAGCATGGCGATTCGCTTTGGGAAAAAAGCTATAACAACGAATCATTCAGAACCTCAGGATATGGTTTAAAAAATACAAATGATGGTCATCTCATAGTAGTGGGCGAATCGTACGATATTAATAGCGGAGATTGGGATGTTCTTTTAATGAAGGTAGATCAGGATGGTTTGATAACCAATTTAGCAGAATTAAAAAACCAGGAGAAAATTACGATAAGCCCTAACCCAAACCAAGGCAATTTTCGTGTAAACCTTCTCGATGGCGACCGCGAGCTTGTGATTTTTAATTTGACAGGCCGGCTGATCTTAAAACAAAAAATCAACCCGCTTGATGGCGAATCATTCAAAATCAGTAATCTTAAACAAGGCAGCTACCTTATCCAAATAAAATCGGATAGAGCCTACAGGACAGCGAAAGTGCTGGTATTTTGATGGATACCGGCAAAAGAAAATACCTTTCTTAAGCAAAAATGGTTAGGCGTTTTCGGGTTTCCGGATCGAATGAATTGCCTCGGGATTGGATTAAAAGTAAGAAAACCCCCGCGATTTGGACACGCCTTCGGCGTGGCGAAATCGCGGGGGTTTTTCATCCTTCCCCATTAAATCCCTCTCGCTTTTGCGGGAAGGCAATTAATAATTCAATTAACTTACTAAAAGACAGGCATTATGTTTTTGCTGTTTTATCAGGAATGTTTTCGAGTATGTCCAAGGTCCACTTCCAGAATTTATCCACCGATTTAATGTGAATTTTTTCATCAGGAGAATGAACGCCTTTTAATTCGGGGCCATAGGAGATCATATCCATTTTCGGGTACTTCTCCCCTATCAATCCACATTCAAGGCCGGCATGCACAGCCAAAATTTTTGGTTCTTCGCTGTAAAGGATTTTATAAGATTTCGCAGCCACTTCAAGAATTTCTGATTTTGGATTTGGATTCCATCCCGGATAACCGTCAGTTTGCTCAACTTCTGCACCTGCAAGTTTAAAACAAGAACCTACCATATTTACCACATCGTCAAGTGCGCTTTGCACTGAACTCCTCTGACTGGTAGTAAAAACAAAATAGTCCTCTTCGGTTTTTATGGCAGCAAGGTTGGTTGATGTTTCCACAAAATTGGGAATATCTCTTGACATCTCGATAACCCCATGGGGCAAAGCGTAAAGCAGGTTAATCAATGTTCGTTGCGAAACCTCGTCAATAACAAAGTAAGGTTGCTCAACCTGGAAGGCTTTAACCTGGATGTCTGGTTCTGTAGTATGGAGTTCGTTCTTAATTGTTTTGCAAAATTTATCAACAGTACGAACAAATTTATCCTTAATGGCCGAATTAATAAGCAATATGGCTTCTGATTCGCGGGCAATGGCATTACGAAGGTTTCCTCCATTGAAACTATTTAGCCGGGCACCATAAGTATTGGACACCTGAAACAATAAACGATTGAGAATTTTATTTGCATTTCCAAGTCCTTTATTGATATCATCGCCGGAATGACCACCTTTTAAACCTTTAACCACAACCTTAAAAGGTACGGTATAATCGGGCACCAGCTCTTTTGTAAAGAATAACTTGCCGGTAGTATCCCGTCCGCCGGCGCAACCGATAAATATTTGCCCATCATCTTCAGAATCGAGATTGAGCAGAATATCTGCTTTTAAAAAGCCTGGCTTTAGCCCGAATGCGCCAGTTAAACCAGTTTCTTCATCTACGGTAAACAAACATTCTATTGGGCCATGTTTTAATTTATTGGAGGCGAGTATGGCCATCGAAGTGGCAACCCCTATCCCATCGTCAGCACCTAAGGTAGTGCCATCGGCGGTAAGCCATTCACCATCAATATAGGCTTGGATGGCATCTTTATTAAAATCAAAATCCTTGTCTTTGTTCTTCTCACAAACCATATCCATGTGGCTCTGCAAGCAGACAATCTTTCTATTTTCAAATCCTTTGGTTGCCGGTTTTCGGATTAATACGTTTCCAATTTCATCCTTTTCGACCTGCAATTTTAACTTACTTGCAAATTCGACCAGGTATTTAGCAATTATTTCCTCACTTTTTGAGGGACGTGGAATTTTAGTAATTTCAATAAAGTATTTCCAAACTTCTTTCGGTTCGAGATCTGATATTTTTAAACTCATTTTAAATATGTTGTTAATGTGATCACAAAAGTAAAACTTTTAATTGTGAAGCAAAATTTCAAATTAATCATTGGTAAACAAACATAATAAAATAGCCCTTTTCAATATCAAAACTTACAGTTACTCGTTAGGCTCTTATCTCTAATATTCTGCCACTTTTTGGCAGAATATTAGAGATAAGGTACCCAAGCAAAATTTAAAATGCATTGTCGTTATTATGAAATGAAGAGTAATAATAAAACTCTTAATTGCAAAATATGCATTTATAAATTTTGCCGACTAACTTGGACAAACCAAAACAGGAATACACCATAAGTTTTACATGATCACCTTGTTTGGTTTTGGCTTGTCCAAGTTAGGTAAATACAATTTTAAAAGCATGAAATACCACTATTAAAGGGCAATAGTGGGTAAATTTATAATTTTGTCACCTATTTACAGCTATATAATTTGATGAAACAAAAAAGTATTTGGCCATTGCATGATAGCTTAATCCTGCAAAACCAAACGAAAAGTAATTCATTTCAGAAAGTAAAAATTTTTCGGGCACTACTCAAAGTGTTCTTCACTCCGGTTTCGACAGTTTGCCGGAATTACTTACCTGAAGTGTACATTAAAATATTCATTATCCTGTTTTTTAGGATGGCTATGATGCCAACCCCGGTTATTGGATCTATCTCTCCAGACACTACTACTAACATTAAAGACACCTTATTAATACATGAAATTAATTTTACTCCCGAATCAGCCTCACAGTACATAAGTAGTATTGTCGAGATGGAGCAATTGTGGCGCAACAGCGATGATAGGTTAAAAAATTCGCTATCTAAATTGATAATCAATGCAGAAATACCATTTGATACAATTAGAAAGCGATTGACGGAATTTGATTTTAGCACAATTGATTACGACACCACTCAAATTTTAATCACAGACACACTTCCGCTACTTTGGCTCAACAAATCATTGTTTATAGTTGATACCATTCCCCTGGACAAATCACCATTCTATATTCAAAAAACTATCATCCTCAAAGCCCTTGAACCAGATAGTACCAGCAGCTATTTGATGGATAGCATCCCCATGATAAGAAAGATATTGGATTCGTTGATCGGCACAAAAGATACGATTACAGAAAAAATTATTGATTTTTCCCTTCTGGAATCCAAAGGCATCCAGGTACATCAAATTGAAAACGGTGGTATTTCACCACCACTTTTATCGGACAACAGCCCTAAGGCCTTCCGTTTTATTAAGGATTCTTCACAAATAATCGTGATGGAATTTTTACCGGTACTCATGTCCGAAAGCGCATCACCATTTTATTTACTTCCGGGAGGAAATCTGCCTGATTCGTTGGAGCAGGCTG
Organism: uncultured Lentimicrobiaceae bacterium; assembly: GCA_964593705.1. Classification (GTDB taxonomy): domain Bacteria; phylum Bacteroidota; class Bacteroidia; order Bacteroidales; family 4484-276; genus SABY01. Next base: position 15,611 of record CAZQIV010000119.1, on the reverse strand, counting down.
TTGCGACTTTACTTTCGTACGTAATGGAACGCGACTCGGTGCAGTTACACTTAAGCGATATAAAGGGTAAACAAACTCCTTTTTGGCTCAGCCGGCGCGAATCGGATTTGTTCAGGTATTGGCTCCGCAATTCAAAAGGCGATTCGATAACGGTATGGCTCGGTAACCCTACAAAATTTGAACTTTCGATGGCGCTTGAAGAAAGTGTGAATGTAAAACGAATGGGAATAATGCCGGCAGATGACATCCCCTTTATCAAAACATTGCCAAATAAAACCCTGACTTCGATAAACCAACTGAAAGAAATTCCCATATTGTGGGATCTTGGATTCTCAGGCTCCCTATCATTAAATCAAAATTATATTACCTATTGGGCCCAGGGCGGCGAGAGCTCATTTGCAGGTTTGCTCGATTTAAGTGGCAGTGCAAAATATTCAAATAAAGATAATAAAAGCAAGTGGATTAACAGCGGTAGATTGCGCTATGGTAATGTTTGGACAAAAAATAAAGGGGCAAGGGTGAATACTGATATAGTTGAAATTAACTCACAGTATAATAAAATCATTGCCGGGAAACTTGACTTTAGTTCGGTATTTTATTTTAAAACCCAACTCTCGAAAGGATATAATTATCCGAACGACTCTGTGGCTGTATCAAAGTTTTTAAATCCCGGCACATTCACAATTGGTATTGGTGGTGAGTTTTCTCCCTTCGAAAATACACTAATCAACTTTTCGCCACTTTCATACAAAAACACCTTTGTGCTGGATACCGGCAACATTGACCAAACGATTCATGGTATTGAACGAAATTCGAAATATAAACAGGAAATAGGCGGGCAGATGCTCATTAAAAATAATTTTAAATTGTTGGATGAAATTCAGGTGGCCAATACACTAAGGCTTTTTTCCAGCTATGCCGACAATCCTCAAAATATTGATGTTGACTGGGAACTAACCCTGGAAAGGCGCATTTCGTGGATATTTTCGATCAAGCTCAATATTCATGTTATTTACGATGATGATATCCGATTTCCTATTACCACTGCGGAAGGCATCGAGATTAAAGCCCCCCGCACCCAGCTCAACCAATTCCTGGGCTTGTCGGTTTCGCTGAATTTGTAGGTGTCCACGCCGGAGCATGCTCCGCCGAAGCTCCTCCCCTACTCGTTATCCATCAGCAGCAATTTCGTTTTATCCGTTTTCCCCATTGCCATGTACAACTGACTTAACTTGCTGATAACTTCTTCTCTTTGTGGTTGTTTGGCAATTGCACTATCCAACCAGCTCAAGGCAGAGCGAAATGCTTTTTTTGACTTTACTCTTTCCTTTTTTACTTCATCGTTGCGCGTTAGCTTAAGGGTGCTTTCTTCGTAAGCCACACCAATATTATAAAAACAGGTAGCAATATTGGCATACACCCTTAAATTATCCTGATCAAATTTTAAGGATTTTATATAGGTATCGATTGCATCAGAATAGCGACCCGTTTTTTGAAATATCAAGCCTTTGTTATAAAAATATCTGAAATTATCCGGATCTTCAGCAATGGCCTTATCGATAACTTTAATTGCTTCGTCCGGCCTTGAATCGTTGTACAACAAACCTGTGAGTAAAAAAACCAGTTTTTCATGGTCATTATAAAATCCAATTCCTTCAAACAGAACTTTTTCGGCTTTTGCAGTATCTCCCGAAAACAGATTAGCATTAAACAGCAAGTGGGTAGCATTTTCAGAATGCCGGTAATTATGAAGTCTTCCGAAGTATTTTATCGCCTTTTTCCAGTTTTTGCTTTCGTAAGCTGCGAGTGCTGTATTGTAGGCAAGCAAAGTATCAGGATTAAGCGAAAGAAAGGGCAGCAGTTCAATCTTAAGGGCATGTTCAAAAGCCCTCAATGACGCAATATAGTTTTCCTTCTCAAAATTTTTAACTCCTAATCTTTGAAAATCATTGGCCAGCAACACGTACTTTGGTGCCAGATGCCTTTCCATCCTTCGGCCACCATCAAGGGTTCTCGCTTTTTCGTACGATTCCCAGGCCACATAAAGCTGATCAGGATAGAGTTCGTACAATTTAGGGTCGTTTTTGCTCATCCCCTTGCTATAGGCAGTCTGGCACAAATATCCACGAGCATACCATGCATTCGACCACTTCAACGATGTCTCACCCTCAACCATTTCATCGGCTACTACCTTGGCATCCTCATACTTCCCAATTTCGATGAGATGATACAATGAAATTACACGGCTCTTTTTTAATGAAGAGCTTACAGTGCAACCATAAACAATAAATATCAAAATAAATAATCGTTTCATAACATCTTTTCAATCTTCGCGTGGTAATTCAATGAAACTAATAATATCTAATTTGAAAAAATATTGCATCGGGCTATTGATATTCATTCTTTAGTTTTTAATAATTAGCAATCCACGCGGTCTCATCATCTAAACCTAATTAAAATCAACAAACAAAATACAGGGTTGGAACATCCGGTTTAGTAATTTACTATTTTTGTGAATTACTATCAGCTATGCAATATATGAAACAACGATGGTTTCTTTTGATGCTCAATACATTTTGCGTTTTGTTACTTTGGGGGCAATCGCCCGAAAGGCCTAAAAAGGAAATCCCTTTAATTACGGATGTGATTGCAAGCATTGACAAAGCACAAGGATGGACGCTTCAGAATAATGGAGAGTGGATTGATGAACAAAATAAAATACCTTTCAAAAATTACGCGCAAAACAAACGTAAAGGCGGAAAATACAGCCTGGGGCACGAAAATTTTGATAATATTAATATTAGATCCATTACCATAAATAATACTGTTTACTCCATCCTGATTATATACTCGCGGGGAGGTAGCTATGAATTTCCGGTACTTGAAGAAAACTGGACAAAATTTAATGTACTTAAATATTATGTATTTAAGGAGGATAAATGGATTTTAATGTTTCCCAACTCCACGGTTTTTAATAAACCTTATGCCGTGAATACAGATATTATTTGCACGGGCAAAATTATTGATTATAATAAGGAATCATACCTTTTTGAAATTGAAAATCATATCCGACAGACAATTTACCAGCAAGAGCGTGGCAACACAAACCTGATATTCGCGGCCTATCCCATAAAGTTAAGGGATAAAAAATATTTCAGGTTTAAATTTTATGAAGCCATCAACAAACCTGAAATTTATGTGAAATACCTGCTCGAATACAACTGGGAAAAGCTTTTCAGAAACTTTTATTACGAAATAAATTTTGAAGATTTCGAAAAATTTGTAGGAAAAATAGGGGTTATAGAACCTTCCAAAATCAACAACCCGGACTACTACCTACATTTCCTGAACCGGGGATTCGAAAAATTTAAAAAAGAGGAATACCGCACTGCCTTACAAAACTTCATTAAAGCATCAATGGTCAATCCTCCCGACTCTGCATTGATAAGCATTGCTTTATGGAAAGGTAAATGCAAATTTAACCTGAGAACATTCAATGAGGCACTGCAGGATTTTGATGATGCAATCAGCCGAACACCTAATACTTTTAGCGAAAATAATAGCTGGATATTAGCCCACTATGAAAGAGGAAAAGCCTATAATGCTATTCACGACTACCTGAATGCCTGCGAGGACTGGAATTTTTCGTTGCAAAACGGAGTGAATGATGCTTACGATATGATTAAGAAAAACTGTGATAAAACATCTTCGGGGATGCTAAAAGCTATCAATATCGAAAAATCAGAAAAGTTTTTCGAAAAGGGAATGAAAAAATTCGATCAGGAAGATTATTTAAAGGCACTGAATTTTTTTGAATCTTCATGGAAATACAATTATTTATCAAAAGATTTTAAAATACCATATTATACAGGTGTATGCAGATTTCAACTTGGGGATTATGTACGTAGCATTGATGAGTTTGAGCAGGCAATAAAACTTGAACCGGATACTTTTAACCCTGTTTATGCCGCCTGGACCGACAGTTATCTCATGCTTGGACACGCCTGGCAGAAACTCGATTATAACGAATACGCTTGCGAAAAATGGCATAAAGCAATGACTCTAAGTAATTCCGAGGCACAGGATTTATTAAAAAATTTTTGTGCCAGCTACACATTAGAAAAAGCTGCAAAGGAAAACCAATTGGAAACTAATATTGAAACCGTAAAAAAATATGCTGCTGCCGGCGATTATGAAACTACTGCTGCCATAGTTATTACCGGGGAGGACTTAGGTAGTGATTCAACATTAACAATATTATCATACCGTGGAAAAGCCAGGTTTAAAACCGGAAACTATAAAGGGGCAATTGCTGATTTTACCCAAATTATTAATAAAGGTGCTAAAAAACATACACCTTATTATAAGGTATTAATTAATTCGTATTTCAACAGGGGAACATCAAAATATTTTTTGGGCGACCTGAATGGTGCCTGCCTCGACTGGCGCAAAGCTGTTGAATTGGGACTGACCGACCCCACGGCACTGCAATACATTGATTCATACTGTAAAAACTGATGTATTGTTTCAATTTTTTCTTATCATAAATTTCCGAAAACAATAGAATAAAGAATGCAAAGCAAGAACCGTATATTATTAAGCCACGGAAGCGGTGGAAAACTTTCGCACGAGTTAATACAAAACTTGTTTGTAAAATATTTCAACAATGACTACCTGGACGCTCAAACAGATTCATCGTTGATAAAAACTACTGGTGGAGAAATATCTTTCACCACTGATTCGTATGTAGTGGATCCTATTTTTTTCCAGGGTGGGAATATTGGAAAACTTGCTGTTTGCGGAACAGTGAACGACCTTGCCGTTTCGGGTGCAATTCCAAAATACCTGAGTTGCGCATTTATCATCGAAGAAGGATTTGAAATTGAACAATTAGAAATAATTGTTAAGTCGATGGCCGGGGAAGCGAGAAATGCCGGAGTTAAAATTATTACCGGCGACACTAAGGTTGTTAACCGGGGCAAGTGCGACAAAGTTTTTATTAATACTGCCGGAATTGGTGAATTGCCATCCTTGCATCGTCATTTTGGTTTTGGAAATACAATTAAACCCGGTGATAAAATTATTGTAAATGGTAACATCGGGGATCATGGTATTGCCATTCTGGCGGCAAGGGAAGCCTTAAGTTTTAAATCGGATATAGCTTCTGATTGCGCTCCGTTGAATGATTTAATATCTAAAATTGTCGGCAATCCTGCAAGTATCAGGTTTATGCGCGATGCAACTCGTGGCGGCCTTGCAACGGTTTTGTGCGAACTTGCCGAAAGTAAAAATCTTGGAATTGAAATACAAGAAGATAAAATTCCTGTAAATGAAATTGTAGCAGGGGCATGTGAAATTTTTGGCTTCGACCCCCTCTATTTGGCCAATGAAGGAAAAATTGTATTGATTGTTGATGGAAATGACGCATCCAATATTTTGGAAACAATGAAAAAGCATCCCCTCGGCAAGCAATCATCCATTATTGGCACCATTGTCGAAACCAATCCAAAAAAGGTTCTACTTGAAACCTCTGTTGGTGGCCGGCGAATTCTGGATATGTTGGCCGGAGAGATGCTTCCACGCATCTGCTAAACTAAATTGGTTCTACTATCATTCTCGTAGAACTTTTTTTTGATGCAATAATTTCTTTATATTTAGTCTTCAGTAGGCAGTCCTCAGTTTGCAGTATTCTGGCGACTGAGGACTGCCCACTGCCAACTAAAATAATTTTAATTTAATAGGTTTTAATTAGTGCCACTAAATTTGAAATAGTACTTTAAAGGTATTAGCCGCTGATGCCGTAGGTCTCATAGAATTTTGAAATCTCTGAATCCAGATTTTCAAAAACCACATAATGATTTTCACATCCCTTTCGTGAACAAATATTCACCTTACCCCCTGCACTAATGTTAAAACCAACCATTGGGGCTTTACACATTTTACAGTCAACTTCACGTATTAACGACTTATTACAGTGCGGGCAATAAAACTCCACTGTTTCCCCTTCCTGCAATTCAATATTATTTTCGTGGGCCATGCAACCATAAACAGCGCAAAGCCACAATACACCTCGTTTTTTTCCGGAAACAATATTGATTTTAACACTCGGCTTTTCATTAATTTGATGGCCATTATCCATTAAAGATTCATCACAGTGTGGACATTTTAAGTTTAAAGTAATTCGATTTGGCATTTTTACCTCCTTTTTGATTTATGTCTTTAAAAATACTAATTATTTGCTTTGAAAAACAAATGTAGCGATTGTTAATAAGCCTATTTTGTGTTTGTCCATAAACTCGCCATCCACCACTAAGCCCTCTAAATCTCCGCCATCTGGCGGGGACTAAGGGGTTGCGTGGGCAAAATCAGAAAAGAGAGGACTTTAAAGAGCGACACTATTTAATATCATTATAAATTACAATCTCTTCGAAAAGTGAAACATTTACAAATAAAATGTTGGGTTTTATACTTTGGAGTATTTCCTTTGCAAACTGCTAAAAGTAAAATAACATGCACGAATTTTCTATTGCTGTAAACATTGTAGATATTGCCATCGATCATGCATTAAAAGCCAATGCAAGCATCGTAAATGAGGTTGAACTTGAAATTGGCGAGCTGTCCGGTGTAGTTTATGAGGCTATGGAAACAGCAATGGAAATGGCCATAAAAGGCACAATCCTAAACAATTCTAAGATTAACATAATCAGAATACCCGGCAAAGGAAAGTGCGTTTCATGCAACAGCGAGTTCGAGCTACATAATCTTTTCGATCCTTGTCCCGAATGTGGGGCTTTTTGCCCTGAGGTATTATCAGGAAAAGAACTAAGGATAAAATCACTTAATGTAGATTAATTCAAAATAAGTACTTTTGCAGACCTCATTTTTTAATTAAAATCATTAATAAAAATACAACTATTATGTGCGGAACCTGTGGATGCGGCCAGCCTGAAGATGCCGTTAAGATTTTAAAACCCGGAGAAGAAGAACATAACCATTCCTACTCACACGATCACAAACACGATCATGAGGGAGAGGATCATAGCCATGATCATAATCATTCATACAGTCATTCTCATAAACATGATGACCTGAATCACAAGCACGATCACGACCAACATCAACAACATCACGAACATGATCACGAGCATCATCACGATGAAGAGCATCATCACGATCATAACCATCACAGCCACGACCACGATCATTCGCATGGCGGAAGGCAAATCGAAGTAGAGCAAAATGCGCTGATGCAAAACGATATGGCTGCCCAACGCAATCGTGGATATTTTGAAGGGAAAGGACTCCTGGCGCTGAACCTGGTAAGTTCGCCCGGATCGGGAAAAACCTCCTTACTCGAAAAAACAATAAAACTGGTAAAGGATAAAACAAAGATTTTTGTAATTGAAGGCGACCAGCAAACAATGAATGATGCCAACCGTATTGATGCGGCCGGAGCTCCGGTGGTTCAAATTAACACCGGAAATGGCTGCCACCTCGATGCAGACATGGTGAATAAAGCCGTTAAAAAATTAGACATCATGGATCAGGGTATCCTGATGATTGAAAACGTTGGAAATCTTGTGTGCCCCTCACTTTTCGATTTGGGTGAGTCGAAGCGCGTAGTGATAATCAGCGTTACCGAAGGCGATGACAAGCCGCTGAAATATCCTACCATGTTTGAAACCTCTGATATTTGCATCATCAACAAAACCGACCTTTTACCTTATGTTGATTTTGATGTGACAAAAGCCCGGGAATATGCTTCGCGGGTAAATCCAGGACTTAAGTTTTTTGAACTTTCGGTAAAAACCGAAGAAGGAATGAAGCCGTGGATTGAATGGCTGATGAATAAGCAGAAAGAATTGACTGCTTAATCACCAAACGACCTGTAAAAAAAGTGCCGGATAGTTTAAACTGTTCGACACTTTTTTTTATGATCCCCGACAAAGTAGAAAATCACTACTGTCCGATTAACAATTATAGCTTCTTTCACGAAATTTCGGGACTACCAATGACAGGTATTTGAATGGAGTTGGGATACACTTTGAGAGTGAGACCTCTCAGTCGCTACGCTCTTTCGAGGTGACAATGTTTCCGTTTTGGTTGTGGGGAGGGGAATCGGGCGCTTCGCACCCGATTCCCCTCCCCACAAATCAACGCGTGTACGAGGTCATTTCGATCAAAAAACGCAGCGAAGCGAAGTTTTGAAGGGAGAAATCTATTCCATAATGTCATTTCCTCATTATGCCCAAAAACTTTGGGTGAACTCTCAGAATGACAAGGACTTTGTGGGTTTTGGATTGGGGTGGGGTGATTGGCGGGTATGACAGGTAGCTGTTTCTTATGGGTGTTTTTTATTTCAATATTCTAAACTCAAATCAATACATCCTGTTTTTAGAAGTTAATTAGAACGGAATAAGTCAGCCTAAAAAACAATGTCCATTCGACATATCAACAAAAACAAAAATAGTCAATTCAAATAAATTTGCAAATGGTTGTGCTTTCTTCATAACACTTTCGGCACGGCTTCAATTTTTTTATATTATTTCATCTCAACATTACAATTAGAACACCTAAGCACCACGCTGGCATTATTGGATTTATCGCCAATTTCTTTTTTATAATTAACATTCCCATCCACGGCAGCCCGTTTGGTTTCGATTGGGATCGAGGGATTACCGCCTTCAAAAACGGTAAATTCCACATTTGCATTCAGAGAATAGCTTAAATCATTCAGGCTTAAGCTGTAAACAATGTACTCCCCATTGAGCGAGAGTTTTTTAAATTCGGGATCGATCTTTAAAATCTCAATCTTCCCGCTTTTATTATTTAGATCGAGCGTGGAAAGTAGCGTACCGATTTCGAGATTGCTAAACCTGGTGGTTCCCGACAAGGATTGCACCGTGCCGACGGTCATAATGTCGCTCTTAGAATTTAGAACCAATTGTGTACACGAATCAATTTCGATGCGCGAAAGCGAACTGGTAAAATTTACATCTCGTGTATTTCCAATAATTACATCGGGACATGAGAATAAATTCAACCTGGCATTTTGGATGTTTCCGGTGGTTACCATGCCATAGCGCACCTGAACTCCGCGACTGTAGTCATCTAGTTTCAAATTTCCGGTCCTCAGGTTGCCATTATACAGCACCACCGATAGCTTTCCTTCAAAGTCGGGCAGGTTGATGTCGCCAAAACGATTGCTCAAATCGATGTTATTAACCGAAGCGGGAATCATTATTTTGTAATCGATATTGTATTGCTTTACCTCGGCATTTTTTTTAAACCAGGGGGCATACACTATTTTCTTGCCCAAGCGGCCACAGCGCTGTTTGATGTACGAAAGATCGGTGGACAAAAACACGGCGTTGTCCGAGCATTTGCAGTCGATGACATTTCCTTCGGGCACGAGTTTTTCGATAAACCGCTCTGCATCATCGGCATCCCACGCAATTACTTTTATGGTAACGATGGCCGCAACTTTGTCCTGATCCCAATAGCTGACATCAATATTTCCATAAGCGTTCTGGATAAAAAGATTCGCGATGCCCGGCTGCTCGAAAGTTTTTTCGATAATTTTCATTTTAGAAATCAAATTATCTTGCGCAAACCCGGCCAAAGCAGCAAAAGCCAAAATGGCGAGGATGCTAAATCTGGTGTTCATTTTTCCTTTTTTCATAAGTGTTTATTTTTCTAATTTCGATAAGTAATCGATCAAGAATGTCGAGTTTCTGGTGTTGATTTTCGATCATTGCCTGTACCAACTCCTCCTGGCAGCCCAGCGTTTCAATTTCGGTTTTATACTCCTGGTACTGTTTATCCAGCAACTGGAGTTCATCAAAAAACGGGTCGAAAAAACTTTTATCGAAAGGCTCGGTGGCAGAAATTTCTTGTTGCTTTTCCTCGATCAGGCGGGCAAAGTAAAATTCTGTTTCGGCCAGCTCGCCCGAAACTTGCAAACAATAGCTTATGTTCGCATCACAATTATTCATCCACAAGCTAAGCCAGGTGCCGCTGGCAATTAAAAGTATCAGGCCGGCGGCCAGGCTTAGTCTGAAGTTGAAACGCCTGATCCTTTTCCGTTGCAGCTTGTGCTCCACTCCTTTCCAGACCTGCTCTTTCGCCTCAAATTTTTCATCGTCAGCTTCGATCTGTGTTTTTATATAATTTTCAAATTTGTCTTTCATGATTGGATCTCTTTAATTTTTCTTTTAGCAGGAGTTTTGCACGCTGATACTGCGATTTTGATGTGGATTCGGAGATGTGTAACATGTCGGCAATTTCTTTATGCTTGTAATCTTCGATCAAAAACAAATTAAAAATTATTCGGCTTCCTGCAGGCAATTCAGCTATAGCCTGCTTTATGGTTTCCACATCTACATTCCAGGCATCACATTTATCATCATCTTCGATTGCAATATTCTCGTTCAACTCATCAAAGTGAATGTTTTTCCGGTTTACAAAATTTACACATTCGTTGATGGTAATCCTTTTGAGCCATCCCCCAAACCTGCGTTTGTCTTTCAGCTTATCGATCCGGGTAAATACGATTACGAAAGCATCCTGCAAAATTTCTTCGGCATCGGGCACATTCGCCACCATCCTTTTGCAAATCGCAAACATCGCATCAGCAAAATTGAGGTACAATCGGTACTGTGCCGATTTATCTCCTTTGCGGCAGCGATTTACCAAATCGTCAATATTTTCCGTTTTATCCGATTTCAAATTTTTAATGCTTTCTATTTATTAAGACGGGAAAATTATAAAAAAGACGGAATATTTATAAAAATGATTATTCACAATTGTTCAAATCCGGCTGGGCTTGCAACATAACAGCTTTATTTATTGCTTACAAACAGTATAATCATACTGTTTTTTTTTTGGCTAATACGCCGTGGAAAAGAGGTGTCGAAAAAAAAACAGCATATTCAGTTGGATTTTAAAATATTTTTCTACTTTTGCACCCCCGAAATTTAGTAGGGATTTCAGATAGTTCTTTATTAAAATATAATGGCGAGGTAGCTCAGGTGGTTAGAGCGCAGCACTCATAATGCTGAAGTCGAGGGTTCGAGTCCCCCCCTCGCTACAAATCTTAAATACAAAACCCGAACATCAATGATGTTCGGGTTTTTTTATGTAAAATAGAATTGATTTTTCCCTGAATTTTAATTTTCACTCAATTTAAAAGCATTTAAAGCCATCAAAGTCCGTTTGCGAATATCGTGCTGTATTTTTATAGATCATAATTCACAGCACTTTATATGAAGTCGTTTTTTGGTAACATTTCATCAAAATTTGATTTTCAGGGATATTTTATAAATTTCTGCTTTTTTTTGAATCCTGAAAATTTGAAAAATTTAGTTTTTGAAATCCCAAAAAATAAAATGATTTATTTTAACCCTCAAAAATTAGAACTCATAGTCAAGGCTTCACTTTAAGTGAAACCCTGACTTTGCACGACCACAAAAGATAGTCAGGGTATGACTTGAAGTCATGCCCTGACTTCGAGTATCCTAAGCAAGTCACACCGTGAATAAGCCCAGGCAGAAGTGCTGCTATTCAAAAAGTTTGTTCTATTCTAAGACAGAATTCACGGTGTGACTAAAAAAACACCAAATCAAAAATAAAGGACTACTAAAAATGAGAGGTGAAGTTACATGCGAGTAGTCAGGGCTTCACCCAAAATGTTAGTCAAGGCTTCACTTTAAGTGAAACCCTGACTTTGCACGACCACAAAAGATAGTCAGGGTATGCCTTGAAGTCATGCCCTGACTTTTTTCCCAAGCTACCTCCAAACCATCTTCACTACATACCAAACTACAAAGCTAAGTAAGCCAACACCCAGTCCAAAGAGTGGAGAGTAGAAGGAAATAAACACACCACCCATCACCATTTCGGGGGAGATGTCGCCTGCTGCCTGAATAAATTGGTAGGCCTGATATAATCCAAGTACCTGGTAAAATAAACCGAAAAGCAAAGCCATTCCTCCCAATGATGGGATAGACAAAAGCAGTTTCCGATCCAGTTCGGTAAACGGGAGTTTGGAAAGCCTGCGTGTGATTTCAACAATGCTAAAAATAAGCATGGCAATGCCCAAAATAAGGATAAGGGTCATTCCTGCAATTCCGCCGGTGATTAAGAATTCTCTCATAATTTTGAATTTTTAAAATTAACATTAAATGAATTGCCGGCAATAGTAAGGGAGGTATAATCCAAATAAAAATCTTTTCCCCGAAGGACGGGAAATATCCCCCGGATGGATAAGGGTTATCCGTTATTTGTTATTCGTTAATTGTTATTGGTTATTGGTTATTTGTCCCGAAAAATAGAAAATTTTCAATTTTCGTAATTTTTCGAGGATGCACGGGCTTTGCCCGGCATTATCCGTTATTTGTTATCCGTGCATTGTACTACACTAATAATTCAACAATCAACTTTTAACGATTCAACCATTAACATTTTAACCATTAACGATTCAACTATTAACAATGAACCAACATCCTCCAGGGGATAAAACCATGCTTTCAGGGGAAAAGCGACTTGCTAAAAACATATTTCCTTAGATTTGCCCGATGCTTTTGCTACAACCAAAATACAAAATCCTGCTGCACATCATCTATTGGGTGCTTGTGGTAATTTTCCTTTCATTGTTTTTTGGCCATTTTAACCGCGATTCGTACAACACCATTTTTTATGTGTGTTTGCAACTGCCCGTTATTATTCTCACCACCTATGCCATCAATTATTGGCTGGTTCCAAGATTCCTTTTCCGTAAAAAGTATTTCCGATTTTTTTATTTACTGATGGTTACCATTGTGATATCGCTTTGGATGAATTCGCTTTTATCAATATTTACCTTTATCACCATCTGGGAGTTTGATATGGGGAGCATGCCAGGCACTACCTTCGATTTGTTTTTTATCTCAGCAGGGATGTACCTCGTTGTTCTTATTGGTGTGGCTATTCATTTCGTAAAGGAAACATTCAACCAGCAAGAGGAAAAGCACCTCATGCTTGAGCGGCAAATTTCTACCGGGTTACAGATCGAGGAAGCCCGTCTTAAAATGCTTCAGCATCAGTTACACCCACATACGCTTTTCAATTCGTTGAACCTGATTTATGGCCACAGTCTTAAGAAATCTGACCTTACTCCCGATCTCGTGATTCATCTTTCGAATATGCTGGATTATATGCTTTACCGCTGCGATGAAGAAAGTGTTCTCCTGGAAAAGGAAATTAATTTTCTTAAAGATTACATTACACTGGAACAAAACAAGTTTATTGATTTGGATTTAAAAATTTCGTGGCCCGAAAAACAAAATGAATTTTTGATTGCACCACTGATTTTATTGCCTTTTATCGAAAACTGCTTTAAACATGTAAAACATACCAGCGACAAGCAACCATTTATAAAAATCACGAGTGAAATAATTGAGAACCAGTTGATTTTTAACACTACCAACAGTTATAATATTGAAAGCAGAAAAACTGATATAAAAGATATTGGCATCAAAAACGTGCAAGAACGGCTGGCCATTTTATACGAAAATAATTTTGATCTTAAAATAGACTCAACAAATGGAGTTTATAGTGTACAACTGACTTTGTTGCTCGATCCTTTTCATTAAGCAAAAGTATTATGGAATATAAATGTGTGATTATCGATGACGAGCCCATGGCCATCGAAGTGTTGCAAAACCACTTATCTCAACTGGAAAACTTGAGTGTAGTCGCTACTTTTACCAAGCCGCTTTCGGGGGCACAATATCTGGCCGAACATCCTACCGACCTCCTTTTTCTCGACATCGAAATGCCGGCAATAACAGGTTTTGGTTTATTGAAAACATTAACAAATCCCCCGAAAGTTATCATTACCACAGCCCATCGCAATTATGCCGCCGAGGCCTTCGATTTCCAGGTACTTGATTATTTGTTGAAACCCATTCCACTCGATCGCTTTATGAAGGCCATCAACAGGTTTTTCGAATCTGTTGTGTCAAATAAAATTGATACAGTTGAAACCCATGAACATGAATACCTCATCGTTAAGTCTGATAAAAGATTTCATAAGGTCTTGATCCATCAGATTCTTTTTATTGAAAGTATGGACGATTTTATCCGCATCCATACCCAAAATACGAAGCTTGATGTTTACGACCGGCTAATCGGTATGGAGGCCAAATTACCGGCCGGGCAATTTATAAGGATACACAGGGGATTTTTGGTTAATCGTACGAAAATAGATAGTTTTTCTACATCAGAGATTTTCATCAAAGATTTTGATATTCCTATCGGGAAAAGTTATCGTGATGAAGTGGTGAAACTCCTCTCCAAAAAATAATCGTAGCTGATTTATCCTAATCTCTCAAACCATAATGTTTCCAAATAATTTAAAGGAAATCGCCAAAAAACAAAGAAACAATAGATACAAATGTGTTTAATGTGAATAAACAAAAAACATAGATCAGTGTAAATCCGCATCATCTGTGTTATCCGTGTTCCTACTATGCGCGGCCTCCAGCCATTTCAACAGAAGTGCGGCGAAGATCATCAACACGCCTTTGCCAGCCTCTTCCAAATGTTGCCCAGGTATCAAGGCTCTTTAAAAAGCTTAACCTGTTATCGCAAATACTATTCACAATTTTAACGGGTTCGTGGATTTTCACTTTTGCAAGCGTGTTTGGGCCAATGCCACCATCGGGCACAGCACCCACCGCAGCCTGCAACCATTTTGCACCCCTGCCCGGTCCGGAATTTACCGCCGAGTCGAACACTGCATAATCAACCCCTGAAGGTAGATCATCGCACCGGCATTTGTCCCAGTAACCCGAACGGTAAATCTGTCCCAGTTCATCGTCTGAAATATTGCGCAAATCATCTTTTGTCTTGTTTTCCCCAAAATGATTTCTGTAAACTAAAAGGGTAACACCTTTCATTGTTGCACCACCGGGATCTTTGGGATGGTCGGACCAGCCGCCTTCGTGAACCAATACATGCTTAAGCGAGTTGTTGAAGTTTTCTTTCATTACTAAAAGTTATTAATTTGAAATTGATTTTAACGCTTTGATTTTTATACTTTCTAAAACAATCCAGTTAAGCTTTTTGTTCCAGTCGGGTAAATTTTAGGATGTGTTCACCTGATCAATTCCAATATTATCAGGTTTTTTTGGAGTTACATTCCAATATTATCAGGTTTTTTTGGAATCACATTCCAATAATATCAGGTTTTTCTTACTTTTGTGAAAATGAAAAAATATGTTTATCAATAGAAAAATACAAAGTAGCATCAAGATTCACTTGGACAAAAAAGAATACACCATAATTACCGGAGCAAGGCAAACCGGGAAAACAGCTATCATTTCACAACTATATAAGGAGTTATACAACATAAGGAAAATATTTTGGATATGTAAATCATAAAAATTAAAAATCAGCAATATGACACAACTTTTAACTGTCGGCGTGGTCGGAAGATCACTAAAAGAAAATGAAAAACAAGAAAAGATATGGAAAATTTCAGGAGATATTTATAATAGACATAATAATGAATAAGGAACTCAACAGATTACGAACAATAATCGAAAGAAATAGAGTTGCATTTACTGATG
>CAZQIV010000118.1:0-21810 GCA_964593705.1 uncultured Lentimicrobiaceae bacterium | reverse complement strand
CCCAAAAGGCCGGTGATATTTCAAATCTTCATCACCTTCACGGTATCCAAAGTTTCGTTGCCGAGGATAACGCTGATGAGGTAGTGCCTTTGGATTAATGGATGCCAATTGAGTTATGTAAGTAAGCAATTAACTTTATTCCTCGCTTTTGATTTTTTAACACAATCATCAACTATTCTAAAATTGTATTTAACAGTTGTTTACAACCATCTTACAAAACAACTGAATGGGCTGATTACAGCCTCGAAAATCTTTTCACTATTTTTGCTGATTAACTTTTAATAATTAAAGCACTTATGCCAACTGCAACAAATCATACTTATGATAAAAAAGAAGTTCTGAACGATTTCAGGATTGCCTACGAAAGCCGCCAGGCCAGCTTGATGGGGCGAAGAGAAGTATTGACGGGAAAGGCTAAATTCGGAATATTCGGCGATGGGAAAGAAATACCGCAACTTGCCATGGCCAAAGTGTTTAAAAATGGCGACTGGCGTTCGGGTTACTACCGCGACCAAACTTTTATGTTGGCCGCGGGCATCTTTTCGCTGGAAGAATTTTTTGCCCAGCTTTATGGTGATACCGATCAGGATTTTAATCCCGGAACCGCGGGCCGCCTGATGAACAACCACTTTGCCACGCGCTTTATCAACAAGGACGGAAGCTGGATGAAACAAACTGCCATGAAAAACTCCTCGGCTGATGTTTCGCCCACTGCAGGACAAATGCCACGCTTATTAGGGCTGGCGTATGCTTCACATTTTTATAGGAAAAATCCCGAACTCAAACAATACGATCAATTTTCGATCAAGGGCAACGAAGTGGCCTTTGGCACCATTGGCGATTCAAGCACATCAGAAGGTATATTTTGGGAAACCATGAATGCAGCAGGTTTGTTGCAGGTTCCTTTGGCCATGTCGGTTTGGGACGATGGTTTCGGTATTTCGGTTTCCCGCGATTTGCAAACCATCAAAGGGAGCATTTCGGAAGCCCTTGCCGGCTTTGAACAAACAGGCAAAAAGGCAGGTTTTAAAATTTATAAAGTGAAAGGATGGGATTATCCTGCCCTTTGCAAAGCATACAAAGATGGCGTGAAATTGTGTCGTGAAAAACATGTCCCTGTCTTGTTTCATATCATCGAAAATACGCAGCCCCAGGGCCATTCCACCTCCGGGTCGCACGAAAGGTATAAATCTGCCGAAAGGCTAAAGTGGGAAACCGAGTTTGACGGCATACGCAAAATGCGCGAATGGATCATCAGCGAAGGCATTGCCAATGATGAAGAATTAAAGCAAATAGAAAAGGAAGCCGTGAGCAAAGTGAAGACTGCCAGAAAAAATGCCTGGAATAATTTCTCGAAGCCCTTGCTCAAAAAGCGGGACGACTTTTTGAAGATGGTGGACATCAGTACCTGCAACTGCTCCAAAACCACAAAGATTGCAGCCCTCAAAGAAGACCTGGCTAAAATAGCCGAGCCCATACGCAAAGATACCATGTCGCAGGCCAAGCGAACCCTGCGCCTCATCTGCAACTCGTGCAGCAACCCCGAAAATTCGCTAAAGACCAACGTTACCCGGTGGTTCGACCAGGCCATAGAAAATAACCGTGTGCGCTTCAATACCCATCTTTACAACGAAGATCAGTTTTCGGCTTTAAAGGTTGAGGCTGTGCCACCCAAATATGACAATGATGCTAAATCCATCCCCGGAAGGGAAATATTGAGGGATAATTTCGATTATATTTTTGCAAATAATCCGCGGGTAATTGCCTTTGGTGAGGATGTGGGGAAGATTGGCGGCGTAAACCAAACCTACGAAGGCTTGCAGGAAAAATATGGAGAGCACCGTATTTTCGATACCGGTATTCGTGAAGCTTCCATCGTTGGGCAGGGACTTGGCCTGGCCATGCGCGGATTGCGGCCCATTGCCGAAGTGCAGTATTTCGATTATCTGCTTTACGCTCTCCAGGTGTTGAGCGATGACCTGGCTACTTTAACCTACCGCACGGCAGGCGGGCAAAAAGCGCCGCTCATCATTAGCACACGCGGCCACCGCCTTGAAGGCATCTGGCATTCGGGTTCGCCTTTAAGCATGGTCATAAATTCTGTTAGGGGAATACACGTGCTCGTACCAAGAAACTTAACCCAGGCTGCAGGCTTTTACAACACCATTCTTGCTTCGGACGACCCCGCCCTGATTATTGAACCTTTGAATGGGTACCGCCTGCGCGAAAAGGTTCCAACCAATATTGGCGAGTTTAAAATCCCGGTTGGCATTCCCGAAATCATAAAAGAAGGCACCGACATTACCGTGGTAACTTACGGTTCGTGTGTACGCATTGCCGAAGATGCCGCAAACCAACTGAAGGATTTCGATATTGACGTAGAACTCATCGATGTTCAGTCGTTGCTGCCCTTCGACATCAATCACACCATCGTGGAATCATTAAAGAAAACCAACAAGATTGTTTTCTTTGATGAAGACGTACCCGGCGGCGCCACAGCTTTTATGATGCAGCAGGTGCTCGAAGAACAAAAAGGGTATTTTTATCTGGATGCCGAGCCAAAAACACTTACGGCCCATGACCACCGTCCGGCTTACAGCACTGATGGAGATTATTTTTCAAATCCCAATGCCGAAGATGTTTTTGATACGGTGTATAACCTGATGCACGATGCCAATCCGTATAAGTACCCGAAGATTTTTTAGGGGGAGAGGGTAGAGGATATGACTGTCTTCAGGATAAGTCATCCGATGAATTCCGCCTAAGCTTTTGCAATTTGCTTTCGGAAATAGAAACAATCCCCAGGAATTATTCACCGGATGACTAATAAATAACACTTCAAAGAATATAAGGATTTATGAGGTTTAACCCATCAATGGCATCAAAATCCTTTGTATTGCGTGTTATGATAATAAAAGTATTTATTAGGGCGGTGGCTGCAATGATTGCATCCGGTGTTTTGATTTTGTTCAGCTTTCTAATTTCAATCGTTTTATTGACGATGTCGTTAGTCAGGTTAATGATGTTGGAATCGGCAAAAAAACTTTCCAATAAACTTTGAGTTTCCTGATTAACAGGAAAGCCCAATACTTCAATTTTAGTTATTACTGAAACAATTGGGGTATGATTCACAACATGGTTTAGAAATCCCATCCCTTTTTCGGGCAATTTTCCGGCAAGATAATCAATAACTATATTGCTATCTATCAGATACTGTTGTTCCATTCGTTGCGACTATTTTTGATATGTTCTTGTATTTGATCTGCAATTTGTGCAGGTAATTTTCCACCATATTTTTCTGATAATGAATCAAGCTCCACGGTGCGCACTTGACCATTTTTTGCTGCTTTTTCACTCTCTTTAATTTTTGCAACGAAGGCAGGATTGTATGGGCTTTGTTCTTCCTTTACTTCATACGAAACCTGCAAATCGTTGAGATAATCAATGATTTGTTGTAGCTTATCTTTTTCAGTTTGAACAATTATTGTTTCCATTTTTTAAAAATTTTCAATAAACAAAAATACAAATTAAAAACTTCCGGCAAGATAAGAAGAAACGTAAGTGCGAAAAAAGGTTGTAAAAGATGTTAGTCATCCGATGAATTCTGTAATTCACGGGGTGACTACAGAGACTAAAAGCATCATTTTAAACCGCTTTTCTTTTTGGCAGTGTTTTGATGTTTTCGTAGAAGTTTTGGATTAGTTTTGCTGCAAATTCACCCAGGTTGATATTTTCGGTACCAATCCATTCACGGATTTCCGCATCCAGAGGGATTTCTGTTTTAACAAACCATTTTAATTTTCCATCTGCAATGTCTTGATCCGTAATTTCAGGGTTGTCAGAAAAATCTATTTTAAGATCGTTATAAATAATCCGCTCTTCGGGCACTACCACACCGTGCTTTCCCAGTAGGATAGCATCCAGGGCTTCCACATCCAGGTTTTTGAAATCTACCTTGTAGTGTTTTGTAAATTTGTTGTTTCTGATGAGCCCAATGGCCTCTTTTACTGATATTACTTCCAGTTTCATTGCTTTAACTTTCATCCCATTCAAATTCCACAATATTGTTTTGAATTTTTAATCACAAAAATACTAAACAATAGATGTGATTTGAGAAAAAATCTATGAAAATAGCAGCAATTTTTAAATCTGTAAGAATAATGAGATCAGTTTAAAAAGCCTCAAAACCCCATTCCGATAGCCATCGGAAGTCATCGGGGTTTGTGGAATTACCATTGAAACCCAGAAAATGTTTTAGAGTAGAAACCCTTCCAGGTTTACCAGGGAAAAGTCACCCCGTGAATCATGCTTAAGCATTAGTGCCATTTTCGATAATTTGCACTGCTGCTATAAAGAATTCACGGGGTGACTATAATCCAAAAAAACCCCGCCACTTTTCAGCAACGGGGTCAACGTGTAATTCTCCTTATTTGCCCAAACAGGGCGAATATTATTCTTTAACCAGCTTTTTCACAAAGCTTTCGTTTGTAGTTTTAATCCTAACGAAATATACGCCATTGGGCTGGTCGCTTATGTCGATTGTTCCTTTACGGATAAGTTCGTTGCTCATTATTTCTTCACCAAAGGCATTGAATATTACCAATGATGAGGTAGCGCTGATACCTTCAATGTTGAAAATGCCATTGGAAGGATTTGGATAAATAACGACATCGTCTTCCGAAACTTCAAATATTCCGGTAGCTGACAATTTTAGTGAAGTGATTTCGGATAGGCCAAAAACTTCAAATTGCCCGGTATTCATGTTGTGATTGTAGCTTACGGTCAGTTCAAAGGTTTCACCTGTTGTTGCCCGATAGAGCTTATAGCTGAGGTGTTCACCCGCATCAAAGCCTTCTTTCACGGAAGTAAGTGCATCATCACCATTCAGATTTAGTGTGAAAGCATTGTTGATGTCCTCAATTTCCACAACACCGGCACATTGTCCTTCAGGAGTGAAACCACCGATAACATCGCCTTGTTCCAGCGCTAATTCTGATGTATTGAAAACAATGGTGTGTGATCCCGGGGTGTTGATGATCTCGTTCCACGGAGACCTTAGCTCCGAAGGTTTATTAAGCTCAAACGAAGGCATTTCATCAAGTGGGAGATTAAAGGTAAGGTTGCCTGCAGAACTCATTCTTACATAGTATGCTTTACCCGGATCGAGAACCGGCATAGTATTAATTCCGTACTCTTCCCAAAATACACCAGTGCCGGCAACATCTTTGGCTATTTCAAAACCCTCTACGCCATGAAATAATGTTTCAGAGGAGTAAGGATAACTTGTTAATACAGGTATGATATTCCATCCCTGGTTCAGTTCAATTGTTTTTTCAACAAGCTCCATCCCACAGAAGGGTAGCTCAGCATCTTCACTCACCTTTATTACATAACCGGAATACACATCCCAATCTGTGAGTGTAAATGTATTGCCCCCTGGCCAATAAATGCCCTCGTTGTTCGACAGTATTGTTAGTTGGTAGGTTATGGGATATAGAATCAGGTTCATGTCGGTATCGTCAGGCTCGATGTAACTGGAAACTCCACTCCAGCCTTCAGGAATACTGACAACCTGGTCGGCAACTACCGTTATAATATAGGTGCAGCAATTGATGCATCCGGTTTCCGAATCGGTAACACAATAAGTAATTTCATATTCACCCACAGCAACGGAAGGATCGAAATAATAGAATCCATTTTCATAAAATACGCCTTCACCACTGTATGTTCCTCCCGGAGGAGAAGCATTATCAAGTAGAATTGTTGGAGAATAGAGACAAATTTCCATGTCTCCCGGACAATCAACACCGGGTAATGGCTTAACCGTGATTTCAAATTCACATTGTCCGAAACAATTTGTTCCGGCAACGCCTACGGTGTAAGTAATTACGTGCGTACCTACTCCGGCTGCCGAAGGGTTGAAGAAACCGCCACTTACTCCCGGGCCGCTATAAGTACCGCCTTCGGGTGTAGCGCCCGTCAATTCAAATGCATTATCGTTTATACAAACCATCATATCATCCGGGCACATAACTTCCGGAACTTCAATCACAGTGATTATAAAGCTACACATATTACTGCATAAGGTTTGCGGATTTGTGTAAACATACAATACTTCATGCGCACCTTCACCGGCTACTGACGGATCAAACCAATAGTTGGTTCCATCAAAGCTTACTCCGTCACCTGAATATTGGCCTCCCACAGGTAAACCACCTGAAAGTGTGTCAGCAGGGGTGTCAAGGCAAACAGCAAAGTCTTCGGGGCAGAATACATCCGGTTTAGCATGAACAATGAAGTTATACTCACAGCAGTTTTCGCATCCTGTAGCAGGATTGGTAAAGCAGTAGTTGAGGACGTAGATTCCGAAGCCAACACCTGGATCGAAGAAATAATTATAACCATCAAAGAACACACCTGTTCCTGTGTAGTCACCACCTTGTGGATAGGAGTTGTTCAACAAAACAGGGGGATCATCCTCACAAGCTTCCATAAATGCCGGGCAGTCCATCACCGGTAAGGGGTTTACAATGATCATGAACTCACAGCTATCCGAGCAGTTTGTACCGGGTTCAAAATAAGTGTAAGTGATGATGTGGCTTCCGGCTCCTGCTGAATAAGGATAGAAAACACCACCAGTAACTCCGGTTCCTGAATAAGTTCCACTTATTGGCAAACCACCCGAAAGTGTTACCGGGCCTTCATCAATACAGATTTCAAAATCATCAGGACAGGTAGCTTCCACCAGGATTACAGTGATTTTAAAGGTACAGAAATCCTCACACAAGGTTTGTGGATCAATGTAAGTATAGCTTATTAGATGCGTTCCCACACCTGCGGTTGCGGGATAAAACATGCCGCCCGAAACGCCCGCACCTGAATAAGTTCCTCCTGTTGGAAGACCTTCGCTCAGTGCAAAGGGTGCGGTATCATAACAAATAGTGAAATCTTCAGGACAAGTAACATCCGGTTTAGCATAAACATTGAAGTTA
The DNA here is from genome assembly GCA_964593705.1 of uncultured Lentimicrobiaceae bacterium. Lineage (GTDB taxonomy): Bacteria > Bacteroidota > Bacteroidia > Bacteroidales > 4484-276 > SABY01. The sequence goes on along the minus strand of CAZQIV010000118.1, from coordinate 14,818 downwards.
AACTCACAGCAGTTTTCACAAGCTGTATTAGCATCGGTGAAACAATACAAGATGATGTATGTTCCGGGTCCAATGGCCGGATCGAAGAAATAGTCTGATCCATCAAAGTAAACACCTGTTCCGGTGTATTCGCCTCCAGCCGGAGTGCTGGTGTTGAGCAGTACTTGTGGATCATCTTCGCAAGCTTCCATAAATGGCGGGCAGTCCATCACCGGCAAGGAGTTTACGGTGATCTTAAAGTCACAGCTTCCAGAGCAATTAGTGCCAGGTTCAACGTAGGTGTAAGTAATGATATGGTCTCCTGCTCCGGCTGTACCGGGATAAAATACACCACCAGTAACTCCTGTTCCTGAATAGCTTCCTCCTATTGGTAAACCACCCGAAAGTGTTACCGGGCCTTCATCAATACAGATTTCAAAATCATCCGGACAGGTAGCTTCAACCAGGATAACAGTGATTTTGAAGGTGCAGAAATTCTCACACAAGGTTTGTGGATCAATGTAAGTATAGCTTATTAGATGTGTTCCCACACCTGCGGTTGCAGGATTAAACATGCCACCTGATACGCCCGTACCTGAATAAGTGCCACCCGTTGGAAGACCGCCGCTCAAGGTAAATGGTGCGGTATCATAACATATAGTGAAATCTTCGGGACAGCTTACCTGCGGCTTGGCATAAACATAGAAGTTAAATTCACAGCAGTTTTCACAATCTGTATCAGGATTGGTAAAGCAGTAGTTTATAATGTATGTTCCGGGTCCAATGGCCGGATCGAAGAAATAGTTTGCTCCATCAAAGGAAACGCCAGTTCCGGTGTAAACTCCACCAAGCGGATAGCTGGTGTTGAGCAGTACCTGCGGATCATCTTCGCAAGCCTCCAAAAAAGGCGGGCAATCCATCACCGGTAAGGGGTTTACAATGATCATGAACTCGCAGCTACCCGAGCAGTTTGTGCCAGGTTCAACGTAGGTGTAAGTAATGATATGGTCTCCTGCTCCGGCTGTACCGGGATAAAATACACCACCAGTAACTCCTGTTCCTGAATAGCTTCCTCCTATTGGTAAGCCACCCGAAAGCGTTACCGGGCCTTCATCAATACAGATTTCAAAATCATCAGGACAGGTAGCTTCCACCAGGATAACAGTGATTTTGAAGGTACAGAAATTCTCACAGAAAGTTTGTGGATCAACATAAGTATAAGTAATCACGTGTGAACCCACTCCTGCTGTTGCAGGATAAAACATACCACCTGATACGCCCGTACCTGAATAAGTGCCACCCGTTGGAAGTCCTCCGCTCAAGGTAAATGGTGCGGTATCATAACAAATTGTGAAATCCTCAGGACAGCTTACGTCAGGTTTTGCATGCACGTAGAAATTAAACTCGCAGCAGTTTTCACAATTTGTGATGGAATCGGTGAAACAATAGTTGATGATATAGGTTCCTGCGCCAATGCCCGGATCGAAGAAATAGTTTGTTCCGTCAAAGGAAACACCAGTTCCGGTGTAAACTCCACCAAGCGGATAGCCGGTGTTGAGCAGTACTTGCGGATCATCTTCGCAAGCCTCCATGTAAGGTGGGCAATCCATCACCGGTAAGGGGTTGACAATGATCATGAACTCACAGCTTCCTGCACAGTTTGTGCCCGGTTCAACGTAAGTGTAAGTGATGGTATGGCTTCCGGCTCCGGCTGAATAAGGATAGAAAACCCCGGCAGTTACTCCGGTTCCTGAATAAGTTCCTCCTATTGGCAAACCACCCGAAAGTGTTACCGGACCTTCATCAATACAGATTTCAAAATCATCCGGACAGGTAGGTTCAGGTAATGGATTAACCATAACATTAACTGTTGCGGTATCTGAATCGCCATAAGTGTTAGTTACTGTAACAGTAAAAGTTGTGCTTTGGTCAGGCATAGCGCTTGGGTTTTGTAATGAAGATGTAAAACCTACTGGATTTGATGTCCATGAAAAAGTATTTGTGCCACAACCACCATAAACCAGTGCATTTAACTGAACAGCATCCCCCGCGCATATTGTAGTAGGATTTGCTGAAGCCAATACATTCATCTTTTTGATTAGCGATGTTAAACCGGAAATGCCGTTGTCGTGGAATTTACCATCACTATTTGGGAATACCGGGTTATAGGTGGCAAGAACTTCTTCTTCAACTCCCGTTGATGAGAAATAGGCTTTCCACAAAAATTCTTCATTCTCAGCAAAGCCTTCTTTTAGTGGTGTTGTAGTAATGTCATCACCAAAAGCAACAACAGTTTGGTTATTAATGCCATCCCACACAGCAGCTCCACCGCAGGCAAGGTTTCCATTTTCATCAGTATAAAATGTACCTAAAAAGTCGCCTGCTGAAAGTGTTAGGCAATTAAACGATACAAGTTTTGGTACTGAAATGATGTGTGATGATCCGGTTGGAGTATATTTCCAATCCGGCGGATAAATTATTAATTTATAATCCTCTACTTCACCATTTTCGGCCGAACCATAATAGTTGAGCCCGCCATTGGAGTCGAACCTGAATCTTATATAGCTAACACCTGGTTTGCCTGTTGATGGAATATTAAAAGTTAATGTATTCAAACCGGCAATAAGTGGATGATCCGTAAAAATATGTTCGTTGGATTCGGCCCAGCTTCCATTAAGATTAAAGTCTATCCATGCATTTAATAAACCATTTTTTGAAGCCCGAATTTTAACTTCGGCTGTTTTGCCAACAACAAAAGGTGTGATAAAGGTTACGCCATCTTCATCATAAATATTATTCAGGTCATCACCGGTGGCATTAATGTTTGGTAACCCATCCGGTTCAGCATCGACATTGTTGCCCAGGAAAGTTGAACCATCAATAAAGTGGCGGGCACCATCGTTTACCAGCAATGTTGGATATGGGCCGTTGGGAGCGTCACCAAAGTCATAATTATCAATTCCTTCGGGTTGGCTGGTAATAATAAAGGCCATGTTACGATCGAGCAATCCCTGGTATCCGCTTTCATCAAATTGGATGGGATCGCTTAAAACAATAGGTTCGCCATTTGTCTGCCACTCCCATAAAACATTGTTTTGTTGGTCGGCTGATAAGGCCATGAGTTCAAGCCAGTAGAAATTGCCCTCAATCTGGGCGAATGGCTCTGGCAAATCAAAATTGTAGTAGTTAAGTTCATCACCTGAAATTGCGTACTTACCTGTAAAATATTCACCAACTTCGCCCGGGTTGGTACCAAAAGGAGCATCCCAGGTTAAAATTTGGGTACCCGGTTTATTGTAGGGTCCCGATGAATCATTATCATATATTGAAATCCTGAAGCCATTACACGGGCCTGATGCAGGCATTTCGTAATATCCCCACCAGTGTAAATCAGTTACGAGTCCTCCTTCGCATTGCCAGTCATCAGCAATCCATAAATCAGGGCCTTCCTGCTGATGGGCATGATAGCCGTAGAATTCGGTGTCAGGATATTGTATCCATTTTATGCTTTGATTTTCGATAACTTCTACCTTATAGTCTTCAACCTCACCATTTTCAGCCGGGCCTTTATATGTCAATCCCATTTGCTGAGATGAAAAACGGAAGCGTGCATAAGTAGAACCGGTATTTGCACCTACCGGCACAAGAAAAGTGAGCATATTATCTCCGGCAACGAGCATTTTGTCCGTGAATATCTGATTTCCTGCTTCGCTCCAGCTACCGTTTTGATCAAAATCAATCCAGGCGCTAAGGACTCCTCCTGTCGAGGCAGTAATCCTTACTTGTGCAGGTGTGCCCGCAACAAGCGCTGACAAGAAAGTAACACCATCTTCGTCATCCAAATTGGCTATATCATCGCCATCGGCAGAAGCATTGGGTTGTCCGTCTGCTTCGGTATCAACAGAAGCGCCGAGGTAAGTAAGCCCGTCAACGGTATGCCTTGCACCATCATTAACCAGTAGTGTAGGGTAAGGTTGATCAGGAGCATCACCAAAATCGAGTTGACTGTCGGAATCATCTTTGAAACAGACATGTTGTAAATTACCTGTTAAAATGTAATTATAGCCACGAATATCCACCGAAAGCCACTCAGGGTTAAAATCAAGGAGCTCCCAGTCAATTTCGATAGGAATCGGCTCATAAATATTGTCTTCATAAATAAGTAGTGGATCTGATCTTCCAATAAATAAATCTTCAATGGTTGGGTCCTGGACATCTTCAGGTAAAGGGGGTCTGTTCAGTTCAGGATAACCCGGCCAATCGGGTGTTGACCAGTTAAAAACAATCTCTACATAACTTGGCATATCCGGAATCCGTGGTTCTACCATCATGCTTCCGGTTACGACCTTTTTGCGGTTTTGATCTACCGGATGATCGTAAAACCATACATTCCACCATTCATAATTTGGATATTCATACCATGTGCCTTCATTAAATCCCGTTCCTTCAAAGGCTTCCGGCTCACCATTCTCATCCATGGCAACCATAAACATGTCGCTTCTTACAAGGAAAGGCTCAAGCGTTAATACGTTGTCGGTTCCTGACATCATGATAAGGTTACCCTCTCCGGCTACCGGATCAAAAGTATTGGCATTAGGTGAGTGTGTCCATGGATAAGGTAATGTTGATACAAACATCACCGGATCTTCTCCCTGATCCATTGGATTATAAACAACTTGGTTTGATGGATTATCAACCTCAATAAAAGTAAAAACGGGATAAAAAAGTATTTCAGTTTCAAACGTTCCACCATAATCATTTTCTTTAGTTATAGCCTGATAGCCTGATCCGGGAATGACTAAATCAACAAATACATCAAAGAATGATTCAGTACTATAAATTTCCAGATCAATTGGATCGGTGCTAACAAGACCTAATGAAACCAGCTCTAATCCAACTTCCTGTGCATCGGGAAATGAAGTGTTAAAATTTACATCATCCATCCTGTTGATTTGTAAATCAAAGTTTGGATCGACAGAACCATTGGAGTTTGCTCCAATAAAATTAATCTGTCCTTCGAAGGGATCAGATCCGGGGCCAAAAAAGTCTGCAGGCAATGCGGGGTATAAACCACCTGTACCAAAACCAATAAGGCCAGACGAAATAGTAAAGTATTCAGACCCGGATTGAATGAATTCAGCCCTCGAATTTTTTAAATTATCACCATCACCTTTTATGGGGATGGGCGTTGAAGCATCTTCAGCAGGCGCTGAATTAATCGTAGTTTCATGACGAGATGTAAAATCATCATCAAGCAAAACACCAGTATTTGCAACAACCGGTAAGGTGGATATTGCAAATGCGATGATTAATAGTGTGTAAAATAAATTTTTCATAACTTTAAAGGTTTAGGTTATTAATAATTTTATAAGTCATCTTTATAAACAATTTAGGTGCTAAGCGTACTTACCCCAAGAATTATTATGGAAGTATTTACAATAAATGAGATAAAAATACGCATATCTGTTGGTTTATTCCAAACTTTTTCCATTTTGATTTTCATTAATTAAATTTTGTGTTTTAAAATGTTCGTTTTTTTGGTTGTGGTTGTTTAAAATAATTGGCTTAAGGGGATGGGGGTTACTGATGGGGATTTGATGAGAAAAAAGCAGTTAATATTTAATATTTCTTTCGAATTCATATTTATTATCATTTGAAAATCCCTTATCCAATCAGTGTGCCCTATATCTTTTGTTTGATGAAAATTTTCAGAAGTGTTTTATTCCCTACTGATAATCAGTAAAATAAAACCCGATTTATTTTGAGAAATATTATTTACATCCGGAGAATCCATTTTTTTAATAGAAAGGCAAGTACGGATTTTCACCCATAAGGGTGAAAACACCTACCTAAAAACACCAACATTGCTTATGGACATGGTAGATGAAATACGATAAATTTTAACGTTTTCTAATTTTTCTTTGGGAATTTTCAAGGATGGAATTATACTTTTTAAGAAGTTAATAACACAGTTTTTATCAAAACTAAAAAGCCCTTCCGGGAATTACCGAAAGGGCTGAATTGTAATTCGACCTCCTCTTGTATGTTATTTACGAATTACGATTTTCTTAGAGATGGTTTCACTATGATTTGAAACACGTATTATATAGCATCCTCCTGCCAATCCCGAAACATCAATAATTTCGGTGGCATTGTTGCTTGTTAGTTTTACCATTATATCACCAATAATGTTCATCAGCTCGATGGTTGCCACTGATGGAGTTGCATCACCAAGGTTTACCTTGATATAATTGGAAGCAGGATTAGGATAAATACTCAGGTTTCCAAAAGTGGTGATCTCTTTCAGACTGGTAATGGATTTTAAAATCGACAGCCCATTTATTTTGAATGTAGAGCCTGCATCAAGTTTTTCAGTATCGAAAACAGGATTTAATATTTCATCTTCACCTGTAGCCGGATTGTACAGCTTATAAGTGATATCTTCATATTCATTCATGCCATCAACTTCGGGTGTTGTAATATCATCACCATAAATGGTAAGGATGTCATCTTTTCCGATGATTGGAGTAAATCCAACACACAGACCATTCTTATTGAAAGCGCCCAGGATTGTGCCTTCAGAAAAACCTATTGAAATACTTTCGGGAATGGCTACCAAATGTGAATTGGGGGTCGGTGAAACGGTTGTCCATGGTGAGCTGATATTTGCTTGTGGGATATTCTTACTGTTTCCAGCCGGTGCCGATTTTGCCGGATAGCTGATGGATACCGGTGAAAGCACATATACATAATAAGTTTCACCCGGTTTGAGCACGCTCAGGCTGTTAATACCCATGGTGGGCCAGTAAACTTTTGAACCGGCAACTTCTTTTACCAGCATAACTTCTGGGATGTTAAACAAGCTGGAGGCCGCAATAGCGTTTGAGCTTAATACCGGGACAAGATGCCAACCCGGAGTAAGGTTGATGGTTCGGTTGCTTACTGCTGTTCCCTGAATGTTTAAAACAGTATCCTGGCTCATTTTTACAACATAACCGTCATAAACGTTCCAGTTTATCAGGGTGTTTACACCGGCTGAGGGCCAGTAAACACCACTAAAATTCTGCATTATAATCAGTTTGCTTTGAACCGGGGCCAGCAATGTATCAAGGTTGGGATTTGTAGGGACAACATAGCTCGAAATACCTTTCCATCCCTGGTAAATGGTAAGCGATTGTGTGAGTGCTGGACTGAGGCCAGTTAGAGATGAAATTCCCCAATCAGTATATTTACCATCAATGTGTGGCATGGTTTGATCGTAAGTGGCAAGCATTGGGAAGGATGACAGTGTAAAGAATGAATACACTTTCCAGGTTAGTATTTCTCCATTTACATATCCATCTTTTAGCGGAGTTGTTAGATCATCGCCATAAGCAACCACAGCAATATTGTTAGCACCATCCCAGGCAGTATATCCGCCACACTTTTCGTTTCCGAGAAGATCAGTATAAAATACACCTACAAGATCACCGGTGCTTAAAGGTGTTCCGTTTATTATTGGATTTACCGACACAGGAATTGAAATAAGATGGGAAACATTTGTTGGGGTAAATTGCCAGCTTGGAGGTACTGCTTGTGCAAGATAGGATGATTCGGAGGTTGTGATCGCATCGATATCTTCCTCGAAAGGTTCTATAGAAAATGGAAAATTCATACCATCCATAAACGAATAATAAAGCTGTTTAGGATCCATTCCTCCGGATTCATCTACTCCGATGGTTAGCGGATCATCATCATCAATACTAAAAAGAATAGCTAATGCATTGAACTGCATTTGATCATTCCACAACCAGACAAATTCAAAGGCATCAATATCGGTTTCAGGATAGAGGCCCATTTGTCCTGAGTAAACTGCAAGACCAAAATAAGGTGCTCCTGTTCCTGAACCAAAGTATTCATAAATATCTCCAGGCCAGAGTGGTGAGTTGCTTACCGGATCAAGATAAGTGGCTTCATGGTCCACCGAAAAATAAGTAATTCCCGTTCCGGGGGGAATGTTATATTTTTTATCCAGGGCATCCACATCATCATCATCTGCATTTCCAGCATCAGGATTTGGTGCTAATTGCGGATGCAGAGAAGCTTCATCCGAAACACCGCCCGAATTAATTAAGGAAATTGGAAAACTGGTTGCTGTAGAGGCAGAAAAATCCATTTCTATAATTTCATCCTTATTTGATGTTGTGCCATAAATACTACTTGTTGTTGGCGAAGAACTACTCACCGGAACACTTCCCAGTGTGTCAGCGTAGTTTGGGGCAGTATCATCGTCAAAGGAAATAAATACATGGTCTGGTGTTGAAATCAAACTATCCGGAAATTCTGGTATTGGAAAATATCCATTAAACATACTTAGGTCGGTTGTTAAGATATCTACGCCATCCATATCAAAAAAGGATGCATAGGGTAACCATCCGTTTCCTATCGGAGCCCTTAAACCCTGGGCAGAGGGATATGGATCCCTTCCTCCTACCAGCGGCTGATCATTAATATAACCATCCATTCCGCCTATTGGCAGGATTGTGCCATCATAATAATAACAATCTCCCGGGTCAAATAATTCATCACCATCTGCTTGTGTGTCGCTTAATTCTGTGTCAGAACCAATATCCAGCGAAAACACGAAAGGCATGCCTGGCTGAGGTGCTTGATTTCCTGCCACAACAGTTACCAGGTAATCTTCAACTTCACCGTGAGGAGATATCCCACAGGGCGGGTTATAGCCATAAGATGTTGGGTTTGTTCTTACCCTAAAAGGAGTGCTTCCAAGAAGCGCATTTGCAGGCACATAAACATTAGCTTCAAACACACCAAAATATCTCATTGGCTGACCTCCATGCACCTGAGTATAATCATACGAAAAGTTTAAACCGAATGATTCACCACTATCCAAAAAATCACCATCCTGATTCCAGTCAACAAAGCCAGAACATAAAGTAGGCTGCGGGTTAAAAGTGTATCGAACAAATATCCTTACACCATAAATTCCGCCTCTGGACAAATTTGTGTTGAATTGGCTTTTGTAATCGGTGTAGCCGTTCCAGGCTGAACCCCCGCCATAAATCGTATTAAGTTGTACGCTTAAAATCTGGGTTGAGTCACCCGATTGAGAAGAGGCAGTGCAGTAAGGCACCATCCCAAAAATGGCACCTTGCTGGTACGAAAAATTGGGAGCTCCCGTGTAGGGTGCAAGACTTGTTATATAAAAATAGCCATCGTAATTTATAGGTTGAGGCCAGTTAGGGTTGGGCCAATAGTTAAAAACCGCCCAGTTCATGTGAAACATGTCCGAGTTGTTGTAACCATCACAAACCCAATAGTGTGCATTGTCGTTTATGTCGCTTCCCCAATAATATAGCGGACGTCCGGAATTAAGCCCCATTTCATATTTAATCTTTGTTTTCCAACTGGTGGTGTTGCTCATAAACTCCCAGTGTGCACCGCCGGGGTAGCCAAAATAATTTTTGAAACCCGCCAGAATATTATTCTGGTATGAGACGGATATGGTAGTATCGAAATCCATATTTATCGCTACCGCGCAATGATACATGAGTTGTGCAATTTTAGAATCTGTACCGGGCCAGTACATGTAATTGGACATTTGAGAATAATGGTAGGTTGTAGCCCCGAAGTTTGCCTTTGCTGTAACATAATTTCCCGAACCATTAGGGAATTCATCCTGATAAGAATGAGATCCAATTCCGCTCGAAGGATAGCTGTAGTATTTAAGAATTTGTGCCATAGCTGCAGCACCGCATCCTGCCCAGGCGTGATTACATGCATCATAATACGAATTTATAGATGGGCATGAATCATTATAGCTGCATCCCTGATCCCATGTTGTGGCAAGAAGTGGGCTAATAGCTTTAGGGTTTGACGGGTTTGGATTGAAGGATTTGTATTGTTCCCATTTGGCTGTAATTTCAGGGGGACTCTTTAAGTTTTTGCTAATAACTTCCGAGATGGTTTGGGCGTGTGCTTCCAATAACCCGCTCAGCCCGCCAGGAACTTTTTGTCCGGTATATAATCCGGAAGATGTGTAACCAATTATTGGCAGCACTGCATCATCAGCAGATACGATCACGAATCCATTGTTGCCGGTTACATTAAAAATGTAATACACAATTTTTCCGTTCATCATTTTTGATGAAAACATTTCGAGATCAATCTGATCATAATGTAGATTTTTTGAAGCTCCTTCGTTTTCCCAATAGAAGTTTTTCCCGACATTTTTGGCCGATTCCACGTTAACATTTGTTGCAGAAATCTGGAATGTGAATAGAGTAAAAATGAAGATTGAGAGTAGAGATATTACACTCTTCATTTTATTGGATTTTTGGTTTGTAATTCTTAATGCTTTGTTTGTAAATTTTTGTGTTTTCATAACTTTTATTTTTTATTGTTAGTAATTAGTTAGACTGAAAACAGCTTGTTCTAATGCTGTGCCAGAACGTTTTTTTGGGCTGGAATAAAATACTCTCGGGCTCTCAAGTCGTTGGTGGGCATGGCTTTCAGGGCGCTGCATTTTTTAATTGGCAAAACACAAACAGCAATAATCGAAAATAAGAGAATGGGTGAAAACTCTTAGTGTGGGTGAAAACAGTGGGTGAAAATCCGGGGGGGGGGGGGATTTTAAAGTAGGTTCTACTACCATTTTTGTAGATGTAAATAATGGCTATCACTGTAAACAGATTTCTCACCGCCAGTTGGCGGTGCGAAAAGACAAGGCTATAACCCTACAAGGGGTGGATGAAAGTGGGCGCTTCACGCCCACTTTCATCCACCCCAACAATCCAGCTAAAGCCCTGTCATTTCGAAGGAGCTTGCGACTGAGAAATCTATTTTACTACTCATGATTAATATTTTACTTTCCACTAAATTCGCAGTAGTACCTATTTTAAAGCATTTCCAACGTTCAAAACTGTAAAAGTGAAATGAAGGTCAATCCATTTAGCAAATATTCAGCGCACTTTTTACCAATACATCATTTACTTCTCACAAAATTTACAAAGATGATTTTAAACCTTATGAGTTCGTTAAATCCTATGTACGATTTTTTTTGTAGCTGCTCCTATTTATTAGTGTATTCTTTAGCATAGACGTTTTCTTAATTGCTCCATCGCTAATTTCTTTTCTCTGGCTCTTCCAACACGCAAGGCATCACACAAGGCCATGTATTCATAAAATACAGGATCTTTTATGCAAGCTTGTGGAACTTTCGGGTGTAGGGGCTGTATTGATTCGCCTCTGATAGCGCCTTCACCAAAAGGCCAAACGTAGGCATCACTGCTTTCTATTTCATGGCTCAATGGTGGGGCTGCATGTGCCGTGGCGAGGCCACGTACCCTGGCACCGGGTCGCTGTGGATAAACATAGCTCAATCCGTGTTCTAAAAAATCGAGGATGGGAAGTTTCATCAGTCGTTTTTTGTTTTGTGCTATCAAACCTGCCATAACAGAGCGGTGGAGGCTTTCGCTGATTTCACTTGCACTAATACCCAATTCTGTGGCGAGGTCTTTCATCATCCAGGGCTGATCACCTTTGGCTGCAATCTTCAACAAGATTACAATATCATGTGGACGCATGCCGCTGTGGTTTTTCATGTGCTTCTTTTAATAGACCGGGCAAAGATACATATAATTCGCAATTCGCGAATCGCGAATTGTTTAGTCGGCATAATCAATCTCCTCAAATTCTTTAAGCACGTCCATTGATTCACCTTTAACCAATTCCGATTCCTTTTTTAGCTTTTTTTCGATGAGTTGTCGTCGTTGTAATTTGTTATAGTAGTCGATTGCCTCGTTAATATACCTGTTTCGGGGCTTGTTGATAATGGAGAGGATTTTTTCGGTTTCTTCAAAAACAACATCGTCAATCTTTAATGAAATGTTTTTCATAATATAAAAACATCAAGCGATTTTTGCAAATCTACTCAAAACAATACACTTTTTTATTTCTGGTTCTGCTGCGAAATACGCGGACAGTAAGTTATTTATGACTACCAATTTATTCGTTTTCTCAGAATAGTAAAAAACTGTCATTCGATTTCGCAGTCAGATTCCCGGGATTTTACCCTTCCACCACTTCCCCTTCATCAAGTTCCTTTAATATTTGGCTTACATCTTCCTCTGTTTGGGTGAGTTTGTTTTTGCAGATTTTAATGAGTAAGGCCGCCCTCTTTACCTTTTCGGAGAGCTCATCCACCGAAATTTCGCCTTCCTCAATCTCCGTAACTATTTGTTGTAATTCTTCAAAAGCTTTTGTGTAGTTTTCTTCTTTTTTCATTTGTGTTTTGGTTTTATCGATTTTACAATACTTATTAGTTTCCCGGCCATCAGCACGGTTTCAATTTGGTCGCCTTCTTCCATGCTTTCCAATGAAGTGAGTGCTTTGCCATTTTTCAGGGTGATGCTGTAACCCCGCTTCAACACATTTTTTGGATCCATGATGCGGACGTTTTTTTCGAGGCTGTCTAATGAATTTTTTTCGCTATTAATTTTCGCCATTAATTTTTCGGTCAAATTCAGTTGAACACGACCGGTAAATTTCCGCTGATCGTTTAGCAGGAAAACAGCCTGCCTGCCGGTTTGTGTTTTTACATGATCGAGAATTTTGCGTTGATTTCTGAAAACAAAAGCTGAACCCTGGTACAACGACCGGCCCCTGGTGATGATGTGCCGTTTATTGGCATTGAGGATATTTTTGCATGCCGACCTGAACATTTTTACTTCCGAACGGAGATTTTGTTTTTCGGTACTTATAAATTTCAAGGCAAAATCTGTAATAATTCTTTCGCCCTCCCGCACGGGCTCGGCAAAATTATGAAATTGCTGAATGAGGAATTCTGCCAGTTTGGTGGGTGTGATGGCATTTTCGAAACCAATCATTTCAACCACCGTTTCGTTGGTAGCATGGCCAATGCCCGTAATTACAGGGAGCGGAAAGTTTGCAATGGCTTTGCTCAGTTCGTAATCGTTGTAGCACGAAAGCCCCACATCGCCGCCACCACCGCGGATGATGGCCACCAAATCGAAATGGGCGAGTACTTTTTTTATCCGCCCGAGCTGGAAGGTAATCCCATCAATGGCCTTTTCGCCCTGCAAAATGGAAGGGAAAAGCAGGTTGAAAAATTTGTAGCCCCAGGGATTGTTATCCATCACTTTCAGGAAATCGGCATATCCCTTGCTCGTCTCCACCGAAATTATGGCAATGCGCTTTGGCAGCAAGGCAAGTTTTGTGCTTCGGTTTTTATTAAAAAGTCCTTCACTTTGCAATCTAACAATGGTTTCCTGTTTTTCTTTTTCCAGGTCGCCCAGCGTAAAAGATGGGTCAATATCGAGGATGTGCAGCGACATACCATACACCGGATCGAAAGATATTTTGGCAAGGAACAGTATTTTTATCCCATCTTTCAAGGGTTCTTTCAGCACTTGCAAAAAGTTATCGTTTACCCGCTGATAATTACGTTTCCACAGGTTCGACCTGATTTGGGCTATTATTTTGCCCTGCTGTTTCTCCACCAGGTCGGGGTAGCAATGGCCCGAGTGGCTGTAGTGGTTCAGCTTAATCATTTCGGCCTTCACCCAAAAAGCTGAAGTGTAGCGCTTTGCAAGGGTTTTTTGGATGCTCCGGGTTACTTCGAGCAGCGAAAAGATTTGTTTATTTTGGGAGGTTTCAGGCATTGATTTCAGCAGTATTAGGTGATTGCATTATTCGTAACCCAGTTTTAGTTCCCGGGCTTGTTTAGCAAGCGCATCAATGTTTTTCCTTCTTTGCATAACCAGCACTTTATCATAAGCGATAATATCCGATAATTTTATTCGCCGGTGGCTGCCAACTTTATTAAATGGGATTTCTCCTTTTTCAAGAATCTTCACGATGTGTGGGCGGGAAACATTGAGCATGTCGGCGGCTTGCTGGGTTGAAATATCCGAGTCGGATGGAAGGATTGTTATGGATTTCCCATGGGCCATTTTGTCTAATATTTCGGTTAACAGGAGCAAGGCGTTTTTAGGAATGGTGATTGTCTCCCCGGTTTCCTGTATTTTAATTTGTATTCCTTTCTCCGTGGTCAGCCCATCTGCCGACCGTTTCAAATAAGGAACACTTGCCTCGGCAAGTAGCTGATCCTGTTTTGTTGTTTTTTTATAAAGTGTTTTCATTATGTTAATTTTGCATTTGCAAAGATAATAAACGAAATAAACGAAACAAGGTTTGTGGGGTTTTTAGTTTTCATTGCCGGGCTTCGCCCGTGTCCAGGATTCACGAATCCCGGATTCGGAACATCCCTGCCTCGCCTATACAAAAGCCTGCACTGGCGGCCCGCTTCGCAGCGAGGCGAGCAAGGCGGGCTCGAAAAGTTACGAGAATTGCCCGAAGGACTCCTTTGGAGAAAATTCTCTACTTTTCGGGATTCACAGTCTTCAGTTTACAGTGCCGGGCTTCGCCCGTGCATCCTCGAAAAATTACGATAATCATAGATTATCTATTTTTCGGGATTGGCATTTTACAGTCCCGAAAGCTTTCAGCGATTTTATTGGAGGTGTTAATTTTAGGCTCTTAGAAAACAACTAATGCTAACATGTTAACGATATTTATGCTGCTGTTTTTCCCCTGATAGGCTTTTTTCTCTCAGGAAAAAATGTAGTGCCTTGATGCCTTATATGTTTGTATTTTTTTATGATTAGCAAAATTAAGGAAACTTTTCGAGCTTCATTTTGGAGGTAATTTGGGGGGTTTAATTTCCATTTGAGGGTATCCTCAAATGGAAATTAAAAATTTAAAATTTTTTTCATCTTTTCCGGTGAAAAATTTTACCCGGGTCATTTCCATTAGTCCA
>CAZQIV010000117.1:6068-22998 GCA_964593705.1 uncultured Lentimicrobiaceae bacterium | reverse complement strand
GCATATCGTATTAGTTATCAACAATATAAAGTTAATAGACGGACACTATTTAGTGAATAAGCAATTTTTCATAAACTTTATAACCATCATCAACATTAGTGAAGATTAAAAGTCCTTGTTTTGTTTTTGGAAAAATAAAAACGATTGTCTGACAGCCTTTGTCAGCTCCACCGTGTGATAGAACAATATTGCCATCATCAAAATTGTAAATTTCAAAACCAAGCCCAAAGTGTTTGCCATTTTTTGTAGCGACTTGGTTGGTTGTCATATCGTCAAAAACCTTTTTAGTAAGTCCTTCGCCATTCATTACGCTGGTTAAAAAAATTCCATAATCTTCAACGGTAGTCAATAAATTATCTGCACCATTTGCCGTTGTATTTTTTTCCGTTTCATAAGCTATTCTTTTATCGTTATAACCTAACTTGGACAAGCCAAAACCAAACAAGGTGATCATGTAAAACTTATGGTGTATTCCTGTTTTGGTTTGTCCAAGTTAGTCGGCAAAATTTATAAATGCATATTTTGCAATTAAGAGCTTTATTATTACTCTTCATTTCATAATAACGACAATGCATTTTAAATTTTGCTTGGATACCTTATCTCTAATATTCTGCCAAAAAATGGCAGAATATTAGAGATAAGGTACTACGTTTTTCCCGGGGAGAAAAAAGCCTTTCAGGGAATTGTAGTGCTACTGATTTCAAATTGACGTATTTTTGAAGGCATGAAGCATAAAGATAAATTGTGTGCTCATTATCAAGAAACCTTGGATGGCACCTACGATTGTATAGATAGGTTGGTACTCAATGGGTACTTTTTACCTGGCTGTTCGCCTGGGGGTTTCCGGGTGTAGTACAGGAAGTTGAAAGGTTCAGATGAGGGTTTAAATAATGCAACATTAATGCGAATGGCGGGTAGGTTTAGCAGCAGGGTTAAAGCCTTTTGCAAGAATGCCAATATTCCACTGGTTTATTTCAAAGCCGGGGAACGCAAGCATGAAGAAGCAGAGTTATTATTGCCAACAGACAAAAACTTCACCGGCATTTTCGCCATATTTGTTTCCAGGGCACCAGCCAGTATGTGGGATATAAAAGAATTTGGTAATGGGAAAATTGACATTCGAAAAAAAACACCGTTGTCATTTATTAACCACTATTCTTTTCAAATCATAGATCAACATTGGGGGCACATTACTATAAAAATATCGGGGCATCCCCCCTTTGGTGCCCAAATTATATTAAACGGACATGAGTGGGTGGAAAGAAGGGAAGAAATAAAGAAATTATCGGTAGTAAAAGAAGGTAATTGTTTTACAAGTTTTTCCAGTGGTGAAGCACTTTCGGGAATTGCAGAAACCTTAAGTATACAAAAAGGGCAGCTTGAGGGTGTGTGTAACCGCTGGATTTATAAATGCCTGTGGTTTGGTTTGGATAAAGAAGAACAAGAAAAATCGGGGTTTGAGTACCAGTATTCCATTTACCAGGTAGAATACAGCCGCAACTTGCTCTTTAAAAGAGGTACACAATTAGACCAGATGTACCAAAACCTGATAACCCTTTCGCGCGAGCGAATTGACATAAAAAGGCTCAAGACGATTTTTGGGCGTAAATGTCGGCCACATAATCACAGGCAAAAACATTCAGGCTTTGAACTTCGTATAGAGAAACCTGATTACAATTTGACAATTTTTAAGATACACTTTGGCAAATTGACACTCAAATTGTATGATAAAGGCGAACGAGTTTTAAGGGCGGAAGTAGTAGTGCATAATGCCAAAGAGTTGAAGTGCAAGCGAAGCGTATCAAACTTTCAGGAAATTGTCGGCAAATTAAATGTGATCATGAATAGCTTTATGGATAACCTTTGCTATACCCATGTGTCCCTACTGAAAGATGGATACCTTGAGCAATTAACCAATCCAAGCAAAACAGGGGGACAAAGGCTTGCCGGGGTTGATATTAATAAAAAGAGGACTATTGCTGTTATGGAAAGTGTTTTATCGTTAGCTATAAAACCCGGTGGATACACAGCCAACGACATAGCAACCCTCATGAAAGATCGATTGGATAAAACACTAGCAAAGAAGTATAATTCTGCAAAAGCCGCTTATGACATCAGAAAACTAAGGGGGAAAGGCTTGGTTACAAAAGAAGGAAAAAGCAGAAAATACAAAACAAGCAAAAAGGGGATGGATACCATAATTGCTGTTTTAACATTAACTTAAAAAACAATACCAACCATTTTGTCCTCAATTAATAAAAATGCAATAGCTGCAAATCCTGTTGAAATGCAGGAGATTGATAAAATATTTTTGAACATCAGGAAAGAAATTCAAGAGATTCACCAGATTTTTGGTGTCAAAACCGCAGCATAAATATCGTTAACATGTTAGCATTAGTTGTTTTCTAAGAGCTTAATGCAAATCTTGAACTGTCAATTCTGTTGTCCCAAAAGTATTTGGTGTCTGTCATCTGTAATGGAATAAAAACCAATTCACTTGCCAATTGATTCAATGATTTATGGAATTTAGCTTCTAATGCTTCTCTCAAATACTCAAAACCTTCTCCTGAATATTGATATTTAGTCCCTGGTGTAAATTCAAAATGTAGTTTTCCGTCCTTGTTATTTCCACGCCAATTTGCAAATCCTGTTTGGTGGCTTAAAATATGTCTTGTTGTAAGTGATTTACAATTTTGGTCATTTGCAACGTCTGGGTCTATCCAATATTTATAAATGGGTTCATCTAAGTCCCACTTGCCTAAACTCACCAATTTTAAAGTTACTATTGCTGTTATTGGTTTGGTTAATGAAGCTACATTAAATATTGTGTTGTACGGTGCTGAAACACCTTTTTTGAGTTCTCCAAATACTTTTACTTGTTTGAGTCTTCCATTTTCAATAATTCCAAGTCCGAGAGTTGGCACGTTATTCTCTTTGAGCCATTTTTCAATTTCTATGTCATTGTCAAAAATTGACGAATTTGAATTAAGTAATTTTTCTTGATGTTCAAAACTCAACGATTTTGTGAGTTTCCATTCTCCATTTTCTAAAAGCCAAACATGAGTAAACTTGGCGGAACTCCCAAATTTTTCTGGCTTACCAACTTGTTTTTCAAAAAATTGATGAACGCCAACTTGTATTGCACCATAAATAGCTTCTTTGTTGTAGAGTGCATAAATTTCTGTGTTTTCTGCGATTAATTCTCTTTTAGCTTGATAGTTTGCCGGATTCCCACACAAACCATTTCGCAAGTCATTAAGGAATGTTTTTTTGTCAGAAATTCCGTCTTTATCATGGAAGAATTCAAATTTCTCACTTAATAGTTCCTCAAACTGGGTAATGTCACACGTGTTGAAACCAACATTAAAAAGCAAACTGTCTTTTGAAAGAATAGTTTTGTATAAGTCCGAATTTTTATCAACTTGTGCATAAGCAGAAAAAGTTGTTGCAAAAATAAAAATTATTAAAAATATTTTTTTCATTCTGTTCTTGTTTGTCAATGTTTATAGAGTGTCTCACAAAATTACCACAACAACGGGTTAGTATAACCAAAGTTGTGTTTTGGTTTGCAATTTTTTCGTTTTATAAAACTAATAAAATTAGTATTAAGAAATATTCTATTTTACTAAATGTAGCAATTTTGGTTATACATTGTTAGCGTTTCGTTATTGACTTTTATTCGGTTATGTCATCTTTTAATTTTATAATATCATTCAGTTTTTGCATTTCTTTTTTAACACCTTTTCTTATTACAATAAAAAGAATTATCCCGATAATTACGTATGAAATATCAATTAAAACTAAATTCCAAAATTCAATATACAAACTAAATTCAGGCGTAATTATATAAAAGCCAATAGTGTATAAAACAATAATTATTGGTGCTATAACTTTATGAATTGTTTTTCTAAACTGATGAAAATTTATAGTGTTTTCTGTTGTTTTTAAAGTGTTGTCAATATTGTTTATTTGTTTTGCTTTATAAATACTAATTATTTCAATTAAAATTCTAAACAATAATCCTGAAATCATTAATCCAACACCAATTCTACTTAAAGTTTCTTTGACTGGTGCTACATAATAAAAAAATAACGAAATGACGATAAATGTTACTAATAAAATTGTAATTGTTCCATAATAGAAAAAATAATTCTCTTTCTCTTTTTTCTTTATTTTACTACACAAAATATCAAAATTGTCGGTAGAAAGTTCAATTTCCTTTTTGTTGTTTTCCCATTTATTTTGTAGTTCATTAAATTCGTTATTCATTTCTATTTCTTTTTAAAATTGTTACAAGACGTTTTTTAATTCTATGAATTTTAACTCTCACATTGCTGGGTTTTATACCAACAATTTCTGAAATACTATCGTAATCTTGATTTTCCAAAACCATTATAATTATTAACCTGTCTATTTTTTTTAGTTGTCCAATTGCCTTATATAATCTCTGAATATTTGGATTTACTATGTTTTCATTATTTGCAACAGATATTTTATTTTCTATTTCCGAAATAGGATATGTTCTTTCTTTTTTCTCCTTTTTTATATATTGCAAACAAGTATTTACTGTTATTCTATAAATCCAAGTTTTGTAAGTTGATGCTCCTTTAAATTTCTCTAAATTATTCCAAACACTAATAAAAATTTCTTGCAATAAGTCATTTGCTATGTCGTCATCTCCTTTAATAAATCCCAAACACATTTGTAAAACCATTGGCTTGTGTTGGTGATAAATTGTTTCAAAAAGTTCAGTTCTACTATTTTTCATTGACTAAAAAATCATTTATAGTTTTATAAAACCATTTTGGTTGGTCAAACATTATAAAATGTTTACTATTGGATGCCATAACAATCGTTTTATTAGATAGGTTTGAATATTGATTTTCATAATTTTCCTTTGCTATTTTAACGTCAGGATAAGAAGCACCTAATATTAGAGTTCCACAGTTTACTTTACTTAAAACATTTCTTAAATCAAGTTTTAATAAATCTGTATATCCATAAACCCAAGTTTTTCGATCTGCTTCCAATATCCAATTTGTTAAAGTATCAATTTTCTCTTTATTTAATGTCATATTTGACGCCACCATTGATGCCATATTATTAAATTGTTGCTCATCCATTTCAAGCATTTGATTGTTGTAAGGACTTTCATAGAACAAACTTTCTGCTGGTACGTTTGGCATCATTACTTCGCACATACAAGGCAATGCTTCTACGATAACAATTTTAGTAATTTTATTTGGTAATTCTGATGCTATACCAACAGCCAAATTTCCGCCCATACTGTGTCCAACAATTATTATATCAGACAAATTATTGTCTTTTATATAGTTAATAATTGAGTTTTTTATTCTGGAATACCAAGGCATTTCTATTGGTTTGTTTCCGTTAAACCCTGCATATGAAAAGAGGTAAGATTTTCTTTTCAAAGTTAAATTATTAACGGTTTCTTTCCATATTGAACCAGGAACTGTAAAACCTGGTAAATATAAAATAGGCCTTCCTTTTCCAATTATTTCAACTGTAAAAGATGCTGGCTCTAAATTTTTAGATTGATTTGATATTGTCTTTATTGAAGAGCAACTTGATGTGTTAATTGCCACAACAAACAAGATGATTAATTTAAGTGTTTTTATCATAATACTATTTTTAATTGTTTTTCTCTTTGATTAAAAAAATAGTATTTGTTACACTTTTAAAAATATTTTTTGATTTATTATTATTTAGTTCTTGAATTCAGGTTTGTTTTTTCTAATGAACACTAACGTTCCGCAAATATGGCTCGCAGCCGCCCACTTGCAGGATGGTTTTTAGTGATACGTATGTTTCCTTTCCTACTCATTTTTCCAGATGACCGCTAACCGGCTGTGTGCCATGATTTGCTGTTGAACTAAACCTCCCTTTCGGGAGGTAGCTTATTGGTGTTACCTAAAAAAGCAGTATCCTGCTCGTGTTTAACATTAAAAATAAGTAACATGAGCAAAACTACAATTTTTAAGCAAGCCTGCAACCAGGTTGAAGGCTTTGCAAAAATGGGCGAACATTTTATGCGCCAACTGGTGATTAATGGAAAATCCAAATCCACCCACGAGAACTATCTCAGGCAAATGGCCAAGCTGGCCCTGCATTATGGCAAGTTGCCACTAAATCTGGAGGCCATAGAACTTGAAGAATACCTTTACTTCCTTGTGCAAAAAGACACGAGCGGCAGTCAGAGTGCATTTAAACATCTGGTTTATGGACTGCGCAAACTATACCTCTTGTACGACAAGGATGCTTTACATATTGGTCTTCCACAAATTCCCGGTTCAAAGGCCTTACCTGTGGTATTATCTGGAACAGAAGTAAAGTCATTGCTTCGTGCTTTTGAAGATATGAATTACCGGGTGATGTTTGGCCTGGCCTATGATACCGGCGTGCGTATCAGTGAACTTATCAATTTTCTGATTGCAGATATCGACCTGGTGCGCAAGATGGTACATGTGCGTAACTCGAAATTCAAGAAAGACCGATATATAGTCTTGTCATCGCACATGCTTCGGGGCATAAAAAAGCACCTTGCGTTAAATAACCCCGATACCTACCTTTTTGAGCACCCCTTGCGAAAAGGAATACCCATGAGTACGACCACGATAAGGAATAAGTTAAAAAATGCCCTAAAAAAGACAGGTATCCGCAAAGATGTTTGTGTGCATACATTCCGCCATACCGGAGTTTACCCCGTTTTTTACGGGGCCACGCATCAATTGGAAGCAGGGCAAAACATTGTGGCCGTGAAAGAAGCCCTTGGGCATTCACGCATAGAATCCACCCTGGTGTATTTGCATATTGCAAAAATAGATTCAAATAACAGGTTTGGTTGTGTGGATAAGCTCTATGGAAAACAAGGCTGATACACTGGCAAAAGTTATCGATCGCTTTCTCCCGGTTTTAAACACGAAAACAAAATTTCCAGCCCATACCCTCAGGTGCCTTGATGCCATACAAAAGTGCCGCACCCCATATGGGCGGGCATATTGAGGCATGTAGCGACTGTGGTGAAATCCGGGAGGCGTACAATAGCTGCTGCAATAGGCATTGCCCGCAATGTGGATCAATTGAAAAGGAAAAGTGGGTTCTTGCACGAGAAGCCGATTTGTTGCCCGTTAAATATTTCCATGTGGTTTTTACGGTTCCCGACAAACTCAACGAATTGTTCATGCACCATAAGGCGTTGATGTACAACCTGCTTTTCACTACGGTTACTAATGTAATGAAACGATTTGGTTACAACAATAAATGGGCCGGTGGAAAAATGGGCATGACAGCCATCCTGCACACCTGGGGCCAGAACCTAAATTACCATCCACACCTCCACCTGATTGTTCCTGCCGGGGTGTTATTGCCCGATGGCAAATGGAAACATACCCGAAGTAGTGGCAATTACATGTTCCCTGTAGAATCGGTCAGTAATGTTTTCAGGGCGCAAATGGTCGCAGCTTTGCGCGGGTTCCACAAAAACAGGCTACTTTCCCAGCCTGTGCCAGGAGGGCTATTTGATAAACCATGGGTTGTCTATGCCAAGAAAGCTTTCGGTGGCCCAAAGCAAGTGGTAAAATACCTGGGCCGGTACACGCACCGTACTGCTATTTCAAATGATAGGATACTAAGTGTTGATGACAAAAACGTAACATTCACCTGGAAGGATTATAGCCAGGATTATAAAAAGCAGGTTACCACTTTGCCAGGCCATGAGTTCCTGCGGCTGTTCTGCCAACATATCAGCCCCCATGGATTTACACGCATCCGGCATTACGGTTTTCTTTCGTCTGCCAGCAAAAAGAAGTCATTGGCCAAAATCAGGGCTTCATTAAAAGTCAAGCCTCCCACTACGCTCGCAAAGGATAAATCGTGGCAGGAGCTCGTGTTTGATCGAATGGGTATAAAACCCGGTGTTTGCAAATGTTGTGGTGGTGAAATGGTAGTCATCGAAACCATACCAAACCGTTTTCGTGCCCCAACAAGGGCACCGCCACAGTTGCCCCCAACAAAGCCAATTGCTTATAAACTTGCTGTTTGAAAAAGTTTGCCTTTTGGTTACTGGGAGAGGTACGCCCGGACTTGACCAAAACCGCAAAAATTTGTACTCCGCAACAAAAAATCAGTGGGTTGGGTTAAAAACTTATTGTTTTTCGCTCTGTAGGAGCCTGCTTTGAAGGACAGTTAACAACGAATATCTAATAGCTTGCCCAATCTCTAAAAATTGATTCCACACTATATAAGGTATCCCCACCCACTCTTGAGGTTTAGTTCAACAGTAAGCACTACCTGTCCCGTTTTTTCGGGATATTTTGGCGAAAAGCCAAAAAACGATGCTTAGTTGTTATAGCCTTTTATTTTTTCAGATTTTCTAATTGTTCTTTATTGTTAGCAAAAACAAAAAAGTCAGAGTTTTCCACAACCTTTTTGTTAAAGTATTCAACTTGCCCTAAATCAATATTATTTCTAATGAATTTTTCTGCTTGTTCCTCTCGAAAATGTATTGTCAAAGCGTGTTTTGGTGAAATTGGATAATAAAATTCCAAATGAGTTACTTCTCCATTCTCATCAACCTTGTCATTAAGTATATTAAATACTGGTTGGTCACTGGTGATAAATAGTTCAGACGTAGTATTATCATGAAAGATAAACTTAATATTTTGGTCAAGGGATAAATTTTTTGCCAAAGTAGTCGCTGTTACATAACTTAAAATATTCCAAGATTTCTTTGCTAATTCTTCGTATGGTACTCCATTAAATTGTTGTAATGCCGACTTTCGCATACTCTTAGTCCTAAAGTATTGAAAACACAAAAACATAACTGCATCAAACAAATAGTCATCTTGCTCGATTGTTTTTAGGTCATCTAAACTTCTATATGCTATAAGTTTGTGTCCTAAGCTTTCCATTTTTCCATGTCCGATTTCCATCAAGTTAAATTTCAACTTCCTGATTTCTTCAGCATATTTTTCTTTATCAACTGATGAATTTAATGTTTCATCTAATGATTTTTTCAATCTACTCGTACTAGTAAATAGTTTTAAAAAGTCTAAGTTGAGTGATTTAACAGCAGCAGGACTAAACTTTTCAATGTAGTTTTTTAAGAACGTTTCCTCTTTCTCAGTAAAATTAACAAGCTTATAAAAGTATTTTTCTTGAGCCACTCCCATTAAACCTGATTTGATTACTTTATTAGATTCATTTAGGTATGACCAAATGCTCTCTTTTTCTGCCCAAGGTCTGAGATAGTGTCTCCAAACGTAATGTTGTCTTTTTACAATGCTCATATAAATATTCTCTGTTTATTGTAATTGGCTATAACGTTTAATTATTTTATCAATCGTTCCCCCAAAAGTATGGAAAGAAATTCAATTGCATAAAAAAAGCAGGAAAGAATGCATCCTCCTGCTTTTATTGAAGTACTTGTTTATGTTTTTAGAAATATTTTACTTCCATTTTGCTTTCCCTTTGCTGGGCTTCTTTAATCCATACCGGGACGATCTGATCGATGAATTTTTGCTTTTCTTCGTTGAGTTTTTCCACCGGCAGGCCAATATATTGCTGTGCTTTGGCCTTGGTATCGATGTCGGGATAAGGTACAGGATAAGGTGCGCCGAGATTGGTTAACAAAACAGCCAGCTTAACGCGGGCATCCTGGGCATCTTCCATTCCTGTGCTGATAACCCGCAAAATCTCGAGTGAATTATGAAAAGCTGCACCATGCGATGCTGCAGCATAATCCCACCTGAACTGGGCATGGCGGATATCTTGCAGGATTTCTTTCATCTGTTCATCGCTGGCGCCATTCTCCCAGGCCACTCCGGCCTCAACATGCGCTCTAACAACCATTTTTTCGAGTTGATCGCGCTGATCGATTACCTTGTCCATTTTATCATAAACAAAACCTCTGAGTGCCTCCTCGCTTTCGCGATGGCATACCTGGCACGAGTTGGCGATGTTGTTGAGGGGACTTTGAAAGTGATGGTCAGAGTATTTTTGGCCACCTTCCGACATGTAAGGCATGTGGCAGTCGGCGCAGGTAACCCCACGTTTGGCATGAGTTCCTGTTATCCAGGTTTCGTAGCCGGGATGCTGGGCTTTGAGCATTGGCGCTTTGCTTATGTTGTGTGTCCAGTCTTTAAAACCTATTTCATCGTAGTAAGCAATCATATCTTCAACGTTCATACCCTTATCCCAGGGGAAAGTCAGGTATGGCACGCCTTCTTTGCCGGGGAGATCCTTGTTGAAATAATATTCCACATGGCATTGGGCACATACCAGCGAACGCATCTCCTGATGGGTGGCTTGAGTGATGTCCCTTCCCTGCCTTTGAAAAGCCTCGATCAAGGTCGGTCTGGAAATATGCAAATCCATAGTTTCGTTATCATGGCAATCGGCGCAGCCAATAATGTTCACCACTTCCGATCCCCATTTGGACCATTTGCCTGTATAAAATTCGGTAATCCCTACTTTGTTCATCAGCCGTGGCACATCCGGGCTCTTACAAGTCCAGCAGGTGGCAGGCATGGGCTCCGATTCGGTAATACCGGGAGCACCAACACGCAAGGTATTCCTCATATCATCGATAGCGTAATAATGGCCACGACCCTGGTTGTAATCCTTGGAGAAACCATAACCGGCCCATAACACAACCAGCCGTGGGTCAACCTCCAGCATGTCGATCATAGTATTTCCGTTGTATTTACTCCTGAAATCACTTTCGTTGGTTTTCATGTACGAATCGTATTCGGCGGGGAAATTTTCACCCCAAAGCGCATTGCGTGGTTCCCATTCGCTAACCTGAACCCTGGGTTTGTAAACATACTCGGTTTCTACCCGGCGCTCGCTGATGGAGGTTGCCAGCATTCCCAGCATAAATACCACTACTATGGTAATTAAAAATACCGTCCAGTTAATCCATGATTTGCGTTCTTGTTTTTTTTCCATGATGTGTAAAGATATTGGTTAAATGTTAATTGATAATCGTTAATCGTTAATTGTCCCGAAAAGTAGAAAATCTTTGATTTTCGTAACTTTTCGAGGATGCCCGGGCTATGCCCGGCATTATTCGTTATTCGTTATTCGTTAATTGTCCCGAAAAGTAGAAAATCTTTGATTTTCGTAACTTTTCGAGGATGCCCGGGCTTTGCCCGGCATTATTCGTTATTGATAACTGAAGACTGCTTACTGGCGACTGCCTACTGGCGACTGCCTACTGGCGACTGCCTACTGGCGACTGCTTACTGGCGACTGCCTACTGGCGACTGCCTACTGTGGACTGCCTACTGTGGACTGCCTACTGAAGACTGCTTACTGCGGACTGCCAATCCCGAAAAATAGAAAATTTTCTCCAAAGGAATCCTACGGACAATTTTCATAATTTTTCGTGCCCGCCTTGCCGCCTTGAGTGGCTCGTGTGCAGGCGAGGCAGGGATGTTGCAAATCCGGGATTCGTGAATCCTGGGCACGGGCGAAGCCCGGCACTGCCTACTCCTTATCCTTTTTCATCATCTTTTGCATCCAGTCGGGAACTGCCGTTCCAAGCCTGGGGACACGGGAATAGGTTGAGGTACTCAAACTTGTTACCCTGCCATGCGGAAATTCGCGGTGACAATCCCAGCAAAGTTTTCCTTCATCTTTTTGAGCAAGCGCGAGGCTTACATCCATTGTTCCCACATGCTGATTAACCCTGGCATGACAGCGTTTGCAATTTTCCTGAACTACAGCCGCACCTTCATCTTTTATCTGAATTACCTGTGGTTCATTGCGCATTGTAAAAATGCTTGCATGTCGGGCACCATCCTTCGCCTTAAAAAAATATTTACTCACCGGATTTGTATGCGGAACATGACAATCGTTACAGCTTGCATATTCGCGGTGTGCCGAATGAAACCAACTGGCGTATTGCGAATTCATCACATGACAGTTAATACATGTTTCTGGTTGGTCGGATAAATAAGATATCGCATTCGAAACTTTAAAAGTGTAGAGCCCCAACCCGACAATAGCACCAAATATTATGGCTGCTGGCAATCGCCATGCTGGAGGAGGAATTAAAAATTTGATTAAATTATTCATATAATTAATAATTAAAGTAATTTATTACTTTAATGCAAACATAAAAATTCTTTCCCTATTTTTAACTTTAAAATTGCCAATTCCACTAATTTATTTTGTATCTTAATAAGTTCTTGAAAGGGAGGGTAAATAGGGTTCGTCTTTAAAGTAACATTTAGAAAAATATACGATTTCAGATTTAAGATGTTAGATTTAAGATGTTAGTGATATTCAACAAAATCTAAAATCTCCTCCGTAGGAGTCCTCCGGACGATTCCCGCAGTGCTGGATCAATCTTTAATCAAAAAATAGTCGGGTTTTCAGCAAACCCCAATTATTATCTGGCAATCAAACCAAAACGACCTTGCGAAATCATATTCACAAGGCCGTTTAATATAAAAGATGTTTCTGTTACACTGACTATTTTTGATAAAAAACGGGCTTGAAGCTTAGCATTACCCATGCCCAGCTATTACTGTTTTCGTAATTTCCTCCTTTTAATACCTGCATGGTTTCAGTGGCAAACATTTGCGAATACCCTGCCTGCAACATTACCTCTTTTGACATGGCATAGCTTAACATCAGGTCAACTTCGGTTCCAAGATTATTGTCGTAATCTTTCCATGATCCCTCGTTTTGAATTGCAACTGTTGCCGCTGTACTAAATAAATGTGGAACAAGTGCAACCGAAAACTTATTAACACTATACTTTAGCGGGATGTAAATATCCATTAAGCCCACACTTCCTCCATGGTTACCCACGTAGAAATAATCCATCCAACCGTTAAATTTGTGATTGGTTCCATATAAGGGGGTAAAGGATTTATTATCACTACCTTCGGCTTTTTCTTTGGAATCTATTCCTGAAAGGCGTTCCATTCCAATCCCTACACTAAAATTATTTTTAAAGGAATAACCCAGATCCACTGCAAAATATGTAGCCGCCAGGTTGTTGTTACCACCGTCTTTACCGCCCTGATAATAAAAAGCTGCATTTGCAGTAAACGCCTTATTCTTTTAAGTTAAGCGCGGACCAATGGTTTGGCTGAATGCAACCTTTTGTTCGATTTTTGCCGAATCAGTAACATCGGTGTAAGCCTGGCCATTATTCAAAGCTAAAAAGCTCAGGCCGAAATTATTAAAATTGCCATGATACCAGGCATACTGGAATGTTTTATAACTACTTACTGTGTAGTCTTGCTCAAACAGCGACTCACCCATGGCATTATAAGCCAAACCCACATCCACCTTGTGATTGTCGGCAGGTGTAAATTTCAGGATGGCCGCATCGTGGCTGCGGGCCTGCTGTGCCCAACCTACATTACCAAAAATCCGGTGGTCGTCATAAATAATCTCCTGGCGGCCAACCTTTATCGAAAACTTTTCGCTTACAATTGCTTCGCCCCATGCTTCATGAATAGAAGGGCCATAAACATCGTTACTATTCAACTGTGGAACATCACCCCAAACCCTTACATCCTGCAGGCTCAGGTAAAAACGATAGTTGTTGGTTCCGTAAAATGCATTTAAGCGGGTACGTTGTGAAACGAAGTTAGCCGCTTTCACATCATCCGGAATCAGGGTTTTGTATCCATGACGCATTTCATAGCGGGGACGAAGTTCAGCCGAGATTTTCACCTCTTGTGCTATGGCAGTTTCGGCCACAAACCAAAGTGCCATAACAGCAATAATGGAAAGAGAAATAAAATTTTTCATAGTTTAATTATTTATGTATTGAATTACTGAAATACAAAAATAATCAAACTGTCTAAAGTCCGAATCAATTTTACAAAATCAAGCTAATTTATTTTATTTCTCAATAAGTAGAATAAGTATAAATTAGCTATTAAATACCGAAATGTTGATATTAAGCGCTATTTTTGCTTGCTTTCAAGGTGAGTAGATAATTAATTAAATTATGTCGAAAATATTTTCCCTATCTGAAGCCGGTTCAATAGCCATACACAGCATGGTACTCATCGCCAGTTCGGGTACAAAACTGAATGTGGTAAAAATTTCAGAACGAACAGGCTCTTCCAAACATCACGTAGCAAAGGTGTTACAGCGCTTGGTTAAAGACGATTTCCTGACATCAAATCGTGGCCCACATGGAGGTTTCGAACTTAAAAAGCCGGCAAAAGAAATAAACCTCCTGGATATTTACGAGTCAATAGAAGGAAAAGTTGAAATTACCACCTGCCCAATGGATTATTTGATTTGTCCTTTTGATAAGTGCATTCTTGGAACTGTGGTAAGCGACATGACTCAGAATTTTAAAGATTACATGATCAATCAAAAGCTAAGCGATTATCTCAAATAATCCCCTCCTTTGTTCGTTATGCGAATATGAGAACAATACCTGCTTTTTTAGCACTCCTTTTTCTTTTCAATCTAACAGGCTGTTCGCAGGAACAGCGTTTTGACATTCCTATTTTTGCTTATCACCGCTTTGGCGACAGCCGTTATCCGAGCACCAACATCTCTGATGAAGTATTTTCGAAGCAGTTGAAATACCTTAAAGAGAATCATTTTCAAGTGCTCACCTTCGGAGAAGCAGAAAATTTGTGGAGGTCGGGGAAGCCATCTCCAAAAAAGGCGGTCATTCTCACCATCGATGATGGTTACCTTAGCTTTTATACAAACGCTTGGCCACTGCTTAAAAAATATGGTTTTAATGCCACCATTTTTATTCAAACCGAAACCGTTGGCGGAGGCGATTTTATGAGATGGAGTCAAATTAGAGAAATTGAAAAAGCAGGAAATGAAATAGGAAACCACTCTGCATCACACGCATATTTTGTTAATCTAAGCGAAAGCAAAATAACATCAAAATTCAAGGAAGACTTACTAAAATCCAACGCTGACTTTAAAAAACACCTTGGCCACCTACCTGAATATTACGCCTATCCATACGGCGAATTCACAAAGGATATGGAATTGATTTTAAAACAAAAGGGAATAAAAGCAGCCCTAGTGCAACAATCAGGTGTATTCTCGGAAAGTTCCGACCCGTATGCTATTCCACGTTTCCCAATGGGTGGAGGATTTGGTTCGCTTGAAGGATTTATAAACAAAACCTACATGAAGGCTTTGCGGGTTTCGGCCACAAGCCCCGATTCTCCTTTTTATAAAGAGAATCCGCCAAATCTGAAAATCGAGATTATTCCCGGATTGTTGGATCTGGAAAAAGCCCAGTTTTTTGTACAGGGAAACAAAATGGAAATCACGGAAATTAATACCAAAAGCAATCCCCCCTACATTATTTTGAAATCAGATCAGAAACTGAATGTCCGCAGAACCCTCTATACCATCACAGCCCCATCATTGGACGGGAGCAGTTGGCACTGGTATTCTTATCTTTGGATAAAGCCTGAAGTTTCTGAATAAGTGGGCAGTCCCGAAAAAACATCCCGAAGTTTCGGGATTCGATTTCATTTTTTTTCGAGGATGCACGAGCGAAGCCCGGCACTGAAGACTGTGGACTGACTATCAAATAACAAATTATACCTTCTCAATTTATTCTCTATAATCCATTTTCGATTAGCAAGGAATCTATTTCTACTATAATGCAATTTAGAAACTAAATAAATAAGACATTTAAATCATTGAAAAACTGATACCTGAACATTGTTGGAAAAGTAATGTAAGACAAACCACCTTGTGAGAAATCCAAATCATTCTACTTTTGCGCATTACTTTACTTAATTACTTTATTATTGAAAGTTTGAAATTAGAGAATCTAAAAAATTATAAATAATGAAAAGAAGCATCATTAAAATCGATGAGGACAAATGCACAGGATGCGGACTTTGTATCCCAAACTGCCACGAAGGCGCACTACAAATAATCGATGGTAAAGCAAGACTTATCAGCGATCTGTTTTGTGACGGATTGGGTGCCTGTATTGGACATTGCCCTGAAGATGCCATCACCATCGAAGAACGTGAAGCAGAACCTTACAACGAAACGCTGGTGATGGAACAGATGGTGAAAAAAGGCAAGAATACAGTGATTGCCCACTTACAACATCTCAAATCGCACGGAGCAACTGAATTTTTGAACGAGGCCGTGGCCTACATAAAAAACAACAATATAAATATGGATATCACCAATGGCGATGATGAAATAAAAACACAAAATATCGTAGCCGAAGAAATGAAAAATACTTCATCGGGTTGTGGCGGTGGATGCCCCGGTTCTGCTCCAATAGTTTTTGATATTGATGAAGATGAAGTAAACAACGCAGGCCAATCTACAGGCCAGGATGCACCCTCTGAGTTGCGACAGTGGCCTGTACAATTGCATTTACTTAACCCAATGGCTCCATATTTTTTAAATGCTGATGTTGTAATTGCTGCAGATTGTGCAGCCTTTACCATGGGCAATTTTCATAATCACTTCCTAAAAGGGAAATCGCTGGCCATTGCCTGTCCCAAGCTGGATTCGAACCAGGAGTCATACCTTCACAAACTTACTTCGATGATTGATGATGCCAAAGTAAATTCCTTTACTGTTGTAAGAATGCAGGTTCCCTGCTGTGGCGGATTAACCAGCCTAATTGAAAAAGCCCTGGCAAATGCAAGCCGAAAAGTCCCGGTAAAGCAAGCGGTAATTAGTCATAGTGGCGAAATTTTAAGTGAGGACTGGGTTTAGAGTTTAGAGTTTAGAATGTAGAGTTTAGAGTTTAGAATGTAGAGTTTAGAATGTAGAGTTTAGAGTTTAGAATGTAGAATGACTTAAAAATTATAATTACTACAACTGTCAATTACAACAAATGACTTCCAATATCAAATTTCCAATATCTAATTTCCAATATCTAATTTCCAATATCTAATTTCCAATATCTAATTTC
>CAZQIV010000117.1:0-5968 GCA_964593705.1 uncultured Lentimicrobiaceae bacterium | reverse complement strand
AATATCTAATTTCCAATATCTAATTTCCAATATCTAATTTCCAATATCTAATTTCCAATATCTAATTTCTAATTTCTAATATCTAATATCTAATATCTAATATCTAATTTCTAATTTCTAATATCCAATATCTAATATCTAATATCTAATTTCTAATTTCTAATTTCCAATATCTAATTTCCAATATCTAATTACTAATATCTAATTTCCAATTTCTAATTTCTATTTTCTAATATCTAATTTCTAATTTCTATTTTCTAATATCTAATTTCTAATTTCTAATATCTAATATCTAATTTCTAATTTCTAATATCTAATTTCTAATTTCTAATTTCCAATTTCTAATATCTAATATCTAATTTCTAATTTCTAATTTCCAATATCTAATTTCCAATATCTAATTACTAATATCTAAAATTTTTTAAAGAAATGAGTATGTTTTGTTATCAATGTCAGGAAACCGCAAAAGGCACCGGTTGCACGATTGCCGGAGTTTGTGGGAAAAAAAGTAATGTAGCAAATATGCAGGATCTGCTAATGTTTGTTATGAAAGGAATTTCGATTTACAGCACCGCGGCACGCGAAAAAGGTGTTGAAGATGCCGAAGTAAATAAATTCATTTTTGATGGCTTATTTGCGACTATCACCAATGCAAACTTCGACAGGGAAGTTTTTATCGACCGCGTAAAGAAAGGCCTCGAATTGCGTGAAAGCATTAAAAACACCGCCATCAATTCGGGCGCTGACCTGCCAAAAACTTTGCACGAATCGGCAACCTGGTTTGCTGATAGCGAAGAAGCCTTTGATGCAAAAAGCGTTGAAGTAGGCGTTTTGAGCACTAAAGATGAAGATGTGCGCTCATTGCGCGAATTAGTAACTTATGGCGTAAAAGGACTTGCAGCATACACCGAACACGCCTACAACCTGGATTTAGAAAATCCCGAACTTTATGCATTCATGCAACGGGCTTTGGCAGCCACAACTAACGATGCCTTAACTATTGACGAGTTGGTGGCATTAACCCTGGAAACCGGAAAGTATGGTGTTGAAGCAATGGCGCTTTTAGATAAAGCCAACACTTCGCGCTATGGCAATCCTGAAATTTCAAAAGTAAATATTGGCGTTAGCGACAAACCGGGCATATTAATTTCGGGCCACGACCTGCGCGACATGGAAGATTTGCTGAAACAAACCGAAGGTACAGGAGTGGATGTTTATACCCACAGCGAAATGCTCCCGGCCAACTATTATCCCGAGTTTAAAAAATACAAGCACTTTATCGGAAATTATGGTAACGCCTGGTGGAAGCAAAATGAAGAATTTGATACCTTTAACGGGCCGGTTCTGTTCACCACCAATTGCATTGTGCCGCCAAAGAAAAGCAACACTTATGCTAACCGCGTTTACACAACCGGTGCATCGGGATATCCGGGATTTATCCACATCGCCGAGCGCGAAACCGGCGGAATGAAAGATTTTTCTCAAATCATTGAACAAGCCAAAAAATGTGCTGCCCCTACCGAAATCGAAACCGGGGAAATCATTGGTGGTTTTGCCCATAATCAGGTGATGCAACTCGCTGATAAAGTTGTGGATGCCGTGAAATCAGGTGCCATCCGCAAATTTTTTGTTATGGCAGGTTGCGATGGCCGCATGAAGAGCCGGGAATACTATACCGAGTTTGCCGAAAAACTTCCGAAAGATACAGTTATCCTCACCGCAGGATGTGCGAAATTTCGCTACAATAAATTACAACTCGGTGATATCGGTGGAATTCCACGGGTTTTGGATGCCGGACAATGCAACGACTCTTATTCTTTGGCGGTAATTGCCCTCAAGTTAAAAGAGGTGTTTGAGTTAAACGACATCAACGATCTGCCCATTGCTTATAACATTGCCTGGTACGAACAAAAAGCCGTTATCGTATTATTGGCGCTACTTTACCTTGGTGTTAAAAATATTCACCTCGGACCAACACTGCCCGCCTTCCTTTCGCCGAATGTGGCAAAGGTGCTGGTTGAAAACTTCGGAATTGCAGGTATTAATACTGTGGATGAAGACATGAAATTGTTTTTAAACTAAATAGTGCCTGTCCATAAAGTCAACTATTTCTATCCGAGGCTAAAGAATCTCCCGCAGATTTCGCTGATTTGCGCAGAAAAATATCAGCGCAAATCAACGAAATCTGCGGGAAACCTGACTAAAAAGACGAACTCTAAATATTTACCAAACCTGACAGGGTTTTAAAACCTTGTCAGGTTTCTTATAATGATCGTATGAATACTTCTGAAAAATTTAAACTCGCCGACACAGTAGAATATGCTTCAGGATCGGTGGTAAGCAAAACCATTACCAAAAAAGATACGGGTACCATCACACTTTTTGCCTTTGATAAAGATCAGGGACTAAGCGAACATTTAGCGCCTTTTGATGCCATGGTAAATGTGATTGATGGCAAAGCCGATATTATTATAAACCGGGAGTCGCATATTCTCGAAAAAGGCGGGAGCATTATTATGCCGGCTAATGTACCACACGCGCTTAAGGCGATAGAGCAATTTAAAATGTTGCTGGTGATGATAAAATAAGCAGTCCGCAGTTGGCAGTTGGCAGTCCGCAGTCCGCAGTTGGCAGTTCCGAAAAACCATTCCGAAGTTTCGGGATATGATTTCATAGTTTTTCGAGCCCGCCTTGCCAGCCTCGTTGCGAAGCGAGCCGTCCAAAGTAGCTCGTGTGTAGGCGAGGCAGGGATACACGAGCGAAGCTTGGCATGGGCAGTCCACAGTCGGCAGGATGCAGTCCTATACCAAATTAGTGTCGGTCTTTAAAGTAAGTTTTTTTTGAAATATCAATTGCCACATCCTTTAGGTTGTGGATTAAATTGATGTGATGAATGCCCCCGCTTTTTCGCTATCAATGCCTTCGGCATTGACAGCGAAAAAGCGGGGGAGGCATTGCTAAATTCATTAATCCCCGTCCGTCAGCTGACGGACGGGGCAAGTGAAAGTATCGACTTTATGGACAGACACTAATTAGAGCCTGTCTTTTTAGTAATGTTTCCCGCAGATTTCGCTGATTAGCGCAGATAAAATCTGCGCTAATCAGCGAAATCTGCGGGAGGTTTTTTTTTATTATTGAAAATGGCCGACTTTGTGGACGGGCACTAATTAGTGTCGGTCTATAAACTTGCCATCCACCACGCACCCCTCTAACTCTCCGCCAGTTGGCGGAAGAACCCCCAACGCACTGGTAGCAAGGGGGCTCCCCTTTAGGCCAGCCTCGCCAGCTAGGCGGGGGACTAAGGGGTCGCGTGGGCAAAATCAGAAAAGCACCGACTTTATGGACAAGCACTATTTATGCAGTGCCAATAAATGAGAATCAAATAACCTGATAACTTGAAAGAAAATCAACCTTCTAATTCTCCTGTTACTCCACAACGGAAAAAAGGCAGGTCATCAAAAACCTACAAGCGTCTCAGGAAATATCATAAATGGTTTAGTATTGTATTGAGCTTGTTTATTGTGGTATTTGCACTGTCGGGTATTGTATTGAATCACCGTGAACTGCTATCATCGGTAGATGTTAATCGCAAACTGTTGCCGCCGGTTTATCGTTACAACAACTGGAATCTTGCCGGAGTGCGGGGCAGCTTACAGCTTCAGGGTGATACAAGTCTGCTCTATGGCAACATCGGGGTTTGGATTACTAAAGACGACTTTCAGACTTTTGATGATCTAAACAAAGGTTTCCCTGATGGCATCGACAACCGGAAGATTAGCAAACTTTTACGTACTGCCGACAATCAACTTTTTGCCGGAACTTTTTTCGGACTTTTCCGTTTTGATCACAAAAATAATAGCTGGGAAAGAATAAAACTCCCCGGACATGAATCCAGGATTGTTGACTTACTGATTCGCGGTGACGAACTCTGGATTCTTACCCGATCGTTTTTACTCAAAGCCAATTATACTAAATCCCCATTCGAGGCTAGCTTACACACCTTGCCCCCACCGGAGAATTACGATAACAAGGCCGGACTTTTCAAAACACTTTGGGTAATTCACAGTGGCGAAATATACGGTTTGCCGGGCAAAGTGTTTGTGGATTTTATGGCACTGGTTTTCATTTTTCTTACCGTAACGGGATGGATGCTATGGCTTTTTCCAGGTATTATAAAACGCCTGAAGCATAAAGGAAAACGAGTAAAAACCTGGTCATACTACATAAAATTCTCCTTGAAATGGCACAACAAACTCGGATATTATCTCGTGCCCTTTTTAATACTTACCGCAACAACAGGCATGTTTTTGCGTCCTCCCCTGCTTATTCCGATTGCCAATGTTAAAGTGGGGAAAATTCCGTTCACGGAATTAGACAACCCCAACCCCTGGTTCGACAGGTTACGTGCAATTTTGATCGTTCCGGAAACCGACCGAATAATTCTTAGTACTTCTGAGGGTTTTTATTATTCTGATGATAAATTCCTAACTTCATTGAAACCTTTCAATCTGCAACCGCCAGTCAGTGTGATGGGGATCAACGTTTTTGAGGCCATTGATAATGGTGGTTTTTTGGTGGGATCGTTCAGCGGTTTGTTCAACTGGTTTCCCGGGCAGCACTATGTGGAAGATGCCCTTAACCGCAAGCCCTGGTATTTTTCGGAGGCGACAGGCTCGCCCTTTTCTGAAAGCGCCATCACAGGCATAGTGCGGACTTCAAAATCCGGTACATTTCTTTTTGATTATGGCCGGGGCGCATTTCCATTTTTACATAGAGAAACTTTTCCTGAAATGCCAAAAGAAATCCTTGATGAAAGTCCCATGTCGATCTGGAACGTGGCGCTTGAATTTCACACAGCAAGAATTTATGGTGTCATCATTGGCGATTTCTACATCCTCATCATCCCGCTTGCCGGACTTTCAATTATGTTCATTATTATTTCAGGGCTATGGATGTATTGGGTGGGATTTAGAAGGAAAAATTGTTTAATTCCTGAGGCAAGAGTTATGCTGAAAGCCATTGCAGGGCAGCTTTTTCGGTAGTAAAAACTTTTACAATAAAGCCAACCTCTTTATACACGTTTACTTCAAAAAGCATTGAACCAGCCGTAGCATGAGGGTCATCAACGATTAAAGCTTGTCGCTTTCCTTTTACAACATCTTTTATATTAAACATAAAATTTACAATTTCCTTGATTTTTCTAAATAGAATGTCAAATTTAGCATTCCTGTAATCAGAAAGGAGATTGTATTTTAGTTGGGTAAATTCACCCAAGCTCAGAAACTCCTGCCATGCCTGCCCAATATCTTCAGCAGCAATCACCCCTGAATGTTTGTAACGGATGATTTTTAGTTCGTGATCGACATTGATAGCGTAGTTCATTTCATAATATTTTTTTCAAAGATAACTATTCTTCAAATTATTAGAGGGTAAGCAAATGATGATCTCCTTTTATAAAATCGCTTAACTCCACGCCAATATATTTTACTTCAATTCCCATTTCTTCGAGTTCATCAGAAACATCATACTGATCGGCACATCCTTTACATGCCAAAAGGTGTATTCCAATCTCACTCATTTTTTTGGGCATTGTAGGTGTACATAAACACCATTTTTTTCGCAACTTCAGGGTCACCACTTGTCCAGAGTACAACAAGTTTTTCTGAATCCTTGATATCACTGGAATCTCTTTTTAAAACTTCACTTTCAAATGTTTGCATTGTTTCTGTTTTTTGGGCATTTATAGTAAAAAAGAATAGAAACAAAAATAAAAATAATACGATAGATTTTTTCATAAAACAATAGTTATTTGAGTAAAAAAAATTCAAAATTGTATAAAACCACTACTGTCCGAGTAAATTTAACAGATTCCTTGCCGCACGTGCGGCATCGGAATGACAGGACATTGGAGAGATGAGATGAGTGGTGGGGGTGGGGGGGGGGGGGCCCCCCCCCCCCCCCCCCCCCC
>CAZQIV010000116.1:0-23062 GCA_964593705.1 uncultured Lentimicrobiaceae bacterium | reverse complement strand
GGGGGGCGCCCCCCCCCCGATTCCCCTCCCCCCACGTCCATACCAGGAGCTTTGTCACCTCGAAGGATCCGCCAGCTGGCGGAGAATTGAGAGGTCTGTTTAATATTAAGGTTTTCAACCCTTTACGTAAACATGTCATTGGTAGGAGTGCAGTCCCGCACGTGCGGGAAGAAATCTATTGACAAATTTTTATCACCAACGACTATTTAATCATTAATAATTTACTTTCCACTAAATTCGCAGTAGTACCATATTTTTGAAAGTAATCTTTTAATAAAAAAAATTAACCCACCTTCTCTCTACTCAAATATGAAATCGAAAAATAAGATGTGGCAGAAACAA
Organism: uncultured Lentimicrobiaceae bacterium; assembly: GCA_964593705.1. Taxonomy (GTDB): domain Bacteria; phylum Bacteroidota; class Bacteroidia; order Bacteroidales; family 4484-276; genus SABY01. The sequence goes on along the minus strand of CAZQIV010000116.1, from coordinate 22,720 downwards.
GCAAACCAAAAATATTTGCATCCAGGTCATAAGGCAATTTCCATTCGCCAATAATCAAGGTTATAGTGGTTCCTCCACCCAGAAGCATTGCGGCAAAAGCAGCTACCTTGCCGGGATTTCGGGTAAATAAAGCTGCAATTATGGGAACAAACAAACCCGAAACCATGAAGGCATAAGAATACAACATCAATTGGAGTACGTTTTGCATAACCGTTGCTAACAATAATGCCACCACACCTATAAACAGTGTCAACAACTGCGACAGCCTTAATATCTTTTTACCATCCGGTAGTTTTGTTAAGCGGCTAATAATATCGGTAAGTATGTTCCCGGATGCCGCCATCAAGCAACTGTCGGCAGTTGACATAATTGCAGAAAAATAAGCCGACATCATCAAACCCATAAGTCCAACCGGAAGAACAGTTCGCAGCAAAAGAGGTAAGCCCATCTCGGGGTCAATGTCGCTAAGCGAATTATATCCCAAATATTCAAAGAAACCATCTTGCAGGGCTACCCTTGAAAAGAGCCCTAAAATTACCCCCATAAAGGCCATTAAAGGCCATTCGAATACCCCGGCAATAAACCAGGCTTTGCGTGCTGATTTTTCACTTCTCGAAGCATAAATTCGTTGGTACAGGGTCATCCCGACAAACCAAATTGGAATTATTGTAACCGCCAAGTTTACAATGGTTTGCCACGATACATTTTGCAAACTAAAAAACTCGCCCGGAAGAGAATTAAAAATGACTTTGCTTCCACCCAATGCAAAATAACTAATGGGTATTCCAATAAAAACCAAGCCTGAAATTAACAATATCCACTGAATTGTATCCGTGTAAATAACAGCCTTTAGGCCTCCCATCACAGTATATAAAATGGTGATAACACCCATAATAATGAGCGCAGTTTTCATATCGAGGTTAACAAATGAAGCAGATGCAAGTTTAGCACCTGCCAGAATTTGTGAACTCGTAAATCCAATATAGCCGATAGCAGAAATTATTCCGGCAAGCAACGCCACCTCTTTTCCGTAAAAATGCCTGAAAATTTCCGGGAAAGTATAGAATTTGTGTTTTGCTGAAAGTTGAAAAACTTTGGGTATCAAAAATACAGCGCTTAACCAGGCACCAACCAAACCTGTAAATAACATCCACGAACCTGCTATTCCCAGCAAAAATCCAAGGCCTCCAAGGCCAATAGAAAAACCTCCTCCTACATCGGTAGCAACAACCGAAAGCCCAACATGCCAACTCCCCATTTTCCGGCCTCCAACAAAATAATCCTCGGTATTCTTATTTCTTTTCATAAAATAATATCCAACACTCAACATGGCCAACATATAAAGTATGAATATTGATAGATCAATCCAATGCATGATAATTTTTTTTTAGCTTCTATAGGAACAAAATTAATAAAGTTGAATTACTTTGTACTTTCAAATTAAAAACACAGAATGAAAAAGAAACTTATCTCTTCAGGTGCAAAGTGGGAGGATATTGTAGGTTATTCAAGAGCCGTAAAAATTGGCAATCATATTGAAGTGGCCGGAACAACTGCCATTGAAAACGATGAAATCGTTGGGCCGGGCGATGCCTATCTTCAAACAAAATTTATTATTCAAAAAATTGAAAAAGCACTCATCGAAGCTGGTGCCGGGCTAAAAGATGTAATAAGGACACGCATTTATGTAAGCGATATTAGCCGATGGAAAGAAATTGGAAAAGCGCACGGTGAGTTTTTTCGCACTATTAAACCTGCCTCTACGATGGTTGAGGTTAAAGGTTTGGTTAACCCGGATATGCTGGTGGAAATTGAAGCTATTGCTATTATAAATGAGTAAATGCCATGTTTCGCCTAATTTTTCTAAATAACTATCTTTTAAGAGCTATTTCGTCAAAAAAACAACAAAGTGGTTGAACAAATAAGTACCCGGCTTAGTTTGAAATGGTGAATAACACAAGGCCAAATTAATTACTTGTTAATTCTAAAGAGAAATTCTTGAAAATTTTATATTTTCGTGATCGAATAAAAAAGTGTTTTGATAATGAATAGAATCAAACTTGAAATATTAGGAATGTCGTACAGCCAATCACAAAGCGGTGCTTATGCTTTGATACTTGGTGAAGTTGCCGGCGAACGGAGATTACCCATAATTATTGGTGGCTTTGAAGCACAAGCCATAGCCATCGAACTTGAAAAAATGAAACCTGCTCGCCCGCTTACCCACGATTTACTTAAAAGTGTTGCACAATCTTTCAATATTCGTGTTAGCGAAGTTGTTATTAACAAATTTCATGAGGGGGTTTTCTATGCTCAACTGGTTTGCAACGACGGGGTTAAAACTATTGAGATTGATTCGCGTACATCTGATGCGGTTGCCATGGCCATCAGGTTTAAATGCCCGATTTATACTACCGAAAAAATAATGGCCGAAGCCGGAATTATTGTAAAGGATGACAAGGAACAAAAAAGCGATGATGCCAACTTGTCAAAAACCAAATCAAACCCCCTTCCCTACGCTAAAAAATCCTTGAAAGAATTGAACGATATGCTCGAAAAAGCCATCGAAAATGAAGAATATGAAAAAGCTTCCGAGATTCGTGATGAAATAAAGCGCAGGGATTAGTTAAATTTTTGATATTTGCAAATTCTTTTTAACAATTTGTATCTATCATACTTAACAAAAATGAAAAAAACACTACTGTTAACTGCAGCATTAATTTTAATTCTTTCCTTCACCACATCAAGTCAAAACAATCCCGACAAACTTTTAGCAACCAAATGGACTGCCGTGTCTAAAACCGACAGCTATGGCAATTCCCAAACCATTTCAAATAAATCCCGCCATCTAAACATTGCAAAAGAGCTCAATGCATTTGAGCAAAGGCTCAGCAATGAAGAGTCCATTTTGCGTGGAAACTGGAAACTTGAAGAATCCTCACTGATATTATCGTACGAACTTCAACCCGATGAGCAGCATATCGATTCTACAGTTTACAAGGTAGAGGGTAATACACCCATCGTAATTTTCTATAAAGACGGGCAGGAAATATCAAGGTTGGAAGAATCTAAATTGATGTCGCAAAGGGAAACACGAAAGTATCTGATCGAAAAAATTACACCCGACACATTGATTCTTGCCGAAAATGGCTTGCAATACCTATACATCAGCGATCAGACCACCAATGGCGCTTTTGTTCAAAAAAGCGGTAATGGATTTTCAGTAGTAAAAGTATTAAGAGGCTTACTGGGCATCATGGTTTTGATAATTATTGCCTGGGTTTTCAGTAGCAACCGCCGGGCAGTGTCGTGGAAAGTTGTTTTTACCGGGCTACTCATTCAATTAGGCATTGCACTTGGAATCCTCTTTGTTCCATTCATCGAAGACTTTTTTGGTATCGTGGGAAAGATATTTGTTGTAATTCTTGAATTTACATTAATCGGAAGTACTTTTCTTTTTAACGACTTGATGGACATCCCGAAGGCGGGCTACATTTTTGCCTTACAAATATTACCAACCATTATTTTCTTTTCGGCCCTGACCAGCGTTTTGTTTTACTTCGGAATTATCCAAAAAGTGGTATGGGTCATGGCATGGCTACTTACAAAAGCATTAAAAATATCGGGAGCTGAGAGTTTGTCGGTGGCAGGAAATATTTTTCTCGGGCAAACCGAATCGCCATTGATGATAAAAGCCTATTTGCCAAAAATGAACGATTCGGAAATGTTGCTGGTTATGATTGGAGGAATGGCTACCGTGGCTGGTGGAGTTTTGGCTGCTTACATCAGCTTTTTGGGAGGTGATGATCCTGTGCAGCGCCTGATTTTTGCCAAGCATTTGCTCACCGCCTCGGTTATGGCAGCGCCCGGGGCAATTGTAATTTCCAAAATATTAATTCCGCAAACTGATACAATAAATACACGAGTTGAAGTAAAACAGGAAAAGATCGGGAAAAACTTTTTGGATGCACTTTCAAACGGCACCACCGAAGGATTGAAACTTGCTGCAAATGTAGGCGCAATGTTATTGGTATTTTTCGCTTTTATTGCCATGATGAATTTTGTGTTGTTGAAAATAGGAGCCTGGACAAACCTTAATCAATCCATCGTGGCGTTAACCAATGGCCAATTTTCCGAACTATCAATGGAGTTTATTCTTGGTTACACTTTTGCGCCGCTTATGTGGGTTATTGGTGTTGGATCTGAAGATATTACGCTTGTTGGCAGATTGCTTGGCGAAAAACTAATAGCCAGCGAATTTGTGGGTTATACCAGTCTTGCCGAGCTAAAATCAGCCGGGGCTTTTACTGAACAAAAATCTGTAATCATGGCTACCTACATGCTTTGTGGATTTGCAAACTTCGCATCCATAGGCATACAAATTGGCGGTATAGGTGGCCTGGCTCCAAACAAACGTTGGTTTCTTACCAAGTACGGAATGAAAGCATTGCTTGGCGGTACATTGGCCTCACTGCTGTCGGCTACTATAATTGGAATGATTCTCGGGTAGCAGCATTTTTGAGTTAAACCGGCCTTTTGTTTTTAGCCAATTAAAAAAATAGCTTAGCAATTGTCATGAAATAACTTGACTCATTGCAATAGATGTCTCACTTCGTTCGACATGACCTTGTTCACGCGTTAATGTGGGAGGAGGGGAATCGGGAGCGAAGCGTCCGATTCCCCTCCTCCCACAACCCTCATGGAAGCATTGTCACCTCGAAGGAGCTTGCGACTGAGAGGTCTGTTAATAGATAGATTATAATCGTCTTACAAAAAGCTGTCATTGGTATCCATCGGCTGACTGAGAGGTATCTATGTTCATGGATGAAAAGATATCATAGAACCTCTATAACATCAAGTTATTTAATAACGAACCCTTAGTTCTACTTTAACACATTAGATTTTTCAGTTTGAACATAATCTGTTAAAGTAGAATTAGGATAGCTGATTCGATTTAAAGCTTAGTTTCCGAATTTAATTTGTGTGAATGATTTTGCGTTTTGAAAAATCTCATTGAACTAAAATTCCTTAAACAAGTTAATTATATTAAAAATCAGCAATAATAAATTAACGATAATAATGAAAAGGATTACAGTAGCAAAGGGTGACGGCATAGGCCCGGAAATAATGGATGCCACTTTAAAGATTTTGGAAGCTGCAGGTGCAGAATTGGAATATGATTTTATTGAAGTTGGTGAAAAAGTTTATAAAAAAGGTCAAAAATCAGGAATATCACCCGATTCATGGGATACCCTGCGCCACAACAAAGTTTTTCTTAAAGCTCCAATCACAACACCCCAGGGTGGCGGATACAAAAGCCTGAATGTTACCATCAGGAAATCATTGGGACTATTCTCAAATGTACGTCCCTGCAGAACCTACACTCCTTATGTCCGTTCAAATTTCCCGAAAATGGATTTGGTTATAGTTCGCGAAAATGAAGAAGATCTGTATGCAGGCATCGAACATCAGCAAACCCCCGAGGTAATTCAATGCCTTAAGCTTGTTTCAAAACCCGGCAGTGAGCGTATTATCCGTTATGCCTTTGAATATGCGCGAACCAACAACCGCAAAAAGGTAACCTGCATGAGCAAGGATAACATTATGAAACATACCGATGGCATGTTTCACAGCATATTTAATGAGGTAGCCACAGAGTACCCCGACATTGAAACCGAACACAAAATTATTGATATTGGGGCTGCCCTGCTTGCCGAGCGCCCCGAAACTTTTGATGTAATAGTTACGCTGAACCTTTACGGTGATATTATTTCGGATATTGCCGCACAAGTTGCCGGGTCTGTTGGACTTGGCGGTTCGGCAAATATCGGAACCGACTTTGGTATGTTTGAAGCTATTCATGGATCAGCTCCCGACATAGCCGGCAAAGACATTGCAAATCCTTCAGGTTTAATCAATGCCGCGATAATGATGCTGGTTCACCTTGGTAATATTAAAACCGCTGAATTGATAGCAAACGCCTGGCTTAAAACCCTTGAGGACGGCTATCACACCGGCGAAATCTTCAACAAAGATTTAAGCTACAAAAAAGTTGGCACCGGCGAGTTTGCCAACGAAATTATTAAACGCCTTGGAAAAGTGCCTTTTGTTCTTGATCCTGTTAAGTTTAAGGAGGGCGATCATCGCATCAATATTAAAACATCTATAACTGCTCCTGTTGAAAAAGAATTAACCGGTGTGGATGTGTTTATTGATTGGGCTTACGGCGACAGGAATCCTGATATTCTGGGGAAAAAGTTAGAATCGTTTACCAAATCGAATCTCAGGCTAAAGATGATTACCAACCGTGGGGTTAAAGTTTATCCTGGCGGCTTACCCGAAACTTTTTGCACAGATCACTGGCGATGCCGTTTTGTTTCGGAAAATGCATTAAAAGGAAGGCCGAAAAAAAATGAAGTTTCACACCAGGATTTATTGATACTGCTCGATGAAATTCGCGAAGGTGGGTTGGATTTTATTAAAATTGAAAACCTTTACAATTTTAACGGCGCAAGGGCATATTCATTGGGACAGGGAGAGTAAAAGCCCGGCCTTTTTAATTAACGCCCCCAAAAGCCTATTCCCGATTATTCTCCCAAGAGGCTGGGATAATTCAGTTTAACTTACCACAGGCTTTAGCCTGTGGCTCTAAAAAATACAGGTGTTTTTAACCTTCAAAATGGCCTGAAACGCCTTATTGGTGTTAATTTAAAGAAAAATTTGTTCACCATTTTAAAAATACATAATTTCGCAAATATTGTAATATTTATTTTTTTGAATATGAGTAGTAAAAATATATTGGAAGCAGTAGGAACCATAACAAAAAAAGAAATCCTAAATACGCTTGAACACGATACCGGTAAAGCCCTTGTTCTGGAAACCCTTAAGCCATATCCCGGATACCATGGCACAACAATTCCCGATCAACTCAACCCCATATCTTTATCTTTATTTTTTGTAAGCGATAAAAAGTACAGTGGTGAGGCCATAATCAGGGCAACAATGGCTGTGAAAAAGGAATTTAAAGAAACTTTTGATGCAGTTCCCGGACAAATAACTGTTTTTAACGCCCTTACTCCGTGTATCAGGATAAAGGATTTGAAAAGCTATCAACTAATTAGTGAGCTAATTGACCTCTATCGCAAACATGGAATCGGTTTTATGAAAGACCGAAAAGTAGAAGAATTTAGCGGCCTCATTAAAATCCGTAAATATTTCGAATTGGAACAAGTTGAAGATGGTTTTTACAAAGACCTGGTAACACCACAAATGGCCTACTTCATCATTCCAACTATGCTTAGCTGGAATGTATTCGAAAGCATTACTCATAATCTGAAAGTAAATCCTGAGCATAATAATTTTGATGCCGCGTTGGGAGTATTTTTTACTCCGCAGGGGGTTATCGATAGTGTTAGAATTTACAGCGAAGAAATCGACATGGAAGATGTAAAACTACTTAAAACAAAATATCACCAGGAAATAAGGCGTATCTAACACCTAATATTTTAAATCAGAATATGCTACACAAATCCTCTATCAGAAAATTAATATCCTGATTTTCTTCAAGATTAAAAAAAAATGTTTGAATTAATTAACTCAAAACTCATTAAATTTTCGGAGTGGCTTGGCATTCCCGCCGATTATCAGCTTCTGAGTATTTCTGTATTACAAGTGATAATTGCATTTATTCTCAGCTACATTGCCTTTTTAATATCCCGAAAGTACATTATAAGTATTTTATCAAAACTTGCCCGTAGAACCAAATCAAATTGGGATGATGTTCTGATTGAACGAAGGGTTTTTAACAGGCTTGCTTATCTTGTCCCTTCATATTTGCTCTATTTGCTTTTACCTTTCGCTTTAGGACCCTATCCACAAATCTCAGATTTTTTCCTGCTTTGTATCCGGGTTTATAGTATTGTTATTATTATGCTTGTTGGAATTGCTTTCCTGGATTCCGTTTTTCATATTTATTCACTTTACTCTATTTCAAAGGCAAAACCAATAAAAGGTTACATCCAGGTTGGCAAAATTCTCATTTATATTATATCCTCACTCACGCTCATTTCAATATTGATAGGGCAAAGCCCGATGCTGCTGGTTGGCGGATTGGGCGCTTTTTCGGCAGTGTTACTTTTGGTTTTTAAAGATACTATCCTGGGCCTGGTAGCCGGTGTACAACTTACGGCAAATGATATGTTAAGGCCCGGCGATTGGATTTCGATGCCAAAATATGATGCCGACGGAACTGTGATCGACATCACCTTAACAACCATTAAAGTTCAAAACTGGGATAAAACCATTTCTACTATTCCGGCGTATTCATTATTTACCGATTCGTTTAAAAACTGGCGCGGAATGGAAGAATCGGGTGGCAGAAGGATTAAAAGATCGATTAATATTGATATGTCAAGCATAAAATTTTGTACTGAACCCATGCTCGAAAAATACAAGCAATTTCAATACATTGTTGATTATGTAAATAATACAGAAGTTAAAATTCAAAAATTCAATGCTGAAAAAAAGATAAACACAAAAGTTGTTGTAAACGGACGCCGTCAAACAAATATTGGCGTTTTCAGGGCATATCTCGATGCATATTTGCAAAACCATCCCGATGTAAGAAACGATATGACTTTTTTAATACGACATCTTCAACCCGGAGAATATGGCCTGCCCATAGAAATTTATGTTTTTAGCAAAGTGCAGGCGTGGGCACAATATGAAGCCATTCAGGCCGACATTTTCGATCACATACTTGCTGTTATTCCCGAGTTTGATCTCCGGGTTTTTCAAAACCCTTCAGGCAACGATTTTAAATCTATCATTAAATATACACTACCCCAACCAAAAATTAAATTTTAATTACCATAATAGTTTAAAATGAAACCAACAACTGACTAATTTAAAACCATTATGTCTTATTACGAAGTAGAAGAACTTAGAAAATCGGGGAATCTTGAAGGGGCTTATAACATGGCAATTTCGGATATGAATGTAGCCATTGAAACTGATTTGCCTCCGATAGTCATACCTGAAATAACCGAGGAATCTAAAGAAGAAAACCATCAGGAAGATAGTTTACTTACCTTAGCAAAACGTGCACTTTCCTGGGTAATTTACGACCATTTAAAGCAAAACACTTCAAAAGAAGGTTTCGACAGTTTTCTCAATTATCTAAAAGAATTTGTCGAAATTGATCTTGCCCCATCCGAAAAAATGGTTGTAAATCAACTGATTTGGGAAATTGGGAAAGTTGTTTTTGAATTTACCAAAGAACCCGGTTTTGATATTTCAAAGATGGAAGAGCTCTTAGATGTAACCATGAAGCTCAACTTTAGCAGGCAATCAAAAGCTTACTCCTTTCTTTTTAAAGCTTTCCATAAAGCCCTCAAAGAATCAAACAGGTACATAGATTTTGCTTCCTGGTGGGACTTGTGGAACTTTATAAGTCATGACTATAAGTTTACCTTACAGGGTGATGGTAAAAAAATTATGGCCGTAGCCGAACAAGGGATAAACCAATATGCTAAACACCTGGTAAGAGCTATCAATAGTTGTGAGAACAAGGAGGAAGAGGAAGATATCGCTCAAAAAATTGCCGACTTTATTCCTATCATCGAAAAAGCCATCGAGTACAATAAACATTATTTCCGCCTCCCCTATTATCAAATTAAGCTGCTTTTTGCCCGGGGTGACGTAACTACAGGATATACCCTGTTAAAAAAACGTATCATAACCAACCAGAACGATTTCTGGGTTTGGGAATTAGTGGCAGACGCTTTTGCCGATGAACCCTCAAAGCAAATTGCTTCGATGTGTAAAGCCCTGCAATGCAAAACCAACCTGGAAAATACTATCCAAATGAGGATAAAGCTTACCAGGGCACTTATTTTAGATGCACGCTATGATGAAGCTAAAACCGAAATTGGACTCATCCTGCAAGCCTGCCTCGAAAACAAATGTGACATCCCTGATATTGTTACCGATTGGGGTGAAAATACCTGGTATAATCTCGCCATAGCACAAAGCAACAACTTCGAGTTGTACGAAAGCTTTCAAGGTGCTGTAGATGAATTAATGTATGGAAATATTCCTGAACGTAAGGTTGTTGTTGAAAATGTAAATAATGCAAAAAAAATCCTTAACTTTCTCGGAACTGATTATACTACCGGATACCTCAAGTACGCCAAAACAATTAAACATGTAAAAGAGGGCGATGTATTATTAGTACGAATTAAAGATTCGGGTGTAGAAGGAAGGTACAATTTGTATAGCGCGAAAAAATTAAAAGAAAAATATGTTGATGGCATCCTCAGGCATTTTTCCGGCGAAGTAATCAAATCGCCCGAAAAGAGTTTTGCATTTGCCGATGGGATGTACATCACACCTGATTTTTGTACAAAAGCCCAGCTGAATAATGGTGATTATATTACAGGAAAAGCAATGATAGCTTACAATGTAAAAAAAGAAGAATGGGGCTGGAAGGTGATTTCTATTGATAAATAATCTTTTTAACATCTTTATTTTTTTTTAGTTGAGAATTTTTCCACTTCATTACCTGAAATTCTTTTATGAATATTTACCTTTGGGCAAATTTTAATCAAATATTTAGTTATGAAAAAATACATTTTTATTGTTCTCTTAGCAGCCACCGGCTTGCTTTTTTCGTGTTCCGGCCCGAAATACAAAACCGAAACAAAAACTGATTCAAACGGCTACGCTTACGAAACTGTTACCAACGACCCCATGAAAACGAGGGTTTACACGCTGGAAAATGGTTTAAAAGTTTTCCTGTCGGTTAATAAGGATGAGCCACGAATTTCAACACTTATTGGCGTAAATGCAGGTTCCACCTCCGACCCGCTTGAAACTACCGGCCTTGCACATTACTTTGAGCACATGATGTTTAAGGGTACCGATGAAATAGGTACAATTAATTGGGACTTGGAAAAGCCATTGCTCGATGATATTAGTAACCTTTTTGAACAGCACAGAGATGCTACCGATCCATCAATCAAAAAGAAAATTTATCACCAAATCGACAGCCTGTCGGCCATTGCTTCCAACTATGCTGCAGCTAACGAATACGACAAAATGGTTTCGAGTATTGGCGCAAAAAGAACAAACGCAGGAACCAGCTACGACTATACCGTTTACATAAACGACATCCCAAAAAACGAATTCGAAAAATGGCTTAAACTTGAAAGCGAGCGTTTTAACGATATCGTGCTAAGGCTCTTCCACACCGAGCTTGAAACTGTTTACGAAGAATACAATATGTACCAGGATATGGATCGTAGCCGTGCCAATACTGCTATGATGGCAGCGCTTTTTCCCAATCATCCTTATGGCCGCCAGGTAATTGGGCTGGCCGAACACATTAAGAATCCCTCGATGAAAAATATTTACAAGTTTGCCGAAACTTTTTATGTGCCCAATAATATGGCCATTGCCCTTTCGGGAGATTTGGAATATGATGAAACCATAAAATTGATCAACAATTATTTTGGAAAACTTGAATCGGGCGAGTTGCCCGAAATCATCCAACCTGTTGAGGAACTATTACAAGAGCCCATTGTAAAAGAAATTTATGGCCCGGATGCCGACAATATGATGCTGGCATTTCGCTTTGACGGCGACTATTCGCATGACAATAAAATGACTTCCATGATCGATATGATCCTTAGCAACAGCCAGGCAGGATTGATTGATCTGAACCTCAACCAACAACAAAAAGTATTAACGGCAGGAAGTTATGCCTATGGAATGAAAGACTACGGGATGCATGTTTTTTACGGTTCTCCCCGCGAAGGCCAATCACTTGAGGAAGTAAAAGACCTACTGCTCGAACAACTTGATAAAGTAAAAAAAGGTGAGTTCGATGATTGGATGCTCGAAGCCATTGTGAACGACATGAGGCTAAGTGAAATATACAGGAACGAAAGTAATTTTGCCCGGGTTTACACTTACGTGGATGCATTTATTAAAGGAGTTTCGGTTGAAAAGCGCCTCGGGTATATTGATGAGTTAGGAAAAATTACAAAAGATGAATTGGTGAAATTTGCCAACGAAAATTATGGCGATAATTATGTAGTGGTTTATAAGCGATTTGGCGAAAGCCAAAACATTGCAAAGGTTGAAAAGCCCGAACTTACCGCCATCAATATTAACCGTGAGGATCAATCCAAATTTTACAAGGATTTTGCATCAATGAGCACCCAGGACATCGAACCGGTTTTTTTGGATTATCAGTCGCAAATACAACAAAAAGAGCTTGTTCCCGGTGTTGACATGTTTTACATCAAAAATGAAAGCAACGAAACCTTCAACCTGAATTACATCATCGATCTTGGCAAAAACCATAACCTACAATTCCCGCTTGCCGTTAATTTATTGCCCTATCTGGGCACCGACAAATATACGCCTGCCGAATTGCAGCAGGAATTTTTTAGATTAGGACTTTCATTTGGTGTTAATGCCGGAGATAAAAGATCGTATGTTTACATCTCAGGATTAAGCAAATCGTACAAAGAAGCCATTAAGCTGCTGGAGCATGTAATTGCCAACGCCAAACCCGACGAAAAAGCTTATGCCGATTATGTGGATGGGATATTGAAAAAAAGGCAAGACAACAAAAAAGACAAGAACTCCATCTTATGGGGAGGGCTGCTAAATTATGGTATTTATGGTGAGAACTCCGCATTTAGAAATATCATTCCCGAAGATGAGCTAAAGCAAATCGACCCCAAAACGCTTACCGATCTGATAGCTCAAATGACTTCGTACGAACATAAAATATTTTATTACGGCCCTGCAAGTTTTGAATTTGCACAAAATGAACTTGAAAAACTACATACCCTTCCCGCCGAATTGGCGCAACTGCCCGAAGAAACTAAATACCTGCAAGTGGATAACCCTGAAAACAAAGTTTACGTGGTTAACTATGATATGGTTCAGGCCAACATTGTTATGGTTTCGAAAAGTGTTCCTTTCGATAAAACACTCATTCCTCCTTCGCAGGTTTTTGGTGAATATTTTGGTGGCGGGCTTTCATCTATCATTTTCCAGGAAATACGCGAATCGAGGGCTTTGGCCTACAGTGCATTTTCTTCATTTTCGATTCCCGGCGATCCTGACATGAATAACATTGTTTATGGTTTTGTTGGCACGCAGGCCGATAAACTCCAAACTGCCACAACTGCCATGCTCGATTTGATGAATGATATGCCCGAAGCCGAAAAACAGTTTGATCTGGCCAAGGAATCAATCGTTAAAAAAATAAATACCGAAAGAATTATTAAAAGCAGCATTTTCTGGAATTACCTCGGCAATATGGAACGAGGAATAGATTATGACATTAGAAAAGATGTTTATAACTATGCCCAAAATGTTAGCCTCGATCAATTCCGTGACGATTTCTTTAACCAATACATCAAAGGCCTGAATTATAATTTTGTGATATTGGGAAATAAAGATGCCCTTGACATGAAGTCGCTTTCAAAAATTGGCAAAACGAAGGTGATGACCCTTGAAGAAATATTTAACTATTAAGCTGTGCTGAAACAGATGTAAAATATTACCCCGACAAAATTCATCCTTTTGTCGGGGTTTTTGTTTTTATGAAAACTACGATATTACTGGTACTTCTCCAATTTCATAAATCCTTACTTAGCGAAAACTAAATGTCGCAAATATTTCACTTTGTGAACCTTTGTGAACTTAGTGCCTTCGTGGTAACTTTTTAAAAATCAACACGTAAACATCCCAATAGCTATCGGGGCACACTAAGTAGCACTCCCACAAGGATGCCCGCCTTGCCGGCGAGGCAGGCCTATGGCATAAGAAAGTTTAAAAAATTTGGGCATGAATATCGCGACACAATAATTCACGGTATCAATTACATAACTAATTGATGCTCAATTAATGAGTCTGGAGTTCTAAATTTAGTGGCAAGGCTCAGTTTTCTTATGAGTTTTTTAGCCAAAAATAGCAGCCAAACCAGATTACTCAAGCTTTTCCCAATTGTTCATATTAAAAATATTATCCTTCACACGGTATTTATGGGCAATCCTAACCTGCGACTCTAACCAGATTTTCCTTTTCCAGAAAACCTGGGCAGAAGGTAAAGTCCTCGAAAGTGGCGGTTCTGCCTTGGTTGGATCGTTTTCATCAAATAAAATATTTGTTGCATCAGCATTGCTTATAAAACGCCAATCATAGCTCAATGGCTCTTTTTTATCAAAATCTTTTACCATCATCAAGGCAATCAAACCCATAACACTTATCTTTTGTACCTGAGAATTTGCGCTTTCTACCATGGGAATATCCATATCAATATCACCATTAAAATGATTCCAGTGTGGCCCGTGATCTGAAAGCAATACGATTTTGGTATTATCATAAACACCGTTTGCTTTCATCCATTCAATCCACCGCCCGAGCGTTTCAATAACCCATTTGTTGTTTTTGTAGGGCGGCACATCAAAGTGCATTTTACCATTATCATCAATAATGTCCCAGGGATGATGCGATGTCATGGAATGGAGATAAACAAAACTTGATTTATCGCATATTGTATTTGAAATATAGGGTAGCAATCTCAAAAAATTATAGGGTTTGGCCTGGGTGGTGTTCTCATTTTTTTCAAGTGTGCGGTGCATCCACCGGCCATTATTATAGAGCTTAGGTTTCAAAAATAATGGAGCACTATAAAATGCTGCATTCTCCCACAAGATGGTATAGCCCAGTTCCCGGGGCAAGCCAATTTTTAAATCGCCGTTCCATTGATCCCAGTCATCATGCCAGTCGGGAAGATAAGTATCAAAAGTATTTATATCGATTTTTGAATAAATAAACTTGCCCGATGTAAAATTAAAACCTAAGGATTTGACTTTCTTAAAAAAGCTTTCGCTTACTTCGGTAACCTTGCTTTCCAATGTCCGGTTTGTTTCCTTGTTTAATTTATCGATGGTATAATCAAACCCTCCTAATATGGGTGTAATGGAGGCGCTTGTGATGGATGAAATGGAAAGTGTATTTGGATACCAAACAAAACCCCCGAACACATCTTTTAATTCAGGATTTTCTTTCAGAATTTTATCCATGTACCAGCCGTGAAACATATCTGCAATAATAAACACCACGTTTTCTTTATCTTTCGAAAAAGAGATAAGAGGCGATGAATCGCTCAATACCTTTTGCTTTTTCCAAAACGATTCGGTTTTTGATGCTTCAATAAATCCCTGCGAGATTAAAACCAGGTTGATTAGCAGTAAAAAAAATGATAAGGGTTTTAAAAAGTTTTTCCGACGGAGCAGGTTCACAATAAATATTGCAAATAAAATAAGCACACCTTCAAGCAGGTAATTTAAAAGCGGTTGCGCCAGGTTGTTCTCATTTAAAAACTTATTTTCCTGAAGGCTGCCCAAATCGATGGGAACAATAGTATTATGAACAAAGCTTATCAAAACAAGGCTTACCAAAATAACAAACCAAATATGTTTAATTTTTGAGGGAAGTATGAGGTAAAAACCAATTAAGCCTACGAATGAAATGGCGAATAATCCAAAATTTTGCCTAAGAATTTCGATGGCTGCAAAGTCGAAAACCTCGGGGTAGGAAGAGTAGATGGTTAATGGATTCCATAAAAATATAAATCCTGCAAGGTAAAAAACCGACAAGCCGTAGGTAATCCAATTGGGCTTGAAGGAGGAAAACAGTTTTATCCTCGTTTCAATAAAATTGAAAGGCAGTGTAATTAACGAAAAAATAATACCGGGGTTTATGAAACTATACATATTATCCTCATTAATCAGCCATCTAAATTTATTACCGGGAAAAACAAATTGATTTTCGCCGGGAGGCAATAATACAATCAATACCTGGAAAATTATAAGCACAACAAGGATAAGCAGTACTGCTAAAAAAATTATGGCAGCGATTTTTTTTCGTGCAATGAGCACAGTAAATAGCCCAATTACCTGGGCTGCAAGAATGATAAAAAGTGCGATAAGGCTCAAATCCATATTTGTACCGGAAAAGTAAAACATGGCAGCAAAATGAAAATAAAGAGCTAAAAATAAAAGCGGCAGAAAAAGAGAAAGCCCAAACTGAAAGCGCCATCTTTTATCCACTGCAGGAAAAAAAATCACCTTAATTACAGCAAATAACGAAGTTAAAAATATTCCCGCCACCATAGCACCGATCAATCTAAAAACCAGATCATCAAAATTGTTGTGCAAGGCCCAGTTGATTTGTGTAGAAACAGCAATTAGCAAAAAGAGGAAAAAAACCAGCCATATCCCGGGTTGAAGCAGCCATAAGCGGGTTTTAATATTGCCAAATGTCAGTTCAGGATTGTTCTTTACAAAATTTACAATGTTTGCCAAAAGAACGGTGAGCACCCAACTTCCGGCAATAGCAAGCAACAGCCTGAAAATTATATCATCAAAATAATAATTTGTGGCCCAGGTAATTTGACTACTAACTGCACTTAAAGCCAAAATCCAGAAAAATATTTTATATCCAATTTTTAATTCAGAAAAATGAAAAATGATAGATTTTGACCGATAGTTTAGATAGCCCCGAAAAAATAATGCTATCAATATAATCACGCCGGTAACAAACACACTTGCAAACAATACCAGAAGTATCCTCAGGATGATGTCATCAAAATTAAACTGAAGAGCCCAATTAATTTGAGACAGGACACCCAACGCCACAAGGATTATAAATGTTGATTTGAACAATGGCCAGAGTTGCAGGAATAAGTCCTTAAAACCTGTAAACTTCCCCGACCACTCAATTTTATAAACGGAACTCAGCACTACCAAAAGTACTGTGGCCAAAAACCCGCCAATAAAGGCTAAGATCAAGCGAAGAAAAATATCATCGAAATTAAACTGAAAAGCCCAATTGAGCTGAATCAGAACAGAGATTATAGTAAGTGTGATTAGCGTTGCTCTCCATTTGGGCTGAGTTGCTTTTACGCGGACAACAAAATTTTTAAAAAACAAATTTCGCTGTTCATCAGGAGTTTTTAGTCTGTGAAAAACTTCCCGGTTAGTTACAAATAATCTAAAAAAGCTAAAAACATTATTCATGGTCCAGTACAAAACCAATCCTGCCGGTAAGTTGAAAAGCAAAACCAAAAAAATACCGGCTACCACTAACATTTGTTTACGCTCCGAGCCATCGCCATTTCGGGTATAAAACCAAGCAGTGAGCAAATTGACAAGGGTCATGGCAATGGGTAAAATATTTACAGCACCAAGAAGGCCATCGGGCAGGCTGAGGTCGCTAATAAAAAGAAACGACACACCCTGCAAAGCAGTAAAACTTTCAAGAAACTGGTAGGCTGCTATAAAAAACGGGATTTGCAGCAACAAACTCAACACCGGAAACAGCGCTCTTAAAGGGCTGTAATTATGCTGCCGGTTTAGTGTTTTTAGATAATAATAACGCTCCTGGCCTTTGTAACATCGCTTGATCTCGTCAACGAGGGGCTTCATTTTTAATTTAAGGGCATCATCCTTTTTCTTGGCTTTTTCGATGAGGATAAAAACAGGCAACAGCAATAATGAAATGGCAAAACTCAATAATATAATCGCAGCACCATAATCGTTTGTAATGCTGTAACTAAACAAAAAAATCTGCTTAATTATAAAAATGAAAGGGGATAAAACAATCTCAAAAAAATTCATTATCGAATAATTTTTTTATCAATTATAAATACAACTATTGCTTAGGATTTTTGATATTATCAACAATTTCCAAAATCTGGTTTGCGGCTACCTGGCCGGCATGGCCAAAGTTATACACCGATTCATCCCTTAATTGTTCCAGTTGCAAACCGGTATTATTTTCCAACAAATCGTTAACAATGGCGCTGATATGCCCCACCTCGTCTTCGGTAAAAACCCTGCCCAATCGTGGGCGCTCACGTGCTTCCCACATCTCGTAGTTCAATTCGCTACCCTCGAAACCCTCGATGGTATCAAATTCAGTTTCTAACAATAGTACCGGCTTTGAATACAAAAATGCATAATCCCAAAACACACCCGAAAGGTCACTAATCATCAAGTCTGATTTTGCCATACTTTCGGTGCCCAGCGGGTTACGGTCGATGGTAAACCTGGGCTCATTTTTAAATTCCTGCTCTATTTTCGCAATCAATTGCGGGAAGCTCACATAGCTTTGGGGGTGTGGGCGAAGGATAACATCGTAAGAAGTATTTTGTAGCAAGCGCTCGAAAAATCTTATCCCGAGGCGGTTCAACAATGAATAATCTTTCCAGGTAGGTGCAACTAACACCACCGGCCTTTCCTTTTCAAAAGGAGGCATGTTTTTTATTTCCTCAAGCATTTCATCGTAATAGGTCAACCCGGTTTGGAGTAGCATTTTTTTATCAGTCCCGCGCTGTTCTTCGAGCTTCCTGATGCCTTCCACCTGGAAATATCCTGAACAAAACACCGAATCGAAATAATCAAAAGCAAACTTTCGGTAAGTAAAAACATCAATAGGAGCATGGACAATATGGCCATAGTGCTGCACACGTTTCGAGCGGCGAATCATCATCACATCCAACTGAGGGGTAGTCATGCCAACAAATTTCACATTCAGTCTGTTGAGATAAACCGATGCCATGGTTAACTTCCCGATAAACTTGCTTTGATAAAAATCGGATTGGTATCCCAAACCGGGATCGTCTTTATCGGAAGTAAGGTAAACGCACTTTTCGTTTTTAGCTTCAAGCGCCCTGATAATGGGTAAAAAAACATTCCAGTATTGTTTTCCTTCCGAATAAAAAATGATGTCGGTATCATCAAAATCATCCGTACCAACAAAACCCTTACCCAGTACCAGGTTTCTAATTTTATAAAAAAATCCGCGCAAAGCAAAAGCAATGGTAGCTATCAGCGCTATTATAATGTATAACAATGCGCTGGTGGAAGCAGGATCGATGTAGAGTAAAATGAAATTCATAATATTTTTAAAAGATCAGATTTTTAAGAAATCGGTAATATCATCCTTCGAAACAAGGCGCGGATTATTCTTCAACCTTTCAACATTTACATTTCCGATTATTAGCTCAGGATCGAAATCATTAAGCAGCGAATCGATATTTATGTTGATGCCAATTTTTTTAAACAATTGAAGTAGGTTCTTTTTTGCATAAAAAATATCACCTCCAATAATCTCAAGTATTTTATCAATCCGCGATTTTACTGCATCGACTCCACGCGAATCAGTACAATTATTATGGTCGAGATGATAATTGAAATGTAGAAAAAATGGCAAACTTAAAGCCACTGCATGGCCATGTGGAATTCCATAATAGCTCGTAAAAGTGTATGAAAGTGCATGGGGAGCAGTTGTTTTGGTGATGTTGATGGCTTCACCTGCAAGGTAGGCCGCCTGTTGCATGTTTTCTTTTGCCACTACATCATTCACAAGAACAGCTTTTTCAATATTTCCCATAATCGTTCTTATGGCTTGCAAGGCAAAAACCTGCGATTGCCCGTTAGCATTTACGCTCCACACCGATTCTACAGCCTGGCACAATGCATCCAGCCCGGTACATGCAGTTAGGTATTTTCCGGCAGTTAACAAAAAAGATGCATCAAGGTAAACCATGTCGGGAAGCATAAACTCGTGAGCCACTGAATATTTTTGTTTACCGATGTAAACCACTGCAAAAGCGGTAGCCTCAGCGCCACTACCGGCAGTGGTGGGAATGGCCAGTAAGGTTGTTTTGTTTCCGATGAGTGGAGATTTTCCTTCTACAATACTTTTAAAGTCGCCGCTTTGATGGGCAAAAATGCTGATGAGTTTGGCCATATCCAGCACACTGCCGCCTCCAATAGCAATTATTTGATTGAAGTTTCCCGACTTAAAAAGCGCGATGCCTTTTATTACATCTTCCAATTGCGGATTGATCTCAAAACCGGTGAAGGATTCAAGACTTTTATGCTGACAAAGCTCCTGAATAAATGTTTCTGCCCCGGATTTTTGAAAAGACTTCCCCCCTCTTACCAGCAATATTTTTTCGGTGGAAACCTTTCCTATAATTGATTTAAGATCGTTGAGATGATTTTTTGTAAAAACCTTTTGCTCCATCACAGCCCAAGATTTTTCATGAAATTTTCTTTATTATCAACGGGTTTTATTGTTGGCCTGCCCAAATCACTTCGCGAACCAACTTTTACCTTTACTTCGATAAATGCAGGACACACATTTTCATTTATCTGCTGCAGAGCACCGGCAATCTCATTGGCTGTGGATACGGTTTGCGCACTTTTGTAGTTGTTGGCACGTGCCACGGCAGGCAAGTCCATATCAAAACCCACAGTTGGCTGGCCTCCCACCGATTCGTGGGCACCATTATTCATTACAATATGAACAAAGTTTTTTGGTGCCATTTTACCAATAATGGCCATGCCGCCAAGATGCATTAATACGGCACCATCGCCATCTAAGCAAAGAACTTTTTTAGCGGGTTTGCTTAGCGCGATGCCCAGGGCAATCTGGCTTGCATGTCCCATTGAACCAACCGTTAAAAAATCGGAGTTGTGTGCCTGCTTCCTGGAAGCCCGGCACTCAAAAAGTTCACGTGAAGTTTTGCCGGTAGTAGAAACAATCACCTCGTTTCCCGAAAGGTTATCAAGGATTATTTCGATAGCGGTTTCACGGCTAAGTTCATAATTGGAATCAAGGCTTATTTTGAGGCTGTATTTTTCAAAAGTTCCCTTTTTAACCACAATGGCGAAAGGAGCATTTGAACTTTTTATTTTATCCACAGCTTCCTGCACCTGGGTTTGGGCTACTTCTTTATCTTTATCCAAAACCAAATAAGGAATTTTCATGGCCTCAAGCATGGGCAGGGTTACCTCGCCCTGGGTAATATGCTGGGGTTCGTCTTTCAGCCCCGGCTCACCACGCCACCCGATTAAAAGCAAAACAGGAATTTTATAAACCTGCTTATCAACCAGGGATAAAAGTGGATTTACAGCGTTTCCAATTCCTGAATTTTGCATATAAACCAGCGGAATATTGCCGGTAGCAAGATGATGTCCGGCTGCAAGCGCAACTGCATTTCCTTCGTTGGCTGCAATAATATGGTTTTGTTTTGGTGCATTATCCGTAATATAGGCGCACACATCCTTGAGCAATGAATCGGGAACACCACTAAAAAAATGAATATGATGACCGCTTAAGCAATTGTAGAAAATTTCGGGGTGAATCATTACTTTGTTCCGGGTATTAAGTGTAAAATTTCTTTAATCGACATACATTTATCGTTGGCCTCAAAGGAGCGTTCGTGTTCAAGTATTGATTTTGCGACATCAACCATGGCTGGGTAAGCGCTGCGAAGCAATTGATTGGCATAAATCACAATGTTTACACCAGCCTCTTTAAGCTGTGTTTCGTACAAATGATTGTAACTGGAAGGCACGGCCACCAGCGGGACACGCTTTTCAAATTTTTGATACCTGCTACAAAATTCAAGTATTTCCACACCATCTTTTTCTTTGCTGTGAATCATAATTCCATCAGCGCCTGCATCAACATAAGCTTTGGCCCTGGCAATGGCATCATCCATACCCTGCTTTAAAATCAAACTCTCGACGCGGGCAATAATCATAAAGTTTTTGGCTACCTGTGCTTTTTTTCCTTCAGAAATTTTATAGGCAAAGTCCTCAATTTTGGCTTGTTTTTGCGGCACATCGGTTCCAAACAAAGAATTTTTTTTAAGGCCGGTTTTATCCTCGATGATAATTGCCGACACTCCCAAGCGCTCCAGCGTTTTTACCGTAAACACGAAATGTTCAGGAATTCCGCCGGTATCGCCGTCATAAATAATGGGCTTCGTGGTAACTTCAAGTATATCGTTTAAACCATGCAATCGTGAGGTAACGTCCACAGCCTCAATGTCGGGTTTTCCTTTGGCCGTTGAATCGGTGAGGCTGCTCAGCCACATTGCATCAAATTCTTTGCTACGGCCATCTTTGGCAAAAGTGATGTTTTCGACAATCAATCCGGTAAGGCCATTGTGCGCCTCCATAACTTTTACTATGGGTTTGGATTCGATTAAGCGGCGCAGGCGCTCCATGCGGATTTCAGGCGTAGTCCCGATTTCCTTGAGACTCTTGTTAAGCTGTGTTGACGAAATCCCTTTGGTGTATGGAACCTCATGCAATTTCCCTCCCCATTCGCTAAGGGTGTCGATTACTTTTTGGCGTGTCAGACGCTGAACACCTTTTTGCCAATCATCGCCATGAACCACAAAATCCGGCTTTATCTTTCGCAGGTTTATCGAGTAATCGAGCTCATGTTGAGGTACTACTTCCATAACACCTTTAATGTTTTCGATTATAATTTTCCGCTGTTCATATTCTAAGGTTGGAAGCCGCTTATAGCCGGCAATGGCTTTATCGGTGAGTAATCCAATAATGACATCGCCTAATTTACTCGCTTCTTTAATAATATTTAAGTGCCCCGGATGGATCATATCAGCACTCATTCCTACATATACTTTCATAAGCTGAGTTTAAAAACCGACAAAGGTAAATAAAATCCGCCCATACATTGATCTGTCGTAACTGTTTAGCTGTTTTATCAAACTCTGAGTAAAATGGTTACTACAATAGACCCCCTCTAACTCTAATGCCATTAAGTTAAGAAAGAGTAATTTAATTCACAGAAAACCAATATTATA
>CAZQIV010000115.1:22870-23074 GCA_964593705.1 uncultured Lentimicrobiaceae bacterium | reverse complement strand
TTTTAGTTTGTGAGTAGATCACACAAAATTAAAAAAAAACATCTGTGCAAATTAAATGTGTTAAAAAATGCAATTTATTTTTTTAACGCTCGAAAGTCCGCTTGTAGCGAGATAAATCCTGCGGAGGTTTCGGGGTTTGCCCATCTTCAAATTAAACCCCGGTCACTTCTGTCGCTTCGTTCTCTAAAGTCGCTTCGTTCCCCA
>CAZQIV010000115.1:22394-22770 GCA_964593705.1 uncultured Lentimicrobiaceae bacterium | reverse complement strand
AAGTCGCTTTGTTCGCTAAAGTCGCTTTGTTCGCTAAAGTCGCTTTGTTCGCTAAAGTCGCTTTGTTCGCTAAGTTCGCTAAAGTCGCTTCGTTCTCTAAAGTCCTCTTGGTTCTCTAAAGTCGCTTCGTTCTCTAAAGTCGCTTCGTTTTCTAAAGTCGCTTCGTTCGCTAAGTTCTCTTAGTTCTCTCCAGTCGCTTCGTTCGCTAAAGTCGCTAAGTTCCCTCCAGTCGCTTCGCTCGCTAAAGTCTCTAAAGTCGCTAAAGTCGCTTCGTTTTCTAAAGTCGCTTCGTTCGCTAAAGTTCTCTTGGTTCTCTAAAGTCGCTTCGTTCGCTAAGTTCGCTAAAGTCGCTTCGTTCTCTAAAGTTCTCTTGGTT
>CAZQIV010000115.1:0-22294 GCA_964593705.1 uncultured Lentimicrobiaceae bacterium | reverse complement strand
CTCTAAAGTCGCTTCGTTCGCTAAGTTCTCTTAGTTCTCTCCAGTCGCTTCGTTCCCTTAAGTCGCTAAAGTCTCTTGGTTCTCTAAAGTCGCTTCGTTCTCTAAAGTCGCTTCGTTCGCTAAGTTCTCTTAGTTCTCTCCAGTCGCTTCGTTCGCTAAAGTCTTTAAGTTCCCTCCAGTCGCTTCGCTCGCTAAAGTCTCTAAAGTCTCTAAAGTCGCTTCGTTCGCTAAAGTCTCTAAAGTCTCTAAAGTCGCTTCGTTCGCTAAAGTCTCTTCGTTCGCTAAAGTCTCTTCGTTCGCTAAAGTCTCTTCGTTCGCTAAGTTCAACATTCTGTCATTCAATCATCCATTCAGTCATTCAATCATTCATTTCTCCCTTCCATCTGTTGCATAATTGCCTTTTGATCTTCAATCCTTTCTTTCAGGATATCGATGTAGGTAAGGTTAATGTTATCCGGGAAAAACCGGTACGATTCTTTTGCCCATTCCAGGGCGGGTTTAAGCAGGCCTTCCATTTCGTTGGCCAGTGCCAGGTTGAAACTTGCCTGGGCTCGAACTTTGTCGTTGGGAACAGTTAATGCTTCACGCCAAAATATGGCAGCAACTTTCCAATTTCCGGTTTTAGCTTTTTGATAGCCCTTTTTCAGGGATTTGTTCCCGGAAATGAAAATCATCCGGTCGGATTTTGAATAATGGGGTGAAATGTAAGAACCATATTCGATTCCTGATAAATCAGCGGCTTCGAGAAGTAGTGCGATGCTGCTGTTGTAATTATCCTGGTCGTTCCTGCTAAATGGTTTGTTCACCGGTAAATAGAGTGTGTCATAAATAATTTTATTGTCGATAAGTTTGGATGTAAAAGGATCTATCAACAGCCATCGCGTGGAAAAAATCAATTGAAATTCACCATAAGTATTTCCAAAATCACCATAATAAATGTCGTACACGATCTCTTTGGAAAGGGAGGTTAGAATAAGAAAGGCATCTGCATTGTTTTGTTTGCACTGTTCCCTAATAAGCGAAACATGCGCTTCGGTATAATCGCCGGGTTTATCAGGCAGTCCAATACCCGATGACTTGTCAATAATTGCTGTAGCTCTTCCAATTTCATCCAACATTTTCGTGAGCGTGCCGAGGGCTTTTACTGCAAGTGTGGAATCGCGATAAGCTGTATCAACAACAGACTGGCCATAAATAATAAATTTTGTGCCTTTATTTTCAGAAACCTTAGTAATAGCATTACTGGTAAGCAGTATTTTTGAGATATTCCCGGGTAGGAATATCTCGGCGGGCTCCAGTACGTCAACAGTGAAATACTGGTATGTTTTACATCCGGTCGATACAAATATTAATACGACCATCAAAACCCTTAACCAAAATTTTTTTCTTTTCAGCATTTGATGCGAAAATAGTAATTCAAAAATTATGAAGACAATTATTGCAGTAAATGGACAGCAAAATAAAGAAATCGGGATTTAAATTAAAAATCCAACAGAATATGTGGATGCTTTCAATGAATCGATTTCTATCTAAAATGAAAATAGGCTAAAAAATTACGAAAAATATTAACCTTTTAGAGTTAAATTCATTTTTGTCTGGTATCTTAAAAGATTCTTCGCTGCGCTCAGAATGACAAGGGATTATAATTGATAGTGGGGGAGGGCTTGCTGGTGGCTTTGCCACCAGCAAGCCCTCCCCAAAAACAAAATTTACTGTCATTCTGAGCGAAACGTAGTGCAGCGAAGAATCTATTTCCAAAAGATCCAATTTGACAGAAATAGTGATTTAGCGGGTAATTTAATTATATCAACTCTTTTTTTGATTGCCCGGTTTTTTCCATTTTATCTCGTAAAGATCATCGCACTTGTCAAGAATTGTTCTTACAGTGCCGTTGTAGTGCAGGTCTTTGAGTAAGTTTAAATCTACATCCACAATCAGGGTCATCTCAGTATTTGGTGTAGCTTCGGATTTTATGGCATTGGTTGGAAAGGCAAAATCGGAAGGTGTGAAAACTGCTGATTGTGTGTATTGAATATCCATGTTGTTAACCCGTGGCAAATTACCCACGCAACCTGCTATGGCTACATAACATTCGTTTTCGATAGCACGGGCCTATGCACATAGGCGCACACGGCTGTATCCGTTTTGGGTGTCGGTGAGAAAAGGCACAAATAATATTTGCATGCCTTGCTCTGCATAAATGCGGATAAGCTCCGGGAATTTTACATCATAACAAATAGCAATACCAATTTTGCAGCTGTCCGTATCAAAAATCTGGATAGAATCTCCACCGGTCATACCCCAGGTTTCGGTTTCGTTGGGTGTGATATGAATTTTTTTAATCGATTCCCACGAGCCATCACGGCGACAAAGAAAGGATATGTTGTAAAGTTTATCGTCTTCTACAATTGGCATACTCCCGGTGATGATGTCTATATTGTAAGAGATAGAAAATTCCATAAACCTTTTCCGAAGTTCTTCGGTATGCCCCGCCAGTTCGCGTATAGCAGCAGCCTCGCCCAAATGATTGTATGGTGACATGAGCGGCGCATTAAAAAATTCGGGAAATAAAATAAAATCGGCCTGGTATCCACTCACCGCATCAATAAAAAATCCGGTGTGGTCGATCATATATTCAAATGTTGGAAAAGTACGCATCTGCCATTGCACCAATCCCAAGCTCACCACGGGTTGCTGTGCATTTATTATATGCTCTTTTTCCTGGTAATATATGTTGTTCCATTCGAGCAAGGTGATATATTCCATCGATTGTTCATCCCCCGGAAGGTAGCTTTTCAGGATTTTCTTTACGTGAAAATTATTTGAAAGCTGAAAGTTAAGGGTTGGGTCATAAATTTCTTTTTGGCTCACTTTATTTATGTATTCACGTGCCGACATCTCGTGGGCATATTTTGCATAATTTGGAATTCGCCCCCCGGCCATGACTGCCTTGAGATTAAGGTTTTCGCAGGGTTCCTTACGGGTATCGTAGAGCCTTCGTCCAAGTCGCAAACCACGGTGATCGGGGTGTGCAAACACTTCAATGCCGTACAGAACATCACCGTCCGGATCATGGCTTTTAAAGGTTTCATCTCCGGTAATCTGACTGTAGGTATGATTGTCGCCAAACTTTTTGTAATCAATAATCAGTGAGAGGGTCAGGGCTACAACCTTATCATTTACGGTTATACAAAGCAGACCTTCGGGAAGCAATTTCAGCAATCATCTGATGTCGCGTTTTTCCCAGAAATTTTGGGTTGAGCCAAAATACGCTTTTTCCATTGCATGACGCAGGTCGATATAGTCTTCAAGCTTAAGGTGTCTAAGTTCTATAATTAAATCATTTTCCATTGGAAACAAACGAAAAGGTGAATAGATTTAAAATCATTGTATAAAATGTTAATGTTATTGATTTAAAAATGCAAAGTAAATTAAAAACAATGGTGCAATTTTGCTGATTGAATGATTATAGTCTGTGGCAATTTTTGCGTAGAAAAATAAGATGATGCCATGGCTAATAACCTGCAAAAGGTTCTACTGTAAACTTTATAAAAATGTTTTGTTGACTACACCATATTAATTCTTTATTCGATTGAAAGCTGGTAACAGATTTCTCCCGGCAGCACTTAGCTGCGCTTGTGTTTTGGTATTATTGACAGCTTTTTGTAAGAAGCTGTAGTACTCGTTGCATGACAGATCTCTCAGTCTCCGCCAGTTGGCGTATCCTACCAATGACAAGTTTATGTAAAGTACTGAAAACTTTACTATTATACAGACCCCCGCCTTGCCGCTGGTGTATGCAATGGTGCAGGCGAGGCAGGTCTCAATCCCCGAAAAAACGGGGCAGGTTGCTGCGCTCCTTCGAGGTGACAATGCTTCCGTTTGGGTAGTGGGAGGAGGGTAATCGGGCGCGAAGCGCCCGATTACCCTCCTCCCAAATCAACCCGTGGACGGGGTCATTTCGATGCCGCACGTGCGGCAAGAAATCTATTTCATAATATCATCTCCTTATTATGCCCAAAAACTTTGGGTGAACTCTACCAATGGCAAGTTTTCGTAACAAGCTGATTACAAATAATAAAATAGATTTCTCAGTCGCTGCGCTCCATCGAAAAGACAGGGCTTTGGTGGCTTTGCATGGGTACCGAAAAACATAGCGAAGCAGCGTGCCCCGATCCTTCGGGGAAGTTTTGAAGGGAGAAATCTATTCCTAAGTGATGGCATTCAATTCTACTTTAACACATTCGATTTTTCTGTATTTTTACACCAATGCGTCAGCTGACGGAAGAATGCAGAAAAATCAATCCACCTCCGCCAGCTGGCGGACGGGGTTAAAGCGGATTGATTTTTCCATTTGAACTTAATCTGTTAAAGTAGAATTAATTGTATCCATAAAAATAGTGGTAGAACCATGAATTCTTACTATTTTTCAAATAACCCTTGAGTTTAGTCTAAAAACCCAAAACTACTGATTTTTAGTCCTTTTTACCCCAATCCGTCAGCTGACGGATGAAGTACTAAAAATCAGTAGTTTGACAAAGTCCCCTTTAGGGGATTTAGGGGTTTTGAGGCTTTTTAGACTGGTCTCAACCTTAAACTTTGTTCTCTTTCCATTTTCCTTTCCTGAATAAATAAAAGGCAATGATGGCAAGTAATGTTTCGGAAATTACAATCGAATAAAAAACTCCATTTTCGTTCATGCCTGCATAAAGCGATAGAAAAGAAGCAAGTGGTATTTCTATCAGCCAGAAACAAATCAGGTTAATTCGGGTTGGAGTACGTGTATCTCCTGCACCATTAAAAGCTTGTATCAGCACCATCCCAAAACCATAAGCAAAAAAACCGAAACTTATAATCCGCAATGCATTTGCGCCTACCTCAACTACAGCGCTGTCAGTGATAAACAAACGAATAAAAAATGTGGGCATGATGATGAAAATTATTCCGATCATCCCCAATAGTATGATGTTGATTTTTCCGGTTGCCCAAACCGATTTTTCAGCGCGATCGGGTTCTTTTGCTCCAAGGTTCTGGCCTACAAGGGTTGCTGTGGCATTGCTAATACCCCATGAAGGTAGCAGTGAAAAGATTACAACGCGGATGGCAATGGTATAACCTGCAACAACCTCGCTGCCAAATTCGGCAATAATCCTTACCATACCTATCCAGCTTGAAGTGGCAATTATGGTTTGTCCGATTCCTCCTAAACTTATTCTTACCAATCTGGCCATGAGAGGAAAGTCAATTTTCAGTGCTGATAAACTGAATCCAACCCTAACTTTACCATAGAATAATATATACAACTGATAGCTAACAGCAATACCCCGTCCGATGGTTGTGGCAATTGCGGCTCCGGCAATACCCATTGCAGGGATTGGGCCCCATCCGAAAATTAAAATTGGATCGAGGATGAGGTTGATGATGTTAGCCAGCCAAAGCACCCGCATCGAAATGGCTGCATCTCCCGAGCTACGGAAGATACCGTTGATTACAAAGAGCAACATGATAACTATATTCCCGCCCAGCATAATTGCTGTATAGGACGAAAAATCTTTTGCAATTTCGTCTGAGACACCCATTAAAATCAAAAGGTCGCCGGCATATATGGCCCCCGGGATGGCAATCAGAATGGCAGTAATGGCTGCAACTGCAACTCCCTGAAATGCTGATTTTGTAGCGCCCTCTTTGTCCTTTTCACCGATTCTGCGGGCAACAAGCGCTGAGGTTGCCATACTTAATCCAATCGCGATGGAATATACAATGGTAATCAACGATTCGGTAATGCCAACCGTAGCAACAGCATCAGCTCCCAATTTGGAAACAAACCAGATGTCAACCACGGCAAACACCGATTCCATGATCATCTCGAGAACCATTGGTACCGACAACAGAAATATTGCCCGGTTGATACTCCCTTTGGTAAAGTCCTGATCCGAGCCGGAAATGGCTTCCCTGATGTCTTTGAATATAGGTTTTAGATTTTTAAGAAAATTGATTTTCCCCGATTTTATTTTATGATAACTCATCTTCGTTTTCGTCTTAGTTGTTTGTGGATCAATAATTTTTGATAAAGTGATGTTGAATTTGAAAGGCAGTGAATATTTGTCACCGCAACCGGGATAAAAGTGAAAGTGTTTAACATAATACAGTCCTCCTGTTTTAAAAATAATTATTAAATAAAATGACATGAAAAAGATGAGGAAGGAAATCCCCATTAAATATTATTTGAAACGTGAATCAAGGCAGGTGCAAATCCCGGATGATCCTTACCAAATGCTTACGAATGGATTGGCAATAATGCGCATAATGCTAAATTATTGGTTTGTGGGGCAAAAATAGAAATTATTTATTAAGTGAGGAAAAAGTTGGTAAATTTTGAAAATCAGGATGCTAAAAAATTTTCCTTTTAAATGTTGGAATAAAAAGATAAAAAATTACTTTTGCACCCGCATAAAAGCCCAGATGGCGGAATTGGTAGACGCGCTAGTTTCAGGGACTAGTTTCAGCAATGGAGTGCAAGTTCGAGTCTTGTTCTGGGCACCAAACTAATTTTAAAAGCCTTGAATCATCAACGATTCAGGGCTTTTGTGTTTTGGAGGGGTAATAAAAAGGGGGAATACATTATTCCTTCAAAGTTTCAATTGCTCCGATTATTTAATTTCCCTTCAACCATTTCATATCGGATAAATTTATCCTGGGTTGTAGAATTCGATTATCATAGATTGCTGCAACTCCCCACAAAATTTCAAAAAGACAAATTGAATTATAATATTTTTTAGCTTTGCGCAAAAAGAGTGCATATTTATTTAATGCGTGTCCATAAAGTCAACTATTTCTGTCCGAGGCCAAAGAATCTCCCGCAGATGTCGCTGATTTGCGCTGATTTTTTTCTGCGAAAATCTGCGTTATCTGCGGGAAACCTGACAAAAAAGACCGACACTAAATTAAGCTTTTTGAAAAAAAACAAACTCAAAAATGGCGATTATGTAAGAGCTAAAGCAATATTTTCCTTCAATAAAGCAAAATCAGAATGGGGCAGGAAGGCTGTTTCAATTAAAAAAAACTGAACAATAAAATACCCTGGAATACAATGATTAATCAAGAATCGATGGATAGGACAATTTTTCTGCTTGGAGGCCCCGACCTTGAAATGGTTGAAATACAAAAAATTCTGGAGTCCCAAAAAATTAATTTCATTAACAGAAACCTGCATTGGGGCGCTAAACTCTCTGCTTATGAAGATGTTTTTGATGATGCCCACACTTTTGTTGCTGTTGAGCTCATCGAGGATTGTAATCCACCTCCAAAATATATCCTAATAGATCATCACAACGAAAAATCTCATTTGCCCTCTTCAATCGAACAGGTGGCCGAATTGCTAAAGATTAAACTTAACTGGTTTCAAAGTCTGGTAGCTGCCAACGATAAAGCCTATATCCCGGGAATGATAAATGCAGGAGCTACAAAAGCCGAAATCGACAGCATCCGCCAGCTCGACCGCCAGGCACAGGGTGTAAGTGATGAAGATGAAAAGCTGGCCGGGGAATCTATTTTAAAAAATCTGAGCAAAACCGGAAGCCTTACCATCGTGGAATCCTTAACAAGAAAATTTTCTACAATCACCGACAGATTATATCCTTATGCAAAACTATTAATACACCACCACGACCATTTGGTTTATTACGGCTTAGGAATACCTGTCCTCGCCAAAACGTATCAAAAATTCATTCAGCAAAACAAAGCATTTTCCGGAGGTGGCGAAGATGGGTTTTTCGGAATCCCGGCAGGTGCTTTTTCGCATGAAGAATTTAATAATCTTAAAGATGAAATCATACACCAAATCCAAAAATTATGAAGCTACACAGTTACCACGTTTTTATGTTTCCCTTCCAGTGGACACCCAAGGGCAGGGAAGGCGAAGATTTTGATGAGCGCCACAAGCTAAACAAAATCCTGCCGCAAACCAACTCGCAATGGGAAAACAAGCCACAACCCGAAAGCACTGGTTACCAAACCGAGTTGTACAACGAAAAAAACTTCTTCTACAAATTTGTTCATAATGCACTTTATGATGATGATCCCAAAAATAAGTTTCCTACGATTAAACATTATGAACGAAAAGAAACCTACAAAACAAACCTGATTTATGAAATCGGGGTAATTGCCAACAAAAAAAACAGTGTTTACAAACTGCATCTTAAATCCTTATGCCTGGATATGTTCTCGACAGGAACCGGGGTTTTGATTTTTTACCTTGAAAACTATGACTATCCTGAATTTGATGATGTGCGCAGAATCAACCAGTTTGGGCGGCGTATCTTTCCGCCTTTTTTGGATAAAACCAGCCATGTTGAAGGTACAAAACATGCCGAACTGGCCGATTATATTTCGATTCACGGACTAATGGGAAACCTAAAACGATATCAGGAAGACTTTACACGGTTTTCAACTACGGAATCCTGGGGGAAAGCCCGCTTTATCGAATCGCTGATTGATGATTTTAGCCCGGCCATCGAAATTGAACCCGTGGTTGACGACCGTATGTTTACAATGTGTTGGTATTTTGATAACAAACTGAGCAATGAGATTAAGGATACAAAACTCTTTCTGAAATTCGTAAGAGATGATCGCTGGCATCAGTTTCTTTATGTTGACAGTAGCGACAGTACCTGCCAGAATGTTCGGATGCAAAAAGAATTACTCGCAAAAAACACATACAGCCGTTGGCAGAAATGGGGAACACTATATGGAATGACCAAGTATTCATTTATGGCTGTTTCTGCAGAAACAGGATTCCCTCTGGATGTTGCTCTTGTTCATTTCCGAACCATGTATGTCAGGATTGTGGAATTGGTATTAATTCAAAGGGCTTCTATCCTAAAGTTTTCGGCAGAGGTAAGCCACCTGAGTGCTTTGGATGGAAAGGATAATCAGCGATTGGCCGATCAAATCGGCTACTTTTATAAAGCCTACATCCGTTTTGTAAATCAGATTTTCTTTCGCGAAATCACCGCCCAGGAGCAGGGCATCGACCTCTACGATTTGCTCACCAAAAACATGCGCATCAAAGACCAGGTGAAAGACCTCGACAACGAAATTGGAGAATTGCACAACTACGCCTCACTACTCGACGAAAAATCGCAGAGCCGAAACCTGAGCTTGCTTACTATTCTTGGCTCCTTGTTCCTGATACCCTCTTTTATTGTAGGATTTTTCGGGATGAATTTTTTTAAATACAATGATTCTTTTGTTAATACAAAAATTGGCATTATAGGAGCAATCATCATACTCTCAGCCACAATAATGTATGGCATCTATCATTTCACCAAAAAAGGAAAAAGACGTATTGTAAGCGCATTAATTGTCATAATGATACTACTTGCAGTTTGTATTTTATTCACATCATCAATAATTCAACAATTATGAAAAACACATTAAAAATCTACGTAGCCATTGCAGCCGGCTTTATTATTGCCCAAATGGCATTATTTGTATTCATCATTATAATAGTACAACTTATCTGGCCGCAAAATGCCGCGAACATCCTCGCGGCCAAGCCCCTGTTTTTTCTCATATTTTCAATGTTCAATCTCGCGGTGCTGGTGTTAATAGCCCTCCTTTTTATCTATGCCGAAAAGCAGGAACACGAAAAATATAAAATTTATAAAGAAGAAGAAATCAGGAAAGAAAAAGCCGAGGCCGAAAAGCAGCAATACGAACAGGGAAAGAAAGAGCGTCTGGAAAGAGAAAATTACGACAAGGCCGTAGAATTTTATAAATACCTGCATCAGTCGGGCGATTGCAAGGATTCAAAAACAGGATTCCCCGAAAAGGAGGAATTTGATAAAATTAATAAGATTATTGCTGAACACAAGAAGCTTATATCCGAATAAAAAAATACTAACGAAAATTAAAGACAATGTACAAACTTGAATTTACCCTAAAGCAGCACACGCCGCTCATCCATTTCCAGCACGACCAGGCGGGAGCAACGCTGCGGGCCACCGAAGTAAAACCCAAGCTGGACAGGTTTATAATTGAGCGGCTTACCCAAAAACAAGGCGAAGTAGCATTCGAAGCATTCAAAGCAAAATCCGAATGGAAAAAATGGCTGGTCGGAAAAGGTGTACACCCGGCGTTGGATTATAAGATGAAGATTTGCGCACAGGATGTTAACCCTACATATTTTTATTTTGAAAGCAGAATTCCCGATAGGGAAGTTTTATCGATACAAGAAAAGATACAACAAGAATTAAAATTACCTAACCTAACGGTTATTGCATCTGCTCCATACTTTGCAAATAATGACAAAAGGAACAATCATGAATATGATAAAATTGCAATAGGTGTATTTCACAAGAGTATCAGAATAGAAATTAAAGCAATAAATAAAAGATTGCTTGAGTCAATAGAAGAGCATTTGCCCTCGCTATTTATCAAGGAAAATTTTGGAGGGAGACAGAGCAAAGGCTTTGGATGTTTTACCGACCAAAATACAAACCTGAATGATTTTATAGGTGTTTTATCAGAGAGCTATTCTTTTTCGAAACAATTGACAGTAAGTTCAAGTAGCATTGTAAATATTTTTAGAAGTATTGACAACACCTACAAAAAATTAAAAAATAAGACACCTGATCTATCAAGAATCAGGGACTATTTTCACGAAGAAAACATCGATTGGGAAAAAAAACTCATATCCAAAGAAGTTGCGCAAGATAAAACCTATGAACCTGAATCTGAAAGTTATGAAACAATGTTTGTAAGAGCTTTATTGGGCTTAGCAGGTTTATACGACTATCAGCAATTAGGAGTAAAGGTTAATATTAGGCATGAAACCCACAATAATATCTCCATCGAAAGATTTCAATCGCCTATAAAATTTAAAGTTTTCAATAAAAACATTTTCCTTGTAGCTGATCAAAATAAAATTGATCTCATTAAAGGAGAATGGTTTAACTTTTATCTTGGTGAGAGTCTTGACACAGCAAAACGATCAAAAAGATTACAAGTACCTAATGAATTCAATATCGTAGATTTTTTAAATAAAAACATCTGAAGCAAATGAAATACACCGCACTAACCCTCGGCCCTATTGGTAAAACCCTCCAAAAAGCCAGAAGCACAAAAGGAATTTGGGCTGCCAGTTATTTGTTTTCTTATTTAATGAGAGAAATTATTAAGAAAGCGGAAATCACAAATGAAGAGGTCATCCTGCCTTATTACGAAAAGAAAGATTTAACAGAAAATTTCGAAGTCGGACTCTTTCCTGATAAATTGATTATAAAAGGTGAATGGCAAAGTTTAAATTATTGTATCGATTCCGTTGTGGAAGAACTTGCCATTAAGGTAAGTAAAGATACTGGCAGAGAAGAAAAAGATGTAATTTTATTTTTCAAAGAATATTTATCCATCCATGTTTTATCCGTGGAATTAAGTGAAAACGAAAATGTAATCATAAAAATCAACAGTCTGCTTGATACTGCAGAGTTGAAGCAACGGGCTTTAAAAGGTGCTGATAATGATTTCTTGCAGCAATTCTTTGAGGAAACGTATTACAACTTTTTTGTTAGGGAAGAATTTGACCGGTATGAAATTAATAAGGATAATAAACGATTTCCTTCAACCATTGAAATAGCAAATTCTGCACTAAAGGATGTCGATGAAAAGCAATTTAGGTATTATGTTAATACATTGGTAAATGATAATAAAAAACCTGATGAAGCTGACAGTCAACAAGTCTTTATCGATAAAATAAAGTCTGACCCGGAATTTAAACTGACTTACCGAAATTACCAAAAATATATCGCGGTAGTTCAAGCTGATGGCGATAATACCGGAGAATTCATTAAGCAACTTTATACCGAACCCGAGAAAGAAAAACTTATTGAGAGGTTTTCGAAGCACTTATTGCAATTTGGAAAAAAATCTGTTGCAAAGATTAAAGAGTATAGGGGCACGCCCATTTATGCTGGCGGAGACGATCTTTTGTTTTTCTGTCCGCTTGCGCACTCCAGTTTATCGGATAAAGAGGTAAACCTGAGCAAGACTATTTTTACATTAATTGATGAAATAGATGAGGTTTTCAACTCCTTGTTTACTGATGATGAAGTGTTCAAAGAAATAATCAAGAAAGTTGAAAAAAAACCTGCGATTTCCTATGGCATTTCTGTGAGTTATTACAAGTTCCCACTGAATGAAGCCTTAGGTGAAGCGATTAAGCAATTGTTCTATACCGCTAAAAAAACAGACAAGAAAAATGCGGTCTCCTTTGCAGTTCTAAAACACAGCGGCCAATTTTTTGGTACTACCTTTCATAAGAATGCTGCCTCTTACAAAGAGTACACCAAATTACTACGTGAGCACCTGCCCAACGAAGAATTAATTCGTGGAGTTGCACATAAATTAGAGCCCCAAAAAGCCTTGTTGTGTAGCATTGGAAAAGAGGATGTAGTGGAAAAACGAAATATTATATTCGACAATTTCTTCTTAAATAATTTCGATGAAAGTGTTCATCGAAAGAAACAGCACAAAGAGGAATTAATTCCTTTTCTCGAAAATCTTAAACATTTTGTTAAGGATGTATATTCTGAAAATCAGGTTAAAAAATGTTTGTTTGAGGATGATAACGATGAAAAAGAAAATGATCAAAACAAATACAATCTGGGAAAAATTTATGCTGCCTTACGATTTATCGAATTTTTAAACAACAAAGAAGACAGATTATGAAAACAAAATATTTGCTCAAATTAACGCCACACGATACCTTTTTCTTTGGGGGTGAGAATACTTTTGGAGAGGACAATCTTGTACACTATTTCGTAAAGTCAAACTATTTCCCTCAACAAACCGGGGTATTAGGTTTTGTTCGCTACCAATTATTGGCACAATGCCAGGATGAGAACACTTTTAAAAACAATAGAATTCAGAACAAGGAACTAGCAAGTGAACTAATTGGTTCAAAAAGTTTTCGATTAAATGGCGAGTTTGATTTTAAATCCATCCATTCTATTTCTCCTGTTTTTATTTGTGATTCAAATGCCGAGGGAATCGAAGATGACTATTACTTTCCAGCGAATAAAGAGTATCAATATAACGAAAAAGAAAAGGAATTTGAATTTCTTGAAATAGCATTGGGGACAGCTACTGAGTTGAAAGAGTATGATCCCAAGTATGGCCTTAAAGATTTGATGATTAATAAAAACAACAAGCTACTTAAATATGATCAAATTTTTGAAGAGCATAAACAAGTAGGCATCAGGAAAAAATACGAAGGTGGTTCAAACGATAAATCGTACCATTTACAATCATTTTACAAGTTTAAAAAGAATTATTGTTTTGCCGTTATTGTTGAGCTTTCTGACGATGTAAATGTCAATGTCAATTTCAAATCACAAAGCATTGTAACTTTTGGTGGGGAACAAAAATCATTTCGAATGGATGTAAGCCAATTTATTTCGAAAGACGGAAAGAAAATGGCTTTCGAAGATTTAATTCCTGATTACAAAAAGTCGATTGCTTCGGAAAAGGTTGTTTTAGTTAGCGATGCTTATGTTAATGAGGAAATACTTGATGTATGCAAATTTGCCATTACCGAAACCGTTGATTTTAGATTTATAAAATCAAATACTGAGGAAAAATCAAATTATTACAAAAAGCCAGATAAAAGTAACAAATACAACCTCTATAAAAAAGGATCAGTTTTTTATGGGAATCATGAAGAAATCGAAGAAAAATTATTCAATGAACAATTACAATATTTAGGGTACAATATTTTTAAAACAATAAAACAAAATTAGGATTATGAAATACACAACAGAAGCTTATTTAATTTCATGCCTCACAAATATGCATGTAGGAGCAGGTGGAGCCAATTACGGAGTTATCGATAATTTAATTCAGAGGGATTCTGTAAACAATATGCCTGTCATTAACTCATCGAGCCTAAAAGGGGCTTTGCGTGAGTATTTTAAAAATACATGGGAAAAAGAACCTAAAAAATTAAAATATGTTTTTGGTGCTGACCCCAGTAGAAATGAAGATGACAAGGGAAAAGAGAGCATTGGACATTATAAGTTTTTTAACGCAGATTTATTGGTATTGCCTGTTCGTAGCAATAAAAACCCATTCTACAGAGCGACTGCTAAAATGTTGGTTGACACAATAAATGAAAAAGCAAAGGCCTTTCAGGAAAAAGAATTGGTGTCAGGTTCTTACGATTATTCAACTCCCACAACTATAGGAGGAGATGTAAAACTTGAAGATTGGTTAGCTGCATCTGACCCCACAATAAACTATGATCCAAATATGGGCAACGATGTTGCAATATTTGATGATAACACTTTTAAGAAATTGGCCAAGAGATTGCCGGTAATAGCAAGAAATCAATTAGACAACGGGGAAAGTAAAAATCTATGGTACGAAGAAGTTGTACCACGTGAAAGCCGTTTCATTTGCTTTATATCAAAAACGGAAACTAATTCTGATGATTTTGATAAAGACTTGTCTCAAGCTGTTGTTCAGATTGGAGCAAATGGTAGTATTGGTTATGGGTATTGTAGAATTACTAAAATTACTGGATAATGAAAGATAAAATCAACAAGTTAATTCCAGAAGCAATAGACGCTATTGAGAAGAGCCATATTGCAAATGATGGAATTGTTAGCAAGGAATACAAAGGGTATATTTCATCAATGGGGGCAAGTATTATGCAAGCTGGCTTACTCCCAACAATAGCGTTTTACGCCAACGATACAGGTAAAAAAGCCCATAGCAGTTACCTGTTGGATGCTATATTGAGACTTATAAATCCTAACTATCAGCCAAACGAAAAACTGATCACGTATGTAATAAGTAAGTGTTTAAAACCACAATCTTCAGGAAGTGAAATTTCCACTTCAGATTTGGATTTTGACAAATTATTTCTGGCGGAAGAAGAAATTGAGGATGCTCTTATTGCACTTAAATTATCTATTCGAACATTTAAAATCAAGGAATCATGAGCTACAACATTGGTTATAAATTCTATAAGGAATATTTCGAGAAGTTAAAAATAGAACGCGATACAGGCATCCCGATTTTCGATGGTAAGGAAATTAACGACACGCTATTCCAATTAAATTTGGCGGAGGAGACGCCTGTTAAATTTGATATATCAAATAATTCCTTTCGCTTGCAAACAACGTATCCCGGTTTATTGATTGGTAGTGGTTACATACATGAAATTGGGAGCAACGAAAAAGATGGCGATGGAGAGTATTACATAAAACATGAACTCAAACTCGGTTTCTTTTTCGACTACACCTCCGGTTTACCCTGCATCCCCGGCTCTTCCGTAAAAGGAGTGTTGCGCAATGCCTTCACCTTAGACAAAGGCGGCTATGTGAAATGGATTATCGAAGAATTGGCCTCGGGAGAACGAGAATCGAAAGTGCAGGCAGAAGCTAAAAAAGTGATTAAAGAGAATCCTGATGTTTTCTTATTTAAGGATACCGGCAAAATAAAAAATGAAAAACCCATTTTCGAAGAATCCGAATTTATTAAAACAGTTTTTGAAGCCCCGGAAAATACATCCATCTACAAGCGTGATGTCTTTTTCGATGCCTTCCCGGTTTCTGCAAAAAACGGGCTATTGGCCAACGATTATATTACGCCACATAAGGATCCTCTTAAGAATCCTACTCCTCTCCAGTTTATGAAAGTTTTACCGGAGGTGGAATTTGAGTTCAGGTTTAAACTGGTCGATACCAATCGTCTCACAGCAAAATTTAAACTTGAACTCTTCCGCCAAATCCTCCTCGACCAGGGTATCGGCGCAAAAACCAATGTGGGTTATGGGCAGTTTGATGATGAAAAAGACAGGGTTAATAAAACATCGTCAAGCTCAATAAATAACATTAGCCCTCACACTGATAACAAACCCAATTACCCTAATGGCACTTCATCAGATATAATCCTTAAACAAGGTGAAGTATTGGCTGAATATATAAAGCCTGATCCTAAAATTAACAATCACGTACTGCTTAAAATTATTTCGGAAGGGGCATACATGAATCAGGAAATCGCTATTAGATACCCGGGTGGTATGAATGACAAACAAAAGTTGATCATAAAATTATCACTAACTAAAAAGAAAAAAATTCAAAGTGCTACTGTTAGCAAAATGCTTTAATTCAACAACCCATGCTCAAAAAACCCATACAAATCCTCCTTATCGATGATGAAACCGAATCTTGCAAAATGCTGCAGGCCGAAGCCCGGCGCAAGCGCTTTATCGTTGATTGTTTTCACACCCTGGACGAAGGTATCGCCCATCTCGAACAAAATCAGAAAATCAGGGCCGTAATCCTCGACAGCCGATGTGCCCTCGATGATGAACAAAACCCGGATTCCATCAAAACAAACTTCGTGTTTCATGCCATGGATCAGATAAATCGCATCGAACACGAGCAAAATCGCTACATACCTTTCATGGTTTTTGCCAACAATCTTTTCGACCTCGAAAAAGACCTCGATGGCATTGCTAAAGTGATTTCTAAAAAACAAGGCTATGATGCCCTGTTTAAACATCTGGATGATCTGATTGCCTTGCTTCCCGAAATGATTGTCAGGGATAAGTATGCAGTAATTTTCGAGTTTATCGAAAACTACCTTACCGATGACGATGATGACCTGATGGAAACACTGCTTATGCAAAGCGAAAAATCAGATACTTCATCCATTGTTACAAACATAACGCTCATCCGCAGATTGCTCGAAAAATTGTTTGATATTTTAGCTCCTAATATCCTTGGCAAACCACCGGACAATTTTGAGCAAAAAGGGAAAAGCCGCACCCGCAATATTATGGGTGTGCTTGTTGCCAACAAATATTTGCCCTACGAGCTTAAAAAATCTGCAGGAAACCTATACTCTTTTTCCAGTAAATTTGGAAATCACAACCTCATTGGTGGTGATAACCACTATTTCCCCGGAAAATATGCTGTGGCTTCGGGTATCTTTTCGCTGCTCGAAATATATTCATGGGCAGCCTTCACCCTCGATTCATTACCCAATTAAAAACAAATTTGCAAATGGAAATACAGCATTTTGAAACTTTAAAAATTTACAGGCTCAGATTTATTTGCCGGACAATGAGTTTGCTCGATCAGGGCCCTTTTTGGGGCTCTGCCTTGCACGGTGTGTTGGGGCAAAATCTATACAAACATTTTTGCACGAATACCAACATTGAATGTGCTGATTGCAACACAAGAGCAGATTGTAAGTACCGGCAAATTTTTTACCCCGAGCCTCCTGCCGGACATGAACACGCGACAAAGTATGCCGATCCGCCGCAGCCTTTCATCATTCAAAAAGATATGTTCGATAAAGTGGTTTTCATGCCCGGCGATCAGTTTACATTCGATTTTATCGTAATTGGTGATGCAATAAATAACCTGATTCATTTTACCGAAGCCTTTGCCAGGGCAGGTAAAAAAGGTATGGGAAGGATGCGTGGAAAATTTGAAATCATTCAAATTCTTTACGATGCTACCGGTGCCGGGAATTTTGAGCCCTTGCAAGCCGGCCTTCTGCCCCTGCCATTAAACAGCAACGATTTCTTTAATTTATCCCACAAGGTAAGCAAAGCCGAATTGTGGTTTGTAACACCGCTTCACCTCAAAGAAAAAGGACAGGTTGCCCGCAAACCGCGATTGGAGCTCTTGTTAAATCGAATTTTCGAAAGGGTGAACCTGCTCAACCATTTTTATTGCGATGGCGAACTAATCGGGGCAGCCCAAATAGTTACAGATAATATCCAGGTAAACTATCAACTCGAAAATTATGCCTTTGGCCGCTTTTCGAACCGGCACGAAAAACATTTGAAATTAAATGGTATGATAGGGAAAATAGCTTTACAAGGCGATCTTACCAGTATTTTGCCACTATTACAAATCGGACAATTGCTAAACATTGGCAAAATGGCAACCCTCGGACTGGGACAATACCGCCTAAGTTATGGATGACAAACTGTATCAAAAAGTTGTTGACCATCACAACCTGATGGATGCCTGGCGCACCGTAAAAGCAAAAGGCTCCACAGGCGGCGTTGACCTTGTTTCGGTAAAGATGTTTGACGAGAATATTGTTGAAAATCTAAACCAACTCCAGGATGAGCTCAAACATCAAACCTATTCGCCCGAGCCCTATAAGCATATCGACATTAAGAAAAACCAAACAGAAACCCGACCCATAGGATTGATGACCGTGAGGGATAAAATTGTGCAGGTAGCCGTGAAAAATATCATTGCGCCACATATCGAGAAAGGTTTCTATCCATGCAGTTATGCTTACCGCCACAATAAAAACACCCTCATGGCTATTAAACAAACCGGTTTTTTTGTTGTTAAAGAAAATCGAAAATGGCTGGCGGTGTGCGATATCGATAATTTTTTCGATACCATTCCCCACGATTTATTACTACAAAAACTTGAAAAGAAAGTCAGAAGCCAGGCCATCATGGGGCTTATCGAGTGCTGGCTCAAAATGGGGGAGATAAACCGGGATACTGCCTGGCACGACAGAATTGCAGGCCTGCCCCAGGGCGCAATCCTCTCACCTTTGTTAAGCAATTTTTACCTGCACCCTTTCGATGGCCTGATGATGAAAAAACGTGTTGGGTTTGTAAGGTATGCCGATGATTTTGTAATACTATCGCACAAAAAAGCAGATGCCATAAATGCCGCGCAAACTGCGAAATGGTATCTTACCGAAAAGCTCAAACTAAAGCTCAATGCCGAACCAAAGGTGATACACGTGTCGGAGGGCTTTGAATTTTTGGGTGTGTCGTTTAAAAACAACGATACCCTGTTGAGCAAACAAAAAACCCTTGATTTATTGCTTAC
Organism: uncultured Lentimicrobiaceae bacterium; assembly: GCA_964593705.1. Taxonomy (GTDB): domain Bacteria; phylum Bacteroidota; class Bacteroidia; order Bacteroidales; family 4484-276; genus SABY01. Next base: position 3,413 of record CAZQIV010000115.1, on the reverse strand, counting down.
ACTCAGCAATAATTTGAAAATTGATAAAAGCGGAAACATTGTTCCCCTCTTTTATACGGTATGCGAAAACATAAGAAATTATTATGGTAAAATTTTGCCGGAACAAATCCTCGAAAATCTCGATAGGGAATTCGTACAAATTATTGCGGGCAAATTATTCTATTCCCGCAAACACAAGACGATAGCTTCCAAAAAACAGTTTGCCGACATCCTGTCAACTATTCATTACTTTTCGTACCGCTTCGGCAACGAGCGTGTAGCTGTTGCAGATGCCATGATCAGTCAGTGCGATGCAGCAATTGGGCAGGGTTTGCAAAAATTTGTTGGGATGGATATTCCCATTACCGAAAAACCTGACGAATACCCGGAAGATGAAAACCCGGCTGATGAACCGAAGCCGCAAAGCGCTGAAAAAATTATAGCACACAAACGCCGTGAATACCAAAAATTAGAATCGGCTGGTATGGAACTGGTTGTTAGCAGCCCGGGCGTGTTTGCCGGAATAAGCCAAAATCGTATCGTACTCAAAAAGCAAGGCAGGATTATTCATTCGATGCCCCGCCGAAACCTTCGCAACATTTCCATACTTTCCAGGGGTGTAGCACTGTCGTCAAACCTTATTGAATATTGCGCAGAAAATGATATTGCCATTCATTTTTTAAAATACAACGGTTCGCCTTACGCACAGTTGATCTCCCCGGCATTTATCCGGGCAAAAACAGGTATTGCCCAGATCGAAAGCCTCGACAACGGAATTGCCCATAAATTTATTCAAGCCAGTATTTCGGGTAAAATGAAAAATCAAATCAACCTGCTCAAATACTATCATAAGTATCGTAAGAATACCGATCCCGATTTTGCCTTACAATTTAAAAACAAAATTACTTCCCTTAAAAAACTACAACTAAAAATTAAAGAACTCCCCGCCGATGATCTAAGCCTTTTCCGAAAATCGGTATTTGCCATCGAAGGGCAAACAGCAGCCATTTATTGGTCGCTCATCAAAACCCTACTCGACAATCATGTTGAATTCCCCGGACGACTCCACCAGGAGGCCACCGATATTGTAAATACACTGCTCAATTATGGCTACGGTATTCTCTATTCAAGAATATGGCAGGCCATACAACAAGCAGGGCTCAATCCCTACATCAGCTACCTCCATTCCTCCGAACGCAATAAACCCGGCCTGGTGTTCGATTTTATCGAAGAGTTCAGGCAGCAGGCAGTCGATCGGGCTGTAATTGCTTTTATAACCAAAGGCGAAGAATATGAAATTAAAGACGGCAGGCTTTCCGACAATACCCGCAAACGCATCACCGAAAAAGTGCTGGAAAGACTAAATAACGTAGAAGATTTTCGAAGACGGGAAACCCGGCTTTCAGAAATTATCAGGTTTCAGGCCGATAAACTCGCTCAGTTGATTGTGGGTAAAGTAAAAACCTATAAACCCTACGTGGCAAAATGGTAAAAAAACAATTGGTAGTAGTGGCTTATGACATTAGCAGCAATAAGCGGCGCAAAAAAGTTTCGGATCTGCTGGAGCAATACGGAACAAGGGTAAACTATAGTGTGTTCGAGTGCTTGATTAGCCCGGCAAAATTAAAAAAACTAAAGCAGGAAGCCACGGAGCTGATTGACAAAAAGCGCGATAGCATACTTTACTATCAACTTTGTGGGGCTTGCATCGAAAAAATAGATCGCCACGGAAACCTATCCAAACTATTTATCCCAACACATATCGTTTAATACTTTGATAAAAGTTCATTGACATGTTGATATTATTTAAAAAAGCACGCGAAACCATTCGAAAATGGTGAATAAGGGCATGTATTTAAAAACATTTGCGAAAATAGTTGGATCTTGCAAAAGCGCATCATTTATATATTGTTGAATTTGTGGCGATTGCAAATCGAAATTATGAACCTTGAAAGCGGTTTTTCGCAAATCCCAATAAATTAGCATAAGCCAAAACATTTGCGAACTTTTATTTGGTGCTATTGTATTGATAATCATTGCAGTAGTACTTATGGATTAAAAAACAGGAGCAAAACCGGGCAAAAAACAGTTAGATTTGCGAACATTTTTGGCGAAATGCCTAAAATGCAGATTAATTGGGAGTTAAGACGAGTTAAATTGGAGTTTAGGTAAAACATGGGTGAGTAACTAATTAAAAATGAGGCTCTCCCATAACTTGGGAAACCCTTCGGGGTACTGCGACTATGTGTAGAGCCATACACAGCAATTTTCAGATTACTCCCATAACTTGGGAAACCCTTCGGGGTACTGCGACGATTTTCAGCCTCCTTACGGACGTTTTTCGTAATACTCCCATAACTTGGGAAACCCTTCGGGGTACTGCGACTTTTAATTTTCTTTTAAACTTAGCCATTATGTTTCTCCCATAACTTGGGAAACCCTTCGGGGTACTGCGACTTAGTGTTTAAAAGATGAATATTACTGCTATTGATCTCCCATAACTTGGGAAACCCTTCGGGGTACTGCGACTTTTAGATTCCAATAAAGATATTTAAGATACATACTCCCATAACTTGGGAAACCCTTCGGGGTACTGCGACTTTATCTTTCCAAAACTTTAATCCAGTAGTCTCTCTCCCATAACTTGGGAAACCCTTCGGGGTACTGCGACTTAATTAATGATTGAGCTTCTTGTAATGAAATACTCCCATAACTTGGGAAACCCTTCGGGGTACTGCGACTTTCATGTGGTTTTCTTCCATTTGTTCTATAGGTACTCCCATAACTTGGGAAACCCTTCGGGGTACTGCGACAAGTTTTTCATCTTGATCTAGTTGTTCCATCCATGCTCCCATAACTTGGGAAACCCTTCGGGGTACTGCGACAAGAATCCTTCAGTTGATAATACTTTATCAATATCACTCCCATAACTTGGGAAACCCTTCGGGGTACTGCGACTTAATTCTTTCGGTTTCGACTGGTTCTCGCCAGCCTGACTCCCATAACTTGGGAAACCCTTCGGGGTACTGCGACTTTCAGCGTTAGGAGTTGATAAGTATCTTTTTTTACTCCCATAACTTGGGAAACCCTTCGGGGTACTGCGACTTGAAACTTCTAACTTATAATATTCTTTCAAAATACTCCCATAACTTGGGAAACCCTTCGGGGTACTGCGACTTAGTGTTGGCATTCATGTTGAACCTAGCAATCCTCCCATAACTTGGGAAACCCTTCGGGGTACTGCGACTTTGATAAGAGTTGCAAAGTCAACACCTTTCGTATTCTCCCATAACTTGGGAAACCCTTCGGGGTACTGCGACTTTTTCTTTTCCAGAGAGTTTTTTCACTAAAAAGTCTCCCATAACTTGGGAAACCCTTCGGGTGGGGTGTTGTAAATCTCAAATAATACAAATAAATGTTCGTTCCATCAGTTA